>CAILZB010000079.1 GCA_903838565.1 uncultured beta proteobacterium | reverse complement strand
GGCCAATCCGAACGACCCCAAGGGCTGGGCCATGCTGGCGCGCTCGTACAAGGTGATGAAGCGCTTCGACGAGGCCGAGCAGGCCTTCATCAAGGCCGGCGATGTGGTCAACACCAGCCCCGACCTGCTGGTGGACTACGCCGACCTGCTGGCCGTGCGTGCCAACGACAACATTGAAGGCAAGCCACTGGAACTGGTGAACAAGGCGCTGGCGCTGGACCCGCAGCATCCGATGGGGCTGATGATGTCGGGCGTGGCGGCTTACCGCCGGGACGAGTTCTCGCTGGCCGTGTCGCAGTGGGAGAAACTGCTGCTGGTGTTGGAGCCGGGCTCGGCCGATGCGCAGCAGGTGGAGGCCAATATCGCCGATGCGCGCGCCAAGGCGGGCATGCCCGGCGCACCCAAGTCGAAGGCGGGCGCTGACGCGGGCAAGCTGCCGCCGGTGGACGCTGCTGCAGCGGGCGCCATGACGCCGGAAAAAATCAACCAGATGATCGAAGGCCTTGCCGCCAAGCTCAAAGCCAATCCGGGCGACCTGCAAGGCTGGGTCAGACTGGCGCGAGCCTACAAGGTGCAGGGCAAGCTGGCCGAAGCCGAAGACGCTTACAGCAAAGCGGGCAAGGTCGTCGATGCCGATGCAGAACTGCTGATGCAGTACGCGGATGTGATCGCCAGCCGCAGCGGCAAGCTCGAAGGCAAACCCATGGTGCTGGTGAAAAAGGCACTGGCACTCAACCCCAAGCACCCGATGGCGCTGATGATGGCAGGCTCTGACGCCTATGCCCGCGCGGATTACGCTCAGGCTGTGAAGTACTGGGAGACGGTGCTCACGGTGCTGGACCCGGCGTCCAGGGACGCGCAACTGGTGAAGGCGGAGATCACTGACGCCCGCAGCAAGGGCGGGATGGGCATGCAGCTCAAGGCCCAGCCTTGATTCTGTGGCCCTGCCATCTCCCCTACAATTCACCCCGGTGCGCGTGTTCGTCCGCAGAAAATACGGGTGGGTGAATTTTCAGGAATGGCAGGCGGCCAGTTATTTTTTATCAATAGAAGGATGACCTAAATGAAATTGCTTTCGACCCTGCTGGTGGCCTGTGGCCTGATGACAACTTCAATGGCCTACGCCGCAGTGGATGCTGACGCAGCCCAGGCTTTGCTGAAGAAGAGCGACTGCTTCAAGTGCCACGCGGTGGACAAGAAAAAAGACGGCCCTTCCTACAAGGAAGTGGCGAAGAAATATGCCGGCAAGGCCGACGCTGAAGACAAGCTGTACAAGCATGTCACCACCGGCCCCATGGTCGAGCTGGACGGCAAGAAGGAAGAGCACAAGAAGATCAAGTCCACGGACGCGGCCGAGATCAAGAACGCCGTGGCGTGGATTCTTTCGGCGAAGTGATCTGACGCGAAGGGGTCGCCACGATCGCGTGGCAATCCCTTCAGATCGACGGTTTGCGGATTCCCCGAAGGAACTCCGATCGACGCAGCCTCAGTGGCTGCGTCCGTCTTTGTAGCTGCCGGTATTCTTGCGCTGCAGGGATGTGGCCTGCGCCAGGCGGCTCATGGCCTGACCCACGTGAGCGTGCGTGATCGCCAGCCCCAGCGCGTCTGCTGCGTCGGTGCCGGGAAGGCCCGGCAGCCGCAGCAGGCGCATCACCATTTCCTGAACCTGCGACTTGGCGGCCCGACCGTGCCCCACGACGGCTTTCTTCATCTGCAGCGCGGTGTATTCCGCCACGCCCAGTTGGCGCGACACCAGCGCCGTGATGCAGGCGCCGCGCGCCTGTCCCAGCAGCAGCGTGGACTGCGGATTGACGTTGACGAAGATGATTTCCACGGCGGCGTGATCCGGCTGGTAGCGCTCCACCACTTCGCGGATGCCGTCGAACAGCACGCCCAGGCGCGCCGGCAGATCCGCCGTGTCCAGATGCAGGGTGCTGATGGTGCCGCTGGCGACGTAGCTCAGCGCCGACCCCTGCACATCGAGCACGCCAAAGCCCGTGGTGCGCAGGCCGGGGTCGATGCCCAAGATTCTCATGCGTAACGCTTGCTGCGCAGGTTGTTCTTGATCGCTTCCAGGCGCGGCTGCAGCGTGGCTCCACCGATGCGCAGCGCCACAGCGGTAGCCAGGATATCGATCACCAACAGGTGCAGCAGGCGCGACACCATCGGGCTGTAGCGGTCGAAGCCTTCGGGGTGGTCGGCAGCCAGGTGGATGTGGCCGGCGCTTGCCAAAGGGGTTCCGCTGGCGGTGATCACGATGGTGGTGGCGCCGTTGCGCCTGGCGATGTCGCAGGCGTCCATCAGGTCGCGCGTGCGGCCCGAATTGGAGACGATCACGACGCAGTCGCCCGGGCCCAGCATGGACGCGCTCATGACGTGCATGTGACCGTCGCTGTAGGCGATGGCGTTGACGCCCAGGCGAAAGAACTTGTGCTGCGCGTCCTGCGCCACGATGCCCGAATTTCCTGCTCCCCAGAACTCGATGCGCCGGCCCGTCTTGTAGGTGGCGGCCAGGATCTCCACCGCCTTTTCCATGGCCAGCGGGCGCGCGTCATTGCGGTATTTCAGGAACGCGGCCACGGTGTTGTCGATCACCTTGACCATGACGTCGCTGATCTTGTCGTCGGCGTCCACGCTGCGGTGGATGAAGGGTACGCCTTCGCTCACGTTGCCCGCGAGCTTGAGCTTGAAATCGGAGAGTCCGTCGTAACCCATGCTGCGGCAAAAGCGCACCACCGTGGGCTTGCTCACGTGGGCCCGGTCCGACAGGATGCTCACCGGCAGATTGGCAAAGGCCCGCGGGTCGGCCAGAACCAAGGCGCCGACGCGTTGCTCGGCGGGAGCCAGCGAAGAGAGCGAGGCCTTGATGCGTTCAAGCATCAGTTCTCCTCGCTCCAGCAATAGCCGTCACGCGCTATCATGGCGCTGGAAGCGCTCGGGCCCCAGGTTCCGGCAGCGTAAGGACGCGGTCCCTGCGCGTCGTTCTTCCAGTGGTCCAGAATCGGTTCGACCCAGCGCCAGGCCTCTTCCTGCTCGTCGCTGCGCACGAACAGGTTCAATCGGCCGTCGATCACTTCCAGCAACAGCCGCTCGTAAGCGCCCACGCGCCCGCTGCCAAAGCGCTTGTCAAAGTCCAGATCGAGCTGTACCGGGCTTAAGCCCTGCTGCTGCTGACGCCGGTTGCTCGTGCCCTGAGCCAGCAGGTGCAGCTCCAGTCCGTCCTTGGGCTGGAGGTTGATCACCAGGCTGTTGGAGGCGCCGATCTGCGAGTTGAAGATCGCGTGTGGCGTCGGACGAAAGTTCACCACGATGCGCGCATCGCGACCCGCCAGACGCTTGCCGGTGCGAATGTAAAAAGGCACGCCGGCCCAGCGCCAATTGGAGATTTCGGTGCGCAGCGCGACAAAGGTCTCGGTGTGGCTCTCGGGGTTCACGCCCAGCTCTTCGCGGTAGCCCGGAACGGCCGCACCCAGGATGTTGCCGGCCGCGTATTGGCCGCGGATCACGTCCTGGCCCAGCGACTCTGGCGTCCAGGGTTTGAGGGATCGCAGCACCTTGAGCTTCTCGTCGCGGATGGCGTCGGCGTGGGCGTTGATCGGTGGCTCCATGCCAATGGCGCACAGCAGTTGCAGCGCGTGGTTCTGCACCATGTCGCGCAGCGCGCCAGTGGTCTCGTAGAACGCGCCGCGGGTTTCGACGCCGAGCTCCTCGGCGATCGTGATCTGGATGTTGGCGATGTGTTCGCGCCGCCACAGCGGCTCGAACAGGGCATTGCCAAAGCGCAACGCAAACAGGTTCTGCACCGCCGGTTTGCCCAGATAGTGGTCAATGCGGAACACCTGCTTCTCGCCAAACACCTTGCACACCGCCTTGTTGATGGCGCGATTGGAGGCAAGGTCGTGACCCAGGGGCTTTTCCAGCACGATGCGCGTCTTGGGCGTGTTCAGACCGGCGGCGCCCAACTGCTCGCACACCACGGTGAAGAGCGAAGGCGCGGTGGCCACGTACATCACCACGGTGTCGGCGTTGCGCTCGTGCAGCCTTGTCGCCAGAAGCGCGTAGTCGTCCGGCCTGGACAGGTCCATGCGCACAAACTCGATCAGCTGCGCAAAGCGTGTGAACTCTTCTTCCGAGGGACGCTTGGCCAGATCGACGTCGTTGAAGCGTTCGTGGATGCGCGCGCGGTACTGGTCGTGGCTCAGGTCTTCACGCCCGACGCCGATGATGCGCCCACCCTCGGGCAAGGTGCCGTGGCGAAACGCCTGGAACAAGGCTGGCATCAGCTTGCGCCACGCCAGATCGCCGGTACCGCCAAACAAAACGAGGTCAAAGCTCATGCGAGTTACATCAAATGAAAACCGTACTGTAACTTAGTTTCATGCTGAAGGCTGACGCGACCCCGCAACAGCGACTGAATATCTGTCGTCTTATCGCGTGAAAGCGGCCATCGGACGGGTATTTTCCCCATGACCTTCACGCCGGACAACGGTTAAGCTTGCAGGGTAATCAAGTTACCCGGAAGTCCCCATGAAGAAATCCATCGTGGCCGCAGCTTGGCTGCTGGCGTCCGTCGCCGCGTCGGCGCAGGGTCAGGTCAACATCATCTGCTCGGTGCAGGCCGAATGGTGCAACATGATCAGCACGGTCTATGCCCGCACCACCGGCACCAAGGTGAATCTGAGCATGAAGGGCTCGGGCGAGGCGCTGGCGCAGCTGGTCGCTGAACGCGAGAACCCCAAGACCGACGTCTGGTTCGGCGGCACCGGCGACCCGCATCTGCAGGCGGCAGAGCAGGGCCTGTCGCTGGAGTACAAGTCACCGGCCTTGGCTCAGCTGCAGCCCTGGTCGCAGCAGCAGGCACAGCAGTCGGGCTACAGGACCGTGGGCATCTACTCCGGTCCGCTGGGCTTTGGCTACAACACCGAGTTGCTCGCGAAGAAGAAGATTCCGGCGCCCAGGAGCTGGGCCGATCTGCTCAAGCCGATCTACAAGGGTGACATTCAGGTCGCGAATCCCGCCGCCAGCGGCACCGCCTACACCATGGTGGCGACGCTGGTGCAACTCATGGGGGAAGACAAGGCTTTCGAGTACCTCAAGGCGTTGCACAAGAACGTGAGCCAGTACACGCGCTCCGGTACCGGTCCGATCAAGGCCGTGGCGCGCGGAGAAACGGCGGTGTCGATCAGTTTTGTGCACGACGGGCCGGGCGAAAAAATGAACGGCTTTCCGGTCGAGACCATCACTCCGAGCGAAGGCACGGGCGCCGAGATCGGCTCCATGAGCATCATCAAGGGCGCGCGCAACCTGGACGCCGCGAAGAAGTTCTACGAGTGGGCGCTGACGCCCGCAGCGCAGGAGATGGCCGCCGCGGCCAAGCAATTCCAGGTGCCTTCCAACAAGGCGGCCAAGGTGGACCCGCGCGTCCCCGACTTCAAGAAGATCAAGTTCATCAATTACGACTACGCCAAGTACGGCGCCAGCGCCGAACGCAAGCGCCTGATCGCCAAGTGGGAGAAGGAAGTCAATTCTCTGCCGCATTGATGCCATACGCGACATTGCGATGAAGCGCCATCCCAACAGGGCCATCGCTTTCTGGCTCGCGCTGGGCGCCGTGGCCTTCCTGTTCCTGCCCTGGTACGCCCTCCAGGATGCCGCCTGGTATCTGGTGCTGCCGCAGGTCTTCGGTGGACCGGAGAGCGCCAGCGGAGCCATTCAGGCCGTTCAGTACGGACGCAGTTGGCTCTGGTTCGGTGTCGTGGGCCTGGCATTGGCGAGCGTGTCGCTGTTCGAAGCGCCGGGCAAAGCGCAGAGCCGCTGGCTGATCGCAGGGGGTCTCATCGGAGGTGCCGGGTTGCTGCTTGCTGGCTTCATGATTGGCGCGAAAGGCTGGAGCTTTGCTCTGCTCAATGCACTGTTCGGTGAACTGACGGTCAATCAATTCGGGCTCGGCATAGGCGGCTTTGTCCTCATCACATCCCTGGTGTTGCTGTTCGCATTCGGCCTGGCGCGGCGTGGCCTGTTCAAGGGCGATCTCTTCGTCGCCGCCAGCGTCGTCGGCTGTGGCTTGCTGCTGCTGCTTTTCATCGCGTATCCGGTGGGCAAGGCACTCGTGAGCGCCTTCCTGTCGGAACAGGGGCAGTGGTCCATGTCGGCTTTGGTCGCGCGCGTTGGCACGGACCGTATCTGGAGCCTGAGTTGCCTGGGCGGCGGCCAGCGCTGCGGCGTGGCCTGGAACACGCTGTTCCTGGGCCTGCTGTCGGCCACCGGCACGACCGTACTGGGGACGATGATGGCGCTGATGGCCGAGCGCGGCGAACGGCGCTGGCAGGGCGCGCTCAAGGCGCTGGCGATGTTGCCCATCATCACGCCGCCCTTCGTCGTGGGCCTGGGCCTGATCCTGCTGTTTGGCCGCGCCGGCGTGGTGAATCAGTTTCTGGAAGTCGCTTTCGGCATCGAGCCCACGCGCTGGTTCTACGGACTGTTCGGCGTCTGGGTGGCGCAGATGTTCGCCTTCACACCCATCGCCTTCATGATTATGCGCGGCGTGGTGCAGGGCGTGTCACCGAGTCTGGAGGAGGCCGCGCTCACGCTGCGTGCCGACCCGCAGCGCACCTTCTTCAGCATCACGCTGCCGCTGCTCGCGCCCGGTCTGGCCAACGCGTTTCTGGTGGGCTTCATCGAGAGCATGGCCGACTTCGGCAACCCCATCATCGTGGGCGCGCAGTTCTCCGTGCTCTCCACCGAAATCTTCTTTGCCATCGTGGGCGCGCAAAACGACCAGGGCATGGCGGCGTCTCTGGCCTGGATTCTCACGCTGTTTGCGCTGGGCGCCTTTGCCCTGCAACGCGGCGTTTTGGGAAAACAGAACTACACCACCGTCAGCGGCAAGGGCGACTCGGGCCTGCCCATGGCCTTGCCGCAGCGGGTGCGAACAGTGGTGTATGCGGTGGCGCTGCCCTGGCTGGCGTTCACTGTGGTGGTGTACCTGTTCGCCTTCGCGGGCGGCTTGGTACAGACCTGGGGCCGCGACTACACGCCAACCTTGCAACACTTCCACACCGCGTTTGCGCTGGAGTGGGGAGCGTTCGGCGTGGTCTGGGCCGGCACGGCCTGGAACTCGCTCTTCACCACGCTCAAGCTGGCCGCGGGCGCAGCACCCGTGACGGCGGGCTTGGGGCTGCTCATCGCCTGGCTGCTGGCGCGCACCCGTTTCTTGGGCCAGGGGCTGTTCGAGTTTGCGGCCTTGCTGGCCTTTGCCATCCCCGGAACGGTGCTGGGCGTGAGCTACATCCTGGCCTTCAACGTGCCGCCGTTCGAGCTCACCGGCACCTCGCTCATCATCATGCTGTGCTTCATGTTCCGCAATCTGCCGGTGGGCGTGCGCGCGGGCACGGCGGCGTTCAAGCAACTCGACCGGTCGCTGGACGAGGCCTCGCTCATGCTGCGGGCGTCCACCGTGCAGACGCTGCTGCACGTGGTGCTGCCGCTGCTCAAGCCCGCGCTCGTGGCGGCGCTGGTGTACAGCTTTGTGCGCGCCATGACGACAGTGAGCGCGGTGATCTTCCTGGTGACGGCGGAGAACGAACTCGCCACGACCTACATCATCGGCCGCGTGGGCAACGGCGACTATGGCGTGGCGCTGGCCTATTGCACGGTGCTGATCGTGCTGATGTCGCTGTGCGTGGCGCTGATTCAGTTCCTGGTGGGCGAACGCTCCTTGGGGCGACGCACGGCCGCCGTGGCAACCATCGCCATCCCCGCGTAATCGAGAGAACGAACCCATGAACCACGGCATCGAATTCAGGAACATCAGCAAACGCTACGGGACGGACGAATCCGCGCCGCTGGTGGTGAATGACGTGAGCTTCGAGGTACCGCGGGGCACGCTCACCACCATCCTCGGGCCTTCGGGCTGCGGCAAGACCACGACGCTGCGCATGCTCGCGGGTCTGGAGTCGCCGACTTCAGGCCAAGTGCTTATCGACGGAAAAGACGTCACCGCGCTGGGTCCTTCGGAGCGAAATCTGAGCATGATGTTCCAGAGCTATGCGCTGTTTCCGCACATGGACGTGCTCGCCAACGTGGGCTACGGTTTGAAGATGAGCGGTGTCAGCAAGCTTGAAACACGCCGCCGCGCGCAGGATGTATTGCGCTCGGTCGGCCTGGTCGGTTTCGACGCTCGCCTGCCGAGCGAACTCTCGGGCGGGCAGCAGCAACGCGTGGCACTGGCGCGCGCGCTGGTGCTGGAGCCTGCGGTGCTGCTGTTCGACGAGCCCCTGAGCAACCTGGATGCACGCCTGCGGCGCGAGATGCGCGAGGAGATCCGCAGCCTGCAGCAGCGCCTGCTACTCACCGTGGCCTACGTCACGCATGACCAGAGCGAAGCGCTGGCCGTGAGCGACCACATCATCGTGATGAACGAGGGCCGCATCGCACAGCGCGGCACGCCGCAGGAACTGTACGAACGCCCCGCAAGCGAATTTGTCGCCGGTTTCATGGGGGAGGCTGTGCTGTTCGCCGCCATCGCGCACGACAACGGCAGCGTGACGCTGGGGCCGCTGACGATCCAGTCCTCGATCCGCGTCAACCCCGGAGCCGTGAAAGTGGCGGTGCGGCCCGAGGCCTGGCTGATCCAACGCAACGGCGACGGCATGGCGGCCAAGCTGGTGAAGCGGGCTTATCTGGGCAGCGGTTACGAGTACAGCTTCGACACCGAGCTGGGCTCGGTGCTCGTCGTGTCGCGGGACCTGAGCGCTGTGCTGCAACGGGGCGAGGTGGTGCGCCTGGGCTTGGCCTTGCATGGGGTTTCAGTGGTTCCGGATTGACAGCGCTTGCGGGGGCGGCCGCGCGAATTCACATTCGTGAATGATGGCGTGAACGGTGAGCAATGCCCAAATGCCTTGAGGCAGAAGGCCCTTGGGTCAAACATTTCGCAGATCGCGACGCAAGGGGCGGGGTCAACTGAGCGACCCGTGTTGCCGGCAAACCCGGAAATGTTTGATGTCGGTCAATCAATGGCAAGAACGACTCGCGCAAAGGTCTAATGCCTTATCCGATCAATAGCATCAGCCATAAAATGATTTTCAATTGATTGGATGTTTGCAAGGAGTAGGACAATGAAACACAAAACGTTAGCCACCCTGGTGGTTTTGTTTGCAAGTCTAGGCGGGTCGCTGGCGATCGCCCAAGACGCTGCGTCGTTGGTGCGTGGGGGCCGTCTCTATGACAACTTCGCCCTGGAGAACAAGGGGCGCGCTCCGAATCACCCGAATCCCGTCTTCAAGACCAAGCAGGTGCGCCTCTCGGCCGCTGACTCCTGGCGCTGCGTGTCTTGCCATGGCTGGGATTACAAGGGCGCCAACGGCATCATCGGTGTCGCCGCAAAGCAAAAGGCTGATCCGGCTTCGATCATCGCGATCCTCAAGGACGCCAACCACCCTTACGAGGAACTGCTGGACGAAACAGATCGCGCCGATCTTGCCTCCTTCATCGTGAGCGGGCAGATGGATATGCCCAGGCTGCTCGAGGCCTCACGTCGAATCAAACCCGTTGCCGGTTCCACCGACAAGGTCTTTGCCACGGTCTGCGCGAATTGCCACGGGATCGACGGCGACCACTTGCGCCAGACGCAGCCGCTGGGCGACTCGGCGCGGGCACGTCCCTTTGAAGTTCTTCACACCATCATCAATGGGCACCCCGGTGGAAATATGCCGGCGCTCAGGACGCTCGGTGAAGATGCTGTGACCAGGATGCTGTCTTCGTTGCAGACGCTGCCGAGCATCAATCTGGCGGCCTCGATTGCCAACGGCGGCCGCTTGTTTGACGACTGGCAACTGCAGTCTGGCGGTCAGCGCCAGGCATTGCCGCATCCGTCGTATCCAGCCAAGGGCTATTTCGCCAACGCCCCAGCTGAAACCTGGCGCTGCAAGGAATGCCACGGCTGGGATTACAAGGGCAACCAAGGCCGCAATGCCACTGGCATCCATGCTACCGGCATCAGGGGGATCCGTGCCATGGCCGGAGCCGATCCGGAAAAGATCGTGGGAATTCTTCGCAGCAGCGTCCACATCTTTGGTGCCGTGATGAAGTACCGCGACCTGCAGGATCTGGCCAATTTCGTGAGCTATGGCCAGGTCGATATGGATGCCCTGATCGATCCCCGCACCGGAGTCGCGCGCGGTGACGCCGCAAGGGGTGCCGCCCACTACCGCACCATGTGCGCCGGTTGCCATGGGATGGAAGGTCGCTACGTCGGAAAACGGTTCATCGGCCGCTTGACCAAAGAGGATCCGTGGCACGCCATGCACAACATCCTCAACGGCCATCCAGACGACAACATGCCCGCCTTGAGGGAGGTTGACAACAAAGTGGTTGCCGACATCCTGGCCCACATGCAGACCTTGAAGGAACGGCCTTAAGGCGACAGAACAGACTTTCACGATTCGGTTGCTCCGCACTCCGAATCGTGTGGAGAGCTTGGGCTTTGAGAGCACAGTGCCAATCGGCGCCGTCGCCAGGCACAGCCTGGAAGCTCAGTGAGGTGGATGATCGGTAATGCGTGCGGACTTCGAACAGGTTTTATTTTGACCAAGGAGCAGTTCATGAAATTCAAGAATCCCCTTTTGACCACCGGATGCCTGATTCTCGCTTTGGCGGGTGCGGGTTCTGTTCACGCCGCAGTCGATGCGGCGCAAGCCCAGGAGTTGATGGAGAGCAACAAGTGCACCAAGTGCCACTCCATCGAGAAGACCAAGACGGGCCCGTCGCTGAAGAGCGTCGCCGCCAAGTACAAGGGCAAGGCCGAGGGTGAAGACAACATCATCAAGACCATCACCACCGGACGCAAGGTGAAGCTCGCTGATGGCACCGAAGAAGATCACAAGATCATCAAGACCCAGGATGCGGCCAAGCTCAAGAATTTGGCGCAGTGGGTCTTGTCGCTGTAATCCAACGCAGGGCCGCCGGCGCTAGCATCTAGCGGTCGGTGGCAGGGCGGGGCTTGCGGCGGCCAGCCTCCCCGGAATCGAGTCGATGGCACTGTGGGCCGCCCCGGGGTTGGATGTTCCACCCTCGGTGTCAAGGGTCCGGAGGACATCAATCATGTGTGTCAGCAAGCTGACGGTTTGGTTCGTCGCTGTGGTGCTTTGTTGCGCCGCCAGTGTGTCGGGTGGCGCTGCCGCCGCTGAGAAGGAGTCTGGCCTTGGCAACAAGGTTTGCCTTTCCTGCCACGACGGGAAGAATGGCAAACTCGAGGTGCCCGGCGTGGACGGTGCCAAGCGCGCGCTGCACGTGGTGGAGCCGGCGGGCTTTGTCAAGAGCGTTCACTCCGGTATGGAGTGTATTGCCTGCCACCTTGAAATCACCGACAGCACCGCCGAGCACAAGAAGGCCCCCGGAGAGAAGCGGCCAGATTGCGTGCAGTGTCACCAGAAGCTGAAGGCAGCCTCGGCACAGGAGAAGGTCGGCGGCGAACGGCACTGGATGAAGACCGTATCCGACAACATCGACACCTACCAGGCTTCGCTGCATGCGCGGCCAAACGCCGATGACCCCACGCGGCCGAACGCGTCCTGCAACGATTGCCACAACGTCCACAGCTTCAACGTGCCGCCGATTGGCACTCCGGAACGCACCGAGTGGCACCTCGCGATCGCGAACCTGTGCGGACGCTGCCACGAAGACCAGCTGAAGGTATGGTCCAAGTCGGTCCATGGCAGGGAGGTCACGCAGAAGCACAACCCGAAAGCCGCTGGCTGCGCCGATTGCCACACCTCGCACAGCGTCAAGAGCACCGCATCGCCCCAGGCCAAACTGGCGATCACCGCCAACTGCGGGAATTGCCATTCAAAGGAATATGCATCCTATCGATCGACCTACCACGGACAGGTCAACACGCTGGGCTATAGCCACACGGCGAAGTGTTTCGACTGTCATGGCAGTCACGATATCGAGCCGCCCACGGATTCCAAGTCGAAGATGAATATCGAGAACCGCCTTGAGTCCTGTCAGGAGTGTCACAGCGGCAAGAAGGCTATACCGTTGGCGACGGCGGGGTTTGCCAGCTTCAGCCCGCATGGAACCAGCAACAATTTCAGCGCCTATCCGCAAATCTGGATCGCCAACAAGATCATGATCCAGCTGCTGCTGGGGACATTCGGTTTCTTCTGGCTGCACACCCTGCTGTGGTTCTATCGGGAATTCAAGGAGCGTCGCGAGCGCCAGGCGCAGCCCCACGTGAAGCTTGATGAAATGCCGGAGCTGCCCGCCACATTCAAGGGTAAGCACTTCCAGCGCTTCAGTCGCACCTGGCGCATCGCGCACCTGGTTTTCGCCCTGAGCCTGATGACGCTCACGATGACGGGCATACCGTTGTTCTATCCCGACTCACCCTGGGCCAAGCCGCTGATGATCCTGCTCAACGGTCCGCATACGGCGGGTCTGGTGCACCGTGTGGCTGCGGTGATCTTCGCAGGCGTGTTTTTCTGGCACTTGGTCTACATGATTGTCAGGATCGGACGCGACTGGAAGAATTTCAAGATCTTCGGTCCCAACTCCATGGTTCCTGGGCCGCAGGATATCAAGGACATCCTCGCCATGTTCAAGTGGTTCCTGGGTAAGGCGCCCCGGCCTGTGTTCGACCGCTGGACCTATTGGGAGAAGTTTGACTATTGGGCACCGTTCTGGGGTGTCACCATCATCGGCGTCAGCGGCATCATGATGTGGGTTCCACACATCACGGCGCAGTTCCTGCCGGGCTGGGTGTTCAACGTCGCGGCAATCTTCCACAGTGAAGAGGCCTTCCTTGCCGTGGTGTTCCTGTTCACGGTGCATTTCTTCAACAACCATTTCCGGCCTGACAGATTCCCGCTGGATCGGGTGATGTTCACTGGCACGGTGACGCTGGAAGAACTGAAGCACGACCACCCGCTGCAGTATCAGCGCTTGCTGGATTCGGGTGAACTCGAGCAGCATCTGGTCGAAGCTCCGTCACCGACGTTTGTGAAGTTGTCGACGGTGCTCGGCTTCACGCTGATCGTGGTGGGGTTGACGCTGCTGACGCTGGTGGGCATCGGATTCTTCACCAGCGTGTAGCGCGGGGCTGGCGTTTGACCTTGCCGTCAAACGCCCGGCCGCTTTCAATCGCGGGGCAGGCCTTGATGGTCTGCCCTTTTTTTTGGGGGTTCGCTTGGCTCCGCGATAATCGCGCCATGGATCCACTCTGTGTCCTCACACCCTTCGTCGCCGGTGTGGCAGCTCGAGTCCACGCCAACAACATATCTGCCATGACTATCACCCAACGCCCTCGCTGTGATCAAACGCCCGCCTGGGCCGCATTGCAAAGCCACTTTGACGGCGCTGGTCGCAGTCTGGATCTGCGCGACGCCTTTGCCGCCGATACGCAGCGCTTTGCCACGTTCAGCCAGAGCGCCCCCCACGTGTTCGCCGACCTGTCGAAGAACCTGATCGACGTGGCGACACAGAAGATGTTGTTCGATCTGGCGCGCGAGTGCCGCGTGGAGCAGCACCGCGACGCCATGTTCGCCGGCGACAAGATCAACGCCACCGAGCAGCGCGCGGTGATGCACTGGCTGTTGCGCAGCCCCGCTGTTGGCGCAGGAAAACCGCTGGCCACCGAATCGCAGCAGGTGCACAGCACGCTGGACGCGATGCTGGCCTACGCAGAACAGGTGCGCTCTGACCTTGCCATCACCGACGTCGTCAACATCGGCATCGGCGGCTCGGACCTGGGGCCGCAGATGGCAGTGCTGGCGCTGGATGGTTTCGCTACCACAGGAAAACGCATTCACTTCGTCTCCAACGTGGACGGGCACGAACTGGCCGCGGTGCTGGCGCGCGTGCGGCCAAGCAGCACGCTGTTCCTGATCGCATCCAAGACCTTCACTACGATCGAGACCATGACGAATGCGCGCTCGGCCAAGCAGTGGTTCGAGACCCAGGGTGGCAAGGACATCGCGCGCCACTTCGCCGCGCTCACCACCAATGTCGCGGCGGCGAACGAGTTCGGCATTGACACCACCTTTGGCTTCTGGGACTGGGTGGGCGGGCGCTATTCGATGTGGTCGGCCATCGGACTGCCCATCGCGATCGCCATCGGCGCAGCGGGCTTTCGCGATTTCCTGGCCGGTGCGCACGCCATGGACGGGCATTTCCGCAGCACCGCGCTGGAGCACAACCTGCCGGTGCGTCTGGCGCTGCTGGACCTCTGGTACCGCAACTTTCACGGCTTCACCAGCCGCTCCATCGCGCCCTATCACAGCGCCTTGCGCCGGGTTCCGGCCTACCTGCAGCAGCTCGAGATGGAGAGCAACGGCAAGCGCGTGGACGTTTCAGGCCAGGCGCTGCCCTTTGGTACTTCGCCGGTGCTGTGGGGCGAGCCCGGAACCAACGGCCAGCACGCCTATTTCCAGATGCTGCATCAGGGCACGGACGTGGTGCCGCTGGAGTTTGTGGCGGTAAAGAAGGCGCGGCACGAACTCGCGGGACACCACTCGCAACTACTGGCCAACGTGCTGGCGCAGGCGCAGGCGCTGATGCTTGGCAAGGCCGATGCGGGAGGTCACCGCCACTTCCCCGGCAACCGGCCCAGCACCTTCTTGCTGCTGGACGATCTGACCCCTGCCAGCCTGGGCGCGCTGATCGCGCTGCAGGAGCACCGCGTCTTCGTCAGTGGCGCGCTCTGGGGCATCAACAGCTTCGACCAGTGGGGCGTGGAGCTGGGCAAGGTGCTGGCGCGTGACATTGAGCCGCGCCTGCATTCGGGCGATGCCAGCGGGCTCGACGGCTCGACCGCGGGCTTGTTGGCGCGACTGCGCAACGCTTGAGGCTGAACAGTTCAAGGTGTTTGATGGCGCACCATCTGAGGATTGCACGTCCCGTCAGCGATCTGGCCAAGAGTCAGGCCATTTACTGCTTGGGTCTTTCGCTGGTTGTGATTTCGCACTTTGAAGATCACGCCGGATTCAGCGGCGTCATGCTGGGAGCGGCTGATTCCGGCTACCACTTTGAATTCACCGCCTGCCTGGCACACCCGGTGCAGCCCACCCCCACGCCGGAAGATCTGGTGGTGTTCTACCTGCCGGACCCGTCGCAGTGGAGTCGAGCCTGCGGTCGGATGCTGAACGCAGGGTTCAGTCGGGTCGCCGCGTTCAATCCATATTGGGACGAGCGTGGGCAGACGTTTGAAGACCATGACGGCTATCGCGTCGTGCTGCAAAACGCGGCCTGGGACAGCAGCGCCGCGTTGTGATCCGATGAGCACGTGCAGAGGGAAAAATGCAGAGCCGGTTCCGCTCGGCCTGCAGCAAGCGCGCAACCTGCAGCTGGCCGTGCAGGGTTTGCTCGGTGGGCCCGCCAAGGCAGCCACGGCGCTGTCCCTGCGCCGCTGCATCGCGCGCATGCAACTGCTGCAGATCGACACCATCCACGTGGTGGCGCGCAGTCCCTACCTGGTGCTGCATTCGCGCATCGGCTCGTATCCGATGCACTGGCTGGATCAGGCACTGGCTGGCGGTGCGGTCTTCGAAACCTGGGCACACGAGGCCTGCTTTGCGCCGATGGCAGACCTGGCGCTGCATCGCGCCTACAACGCACAGACTCGCCATCATTGGGGCCTGGCGCGCGGCCAGCGCGTGCACGACGAGCAGCGCGCGCATCTGGACAAGTTGCTGACGCATGTGCGCGACAACGGCGCCGTCAAGTCATCGGACTTCGAGCGCAAGGACGAGCGTGCCAGCGCCTGGTGGGGTTGGAAGGACGAGAAGGTCTGGCTGGAAGCGCTGTTCGCCCAGGGCGAATTGATGGTCGCGCGGCGCGAGAATTTCCAGCGCGTGTACGACCTGCCCGAGCGTGTCTGCCCGACGCTGTCGACGCTGGACCCGCCCGATGTGGACGCCGTGCACAGCAGCTTCATCGAGAAGTCGGTGGCCGCGCTGGGCGTGACTCAGGCGCGCTGGATCCACGACTACTACCGCATGAAGCCGCGGCTCAAGGACAGCGATCTGGATGATCTGGTGGCGCGGGGTCGCCTGCTGCGCGTGGCGGTGCACGGCTGGGACGTTCCGGGCTATGTGCACTTGGCCAACAAGGCACTGTTCAATCAGGCCGTGCAGGACAAATTGCAGCCCACGCACACGACCCTGCTGTCACCTTTCGACCCGCTGGTCTGGGACCGCGAGCGTGTCAAAGCCATGTTCGATTTCGACTACCGGCTCGAGTGCTACACGCCCGAAGCCAGGCGCCAATACGGCTACTTCGTGCTGCCGCTGTTGCACCGCGGCCAACTCATCGGCCGCGTGGATGCCAAGGCGCACCGCACCGAGGGTCGGTTCGAAATCAAGGCCTTGTATCTGGAGGCAGGGGTGAAGCTGGATGCGGAAGATCTGCCCTTGGTGGCGAGCGCATTAAAGGCTTGCGCCGAGTGGCACGGCACGCCCGAAGTCAGGCTCACGCGAACCTCGCCGGTGGTGCTGCGGACCGCGTTGCAAAAGGCCTTGCGGTTGCTGGCCTGATTCGTACCAACACAGACAAAAACCCCGCAAGGCTCGCACCGTGCGGGGTTTTATATTTTTGTCGAGCGCTACAAGACCGCTCGACGCAGCATGACGGTTCAGGGCTAGGCGCGGGGGCGTAGACAGTAGCAACGCTACGGCAAGCCGCCGCAACAACGCCCTGGATCGTCAGGCAAGGACACCAATTACATCCCCATGCCGCCCATGCCGCCCATGCCACCCATATCTCCACCGCCCATGCCGCCCATGCCGCCGGCGCCTTCGGCCTTGGGAGCCTCAGCCACCATGCACTCGGTCGTCAGCATCAGCGAAGCCACGGAGGCTGCGTTTTGCAGCGCGGTGCGGGTCACCTTGGTCGGGTCCAGGATACCCATTTCGATCATGTCGCCATAGGTGTCGTTGGCGGCGTTGAAGCCGTAGTTGCCCTTGCCGGCCAAGACCGCGTTCACCACCACCGAGGCTTCGCCGCCGGCATTGAACACGATTTCGCGCAGGGGCGCTTCGATCGCTTTCAGCACCAGCTTGATGCCGGCTTCCTGATCCGCGTTGTCGCCCTTGATGGCGCCAGCCGCTTGCTTGGCGCGCAGCAGAGCCACGCCGCCACCGGCCACGATGCCTTCTTCCACGGCAGCGCGGGTAGCGTGCAGTGCATCTTCAACGCGGGCCTTCTTTTCCTTCATCTCGACTTCGGTGGCAGCGCCAACCTTGATCACTGCAACGCCGCCGGCCAGCTTGGCCACGCGCTCTTGCAATTTTTCGCGGTCGTAGTCGCTGGTGGCTTCTTCGATCTGCACGCGCACTTGCTTGACGCGGGCTTCGATGTCAGCAGCGGCACCGGCGCCGTCGATGATGATGGTGTTTTCCTTGCCCACTTCGACGCGCTTGGCCGAACCCAGGTCTGCCAACGTGACCTTTTCCAGCGTCAGGCCGACTTCTTCAGCGATGACCTTGCCGCCGGTCAGGATGGCGATGTCTTCCAGCATGGCCTTGCGACGGTCGCCAAAGCCCGGAGCCTTGACGGCAACGACCTTCAGGATGCCGCGGATCGTGTTCACCACCAGAGTCGCCAGGGCTTCGCCTTCGACGTCTTCGGAGATGATGAGCAGCGGACGGCCCGACTTGGCGACTTGTTCCAGCGTGGGCAGCAGGTCGCGGATGTTGCTGATCTTCTTGTCGTACAGCAGCACGAACGGGTTGTCCAGCAAAGCGGCTTGCTTCTCAGGATTGTTGATGAAGTAGGGCGACAGGTAGCCGCGGTCGAACTGCATGCCTTCGACCACGTCGAGTTCGCTGTCCAGGCTCTTGCCGTCTTCCACGGTGATCACGCCTTCCTTGCCGACCTTGTCCATCGCGTCAGCGATGATCTTGCCGATGGCTTCGTCGGAGTTGGCCGAGATGGAGCCGACCTGGGCGATTTCCTTGGAGGTGGTGGTGGCTTTGGAAGCCTTCTTCAGCTCGGCGACCAAAGCAGTGACTGCCTTGTCGATGCCGCGCTTCAGGTCCATCGGGTTCATGCCGGCGGCCACGTACTTCATGCCTTCGTGCACGATGGCTTGCGCCAGCACGGTAGCCGTGGTGGTGCCGTCGCCAGCGATGTCAGAAGTCTTGGAAGCAACTTCCTTGACCATCTGCGCGCCCATGTTCTGCAGCTTGTCCTTGAGTTCGATTTCCTTGGCCACGGACACACCGTCCTTGGTCACGGTGGGGGCGCCGAACGAGCGCTCCAGCACCACATTGCGACCCTTGGGGCCCAGGGTAACCTTGACTGCGTTGGCCAGGATGTTCACACCCTCGACCATGCGTGCGCGGGCTTCGCCGCCGAAAATGACGTCTTTTGCTGCCATGATTTATTCTCCGAATTCAGTTGGTAAATGAGACTTGAGCGTGTCGAGAATTACTTCTCGACGACTGCAAACAAATCGTCTTCTTTCATGACGAGCAGTTCGTCGCCATCGACCTTGACGGTCTGGCCGCTGTACTTGCCGAACAACACGCGGTCGCCGACCTTGACCGACATGGCGCCGAGTTCGCCCTTGTCGTTCTTCTTGCCGGGGCCCACGGCCAGCACTTCGCCTTGATCCGGTTTTTCAGCAGCGCTGTCCGGAATGACGATGCCAGAGGCTGTCTTGGTTTCGTTTTCGACACGTTTGACGATCACGCGATCGGCGAGAGGACGTAGTTTCATTGCATCTCCTAAATTAGCACAATGGGTTGATAAATCAAAAAACAACTACCCGTTGGGGCGGCGTTCATGCTCGGATGGGAAGGCTGAAGCAGGGCCGAAGACCTTGTTAGCACTCAATCCCGTCGAGTGCTAATGATAAGGGCAATTTGCGCGGTTTCAAGAAGTCCGGGGCACTTATTGACGCAGGCCGGCTGCGCCGCAGGCTAAAGCTCACACCTGGCGCGGAGTCCGAAGCGGCGCCGCACGGGATTCACGAATGCACGCTACAGTCGCGTGGCGCCGGACGGGCGGCACGGGGGTGCAAGGCAGGCATGGGTGACGGGGCCACTTGCATTGCGCACCGACGCCACCATCTCGGCCAGGTAAGTTCCATACCATTGAAGGGTACATAGATGTTGAAACGATCGATCATGCAGAGTGTTGGCAAGTGGCTGGCGGTCGCCGCCTTGTTCGGCTTCGGGCTGGCCATGGCGCAGTCCGAACCCACACTGAACCAGGTGTACGACGCCGCCAATGCGGGCCGCATGGAACAGGCGCAGACGATGATGCAGCAGGTGCTGGTGGCGCACCCGAACTCCGGCAAGGCGCACTACGTGCAGGCCGAGCTCGCGGCGCGACAGGGTCAGATGGGTCGAGCCCGCGAAGAGCTGGCGACCGCGGAAAAGCTCGCGCCCGGCCTGAGCTTTGCCAAGCCTGAAGCCGTGCAGGCACTGCGCACCCAGTTGACGGCGCGCAGCAATCCGCCCGCCATGGCCGGGCCCGCAGTGCGCCAGGCGCCTCCCGCTTCGCCCTTCCCCTGGGGATTGGCGTTGGCGATTGGCGGCGGTCTGATCGCCCTGGCCATCGTGATGCTGCGCAAAAAGCCCGAATCCCAACTCATGCCCCAGGCGCCGTACCCGAATCCGGTTCAGGGCAATGGCTTGATGGGCCCGCAGGGCTTTGGCATGGGAGGAGGCGGCGCCATGGCCCCGGGCTATGGACAACCCCAAGGCAGCGGATTGGGCGGCAGGGTGATGGGTGGTCTGGCCACAGGGCTGGCCGTGGGTGCCGGCGTGCTGGCGGCCGAGGCCATAGGCAAGAGCCTGATGGGTGGGCACGAAGGCTCAGCCCGCCAGTTGGACAACAGCAATGGCTACGACCAGCCTTTCGCCGGCAACAACGACATGGGCGGGCAGAATTTCGGCGTCAACGACACCAGTTCGTGGGACGACGGTGGCTCTGTGGCCAGCAGCGGCGACGGCGGCGGCTGGGACAGCTGATCGGTCGCAGCTTAGGGCGTCGGGTCACGCCTACGGCGACCGCCGTCGTAGGTCGGGTCAGCGCAGCGTAACCCGCGTTTCAATCCATCAGACGATCTTCACGCTCAGGTTGGGCAGGCCGTCGATGTGCATTTCAATCACGTCGCCGCGCACCACCGGACCGACGTTTTCCGGGGTGCCGGAATAGATGATGTCGCCGGGGAAGAGTTCGTTCGCTTCGGACAGCTTGGAGATCTGCTCGGCCACGGACCAGATCATCTGGCTCAGGTTGGCGCTTTGCTTGGTCTGGCCGTTCACCTTGAGCCAGATCGCGCCCTGCGTGAAATGGCCGGTCAGCGCCACGGGGTGGACGGCGCCGATCGGCGCCGAGTGATCGAAGCTCTTGCCGATCTCCCAGGGTTTCTTCTCGTCGCCCATGGCGCGCTGCAGATCGCGCCGCGTCATGTCAAGACCCAGCGTGTAGCCGTACACCAGCTCCAGCGCCTTGGCCACCGGGATGTTGCGCCCGCCCTTGTCCAGCACCGCCACCAGTTCGGCTTCGTAGTGGTAGTTCTTCGTCAACGAGGGATACGGGTGATCGGCCACGGTGTTGGCAGGAACGTGCTGAATCGCGTCCGTGGGCTTCTGAAAGAAGAAGGGCGGCTCGCGGCTCGGGTCCGAACCCATTTCCTTGGCGTGTGCCGCGTAATTGCGGCCGATGCAATAGATGCGCCGCACAGGGAACAGCGCGTCTGAGCCCACGATAGGGAGCGTGATTTGCGCCACGGCAAAAGGGGTTCTGGGCTGTTGCTGGGCCACGCCGGGGACGGCGCAGCCAATGAGTGCACCGGTGGAGACCAGAGCCGAACTCTGGAAGAAATGGCGTCTGTCCATGGGGTGTTTTCCTTTCATTCAAAAGCGCTGCTGAGGTCGCCCATCATGGCACGCGCACCGGGCAGGGCCTCCAAGCCGAAGCGGCGCGTGATGAACCTGATGATGGACGTCGTGTCGCTGAGCGTGCTGTCCACGTAGCCCCTCCTGGCGTAGGGCGAAATGACGATGGCCGGGATGCGGGTGCCCGGTCCCCATCGGTCGGCCTTCGGCGGCGCCGCGTGATCCCAGAAACCGCCGTTCTCGTCGTAGGCGACGATGATGGCCATGTGCTTCCACTGCGGGCTCGCCTGCAGCTGCGCCACCACGGCGGCGATATGCGCGTCACCCGACATCACGTCGGTGTAGCCCGGATGCTGGTCCAGGTTGCCCGCGGGTTTGTAAAACACCACCGCCGGCAACTGACCAGCGGCGATGTCGGCTTGCAGATCGGCGTAGTCCTTGAGGTGCGCTGCGCGCTCCTGAAGGCCCTTGACCGTGGTCGGATCAAAGCGTGCGAAATAGTTGAAGGGCTGGTGATGGGGCCGAAAATTGGCCGCGCCTGCGGCCTCGTTGTAGATCACGGTGCGCGGCGCCGCGGCTACCTGCGTGCCGT
This sequence comes from uncultured beta proteobacterium, assembly GCA_903838565.1. GTDB lineage: Bacteria > Pseudomonadota > Gammaproteobacteria > Burkholderiales > Burkholderiaceae_C > CAIKVZ01. Next base: position 41,457 of record CAILZB010000079.1, on the reverse strand, counting down.
CGGCCAGCGCGGCCTTCCAGGCGCCGGAGTACCAGGCCCAGTTCACACCCTTGGCCGAGAGCGTGTCGCCTATCGTTTTCGCGGTCTGCGCAGGCAACACGGTAGCGCGGCCGCCGGCGGCCGGATTCGCCAGCCGTGGGTCGCCGCCCGCAGCGGGTGGCGTGCCGCTGGGCTGGAACGGCGGCTGGATGGTGTTGACGGCGTAGCTCAGACCGCTGGAGGCGTCTTTGGGAGCGAAAGTGGAGTCGCGCTGGAACAGGCCATTGGGCCCGCTGCTGAGCGCGCTTGCCGGCTGCGGGGTCTTGAGTGCCAACCATCCGGTGGCGGGGTCGATCACGGCCGTTCGGCTGGCGCTGGCCGTGGCGCTGCTCGGGGTGCAGGCGCAGACCAGCCAGAAGTGATTCAGGAACGAGCCGCCGAAGGCGCCCATGTAGAAGTTGTCGGCCAGCGTGTATTCGCGGGCCAGCTTCCACATCGCCATGCCGGAGCCGTCGTAGTAGCCCATGACCAGGCCGCCGGCCTCCGAGAATGCCGCGAACAGGTTGTTGGCGCCGCCGTTGATTTGCATCTGGTTGTTGTAGAAGCGGTGCGTCAGATCGGGCGTGGCCACGCTCGCCGCCACACCGGGGACGCCGCCGGGCTGCTCGGCATCGATGCGAAAGGGCTGGTTGGGCAGGCGGGCGACAAAGGACCAGTCCTGCGCCGAGGCGGCGCTGGCGCTGTACACCGGCGGCAACCTGGCGAGCACGGTCTTGCCGTCGCGGTCGAGTTGCAGGCGGCTTTCGGCCGAGGCCCGGGCAATGCCGTTGGCGCCCGGGAACAGGCCATAGAGATTGTCGAAGCTGCGGTTCTCGGCGTAGATCACGACCACCGTCTGGATCTTGTCCAGCGTGTCGGCGGCGACTGCGGGAAGGCAGGACAGCGCGGCGAGCGCCAACGCGGTGATGTTTTTTCTGGAGCGGGTGATGCTGTGCATGGAGGCTATTTTGCAGGAACAAAAGCGCCCCGGAACCAGGTCTCCAGCATCAGTTTCTCGTAGCGCAGCGGGTCGCCCTCGTCGTAGTGGTTGATGCGCGCAAGGTAAGCCGTGTCGTGCAGCGTGACTTCCTGCATGGGCGCGCCCTGGTCTGCGGATGCGCGGCGCCAGCGCAGCGTGATGCGCGGCCCGGTGACGTTGCGCAGCACGCGCACGGGCTGGGCCCGCGGCGGGTATTCGATGCGCCCGGCCAGATCGATGTCGGTCACTTCGATCTCCAGCTTTTCAGCGTCGCCGAGGTATTTCTGACCCAGCGTCTGCAGGTGCTGGGTCAGCGTGGCGAACAGGGCTTCCTCGCTCAGCGAGTTGTGCCGCACATCGGTGAATTTTTCCGGCTCGATGAATCGAATCTCGACCTCGGCGGCTGCGTGCGCTGTGAGCGCGCCCAGTGCGAGCGTGGAACAAAGAACAAGAGTCGCAAGATGTGGCCGCATGAGAAGCTCCCGAAAAAAAGTTTCCCGTTGGAGGCTTGGCCCCGGCGACAAGTTCCGGCGTTGCCGGGCTCAGCTCGAGAGCTTGAAAAGATGCGCCAGTTCGCGGTCCACAAGGCTGGCGTCGCCCAGATTGAGCTGCACCAGGCGGCGTAGATTGGTCAGGCTGTCGACGTCGATGTGCTGGCATTCGAGTCCGATGCGCGGCCCGTCCAGGTGCGCCACCACGGCCTTCATCAGGATCTTTTCGCCCTCCGGGGTCAGCGGCAGCACCAGGCTGCAGACATCGCCCAATGCCACCGGAAAGGCTTCCAGCGCCTCCACCAGCGCACCCTTGAGCGCCAGGTCCAGCAGGTGCACCGTATGCATGCCGTCGGGCAAGTGCAGGCGCGCGTCGGTATGGAACGCGATGCGCGAGAAGTGGCGCCTCAGGTCGGTGGGATGCGCGGGGTTCATGGCACTTCGGGCAGAGCCACCTTGCTGTCGACGCTGAACTGGTAATCGCGAAAGATGTGCTCGGCGCTCAGCGGCTGGTAGCTGCCGTCGGCCGCGCGCCGGGTTGTATCCTTGAGGCGGTAGGTGGTGCTGCCGCAGGTCCAGCAGTTGTAGTTGCGCATGTGCGTGCACAGGCAGGTCTTGTCCATCACGGAGATGTTCTTGCCATCCGGGTGCAGCGCGATCTGCTCGTTGTAGGCCGTGATGTAGGCGCAGTTGCCGGCCCCGTCGAGCAGGTAGCCGTAGGCCTCGCAGTTGGGGCGTATGCCCGAGCCGATGGCGGGCGTGTTGCGCAACATGCGCATGGGGTAGCCGGTGGGCGAAATCGTGTTCACGATGATGTCTTCTTCGCTCGCCTTGAAGTATTCCTGCTTGACCTTGTCGGGCAATCCGCATTCATTGGCGACGGTGAAGCGTGTGGCCACCTGCACCGCGGCTGCGCCATGCTCCAGAAACGCCGTCGCATCGCTGCCGGTGAAGATGCCGCCAGCGGCGATGAGAGGAATGTCGAGCTGCTCGGCCTTCAGGAACTGCGCCACTTCGGCCACGATCGTGGCCAGATCGTATTGCGCCCAATCCAGGCCAAAGCCCAGGTGTCCGCCGGCCAGCGGGCCTTCGATCACGACGAAATCGGGCAGGCGGTCCAGGCGCGCGGTCTTGCGCAGAAATAGCTGCAAGGCGCGCACCGAAGACACGATGATGCCCAGCTTGGCGTCGCGAAAACGCGGGTGCTCGGCCATCAGACCGAAGGAGCCCAGGTGCAAGCCCGCGCTCAGCGTGATGCCGTCGATGCCCGCGTCCAGCGCCGAGTTCAGCCGCACCTGCAGGGTGTCGCGCGGCGCGTTCATGGTGAGCTTTTCCATGCAGTTGACGAACACCATGCCGTCGCCGCGCTTGGCGTCCATGGTGCGGCCCACGTGCAGCTTGGTGGCTTCGGCCAGGTGCGCCAGGTCGAACTGCACACTGGACTTGTCCGAGTTGTCGATGTTGGCCTTGTAGAAGCGGGTCTTGTTCTTGACGTAGGAGGTGTCAAAGCGCCGGTCCGACACGTCGTGGATCAACGCATCCGAGATGTGGCCGATGCCGCCCAGGCGCGCCGCTTCCAGTGCCAGCTCGGCGGTGGAAATGTCCACGCCCATGCCGCCGATGATGATGGGCACCAGCTCCTTCTTGCCGAATTTCAGGCGGAAATCATCAACTCGTTTCATCACAGTCCTTGTCGTGGCTGATCGGGCAGGGCGGTAGGCACGATGCTCAGGGGGCGCACGAATCGTCCGATCGGGAGGCATTTTCGCACCATCCATTGGACTTATTCACGACAGGGGCTCGATTTTCGACTTCAGCGACCCCACGGGATCATCCCGATCAAGCGCCTCGCACGCCCCCCCCGCAGGGCTGCCATGCTGCGGCTGCGAAGCATGGCAGTGAACGTGAAGCTCAGCGGGTCGCGAGGTATTGGCTGAGCTTGGCGTCGCTCAAGGGGATGTGATGCAGGGCCCAATCCGTCATGAACGCCTGCACATCCTGCTCCGTCAGTGAGCCCTTCGCGATGGTATCGCTGACCGCGTTCAGACGTGAAATCAACTGGTTGTGCGAGTCGACGTGCGCCTGGTAGTCCGGAAAATGAAGCTCGCGCATGAGCCGCTCCTCATGCCCGAAATGCTCCCGCGTATGCTTGTAAAGCCGCATCGCGCATTGGGTTTGCGCGTCGCTGTCCTTCGCCGCAAGGAACGCGTTGGCCAGGGCGAACAGGTGCTGATGCTGTTCGTCAATCACCGCATCCCCCAGCTTGTAGCCATCTTTCCATTCAATCTGCACGGTTGTACTCCTGTCACGCGCGTGTCAACATGCACGCACCCCTGAACTGTAGCGCGGTTGCCGCGCCGCCCCGGCGGGCGACGCGCCTGCAAGATGCGCTATCCTTGTCAACTTGGTGCACTATTCCATCGCAGGACCTTGAAAATGTCTCTCGCCCCGTGAATGCCTTTTCCCCTCGATCGCTCAAGACCCGGGTGACGCTGTTCACGCTGGCGATCTTCCTGGCTGGCCTGTGGTCGCTGGCGCTGTACGCCAGCGAGATGCTGCGCGCGGACCTGCAGCTGCTGTTGGGCGATCAGCAACGCGCAACGCTGGCGCTGATGTCGGAAGAGATCGACCAGGAACTGGGTGACCGCCTGCACGCGCTGGAGCTGCTCGCCAAGGGCATCACCCCGGCCACCCTGGCCGACGTCTCTGAGCTGCAGGCGCTGCTGGAGCAGCAGGCGGTGTTCCTGAGCTTGTTCAACGGTGGAACCTTTGTGACCGATGCGCAAGGCACGGCGACCGCGTCGACGCCGCGCTCGGCGGCGCACAAAGGCGTGAACTACATGGAGCGCGACCACATCGCCGCTGCGTTGAAACACGGCAAATCGATCATCAGCACGCCGGTCCTGGGCAAGATGCTGAAGGTTCCGGTGTTCTCCATGGCAGCGCCGATTCACGATGCCCAGGGCCAGGTCATCGGCGCCCTGGTCGGCGTCATACTGCTGGAGAAGGCCAATTTTCTGGAACGGATTTCGAAATATGCCCCGGGCAAGACCGGTGGCTATGCGCTGATCGCGCCCAAAGACCGGCTGATCGTGGCGGCGTCGGACAAAACCAGAGCGCTGCAGCCCCTGCCCCCCCCCGGGCTAAACGCCGGTCTGGACCGCATCCTGCAGGGCTTCGAAGGGTCGGCCGTGTACACCAATGCGCAGGGCGTGGAAGTGCTGCTGTCGGCCAAGGGCCTGTCTTCCGGCGGCTGGATCATGGCGGCCGAACTGCCGACCGAGGAGGCGTTCGCGCCGATTCGCGAGATGCAGCAGCGCCTGTTTCTGGCCACGCTGCTGCTCACGCTGCTCGCCGGCATGCTCATCTGGTGGATGCTCAGGCGCCAACTCTCGCCCATGCTCGCCACCATGGAGCAGTTGAGCGCCATGTCCAGCGACCAGCAGCCGTTGCGTCCGCTGGCGGTCATGCGCGACGATGAAGTGGGGCAGCTGATACGCGGATTCAACCAGTTGCTGGCATTCCTGGGGCAACGCAAGGTGGCGCTGAAGGAGAGCGAGGAACGCTTTCGCACGCTGACCGAATGGATGCCCGAAGCGATCGCGGTGCACAGTGGCGGCAAGATGATCTACGTCAATCCGGCGGCCATCAAGTTGTTTGGCGCCCGTTGCGCGGACGAGATCGTCGGCAGACCCGTCCTGGATTTCGTCCACCCCGACTTTCGCCAACTGGTCGTGGACCGGGTGCAGCGCAGCCAGGATCTGGGCACGGATCCGCCGGCGCTCGAAGAAAAATTTCTCAAACTCGACGGTTCCACCATCGACGTACTGGTGACGGGCATCGTCATCACCTACGACGGGCAAAGCGTCAATCAGGTGGTGATTCGCGACATCACCGAAAGCCTGCGCGCGCAGGAGCAGATGCGCAAGTTGTCGCGCATCATCGAACAGGCACCGATGAGCATCGTCATCACCGACCTCACCGGCCGCATCGAATACATCAACCCCTGGGTCAGCGCCGTCACGGGCTACAGCCCACAGGAGATCCTTGGCAAGAACCCGCGCGTCCTGCAGTCGGGACTGACGCCGCCGCAGGTGCATCAGTCACTCTGGAAAACGCTCATGGCCGAGGGCGTGTGGCGCGGCGAGTTCCACAATCGAAAGGCCAGCGGGGATGTCTACGTGGAGCAGGCGGTGGTGGCTCCGGTGCTGGACGCCGATGGACACGCCACCCACTATGTCGCGCTCAAGGAAGACATCACCGAGCGCAAGCGGGCCGAGCGCAAGATCGTGCGCCTGAGCCAGTTGTATGCCGCCTTGAGCCGATGCAACGAGGCCATCGTGCGCACCAGCAACGAGGCCGAGCTGTTTGCGCAGATCTGCCGCGACGCGGTGACTTTCGGGGGCATGAAGATGGCCTGGATCGGCCTGGTCGATCCGCTGGCGCAAGCCGTCAAACGCCAGGCTTCCTTTGGCGATGTCGACGGTTATCTGCAGGACAACCGCATTTCCACCGACGCCGGCGATCCACGGGGCCTGGGACCCACGGCCAACGCGATCGCGAACAACCAGGCTTTCTGGTGCCAGGATTTCGCCCGTGACCCGAGGACGGCGCCGTGGCGTGAGCGCGGCGCGATCGCAGGCTGGGCGGCGTCGGCTGCGCTGCCGCTGTGCAGAAACGGCCTGGCCGTGGGCGCGCTCACGCTTTACGCGGGTGAAGTGAATGCCTTTGACGAAGACATCCGCTCACTGCTGCTGGGCATGTCGCAGAACATCAGCTTTGCCATCAGCGGTTTCGCGCGCGAACAGGCGCGCCGGCGCGCCCAGGCCGAGCTCGGCAGCGTGATGCAGGCGCTGGACCAGCACGCGATCGTGGCCACCACCGACCTGCAGGGGCGCCTGGTCTCGGTGAACGACAAGCTGTGCGAAGTCAGCGGTTACGCACGCGAAGAACTGCTGGGCCAGGATCATCAGGTGCTGAATTCGGATCAGCGCCCGCAGAGTTACTTCCACGCCATGACCGAGGCCATCGCGCAGCGCAAGGTCTGGCACGGCGAGGTGCGAAACCGGGCCAAGGACGGGCATGACTACTGGATGCAGACCACCATCGCTCCGTTCATGGGCGACGACGGTCGACCGGAAAGATTCGTGGTCATCCGCACCGACATCACCGAGCGCAAGAAGACCGAGGCCTCGCTGCGCGAGCACTCCGAGCAGTTGCGGGCGCTGTCGCGGCGCGTGCTGGAAGTGCAGGAGGCCGAGCGCCGACGGCTGGCGGTCGAACTGCACGACGAGCTGGGTCAGCTGCTCACCGCCATCAAGATCAACCTGCAGTCCAATCAACGCTTCCGAAGCCAGGCTCCGGACGAACTCAATGTCGAGAACATCCGCATCGTCGAGAATGCGCTGCAGCAGGTGCGCCGGCTGGCGCTGGCGCTGCGCCCGTCGATGCTGGACGATCTGGGTCTGGCGCCGGCGCTGCGCTGGATGGCCGAGCAGAACGCGCAGCGCGCAGGCTTTGTGGCGCAGCTCTACACCGACCGACTGCACGACCGGCTCGCGCCCGACATCGAGATTGCCTGCTTTCGCATCGTGCAGGAGGCGCTCACGAACATCGCGCGCCATGCCCACGCCAGGCAGGTGCAGATCAGTTTGCTGGAGGAGGGCCCTATGCTGGTTCTGATTGTGAAGGATGATGGCTGCGGTTTTGACGTGGCGGCCATGAAGGCCGGCGCGCTGGCCGGCGGCAGCATGGGCGTGCTGGGCATGCAGGAGCGCGCCGCGCTCATCGGCGGACAGCTCGACCTCCAGTCCGCGCCCGGGGATGGCAGCACGCTGCGCATGCAGTGCCCCATGCGCCTGCGCGGAGACGCCACATGACACGCGTGCTGCTGGCCGACGACCATATCCTGGTGCGCGCCGGCTTGCGCAAGCTGCTGGAGTCGATCGCCGGTTTTGAGGTGGTGGGCGAGGCCGACGACGGCCTGGCGCTGCTGGCACTGGTGGAGCAACTGCAACCCGACCTGGTGATGATGGACATCGGCATGCCGGGACTCAACGGGATCGATGCCACGGCGCGCGTGATGAAGGGCTGGCCGAAGACGCGCGTCGTCATCCTTTCGATGCACCAGAGCGAGGAGTACGTGCGCCAGGCGCTGCGCCATGGAGCCGCCGCCTACCTGTTGAAGGACGCAGCGCCGCTGGAACTTGAGCAGGCGCTGGCAGCCGTGATGCGCGGCGAGACCTATCTCAGTCCGGCCGTATCCAAAGGGGTACTCAATGATTATGTCAATCGGTTGCGCCAGGACGAGCAGCCGGGTGACGCGCTCACGCCGCGCCAGCGCGAGGTCCTCAAGCTCGTCGCCGGGGGCTTGAGCACCAAGGAGATCGCGCGCAGCCTGGACCTTTCGGTGAAAACGGTCGACACCCATCGCAGCCAGTTGATGAAGCAGCTCGACATCCACGAGGTGGCCGGCCTGGTGCGCTATGCCATGCGCGTGGGGCTGATCTCGTCCGATCACTGAGTCGAGCCGGGTCGGCTCAAGTCCGGCGGCTTTCGGGGAACTCAGGTGTTTCCCCGGTCCAACTCAGGTATCGGCCCGATTTCGCAGGCGACGCGGCAGGCCTAAAGTCGGGCCCATGATGCTGAACATCCTGCTGGTGGACGACAACCAGACCTTTCTGGCGGCGGTCAGACAGTTTTTGAACCGCCTGAGTGCCACCCATGTCGTGGCCGAGGCGCACGACGGGCGCGAGGCGCTGAACAAGGCCGCAGAATTCCGGCCCGACCTGATGCTGCTGGACGTGGCCATGCCGCACATGAACGGCCTGGACGTGGCGCGCACGATGCAGTCCTGGCCGCAGGCGCCGGCCATCATCTTCCTGTCCATGCACGACAACGTCGCCTACCGTGAAGTCGCCGCCGATCTGGGTGCACGGGGTTTTGTCAGCAAGACCGATTTCGTGGTCGGCTTGCTTCCGTTGATAGAAAAACTCGTCACCGAGAAGAACGCGCTGGAGGCGCGGCTGTGATGGACGCCCTGCGCCGACTCAACGCCTCTGTGGTGCTGCCGCAGGCGCTGGGCCTGTTGGCGGCGGTCGCCGTGCTCGGGTTCGGCGGTTGGGGCTGGAGTGCCGGCGCCGCGGCAGCGCTGCTGACGGCTGCGGGCCTGGCTCTGGGCCTGCGCAGCGCGGCACAAGACCGGGTCATGGAGGCGACGATCGCCGACTACCTCAGCGCCCAGCAGGAATTTGGCGCGCAGGTGGCGCCAGTCTGGAGCGGCCACATCGAATCCTCGCGCGAACAGATGGAGAGCGCCATCTCCAGCCTGTCGGAGCGCTTTGCCGGCATCGTGGACAAACTCGATGAGGCCGTGCACACCGCCAGCCTAGAAACCGACATCGTGGAAGACGCCGATCAGGGACTGGTGGCGGTACTCAACCGCAGCGAACGTGAACTGGGCGCGGTGGTCGCCGCGCAGCAGGCTGGGATGAGCAGCATGACCGGCATGCTGGAAAAAGTGGAGAACCTGGGGCATTTCGTCGCCGAACTCAAGGAGATGGCGTCCGACGTGGCCAAGATCGCGCAGCAGAGCAACCTGCTGGCACTGAACGCCGCGATCGAGGCGGCGCGCTCGGGCGAGCATGGACGCGGCTTTGCCGTCGTGGCCAAGGAATTTCGCATGCTCTCGCAGCAATCAGGCGAAACCGGCCGACGCATCGCTGAAAAGGTGAATGTGATCAATGGCGCGATCGTCGGCACCTGCGACGTCGTGCGCGCGTCGGTAGCCCAGCGCGAAGGCCGTGTGGCGGCGGCCGAGGCCACCATCGGCACGGTGCTGGCGGACTTCAAGGGCATCACCGACGCGCTGCTGCGCTCCAGCAACGGCCTGAAGGAAGAAAGCATAGGCATCAAGTCGGAAATCGGGCAGGCGCTGGTGCAGTTGCAGTTCCAGGACCGCGTGAGCCAGATCATGAACCACGTCAAGAACAACATTTCGCAGTTCCCCGAGCTGCTGGAACGCAACCGCCAGGACTATGAACAAGGCGGCGTGCTGCTGGCGCTGGATTCGGACGCCTTCCTGACCGAGATGAAGAAGACCTACGTCATGGCCGATCAGCACGCGGTGCATACGGGTGTGAAGGTGGAGCAGAAGATGGAAACCGATATCAGCTTTTTCTAGAGGATGCCATGGCCAAGACTGTAATGATCGTTGACGACTCCGCCTCCATGCGCCAGGTCGTAGGCATTGCCCTCAAAGGCGCGGGCTACGCCGTGCTCGAGGGCCGCGACGGGCGCGATGCGCTCACCAAACTCACGGGGCAGAAGGTCAATCTGATCATCAGCGACGTGAACATGCCCAACATGGACGGGATCAGCTTTGTGAAAGCCGTCAAGCTGCTGCCCGCCTACCGCTTCACGCCCATCATCATGCTCACCACCGAGTCGGATGAGTCGAAGAAGCGCGAAGGCCAGGCCGCCGGCGCCAGGGCCTGGGTGGTCAAGCCCTTCCAGCCCGAGCACCTGCTGATGGCCGTGCAGAAACTGTGCCTGCCATGAGCACCGAAGAAGGCAGTGCCGTGCTGCACATCACGGGCGAATTCACGATCTTTCGCGCGGCCGAATTCAAGCCGCTGCTGCTGGATGCTCCGGCACCGAGCGAGATCGACCTCTCCGGCGTGACCGAAATCGACACCGCCGGCGTGCAGCTGCTGATGCTGGCCAAGCAGGAGGCACTGCGCCAACAGCGCGAGCTGCGCCTGGTGGGCCACAGCCCGGCCGTGCTCGAAGTGTTCGAACTGTTGAACGTGGCGGCGTATTTCAGCGATCCGCTGGTGATGGCGGCGCGCGCCTGACCCAAACAAGCAGCGAGAGGCTCACATGAATCTGGACGATGCACTGCAAACCTTCATCACCGAAAGCCGGGAACTGCTGGAGGACATGGAGAACGCCCTGCTCGCGGTCGAGCAGGCGCAGGAAAAAGACGAACTGGTGAACGCGATCTTTCGCGCAGCCCACACCATCAAGGGTTCCTCCGGCCTGTTCCGGCTGGACCACATTGTGGCCTTCACGCACGTGGTGGAGAGCGTGCTCGATCAGGTGCGCGCCGGCAAGCTCCAGATCGCCGACAAGCTGGTGATGCTGCTGCTCGCCTGCTGCGACCACATCAACAAGCTCGTGCAGGCCGTGGCCGAAGGCGGGATCGAAGTCAATCCGCAGCACCAGCAGCAGGGCGAGCCGCTGCTGGCGCAACTGCGCGCCTATCTGGGCGCACCCAAGGCCGCAGCGGCCGTGGCACTGACGCCGCCGGGTGCGGACCCGGTGTCACGCATCGCCAACCAGGGCGTGAATGCCGACCACTGGCATATCTCGCTGCGCTTTGGCACGGAGGTGTTGAAGAACGGCATGGACCCGCTGTCCTTCCTGCGCTACCTGCAGACGCTGGGAAGCATCAGCGCCATCGTCACCTTGAGCGACGCCCTCCCGGCGGCCGCCGACATGGATCCGGAGCTGTGCTATCTCGGCTTCGAGCTGGCGTTCCAGAGCGAGGCCGACAAGGCCACGATCGAAAACGTATTCGAGTTCGTGTGTGACGACTGCCAGCTGCGCATATTGCCGCCGCACAGCCTGATCGGCGATTACGTCAGCCTGCTGCTGCAGCAGCCCGGCGAGATGGCGCGCCTGGGCGACATGCTGGTGCGCTGTGGAACGCTCACGCCTCAGGAACTGGACTCGGCCCTGAATGCCCAGTCGGACACCCCGGCCAAACCGATCGGAACGATTCTGGTGGAGCAGGGCTCGGTGCAACCCGAGGTGGTGGAGGCCGCGCTGGCCAAGCAAAAGGCCGTGAAGGACAACGTCACGGCCGAGAGCCGTTCCATCCGTGTCGATGCCGACAAGCTCGACCAGCTCATCAACCTGGTGGGCGAACTCATCATCGCCGGCGCCAACGTGAACATGATCGCGCGCCGCGCCCACAACGGCGATCTGCAGGACAGCACGTCCAAGCTCTCCACGCTGGTGGAGGAGGTGCGCGACAGCGCGCTGCAGCTGCGCATGGTCAAGATCGGCGCCACCTTCAACCGCTTCCAGCGCGTGGTGCACGACGTTTCGCGCGACCTGGGCAAGGACATCGCGCTCGTGATCAACGGCGAGGACACCGAACTCGACAAGACCGTGGTGGAGAAAATCGGCGACCCGCTGATGCACCTGGTGCGCAACTCCATGGACCACGGCATCGAGAGCGCCGAAGTTCGCGCGCAGCGCGGCAAACCGGCCCAGGGAACGCTCCAGCTCAACGCCTTCCACGACTCCGGCTCCATCGTGATCACGGTGCAGGACGATGGCGGCGGCTTGAAGCGCGAACGCATCCTGGCCAAGGCCGTGGAGCGCGGACTGGTGGAAGCCGGCCACCATTTGACCGATTCCGAGGTCTACGGCCTGATCTTCGAGCCGGGTTTTTCGACGGCAGAAAAAATCAGCAACCTGTCCGGGCGCGGCGTCGGTCTGGACGTGGTGAAACGCAACATCACGGCGCTGCGCGGCAGCGTCAGCCTGGACAGCGAGGAAGGCGTGGGAACGACCGTCACGGTGCGCCTGCCGCTGACGCTGGCCATCATCGACGGCTTCCTGATCGAGGTCGGCAAGTCGGTGTTTGCGATTCCGCTGGACATGATCGAGGAGTGCGTGGCGTTCAGCGCCGAAGAAGGCCACGACTTCACGAACCTGCGCGGCCAGGTGCTGCCTTTCATCCGGCTGCGCGAGCTGTTCTCCATCAAGGGCGCGCCGCCGCGCAGCGAAAACATCGTGGTGCTCAAGTACGCCGGGCAGAAGGCCGGCCTGGTAGTCGATACCTTGCTGGGCGAATTCCAAACCGTGATCAAGCCGCTGGGCCAGATGTTCAACCAGGTCAGTTGCATCAGCGGCTCCACCATCCTGGGCAGCGGCGACGTGGCGCTGATCCTGGATGTGCCGGCGCTGGTACGACGCTGCATCAGTGCCGAGCCCAAGACCTTTGCTGCTTCCACGCCGCTGCTGGAGGGACAGTCATCATGAACACGCCCAAGCTCCTTCCCCGTGGCATTTTTCAGGAGCACCCGCCGCCGGGTGCGAGAGCCTCGCCTCAGCTCATGCCAGCAGTTTTCATTCGCTCAATTCAGTTTCTTAAGTCAGGAGTCATGCCATGTTGAACAACCTCAAAATCGGAGTCAGGCTGGGAATCGGCTTTGCCGTCACGCTGATCCTGTTGATCGTCATCGCCGTGGTCAGCTATACCCGGCTGACGGCGCTGAACACAGAGATCGATGACCTTGTGCAGGACAAGTTTCCGAAGACCGTGCAGGCCAACGACATCACCTATGCCATCGCCGTGATCTCGCGCCAGTTGCGCAACGCCTACATCTACAGCGGCACGGAACAGCAGAAGTCGATCGACGCGATCCCCGAGCAGCGCAAGATCATTTCGGACCGGCTGGAAAAACTCGAAAAGAGCATCACCAGCGACAAGGGCAAGGAGATGCTGACCAAGATCAAGACCTCGCGCGCGGCCTATGTCGTGAACCAGGACCGGTTCCTGGAGCTGCTCAAGGCAGACAAGAAGGCCGAGATCATCGTGCTGATGCAGGGAGAGCTGCGCAGGACACAGGACGAGTACAACAAGTCGGTGAACGACATGGTCGACTTCCAGACTGCACTCGTGGAGAAAGTCGGAAAGGACGCCGATCTGCTGGTCAACTCCACCGAGCACCTGATACTGATCCTGGGCATCGTGGCGTCCGTGCTGACGCTGCTCATGGGCTGGATCATCACACGCTCCATCACGGGGCCGACCAACAAGCTCGTAGAAGGCGCGAACAAAATGGCCGCCGGCGACTTCGAATTCACGCTGGACGTGAACAGCAAGGACGAGGTCGGCACGCTGGCGCACGCCGTGCGCGGCATGCAGACGGCCGTGAAGGCCATGATCGCCGACGCGAATATGCTGGCCAAGGCCGCGGTCGACGGCAAGCTCGAGACGCGTGCCGATGCCGCCAAACACCAGGGCGACTTCCAGAAGATCGTCAAGGGCGTGAACGACACGCTGGACGCGGTGATCGGCCCGCTGAACGTGGCCGCAGGCTACGTGGACCGCATCTCCAAGGGCGACATCCCGCCGAAGATCACCGACACCTACAACGGCGACTTCAACACGCTGAAGAACAACCTGAACCAGGCCATCAACTCGATCAACGCGTTGGTGAACGACGCCAACCTGCTGGCCAAGGCGGCCGTGGAAGGCAAGCTCGAAACGCGTGCTGACGCGTCCAAGCACCAGGGCGACTTCCAGAAGATCGTCAAGGGGGTGAACGACACGCTGGACGCGGTGATCGGCCCGTTGAACGTGGCCGCAGGCTACGTGGACCGCATCTCCAAGGGCGACATCCCGCCGAAGATCACCGACACCTACAACGGCGACTTCAACACGCTGAAGAACAACCTGAACCAAGCCATCAACTCGATCAATGCGCTCGTTTCTGACGCGAACATGCTGGCGAAGGCGGCGGTCGACGGCAAGCTGCAAACGCGTGCTGACGCGTCCAAGCACCAGGGCGACTTCCAGAAGATCGTCAAGGGCGTGAACGACACGCTGGACGCGGTGATCGGCCCGCTGAACGTGGCTGCAGGCTATGTGGACCGCATCTCCAAGGGCGACATCCCGCCGAAGATCACCGACACTTACAACGGCGACTTCAATACGCTGAAGAACAATCTGAACACCTGCGTGGACTCCGTCAATGCGTTGGTCAACGATGCCAATATGCTGGCCAAGGCCGCGGTGGAAGGCAAGCTCGAAACGCGTGCCGACGCGTCCAGGCACCAGGGCGACTTCCAGAAGATCGTCAAGGGCGTGAACGACACGCTGGACGCGGTCATCGGCCCGCTGAACGTGGCTGCAGGTTACGTGCAGCGCATCTCCGTGGGCGACATTCCGCCTGTCATCACCGACACCTACAACGGCGACTTCAATACGCTGAAGAACAACCTGAACACCTGTATCGATGCGACGAACGCGCAGGCCAACGCCGCCCGGGCGATCTCGCAGGGCGACTTCAGCGCCGTGGTCAAGGTGCGCTCGGAGAACGACGTGATGGCCAAGAGCCTGATCGATGTGAACCGGGCCGTGAGCCGCCTGGTGACCGACGCCAACGCGCTCTCCGAAGCGACGGTGGACGGGCGCCTGGAAGCGCGCCTGGACGCCAGCAAGCACCAGGGTGACTATCGCAAGGTGGCCGATGGCCTGAACGCGGTGATGGTCGCCATGAGCACGCCGGTGCAGGAACTGCAGGGCGTGCTGAGCGCCATGGAAAACGGCGACCTGACGCTGTCGATGAAGAAGAGCTACGAGGGCAACTGGGACGAGCTCAAGTCGGCGGTCAACAACATGATGAAGAAGCTGACGCAGGTCGTGACCGACGTGAACTCCGGTGCCCAGGCCCTGGCCAGCGCTTCGGAAGAGGTCAGCGCCACCGCGCAGTCGCTGTCGCAGGCGGCAAGCGAACAGGCCGCTGGCGTGGAGGAGACCAGCGCCTCGATCGAACAGATGACGTCCAGCATTGCGCAGAACACCGAGAACGCCAAGGTCACCGAGGGCATGGCGAGCAAGGCGGCGAACGATGCCGCCTCGGGCGGCGAGTCGGTGAACGCGACCGTGTCGGCGATGAAGGAGATCGCCAAGAAGATCGGCATCATCGACGACATCGCAGCGCAGACGAATCTGCTCGCGCTCAATGCCGCGATCGAAGCGGCGCGCGCCGGCGAGCACGGCAAGGGCTTTGCGGTGGTGGCGGCCGAAGTGCGCAAGCTGGCCGAGCGCAGCCAGGTGGCGGCGCAGGAGATCGGCGAGGTGGCGAGCAACAGCGTCGAGCTGGCAGAAAAAGCCGGCAAGCTGCTGGAACAGATCGTCCCGGCGATCCGCAAGACCTCGGACCTGGTGCAGGAAATCTCTGCGGCGTCGACCGAGCAATCTTCGGGCGCGGGGCAGATCAATTCTGCCGTGAGCCAGTTGAGCCAGACCACGCAGCAGAATGCCTCGGCCTCGGAAGAGCTGGCGGCCACCTCGGAAGAGATGAGCAGCCAGGCCGAGCAGTTGCAGCAGACCATGTCCTTCTTCAAGCTCGAGAGCGCGGGTCAGGCCAGGGCGGCAGCGCCCGCGGCGCGCAAGAGCGCGGCGGGCCCAAAACCCGCCAGCAAGCCGGCGCCCACCCGGGCAGCGGCGGTGCCGGCGTTTGCCACCGAGGTTGACGAAACGCAATTCACCAAGTTCTAACTTTCATGCCTGGTGCGCAAGGCGCCCCAGCACCATGAAAGTTCGTTCTCTCACATTAAGGAGCACCTAATGAACGCATTGGTGAAAAGCGAAAGCAGACCGCTGGCACGCGTGCCAGCGGCCGCGGAGGTGGTCGAGAAAAAGCAGTACCTGACCTTCGTGCTGGGCGGCGAGATGTTCTCGATCGGCATTCTGTGCATCAAGGAGATCATCTGGTACGCCAACCTGACCGAGGTGCCGATGATGCCGGCGTGCATCCGCGGCGTCATCAACCTGCGCGGCGCCGTGGTGCCGGTGATGGACCTGTCGTCGCGTTTTGGCAAACCGGCCAGCCCGGTCACGAAGAGCACCTGCATCATCATCATCGAGGTCGACACACCGCTCGAGGGCGAGCGCCAGAACATGGGCGTGGTGGTGGACGCGGTGCAGGAGGTTCTGGAGATCCCGGCCTCCGAGATCGAGCCCGCGCCCAGCTTTGGCACCAAGATCCGCAGCGATTTCATCGAAGGCATAGGCAAGGTCAACGGCAAGTTCGTGATCCTGCTGAATGTGAACCAGGTGCTCTCCGCCGAAGAGATCAGCAGCATGGGCCAAGTGGCGGCGTCGACCGACGTGGCTGCAGTGCAGGGCGCCAGCGCTTAGGCACGGGAGCCGATCAGACGCCCCTATGAGATCCATCACCGACGCCGAGCTGGCCCAGTTTCAGGGTTTCATTTTTGCCAAGGCGGGCATCACGATGGCATCGTCAAAGAGGGCGCTGGTCGAGGGCCGTCTGGGCAAGCGCGTGAAGCTGCATCAGCTCGACAGCTTTGGCGACTACTTCAGGCTGCTCGCGTCCGGCGATGAACCGGACGAGGTGCAGATGGCGGTGGACCTGCTCACCACCAACGAGACCTATTTCTTTCGCGAGATCAAACACTTCGATTTTCTGCGGGAAAAGGCGCTGGCAGCGCGCAACCGCTCCCAGCCCTTTCGCGTGTGGAGCGCGGCCAGCTCCAGCGGCGAGGAGGCCTACAGCATCGCGATGGTGTTGGCCGACTGCCTCGAGTCCACGCCTTGGGAAGTGCTGGGCACCGACATCAGCACCCACGTGCTGCAGGGCGCGACGCGCGCGCTCTACACCATGGAGCGCGCGCGCCACATTCCGCCGGCCTACATGCGGCGCTTCTGCCTCAAGGGCACGGGCGAACACGAAGGCCGCCTGTTGATCGATCGCAGCCTGCGCTCCAGGGTGCTGTTCCGGCAGGTGAACCTGAACGCGCCGCTGCCCCACCTGGGACAATTCGACCTGGTGTTCCTGCGCAACGTGATGATCTACTTCAGCGACGAGACCAAGCGCGAAGTGGTGTCGCGCGTGGTCTCGACGATCAAGCCCGAAGGCCATTTTTTCATCGGCCACTCCGAGACGCTGAACAACATCAGCCAGGCCGTGGCGCCGGTGGCGCCGTCGATCTACCGCAGGGCCGCCTGACGTGGACGGACTGCCGCACCTGATGGACTTGTTCCTGCAGCCCGGAGAGTTCATCGTCGCCGACGCCAGCTACAAGCTGCGCACGCTGCTGGGCTCCTGCGTCTCGATCACGCTGTGGCACCCCGAGACGCGCACCGGCGGCATGTCGCATTTCCTGCTGCCGAGCCGGGGTCGCGCCAGGCGCCCGAAGCGGCTGGACGCGCGCTACGGCGACGAGGCGCTGCAACTGATGCTGGAGGAGTTGCGTCAGCTGGGCATCGCCCCCGCACAGTGCCAGGCCAAGGTCTTCGGCGGCGGCAACATGTTTCCTGACCTGGAGCATCCTGGCGGTCTGGTGGGACAACGCAATGGCGAGGCCGCGATCAGCCTGCTGGGCGAGCAGGGCATTTCCATCCTGTCGGAGAGCCTGTTTGGTGTGGGCCACCGCCAGATCATTTTTGACGTCAGCAATGGCGACGTCTGGTCCAGTCAGATCGCGCCCAGCGCCGCGCCCACTGAAGGAGATTTGCTTTGACTCGGATAAAGGTTCTGGTGGTGGACGATTCGGCGGTGGTGCGCCAGGTGGTGACGGCGCTGCTCACCGAAGACCCCGAGATCGAGGTCATCGCCGCAGCGGCGGACCCGATCCTGGCGATCGCACGCATGAACGTGCAATGGCCCGACGTGATCGTGCTTGACGTGGAGATGCCGCGCATGGATGGCATCACCTTCCTCAAGAAGATCATGGCCGAGCATCCCACGCCGGTGGTGATCTGTTCCACGCTGGCCGAGGCGGGCGCCAAGACCTCGATCGAGGCGCTGGCAGCTGGCGCCGTGGCCATCATCACCAAGCCAACGATCGGACTCAAGCAGTTCCTGATCGACGCCTCCGACGACCTGGTGAGCGCGGTCAAGGCTGCGGCCAAGGCCAACGTGAAGCGGCTGCTGCCGGTGGTGGCAGTGAGCAAGAACACGGCCGACGTGATCATGCCCGCTGCGGACAAGCATTCGGCCATGATCCAGACCACCGAGCGCGTGGTGGCACTGGGCACTTCGACCGGAGGAACGCAGGCGCTGGAGGTGGTCCTGACCAGCCTGCCGCGGGTCTGTCCGGGCATCGTGATCGTGCAGCACATGCCGGAGAAGTTCACGGCGGAGTTTGCGAACCGGCTCAACGGCCTGTGCCAGATCAACGTGAAGGAAGCGCAGAACAACGACCGCGTGCTGCGCGGCCAGGCGCTGATCGCGCCCGGTGGCAAGCACATGCTGTTGCGCCGCACCGGCGCGCAGTACTACGTGGAAATCATGGACGGGCCGCTGGTGAACCGGCATCGGCCGTCGGTGGACGTGCTGTTTCGCTCCGTCGCGAAGTGCGCCGGCGCCAACGCGCTGGGCGTGATCATGACCGGCATGGGCGACGACGGCGCGGCCGGCCTGCTGGAGATGCGCACCGCCGGCGCCCATACGGTGGCCCAGGACGAGGAGAGCTGCGTGGTCTATGGCATGCCCAAGGAAGCGGTGAGGCGCGGCGGCGTGGAAAAGACCGTCACGCTGAGCGCCATCGGGCGCGAGATCCTGCAGCAGCTGCGCATGTAAGGTCCGGTCGCCCCGACTGCCATGCATCATGACCCCTGCTGACGTCAATCCACCAGCCTCGGAAAGGCGCCGGCAGAAGCTGATGTTTCTGGGTCTGGCATGCCTGTTCCTGTGCCTGGTGACGTACCAGCTTTACGCCAGCTATGGCATGGCGCGGACTTCGGCGCAAACCCAGGTCAGCAATCTGGCGCTGGTGCTCGAGTCCAAATTGAGCGCCGACCTTCAGGCCGCAGATCGCACCGTCTCCGAGATGGCTGCCACCATTTCCCCCGAGGCCATGCGCCAGGAGATGACGGGTACTTACCGGCAACAGGTGGTGCCAAGACTCAAGGCCGACGTGCACGACATTTCCACGGCATCGGCGCTGCGCTTCTTCGACGCCAACGGCGACAGTCTGTACACCAGCCTCGGCGGAGAGACTGCGATCAATATCTCCGATCGATCCTTCTTTCGCCAACTCAAAGAGGGCAGCGGCAGCGCCACCGTCTTTTCCGAGGTCGCATTGGGACGCTTCACCCAGCGAGCCGGCATGTATGTGGCCAAACCGGTGCGCGCTGCCGACGGCGCTTTTCTGGGGGTGGCGGTGACCGCGATCGATCTGACGGCGTTGAGCGAGCAGTTCTCCGGCATCGACCTGGGTGTGCTGGGAGCGGTGGCGCTGCGGCGGCTGGACAACGGCGCTACTGTCGCGCGTTATCCCGGATCGGTCGAGATCGACAACCGGCCCGAGCCGGAGCTGCCCATCCGTCTGGCGATCATCAACGGTAATCCCACCGGAACGCTGGCGATCGAATCGCGCGTGGACGGCGTGCCGCGTCTTTATGGCTATCGATCCGTGGGTAACTTTCCGTTCTTCATCACGGCCGCCATGGCCGAGAGCGACTACCTGGCGCAGTGGCGCCGGAACGCGGCCTTGCTGCTGATCGGCGCTCTGGCCTTTCTGGCGATTCTGGCTTTCGCCGAGGGTCGTCGCAACCGCAGCGAGACCCAGCTGCGCCGCAGCCGCCAGCGCTTTCGCAGCCTGATCGAGCGCAACAACGCCGTCATCCTCCAGATCGATGCGCAGAACGGCCAGATACTGGATGCGAACGCTTCGGCCTGTGACTTCTACGGCTGGTCAGCGGTGCAGCTGCGCGCCATGAACATCCAGGACATCAACGCCTTGCCGGCGCAGCAGGTGGCCGATGAGCGTGCAGCGGCGGCAGTGGCCAACCGCAACTTCTTCATCTTTCCGCACCGCCTGGCCAGCGGCGAAATACGCAGCGTCGAGGTGCATTCCACGCCGATTGCGCGTGGCAAGCGCACGCTGCTGGTGTCCATCATCCACGACGTTACCGAACTCAAGCGGGCGGAAGCGGTGCGTGAGGAAGCGTTGGAGCGGCTGCAGAAGATCGCCAGCCGCGTGCCGGGTGTGGTCTACCAATACCTGCTGCGGCCCGATGGCCGTTCGTGTTTTCCCTTTGCCAGCGAGGGCATGCGCGACATCTATCGCGTCAGCCCCCAGGACGTGCTCGAGGATGCGTCCAGGGTGTTCGCAGCGATCCACCCCGACGACTACGACGCCGTGGCAGAGTCGATCCAGGCGTCGGCGCGCGACCTGAGCCTGTGGCGCCACGAGTACCGGGTGAAATTTGAGGACGGTACGGTGCGCTGGCTGCTGGGCAACGCCTCGCCGCAACGCGAGAGCGATGGCGCCACGCTCTGGCACGGATTCATTGCCGACATCAGCGAGCGCAGGCAGGACGAAGAAAAGCTGCAGCTCGCTGCCAGCGTGTTCACCCATTCGCGCGAAGGCATCATGATCACGTCGGCCGATGGCGCCATCATCGAGGTGAATCATGCCTTTCGGCGCATCACCGGCTACGGTCGCAGCGAAGTGCTGGGCAAGAATCCGCGCCTGCTGAGCTCGGGGCGGCAGGATCAGGCCTTCTACGCCGCCATGTGGCGCGACTTGGAGCAACAGGGGCATTGGCAGGGAGAGGTCTGGAACCGGCGCAAGAGCGGTGAGGTCTACGCCGCGATGCAGACCGTGGGAGCGGTGCGTGACAGCCTGGGCGTGACGCGGCAGTACGTGGCGCTGTTTTCCGACATCACCCCGCTCAAGCAGCAGCAGGAACAGCTCGAGCGCATCGCCCACTTCGACGCGCTCACCGGCCTGCCCAACCGGGCGCTGCTGGCAGACCGGCTGCACCAGTCCATGGCCCAGGCGCAGCGGCGCAACCAGAGCCTGGCGGTGGCCTTTCTCGATCTGGATGGTTTCAAGGCCGTCAACGACCGCCATGGGCACGAAGCCGGAGACCAGTTGCTCATCGCGCTGGCCGCTCGCATGAAGCAGGCGCTGCGCGAAGGCGACACGCTGGCGCGCCTCGGGGGCGACGAGTTCGTGGCCGTGCTGCTGGATCTGAGCGACATCGAGTCCAGCATCCCGACGCTGGCGCGCCTGCTCGCGGCGGCGGCGCAGGTGGTGCCGATCGGCGCGCTGGAGCTGCAGGTGTCGGCCAGCGTGGGCGTGACCTTTTACCCGCAAAGAGAGGACGTCGACGCCGATCAGCTGCTGCGCCAGGCCGACCAGGCCATGTACCAGGCCAAGCTGGCGGGCAAGAACCGCTACCACGTGTTTGACGCCGTGCAGGACAGCAATATTCGCGGTCATCACGAACACCTGGACCGCATCCGGGACGCGCTGGCGGCGGACGAATTCGTCCTCTATTACCAGCCCAAGGTGAACATGCGCACCGGCCAGGTGGTGGGTGCCGAGGCGCTGATTCGCTGGCAGCACCCGCAGCGCGGGCTGCTGCTCCCGGGGGAGTTCCTGTCGGTGATCGAGGACCATCCGCTGGCGGTGGAGCTGGGCGAATGGGTGATGCACACGGCACTGGGCCAGATGGCGCGCTGGCGGCGCGACGGACTCGAGCTGCCGGTGAGCGTGAACGTGGGCGCGCACCAGCTGCAGCAGGCCGACTTCACGCCGCGCCTGCACGCGATTCTGGCCCTGCATCCCGAGGTCGCACCGCGCTGCCTGGAACTGGAGGTGCTGGAGACCAGCGCGCTGCAGGACATCGCCCAGACCTCCGGCGTGATCGAGGCCTGCCGCGAACTCGGCGTCACCTTTGCACTCGACGACTTTGGCACCGGCTACTCCTCGCTCACCTACCTCAAGCGTCTGCCGGTGGTGCAGCTCAAGATCGACCAGAGCTTCGTGCGCGACATGCTGGATGACCCCGACGATCTGGCCATCCTCAAGGGCATCATCGGTCTGGGCGCGGCCTTTCATCGCCAGGTCATTGCCGAGGGCGTCGAGACCGTGGAGCACGGCGCGATGTTGCTGCAAATGGGTTGCGAGCTGGCGCAGGGCTACGGCATCGCGCGTCCGATGCCAGCGCACGATCTGCCGCCATGGGTGGCCCGATGGACGCCGCCGGCGGCCTGGGCCGATCCGGCGCAGATTCAAGCCGGTGGCGGGTAGATCCAGTTGCCGTCGGGCAGCGCCACGAAGTTCATCTTCTCCCAGAAGTCACGCGCGCTGAAGCGCACGCGGTCGGCCACCAGCACCCGAAAGCGCCCCTTGAGCAGCGCGATGGCCGCGGCGCCGTAGCCGTTCTTCTGGTACTCGGGAAAGATCTGGATCGAGTACACGACCACCTTTTCCGCCATGAAGCGGCAGCGGATGTTGCCGATGCGTGCCTGCGGCAGATCGATGTCGATGCGGTCGTATCCGGCCAGCGAAGTCCTGGGAATGATGGTGAAGGTGGGCGAAAGTTTCATGGCGGAGTCACTCGAAGCCATGGCAAAAGGCCAGGGCGTTCTTGCCCAGGTCGGGCAGGTAATAGCCGCCTTCGAGCACGGCGAAACGGCGCTGGTGTCCCAGTCGAATGGCGTAGGCCTGCAGCAGCCGGCCGATGTTGAAGTAATCCTCGGTGTCGAGCTTGGCGCCCAGGTCGTGCTTGTAGGCGTCAAAGCCGGCCGACACCGCCAGCACGTCGACCTGGGGCGCGCGCAGCAGCTGTTGTTCGAGCACGCCCAGGTACTCGACGGCGGTGTCGCCATAGGGGTTGAGTACCTGGGCCTGGGGCCAGCCCCTGAGCACGTCCTGCGTGCCGTTGCCGGTGTGCAGGTCAAAGTCCACGACCGTGGCCGATGTGATCTGGCCCAGGTCGCGCAGTCGCAGCAGTGCCAGCGCCACGTTACTGAAGGTGCAGTGGCCCCAGGATGAAGTGCGGCTGGCGTGGTGGCCGGGCGGGCGCACGCAGGCAAAGCTGGGTTCGCCGCGCAGGGCGAGATCCGCACCGAGCAGTGCGGCGCCGGCTGCGAGCGACGCCATGTTGAACAGCAGCGGCCGGGTTTCAATGCTGTCGATATAGCCTGCGCTGTGGCCGCGCAGCAGATCGGCCCGGGTGGCCGGTTCGGGTGTTCGCACCTCGTAGCGACCCTGGTCGCGCAGCGCGTCCATCATGCCCACAAGCCGGTCCGGGACGGCGGCGTTGTCGTAGGGGTCCTCCGAATAGAAGGATTCGTGGAAGGCTTCGTGAAAGATGATGAGCACGGTCGGCGGGTTCTGGGGCGTTGTAGCGGAATCATACGGGGCGCGGTGCCGGGCTTGCGGCAGCGGCGCGTTGCAGGAATGAGCGACGGGCCTGCTTTTAATTGACGTAGATCAATTTGTAGTCATATTGAGGGATATCCCTCCCCGGCAGCCGGACGAACTGCCGAGAATGCCCGTTGGCGTGCGCGCCAAGCCCATGCCCATGCATTTCAAAATTCCTCAGGCGCAGTCGCTCAAGACCCGGGTGACGCTGTTCACGCTTGCCATCTTTGTGATCAGCATCTGGTCGCTGGCGTTCTACGCCAGCCGGATGCTGCGCGAAGACATGCAGCGCTTGTTGGGCGAGCAGCAGTACGCGTCGGTGTCCCTGGTGGCGGACGAGGTCAACCGGGAACTGGACGAGCGCTTGCAGACGCTCAAGCTCGTGGCGCAGGAATTCCCCCTGGCGACACCTGGACCTGCGAGCGGCATGCAGGCCTTGCTTGAGCAGCAGCGCACGCTGCTGGCGCACTTCAATGGCGGACTGACCCTGCTCAATCGCGAAGGCGTGGCCATTGCCGATGCGCCGCGGTCGGCCGGGCGCATCGGCAACAGCTATATGGACATCGAAGTCGCCGCCGCAGCGCTCAACCACGGGCAGGCGGGCATCGGGCGACCGATCATGGGCAAGTCGTCGCAGGCGCCGCTGTTGGCGATGGTCGCGCCGATCCGCGATCCACGGGGGCAAGTGGTGGGCGCGCTGTCGGGCGTGATCGATCTGAGCCGGCCCAATTTTCTGGACGTGATCACGCAAAGCCGTTACGGCAGGAACGGCGGCTATTCGCTGGTGTCGCGCGCGCATCGGCTCATCGTCACCTCGGCCGACAAGAACCGCGTCATGAACGCGTTGCCGGCGCCGGGCGCGGTGCCGATGATCGACCGTGCGCTGCAAGGTTTTGAGGGTACGGCGGTGTATGTCAGTTCACCCGGTGTGGAGCGTCTGGCCTCGGTCAAGGGCGTGCCGGTGGCGGACTGGTTCGTGGTGTCGTCGCTGCCGACCGACGAGGCCTTTGCGCCGATCCGCGACATGCAGCAGCGCGTGCTCGGGGCGGCTTTCGGCCTGACCCTGCTGGCCGGAGCGCTGACCTGGTGGATGCTGCGGCGCGAGCTCAGGCCGCTGCACGCGCTGGCGCAGGTGTTTGCCGACATGGCGGATGAAAAGCGTGCGCTGCAGCCGCTGCCCATCACCCGCCAGGACGAGATCGGCCAGCTGCTCAAGGGCTTCAACAGTCTGGTGTCCACGCTGGGGCAGCAGGCGCAGGCGCTGCAGGAGAGCGAGGCCCGCTACCGCACGGCCTTTCTGACCAGCCCCGACGCCATCAACATCAATCGTGTCGAGGATGGGCTGTATCTGGAAGTCAACGAGGGCTTCCTGCGCCTGTTGGGGTGGCGCCGGGACGAGGTCGTCGGCCGAACGTCGCTTGAGCTCAACATCTGGCACAACATCGACGACCGCGCCCGTCTGGTGGACGCGCTGATGCGCGAGGGTTTCGTGGAAAACCTGGAGGCCGACTTTGTCGCCAGGGACGGTCGCGTGGTCACGGCACTGATGTCGGCGCACCTGATCACGCTTCAGGGCGAAGTCTGCGTGCTTTCGGTGACGCGCGACATCACCGAACGCAAGGCGGCCGAAAACCAGATCCGCAAGCTCTCGCTGGCGGTGGAGCAAAGCGCCGAAAGCATCGTCATCACGAATCTTCGGGCCGAGATTGAATACGTGAACCAGGCCTTCGTCGCGAACACCGGCTACAGCCGCGAAGAAGCCCTGGGCCAGAACCCGCGCCTGCTGCATTCGGGCAAGACGCCCAAGGAGACCTATGCCGCGATGTGGGACGCCATGGCGCGCGGCGAGCGCTGGGAAGGCGAGTTCTACAACCAGCGCAAGGACGGCAGCGAATACGTCGAATTGGCCAGCATCAGCCCGATTCGGCAGGCTGACGGCAGCATCACGCATTACGTGGCGGTCAAGAAAGACGTCACATCCAAGAAGGCCGCGCAGGACCAGATCAACAGCCTGGCCTTCTACGACCCGTTGACCGAGCTGCCCAATCGCCGCCTGCTGATCGACCGCCTGAAGCAGGCGCTGGCGGCGAGCTCGCGCCATGGGCGCGAAGGCGCGCTGCTGTTCATCGATCTGGACAACTTCAAGGACCTGAACGACACGCTCGGGCACGACAAGGGCGACCTGCTGCTGCAACAGGTGGCGCGGCGATTGAGCGCCTGCATACGCGAGGGCGACACGGTCGCGCGCCTGGGGGGCGATGAATTCGTGGTGATCCTGGACGATCTGAGCGTGAGCCCGCTGGAAGCTGCGAGCCAGGCCGAATTGGTGGGCGAAAAGATCCTGCAGGCGCTGTCGCTTCCCAGTGCTCTGGCGGGCCAGGTGCATCACAGCAGCGCCAGCATCGGCGTCACGCTGTTCAGCGACCATGAGGAAACGATAGACGAACTGCTGCGTCGCGCCGACCTGGCCATGTACCAGGCGAAATCCAGCGGGCGCAACACGCTGCGCTTTTACGACCCGGCGATGCAGGCGGCAGTGAGCGCACGCGCCGCGCTGGAGCGCGACCTGCACGAGGCGCTGGCGTTGAACCACTTCAGCCTGCACTACCAGCCGCAACTGGCTGACCAGCGCCATCTCACCGGCTCCGAAGCCCTGCTGCGCTGGAGCCACCAGGGGCGGGGCATGGTCTCACCCACAGACTTCATCCCCCTGGCCGAGGCCACGGGTCTGATCCTGCCGCTGGGCAAGTGGGTGCTGGAGACCGCCTGCAACCAACTCGCCCTGTGGGCGCTGCGCGTCGACATGCAACACCTCACGGTCTCGGTGAATGTGAGCGCGCGCCAGTTTCATCGACCCGAGTTCGTCGACGTCGTGCTCGAAGTGCTGCATCGCACCGGCGCCAATCCGAACCGGCTCAAGCTGGAGCTCACGGAGAGCATGCTGGTCACCAACGTCGAGGACGTCATTCTCAAGATGACGGCGCTGAAAAATCGGGGCGTGGGCTTTTCGCTGGACGACTTCGGCACCGGCTACTCATCGCTGTCGTATCTCAAGCGGCTGCCACTGGATCAACTCAAGGTCGATCAGAGTTTCGTGCGCGACATCCTGATCGATGCCAACGACGCCGCCATCGCCAGGATGGTGATCGCGCTGGGCCACGCCCTGGGCCTGTCGGTGATCGCCGAGGGTGTCGAGACCGAAGAACAGCGGCGCATGCTGGCCGATCAGGGGTGTCATGCGTATCAGGGTTTCCTCTTCAGTCGCGCCGTGCCGGTGGATGAGTTCGAGCTGCTGGTGCTCCACATGGTCTGAGTGCTGCGGCCAATTGGTTGACAATCGGGGATTGCCCCTTCCTTGATTTCCATGACTCTTACACCCGAAGCCGTGACCGCTGCCGAGCCCACACCCCGCCAGGAACCCTCCAGAAAACCAGCACGGTCCGCCGCGCAGCCCGTGCTGGAGCAGCTGTTTGAACTCTATCCGCATCTCTTTGGCGCGGAATTTCTGCCCCTCAAGCTGGGGATTTTTCAGGACCTGATGGAAGGGCACGCCGGCCTGTTCGAGCGCGACGCGCTCAAGCTCGCGCTGGGCCTGCACACGCGATCGACCCGCTACCTGCAATGCGTGGCCGCCGGAAAAATGCGCCATGACCTGCAGGGGGTGGCGACGGAACGAGTCGCGCCCGAACACGTGCACCACGCCATCATGGAGTTGTTCCGGCGGCGTCAGGGGCGCTCCCAGGAAGACCTCGGTCCGAAGCTGCGCCGGCAGCTGATCGCGGCGTTCGAGGCCTCGGGCATGACGCGCCAGGATTACCTGACCACCTGCCATACCAACGACGCCGGCGCCAATCTGGCGCTGGAGGAGGCGCTGGCCGAGCGGGATCAGCGACTGGCCAAGCAGGATGCGCTGGTTCGCACCTTCGAGGCCAGTGGCAAGACGGTGGAAGAGTTCTCCGACATGTACGGAATGGATCCGCGTGACGTGCACGCGGCGCTCAAATCCCTGGGGCGTGATCGGGTTTTGTAGGCTGGATTGCTGCCGTATTTCAGGGGAATCGTCGGCTCCGTGCGGCGTAAAGTGCTCGAGTCAGCCGTGCGCCTGTGCCTGGCTTGGTCTGAATCGAAGGATCATCGTGTCACGCATCCCATTTCCTGTCGTCTGCCTGATCGCCCTGTGCCTGAACGGATGCGTCAGCGTCGGCGAAAAATTCAACAGCGTCCTTGCGTCCAACGCGGCGGCCGCCGCCGTGGTCGATGGGCGCATCCTGCAGGGGCAGGCGAGTTTCACCAGCGAGCGCGAAGCCACGGTGTTGCTGCAAAGCGTGGCGGAGCCAAACCTGACCTGCTTTGGTCCACTGCGCTACAGCGCCAGCAGCGCCGGTTCGGTCTTCCTGACGTGCAACAACGGACTTTCTGTCACGGTCGCCTTTCGCTCGCTGAGCGCGCTCAGCGGCCAGGGTCGCGGCCTGCTGGGCCGGAGTGAATTCTCCCTCACCTATGGCCTTGAGCCACTGCAGGCCGCTGCCTTCCTCGGTGTGGCGCCGGAGCGCCTGATTCCACCCGCAGGGACGGCGCCGGCTTCAGGGATCGATCGCTGAGGGCGGGTGGCGGTTGGCTAGGGAAAACACCCTGTATGTGTCATGGAACTGACACGAAAATGCCATGTTCCCGCAGTAAGCTTCCGGCGCGAACAGGCGTCACCGTTCGGATTCCGCGCTGATTTATCCACTCAAGGAAACTCCCATGAAAATTCACCACACTCTGATTGCCGCTGGCGTCGTCGCGTTTGGGCTGGTTGGCTCCGCGCTGGCCCAGGAGAAGACCCTGCGCCTGCTGACCTGGGCCGACTACGCACCCGCCGACGTGGTGGCGCAGTTCGAGAAGGAGAGCGGCTACAAGGTCGAGCTCACGCTCTCCAACAACGAGGAAATGATCTCCAAGCTGCGCGCCACCGGCGGCGCCGGTTTTGATCTGGCCCAGCCTTCGCAGGACCGCATCACCGGACCGCAGCAGGAGTTCGGCATCTACAAGCCCATGGACCTGAGCAAACTCAAGGCCGAGCTGTTCATCCCGTCGATGCTGGAAGCGACCAAGAAGAACACCACGCTCGCGGGCAAGGTTTACGGCTTGCCGCACATCTGGGGCACGGACGGCCTGGTGGTCAACACCAAGCTCACCAAGATGGCCGACTACCCCGACCTGTGCCGCGCCGACGTCAAGGGCAAGACTGCCGTACGCCTGAAGCGCCCGACGCTGCTGGCCTTTGCCTTCGCATCGGGCAAGGACCCGTTCGCCTTGTACAACGACGCCAAGGCCTATGCGGCCCTGATGGACGAGGTCGGCAAGACCATGATCGCCTGCAAGTCCAACCTGAAGTTCTACTGGGACAACAAGGACCAGCTGCTCAACGGCATGCGCACCGGTGAAATCGTCGGCGCGATGATGTGGGACACGGGCGGCTGGAAGCTCAACAGCGAAAAGCCTGAGATTCAGTTCATCGCTCCCAAGTCGGGCGCGCTCGGATGGATCGACACCTTTGCTATTCCGGCCAAGGGCAAGAACGACGCCGCCGCTTATGCCTGGATCAACTTCAACATGCGTCCCGAGATCGCCGCCAAGGTCGGTGCCTCGGCCGGCAACTTCACCGCCTCCAAGGGTGCGGATCTGTTGGCTTCTCCCACGCTCAAGGCGCAGTTCGCCGCCAGCTTCCCCGAAGTCGCTCTGAAGAACGTGAAGTGGTACCCGGCCGTTCCCGCTGGCATCGAAGACATCGAAGGCCGCGTGTTGGACCGCATCAAAGCCGCCAATTAAATGACCCCCACGTTCGGCACTTTGTGTCCTCTCCGGACAGGCCGACGCCAGAGGCGTTGGCTCTTCGCCCCGTCCCGCCCTGCGCTAGCAGGCCGGGAGCCGCGGGGCTCAGCCCCGAGGGGGCTAATTTCCCTTGGGGCGGCCCGGCGGGAAATTGCCCTTTGAATGTGACAGCGACAAGGGCATCGGGGGTGGCGCAGCCTGACCTTGAGGCCGGGCATTTAAGCAAGCGCTTTGGTGACTTCGTCGCCGTGGACGATCTGTCGTTCACGGTGGAACGGGGCAGCTTCTTCTCCATCCTGGGTCCTTCGGGCTGCGGCAAGACCACGCTTTTGCGCATGATCGCGGGTTTTCTGAGCCCGGATTCGGGCGACATCCACATCGGCGGCAAGGACATGGCCGGCGTGCCGCCGAACCGGCGTCCGGTGAATATGGTGTTCCAGCACCTGGCGCTCTTTCCCATGATGTCGGTTGGAGAAAACGTGGCCTACGGTCTGACCCGGCGCGGCGTGGCCAGGGACGAAATCAAGCGCCGCGTGGGCGAAATGCTGGAGCGTGTGAGCATGGCGGGAGCGCAAAGCAAGCGCGTCGATCAACTCTCGGGTGGGCAAAAACAGCGCGTGGCGATTGCACGCAGCCTGGTGCTGGAGCCCACGCTGCTGTTGCTGGACGAGCCCCTGGGCGCGCTCGACCTGAAGTTGCGCGAGCACATGAAGATCGAGCTCAAGCAGTTGCAGGCCGCGTTTGGCACGACCTTTGTCTACATCACGCACGACCAGTCCGAAGCGCTGGTGCTGTCCGACCACGTGGCGGTGATGAACCAGGGACGCTTCGAGCAGGTGGGAACGCCGCAAGAGCTTTATTACGAGCCGCGCACGCCGTTTGTCGCGGGCTTTGTCGGCGCCAACAATGCCTTGAAGGGACGCGTCACGCAGGTGAATGCGGGGCTGGTGGCGCTCACCAGCGAGCAGGGACTGATGCTGGCTGCACGCGCCATTGGCAAAGTCGACGTGGGCGACAGTGTCGATGCCTTTGTGCGGCCCGAGGTCGCCAGCGTGGCGCGCACGGCCGCGGTGTTTTCTGATGCGGGTGTGCCGCACTACAGCGCCCGCATAGAGAACCTGCTGTTCGACGGCGCCAATTCGGCGGTGCTGGTGCGCGAGAGCAACTCACACACGGAATTCCGTATCGCCTTGCCGCAAACCGGACACCTGTCGGATCTGGTGGTCGGTGAGGAAGTGGTGTTCGGATTCGATCCCCAACGGGCCGTGTGTTTCGCGGTCGGTCATGGCGACGCCAAAGTCTGACGGCAATCAGGCGCGCGCGCGCCTGATGCTGCTGCTGTTGCTGGCCCCGGCGCTGCTGTGGCTGGTGAGCCTGGTCCTGCTGCCGCACGTGGAACTGGGCATCTTGTCGCTGCGCGCACGCGTCGCGCCCCGTGTCTACGAGGCCAGCCTGGCGCAGTACCGTACCTTCATTGACGAACCGCTGTACTGGCACACCTTTGTGCGCACCGCGCTGATGTCGATCACGGCCACGGCAGTGACGCTGCTGATGGCTTTTCCGATCGCGTGGACGATTGCCAAGCTGGTACGCGGACGCGCCAAGTCCCTGCTGTTTGTGCTGTGCCTGATTCCGTTCTGGGTCAGCGAAACCGTGCGCACCCTGGGCTGGATGATCCTGCTGCGCGAGTCCGGCGTGCTGCCGGCGGTTCTGGTGTGGCTGGGCGTCACGCCCGCGCCGGTGGAAATGCTGTACCACGACGCGACCATCTTGGTCGGACTGGTTTACACCTCGATGCTGTTCATGGTGGTGCCGCTCATCAGCGCGCTTGAAAGCCTGGACGATTCTCTGATCGAAGCAGCCTATGACTTGGGCGGAAATGGCTGGTCGATCCTGCGCAGAATCGTGATTCCGCACGCCGCACCCGGCATCGTTGCGGGCTGCATCGTGGTCTTCATGCTCACCTTGGGCAACTACCTTACGCCCACGCTGCTGGGCGGCAAGAATTCGCAGTGGTTCACCGAGCAGATCTACACCCAGTTCATCACCCGCTTCAACTGGGAGCAGGGCGCAGCCTTCGGCTTTTTGCTGCTGGGACTGTCCACCGCCATCGTCTGGGCGGGTCTGAAGCTCAGCGGGCAGAAATTCGGCGAAGTGATGCAGCAAACATGATCCCCTCACTGCCTCGCCCGCTGTGGTTGCGCGTCAGCACCGTGCTCTACGTCGTGCTCTTTTTCGCGTTCCTGTTCCTGCCGCTGGTGGTGGTGGCGGTGTTCGCCTTCAACGACGCGGCCTACCCGGCGCCGCCCTGGCGCGGCTTCACGCTGGACTGGTTCTGGAGCAGCCAGGCGGGCCGGCGCGGCCTCTTTGCCGACAAGGCGATGCTGGGCAGCCTGTGGACCAGCGTGGTCGTGGCCTGCTGGGTGACGGTGCTGTCGGTGCTGGTGGGCACTGCCAATGCCTTCCTGATCGAGCGCACGCAGTTTCGCGGCAAGCAGGCGCTCTCGCTGCTGATGCTGGCGCCGCTGGTGATCCCGGGCGTGATCCTGGGGATCTCGATCCTGGCCTTCGCGAGTCGCATCGCGAATCTGGCGGACGACCTGTGGGGCCTGGAGCTGGACTTCCTGCGTCCGGGCCTGCCGCTGGTGGTGCTGGGCCAGTTCTCCTACATCGTGTCCATCGCCACGCTCACCATCACGGCACGGCTCAAGCGCTTCGACCTCACGCTGGAGGACGCGGCGCTGAACCTCGGGGCGACGCGCAAGGCGGTGTTTGCCACCATCACCTTGCCTTATCTGCAGCCGGCGCTGATCGGCGCCGCGGCGATATCGTTCTTGATGTCGTTCGAGAACTTCAACACCACGCTGATGCTGGTGGGGTCGGATGCGCCGCTGACGGTGATGATGTACGGCCGCATGCGCGAAGGCGCCACGCCCGTGCTCAACGCCGTGAGCCTGTTCCTGATGGTGGCGTCGGCGCTGCTGGCGCTCACGCTGCTGCGCGGCGGCAAGAGCGACCAGGCCAGCGCGAAACCCTGAGCCCGTCCACGCTACAGTCTGCTTTTTACTTCCGACCTGCCCATGACAAACCAGCCACATCCCATCCAGCGCGTGGCGCTCATCACCGGCGCCAACACCGGCATCGGACGCGTCACGGCGTACGAACTGGCGCTGGCCGGTGTGCACGTGTTCGTCGCCTGCCGCTCGCTCGAGCGCACGCAGCCCTTGCTGGACGAGGTGCGCGCGGCCAGGCCCGACGCCAAGATCGAATGGATCGAATTGGATCTGGAGGACTTCGACTCGATCCGCGCCTGTGCAGGCAGCTTTTTGTCCACAGGCCTGCCGCTGCACCTGCTGATCAACAACGCCGGGCTCGCAGCCGCCAAGGGTTTGACGCCCGCCGGCTTCGAGAAGACCTTCGGCGTGAACCATGTGGGCACTTTCCTGCTGACGCAGTTGCTGCTGGAGCGCATCCGGTCTTGCGCGCCGGCGCGCATCGTGACCGTGGCCAGCAAGGCGCACTACCGGGCTGCGGGGATCGACTGGAAGGCGGTGCGCGAGCGCACCAAGAGCGCCGCCGGCTTGTCCGAATACTGCGTTTCAAAATTGGCGAACGTGCTCTTCAGCGCTGAACTCGGGCGCCGACTCCAGGGCACGGGCGTGACCACCTATTCACTGCATCCGGGCGTGGTGGCGTCGGATGTCTGGCGCTCGCTCCCCTGGCCGCTGCGCCCGCTGATCAAGCTCTTCATGATCTCGACCCAGGAGGGCGCGAAGACGACGCTGTACTGCGCGAATGCGCCCGAACTGGCGCAAGAGACCGGGCTTTACTACGACAGCTGCCGCGTCAAGCGCCCCAGCCGTGTGGCCAGCGACGCTGCACTGGCGGCCGAGCTGTGGCAGCGCAGCGAGGACTGGGTGCGCTGACTCTCAGACCGTGACGCTGTGCATCAGGGCGCCAGCAGCAGGTCCTTGAGCGTTCGCGCCACGACCTTGGTGGCGCGCCTGAGGTCTTCCAGGTTCAGTCGCTCGTCGGCGCGCTTGGCGTGCGACTCGAGCACCGTGCGCGGACCGGCGCCGTAGATCACGCCGGGAATGCCGTGCTCGGCATAGAGGCGCACGTCGGTGTAGAGCGGCGTTCCCAGGGCTGGGATGGCTTCGCCGAACACCTCAGCACCATGCTTTTGTAGCGCCGCCACCAGCGGCGCATTGCCGGCCAGAGGTTTGAGCGCACGCGCCAGCAGCAGGCGGCGGATCTCCACCCGCACGCCGGGGCAGTGCGCCGCCGCATCAATGATGATCTGGCGCATCGTGGCCTCCACCTGCGTCGGGTCTTCTTCCGGAATCATGCGCCGGTCGAGCTTGAACGTGATGCGCCCGGGCACGACGTTGGTGTTGGTTCCGCCCTCGATCCAGCCCACGTTCAGGTAGGGGTGGTTGATGCCCTCGACCTGCGACGTGATGTTCTTGTACAAGGCGTTTTGCGCGTACAGCGCATTCAGGATCTGCACCGCGCCCTGCAGCGCATCGACACCGGACTCGGGAATCGCGGCGTGCGCCATTTTTCCGTGCACCGTGACTTCGAGCTGCAGGCAGCCGTTGTGCGCGGTCACCACCTGGTAGCTGAAGCCCGCAGCGATCATCAGATCGGGTTGGGTCAAGCCCTGCTCCAGCAGCCAGCCGGGGCCGAGCTCGCCGCCGAACTCCTCGTCGTAGGTGAAGTGCAGTTCCACGCTGCCGTGCAACGGCAGGTTCAGCGACTCGAGCGCGCGCACGGCGAAGCTGAAGCTGGCGAAATCGCACTTGCTCACGGCCGTGGCGCGACCGTAAAGAAAGCCGTCCACGATCTCCGCGCCATAGGGATCGTGGGTCCAGCCCTCGCCCGGCGGCACGACGTCGCCGTGGGCGTTGAGTGCGATCGTCCTTCCCTCGCCATAGCGCCGGCGCACGATCAGGTTCGTGATGCTCTGCATGCCGTAAGCACGGACCTGCTCCTGGGGAATGGGGTACTGCTCGGCGATGAACCCAAAGGCCTGCAGCAGTTCGGCGGCGCGCTGCGCATGGGGCGCGTTGTTGCCCGGTGGCGTGTCCGTGGGGACGCGCACCAGCTCCTGCAAAAAGCGCAGCTCCTCGTCGAAGTGCGCGTCGACCCAGGCATCCAGCTGATGGTCAAGGGTGAGGTCTTGGGTCATGTCAGTTCTTGTTCCAGTTGATTCAACAAGGTGGCAAAGGCCTCGGCGGCCAGTTGCATGTCGTCGCTGGTCGTGGACTCGAGCGGGTTGTGGCTGATGCCGCCGTTCTGCCCGCGCACGAACAGCATCGCCTGCGGCATGATCTGGTGCAGCTTCATCGCGTCGTGTCCGGCGCCGCTGGCCATGCGGTGCAGCGGCACGCTCAAACTCTGTAGCGCCATCTGCCAGCGCTGCTGCCAGGACAGGTCGCTGGGGGCGGCGGCGGCGCGCATGGTTTCCTTCAGCTGGTGCTGCAGGCCGCGGCGCTGGCAGATCGCCTCCAGCTGCGCCAGCACATCGGCCACGAGCGCGTCGCGCTGTTTGTCGCTGGGCGCGCGCAGATCGAGCGTGAACTGGCAGCGCCCGGGAATCACATTCGTTGAGCCGTTGGGGACGTTCAGTATCCCCACCGTGCCCACCGATCCGTCGGCCTTGTGGCGGCCCACGCGCACGCCGTCGAGCGCTGCGCGCTGCTCCACGAACAGCATCAGCTCGGCCACGGCGGTGGCCGCGTCAAAGCGTCGCTCCATCGGCGTGGTGCCGGCGTGGCTGGCCACACCGATGACTTCGCAGGCGTAGCGCACGCCGCCGTTGATGGAGGTGACGACGCCCAGCGGCATGTCCAGCTCGTTCAACACCGGACCCTGCTCGATGTGCACTTCGACAAAGCCCAGGTAGTCGGCCGGGTCGCGCTTGAGCGTGGCGATGTCCTCGACATTCAGGCCGGCCTGCTGCATCGCCTGGCGCATCGTGACGCCGTCGGCGTCGGCCTGCTCCAGCCAGTCCATGTTGAAGTCGCCCACGAGCGCGCCCGAACCCAGAAAGGTGGCGGCGTAGCGTTGCCCCTCTTCCTCGGCAAAGGCCACGAGCTCGAGGTGAAACGGCAGGCGTCGGCCCTGGCGCACCAGTTCGCGCACGCAGACCAGAGGGACAAATATGCCCAGCCGGCCGTCGTATTTGCCGGCGTTGCGCACGGTGTCGAAGTGGCTGCCGGTGAGCAGTGTCTTGGCGTCGGCGCTGCTCGCCAGATAGCGCCCCACGACGTTGCCGACGGCGTCGATCCGCACCTCGTCAAAGCCGCAGTCGACCATGCGCTCGGAGATTTCGCGGGCGCAGGCCCGGTGCGCGGGCGTGAGGTAGGTGACGGTGAGCTGGGCTTTCTCGGCGAAGCCGGCGTCGCTGTGCCGCGCCAGCTGTTCCTGCCAGTCCCAGACCTCGTTGCCCAGCAGCGGCGGTGCGTCGAACTTGTCGTTCAGGCGCAGCTCGGCGATGCGGTGGATCTGGCGCAGGCATTCGCGCAGTTCCTGCTCTGGCTGGCCTTTGGCGCGGCGCTCGAAGGCCTCGATGATCTGCTGCTTGCTCGAGCCCGTGCCGCGCGGCCCGCGCACCGCCAGGATGAAGGGCCAGCCAAAGCGCTCGTTGTAGTCGGCGTTGAGCTGCTGGATCCGGGCAAATTCTGCCGGCGTGCAGCGCGTGAGACCCGCCAGTTGCTGTTCCGAATTCGATTCGGGCGTGAGCGTGGCGTCGACCATGGCCTTGCCCGCGAGCTCCGGGTGCGCGCGGATCAGCGCGAGCTGCGCTTCACGGGCCGCTGCGTCGAGCACCACGGCGCAGGCGTGCTTCAGGTGCGCCAGCGATCCGAAGGGGCGCACCCTGAGCGCCTGCTGGACGATCCAGGGCGAATGCTCGTACAGGCCGTCGAGCATGGCGGTGGCTTCCTTGGCGCTGGCGGCGTTGAGTTGATCCAGGGTGTAGCTCATGACCACCCCCACGCTCGGCATTGCATGTCCTCGCTGGACGGGCCGATGCCGGAGGCAACGGCTCTTCGTCCCGTCCCTACCTGCACAGGCAGGTAGGGAACCGCGGGACTCAGCCCCGAGGGGGCGCCCGCTTGCTTGAGACGGCTCGGCGCAGCGCTCATGTGGCATCCTTCGTTTCGGCGTACGGGTGCGTGGCGATCCAGTGCCGCGCGATGTCGATGCGTTGGCAGATCCACACGTGTTCGTGCCGCTGCACATGGTCCAGAAAACGCTGCAGTCCGGCCATGCGCCCGGGCCGCCCGAGCAGCCGGCAGTGCATGCCCACGCTCAGCATCTTGGGCGAGTTCAGGCCATCCGGATCGCCCTCGGCGTAGAGGCAGTCAAAGCTGTCGCGCAGGTAGGTGAAGAAGTCCTCGCCCTGGGAAAAGCCCTGGGGCAGACTGAAGCGCATGTCGTTGGTGTCCAGCGTGTAGGGCACGATCAACTGCGGCACCACCGTGCCGTCGCTGCGCTTCACCTTCATCCAGAACGGCAGGTCGTCGCCGTAGTAGTCGCTGTCGTACAGCAGGCGACCTTCGTCGGCCACGAGCCGTCGCGTGCGCGGGCTGTCGCGCCCGGTGTACCAGCCCAGCGGCCGTGTGCCGGTGAGCTGTTCGATGATCTCGAGCGCTTGGCTCATGTGCTCGCGCTCCACGGCTTCGTCCACGTTCTGGTAGTGGATCCAGCGCAGGCCGTGGCAGGCGATCTCGTGCCCCAGTTCGGTGAAGGCGGCAGTCAATTCGGGATGGCGCTGCAGCGCCATGGCCACGCCGAAGACGGTGAGCGGCAATTGGCGGCGTTCGAATTCGCGCAGGATGCGCCAGACCCCGGCGCGTGAGCCGTATTCGTAGATGCCTTCCATGCTGATGTGGCGCTCGGCGTAGCTGGCCGGATTGGCCATTTCCGAGAGGAACTGCTCCGAACCCGCGTCGCCATGCAGCACCGAGTTCTCCGCGCCCTCTTCGTAGTTCAGCACGAACTGCAGCGCGATGCGCGCGCCTCCCGGCCACTGCGCGTGCGGCGGCTTGCGGCCGTAGCCGATCAGGTCGCGCGGATAGGAACGGGTGCTGTCGTAATGGCGCATGGGGTCATCATAAAGCTTGCGTACACTGGCAGCAGCAGGTGGGCGCATGAAGTTGTCGGGTTACGCTGCGCTAACCCGACCTACCTGAGCCGACCTGCTTGCGACTGCCACACAAATCGACTGGACGAAATCATGAGCCTGAGCACACATGTACTGGATACCATGAACGGTTGCCCGGCCGCCGGCATGGCGGTGGCGCTGTATGCCACCGAGGGCGAGCAGACCACGCTGCTCAAGCGCCTGGTGCTCAACGCCGATGGGCGCAACCCCGACGGGCTGTTGCTGGACCCGGCTTCGCTGAAAAAAGGGACGTACCGATTGGTGTTCGACGTGGCCGGCTACTTCAAGGCGCGCGGCGTTGCGCTGCCCGAGCCGAATTTTCTGAACCAGGTGAGCCTGGACTTTGGCGTGGCGCAAGCCGAGCAGCACTACCACGTGCCGCTGCTGGTAAGCCCCTGGAGCTATTCGACCTATCGCGGCAGCTAGCGCTTGCTGATGGCGGCGACGCGTGCCATCAGCGCCGGTGTCCAGGCCTCGTGCTGGAACCAGGCGATGGTTTTGATCTGCGGGAAGTCGCGGCGCATGTGCTCCAGCATCGCGGCGTACTGCGCGTCGCTCAGATTGGCGTCCACGGCCGGCGCGATCCCGGCTTGGCCGGCCTTCTGGACGGTGGACGCCAGACAGCTCGACCAGAACCATTCGAGCGGGAAACCCCAGTCCAAGAAGTAGCACATGGGAGAGAGCGTCGTCACGCTGGCGTTGAATTTGCCCGCGTCCTGCCCCACTTCGACGAACTCCGGCGGCAGCAGATAGACGCCGATCTCCATCACGGTGGGCACGGCGCTGCGCACTTGCCTGACGTAGTCGGCCAGGCCGTCGGTGCGAAAATCGTTCCACTGCGCCAGCGCTGCACCCGGTTTGGAAAAGTCCAGCGTCAGCGGATCGATGCCGTGCAGTGCCTGGTACTTCGCGCGCGTGGCGTCGCCCAGATCCATGTTGTAGTCGTCAAAGCGGATCCAGTCGAGCATCAGGCCATCGACCGGGTACTTGGCGACCACTTCCCGGATCAGCGACAACTCGTAGGCCTGCACTTCCGGGTTGAGCGGATCGACGAAGAACTCCTTCTGGTTCGATCCGGTGAAGGCTCGTACCTGGCCTTTCTTCGCCGACATCATCTGCCATGCAGGATGCGTCGTCGCGGCCACCTGGTCGTGGAACTGCGGCATCCAGGCACGCACCCGGATCTGGCGCGCGTGCGCTGCGTCCAGCATCGCCTGCAGCACGTCGAATTGCTCGTAACCGCGGGCCGAGGGCGCGATCTCGCTGCGATAGAAAGCCCGACCCGAGGCAATGGGGCCGTCCTCGTCTTGCTTCACCAGCAAGCTGATGGTCTGGACGCCGTTCTTTGCCGCCTGCTCCACGAAGCGCTGCACATCCTGAGCGCGGTGAAAGTTCTGCGCCGTGCGCACGATGACTTCGATGCCGAACGCCGGCTTGCCTGGCACGGTTGTGGAGACCACCGTCTGGGCCTGGCTGCCTGCGGCCAGCAGCAACGACATCAGCCATGTCGTTGTGCGAGCCATCAGCCGCGCTGCTTTCCCGGCGGGTTGGAGATGCCGCTGGCCACATGGCCCGAGGGCACGTGCTGCGCCGCGGATTCGATGTGCCCGGTCTGGTCGTCGAAGAAGAAATCGGGCTCGAACTCGCGCAGGAATTCGCCCTTGGCCAGGCCGCCCAGGAACATGGCCTCGTCGACCTCGATGTTCCAGTTCATCAGCGTGCGGATCGCGCGCTCGTGCGCCGGCGCGCTGCGCGCCGTGACCAGCGCGGTGCGCAAACGCATCTGGGGCGTGCCCTCCTGCTGCAGCCGTTGCAGCGCCAGCAGCAGCGGCTTGAAAGGCCCGGCCAGCAGCGGTTGCGACGCCAGGTCGCGCTCGCTCTGCTGGAACGCCGCCAGCCCCTGCGTCTGGTACACGCGCTCGGCCTCGTCGCTGAACAGCACGGCGTCGCCATCGAAGGCGATGCGC
Source organism: uncultured beta proteobacterium (assembly GCA_903838565.1). Taxonomy (GTDB): domain Bacteria; phylum Pseudomonadota; class Gammaproteobacteria; order Burkholderiales; family Burkholderiaceae_C; genus CAIKVZ01. The sequence goes on along the minus strand of CAILZB010000079.1, from coordinate 2,076 downwards.
ACTTCATTCGGGTGCGCCTCGGACGCCAGCGCCGAACGCGGATAGACCTGGGCGGCGGGAACGCCTGCGTCCAGCGCGGCGCGCACATCGCTCAGATGCGTGGACAGGAACAGGTTCGCGTGCAGGGGCTTGAGGTAACGCCACGGCGGCTGGCCGCGCGTGAAGCTGCCGCGCTGGATTGCCAGTCCGTAGTGCTGGGCCGAGCGGAAGACCCGCATGCCCGAGACCGGATCGTTGCGCGACAGGATCACCACTTCGACCCGCTGTGCAGCGGCGTCGTTGAACGCCAGCAGCTTCTTCACCAGCGAAAACGCCACGCCGGGTTTGGCCGGCTGCTCCAGCCGCTCGAGCTGCAGCTTCATGTAGGCGCGGTCGTCGCGCTGCTCGAAAACCTCGTTTTCCTGCTCGAAATCGAACAGCGCGCGCGACGAGATCGCCACCACGAGTTGACCATCGAGCGTAACGCTCATGTTTCGCTCGGCGAGACGCCGCCGCGCCGGGCACAGACGTGACAAGCCCCGGGGGGAGCGATAGCGAGAAACGCAAGGGGGCTCATCACTTCACCAATTGGTTCAGCTGGATGATGGGCAGCAGCACCGCGAGCACGATCAGCATCACCACCAGGCCCATGACGACGATCAGCAGCGGCTCCAGGATGGTCGCCAGTTGCATTGCGCGGCGCTGCACGTCGGTGCTCAGCTGCGTGGCTGCACGCTGCAGCATCGTGGGCAACTGGCCGGTCTGCTCGCCCAGGCGCGCAAACATCGCCAGGATGCCGGGAAAGCGTTTCTTTTGCGCCATGGCCGAGGCCAGCGGCGCACCCTCGCGCACCAGCACCAGCGCATCCAGCGCGTCGGCGCGCATGGCGCGGTTGTTCAGCGTTTGCGCTGCGGCCTGCAGCGCCTTTAGGATCGGCACGCCGGCGGCCGCCAGCATCGCCAGCGTGCCGGCAAAGCGCGCTGCGTTGTAGCCGCGCGCCAGGCGCCCGACCAGTGGCAAGTTCAGCCAGGCGGCATCGAATCTCTCGCGGAAGGCTTCCACGCGAAGCGCCTGGCGCAGCCCCACGGCGCCCAGCACCAGCGCGATCAGCACGTACCAGCCGTAGCCGCGCACGAAGCTGCTGATGGCCAGCATGGCCACGGTCAGGAAGGGCAGGGTGCGCTTGCTGCTGGCAAACACGCTGGCCACCTGCGGCACCACGTAGCTCACCAGGAACAGCACGATCACGATCGCCACCAGCGTCACGATCGCCGGGTAGAGCGCCGCGCCCACGAGCTTGGACTGCAGCGCCTGCCGCTCCTCCAGATCGTCGGCCAGGCGCTCCAGCACCAGGCCCAGGTTGCCGCTGTGCTCGCCCGCGCCGATGACGGCGCAGTAGATGTCGGAGAACTCGCGCGGGTGCTGCGCCAGTGCCTTGCCAAAGGGCGCGCCGCCGTTGACCTCGGCGCGCAGCGCGGCCACCAGGTTGCGCTGGCGTTCGTCCTGCGCCTCGTCGCTCAGCGCCGTGAGTGCGCGCTCCAGCGGCAAGCCCGCCGACACCAGGCCCGCCAGTTGCCGGGTCCAGATCGACAGCTGCGTAGCACGGAAGATGCGGCTGGAAAACAGCACCGTACCCAGACCCGAGCCGGAGCCCGCAGCGCCGTCGCCGCCCTGCACCTGCGTGACCTGGATCGGCACCAACGACTGCGCGCGCAGCAGTCCGCGCGCCGCCTTGGCGCTGTCGGCTTCCATCACGCCCTTGCGGCTCAGGCCCTGCGCGTCGAGGGCTTCAAATGAATAGGCAGGCATGGGCTAGTACTATTACTAATCCCTGGTCACGCGCACCAGCTCTTCGCGCGAGGTGACGCCGGTTTGCACCAGGCGCTCGCCGTCGTCGCGCATCAGCGTCATTCCGGCTTTGATGGCCGCGTCTCGAATCAGGGCTTCCGAAGCGCGGTTGTGGATCTGGGCACGGATGGCGTCGTCGGTCACCAGCAACTCGAACACGCCGGTGCGCCCCTGGTAGCCGGTGTGGCCGCATTCGCCGCAGCCGATGCCGTGGCGCTCCGCCGCAGGGCCGCCCCAAGGCGGAGCAGC
>CAILZB010000078.1 GCA_903838565.1 uncultured beta proteobacterium | reverse complement strand
CCCTACGCTTCGCTGCGGGCAACCTGCGCTGCTCGCAGCGAGCGGGGGTCGGCCTAAACTCGCTTCGCTCAAACAACGTCCGCCCTGATCCGCTCTCTGCTGCGCTGCTCGGCGCATACAGAGGGGGAAGTCCAGATGCAAAGTCCAACCGCCAGAAACCAAGCCCACAAGGACGCGCCATGGCGCGTCCTTGTGGATCCTGGTTTTTGGATCTTGTCTTTGGTTCCCAAGCCGTTATGAGGAGGCGAGAAGCACAGGTGCAGCCGGACAAGGGCTGGCGTTGTTTGAGCGAAGCGAGTTTAGCCAGACCCCGGCTGCGCCGAGCATCGCAGCTTACCGACGCGCAGCGGCGGGCGACGAATCCGGCTCGCCCTTCTTTTGGGTACTTTGCTTTGGCGAAGCAAAGAAAAGTACCTCGCCCGCCGGGGCGAGACCCGGCATGCCCCGCGGGCAAGCGCAAGTCCCGATGACCGACGCCATCCCGGCAAAAGCGCGCAGTTCGGCGCAAGACCCGAAGACCCAAATTCAACATAAAGCCAGCGCCTCCAGACATTCCCGTTTGTGCGCTTCGCCGCTGCCGGGACTGACGACTTTTCCGGGCAGGCGCAGGCCATAGTCCAGGACCAGGCGGTCGGCCTGCAACACCCAGGCGCACAGGCGGGACAGCTTGCGCTCGGTGGCTGAATGGGCGCCAGGGCCTTGGGCCGCCGCAGGCGAAGGTGCCGAGGCGGTGACGCCGGTGTGCTCGAAGTCCAGCCACAGCTCTTCGCCCTCCTGCGGTTCGCGCTCGCGGCTCACCAGGCTGTCGGTGTGGGCGGCCTTCTTCCAGACGATCTGCTTGAGTGGATCGCCGCGGCGGTAGGCGCGCACGCCGTCGTATTCACCACCTTCGCGTGCCTGCTGTGTGGCAGCGCCGCCGGTGCGCGCCTGGCCCGGCGGCAGCGGCGGCGCGTGTGCTTCGGGCGCGGGATACACCAGCACCTGCGCGGCCGGCCGCCACACGGTCCAGACGCGAAAGCTGCCCATGGGGAAGCGCGTTTCGGCGGTGAGCGTGGGCACACGGTGCCAACCGCGCTCAAGCGGTTGCCAGGCCACCTGGATCGTGCTGCTGCCCTGGGGCGGAACGTCGTTCCAGGCCCATTGATCCAGCCCCAGCACGCTCAGGCCGATGCCGTGGCGCACGCTGTTGCGCGCGCTTGAAAGCACCACGTCCAGCGCCACATGGGCGTGCGCAAACTGCGGTTGTGGCGGCAACAGGTGCAGGCTCAAGCCGCGCAGCGTGCCGTGGCAGATATGCATGCCGACGACGGCGCTGCCGCCCAGCAGGAAGGTCAGCAGATAGCCCAGGTTGAGCTGGTAGTTGATGGCGCCCACCAGCAGCACCAGCAGCGTCACGAACAGCATCAACCCGGCGCGCGTGGGCAGGATGTAGACCGTGCGCTGCGTCAGCCTGATGCTGTCCGACAGCGGCAGGCGCGACTCGAACCAGCGCCGAAAGCGCTTGCGCAAGGGGCTCAGGACCTTGGTCATCGCCAAGCGCGGACAGTGGCTGCCCGTGTCACGGCAGCTTGACCGCTTCCAGCATGGCCCGCACCTGTTCGACCGAGCCGCGAGCCGCGTCGCCCACGGGAATCAGGCGGTGCGCCACGGTCTGCGCCAGGATGGCCTGCACGTCGTCGGGGGCGGCGTAGTCGCGCCCGCTGAGCAGCGCCTGCGCCTTGGCGGCGCGCAGCACCGCGATCCCGGCACGCGGGCTCAAGCCCTGCGCAAACCAGCGCCCGCTGCGGGTCGCGGCCACGAGGTCCTGCACGTAATCGAGCAGCGGTGGTGCGGCGTGGATCTGCAGCACCTGCTGCTGCAGTTGCTGCAGTTCGCCTGTCGTCAGCAGGCTGGGCAGCTTTTCCACCATGTCGCGACGGTCTACACCGCTGAGCAGTTCGCGCTCGGCCAGGCGGTCCGGGTAGCCCAGCGAGATGCGCATGTGAAAGCGGTCGAGCTGCGACTCGGGCAGCGCGTAGGTGCCGATCTGGTCGTGCGGGTTCTGCGTCGCGATGACGAAAAAGGGCGAGGGCAGGGGTCGCGTTTCGCCGTCGATCGTGACCTGTTTTTCCTCCATCGCTTCGAGCAGCGCGCTTTGCGTCTTCGGGCTGGCGCGGTTGATTTCGTCGGCCAGCAACACCTGGGCAAACAAGGGGCCGGGATGAAACACGAAGGCTTCGCGGGCACGCTCGTACACCGACACGCCCGACAGGTCGCTGGGCATCAGGTCGGAGGTGAACTGCACGCGCGAGAACTGCAAGCCCAAGGTCCGGGCCAGCGCGTGCGCCAGCGTGGTCTTGCCCACGCCCGGAACGTCCTCGATCAGCAGGTGCCCGCCGGCGAGCAGACAGGCCACGCCGTCGTGCACCTGCGCCGCCTTGCCCACGATCACCGTGTTAAGCTGTTCGAGCAGTGATTTGAGTTTGATTTGTGCTTGCATGGCACGACGTTAACCGAAAATGAGGATGTTCATCGTGAGCAAGACCGGCTACTACACGCACAGCGATTGCAGGAAACACGAAATGGGAGCGGGTCATCCCGAGTGCCCCGAGCGCCTGGACGCCATTGAAGACCGGCTGCTGATCAGCGGCTTGGACGTTGCGTTGGAGCGCCTGGAGGCGCCGCCAGCGCCCATCACCGATATCGAACTGGCGCACGGCCGCATGCATATCGCGGCGCTGCGCGGGCTGAGCGACCAGCTGAGCGAAGAGATCGCAGCGGGTGGACCTACACACGCCCAGGTGGACCCCGACACCTCCATGAACGTTCACACCTGGAAGGCCGCCTTGCGCGCCGCTGGTGCGGCGCTGGCCGCCACCGACGCGGTGATCGCGGGCGAGCTGGAGAACGCCTTCTGCGCGGTGCGTCCTCCCGGCCACCACGCCTGCCGCGACAAGGCCATGGGGTTCTGCTTTTTCAACAACGTCGCCATCGCCGCCAAATACGCGCTGGAGCGCCACGGCCTGCAGCGCGTGGCGATCGTGGACTTTGACGTGCACCACGGCAATGGCACGGAAGACATCGTGGCCGGAGACGAGCGCATCCTGATGGTGAGCTTCTACCAGCACCCCTATTATCCCGAGTGGACCTACTCCAGCGCGCCGAACCTGATGAACCTGCCGGTGCCGGCCTACACCAAGGGCATGGACATCCGCGAGATGATCGAGGCCACCTGGTTCCCGCGGCTGGAAGCGCACCGCCCGCAGATGATCTTCATCAGCGCCGGATTCGACGCGCACCGCGAAGACGACATGGGGCAGCTCGGGCTGGTGGAGCAGGACTATGCGTGGATGACGCACCGCATCAAGGATGTGGCGCGCCGCCATGCCAAGGGTCGCATCGTTTCGTGCCTGGAAGGCGGCTACTCGCTGAGTGCGCTCGGGCGCAGCGTGGAGGCGCATATCCGGGTACTGGCCGACGTCTGAAACCCGGCGGCCGGTCTGCCGGTTTGGCTCCCTCGCCCGCTTGCGGCAGAGGGTTGGGGTGAGGGTGCTACAGGAAGGTCGCATGTCGTCAAACGCAACCGAGGGCTCGACCCGGGCCATTCTTTACGCACTGGGTGCCAATGGCGGCATCGCCCTGTCGAAGTTTGTCGCCGCCGCCTACAGCGGCTCGGGCGCACTGCTGGCTGAGGGCATTCACTCCAGCGCAGATTGCGCGAACCAGTTGCTGCTGCTGGTTGGAATGAAGGGCGCGCAGGCCGGCGAATCGGACGAACACCCGATGGGGACGCAGCGCGTGACCTATTTCTATTCCATGCTGGTGGCGCTGCTGCTGTTCTTCATGGGCGGCGTTTATTCGGCCTATGAAGGCGTGCATCGCATGCTGCACCCCGAGCCGCTTTCCAACGCTGGCGTCGCGCTGGCGGTGCTGGCGCTGTCGGTGCTGCTGGAGGCCCTGTCGTTGCGCGGCGCGATGCGCGAGATTCGCAAGATCTCGTCTGGAAAATCCTTTGTGCAGTGGTTTCGCGAGACGCGCGAGAGCGAGTTGATGGTGGTCGCGGGTGAAGACATCGCGGCGCTGGCGGGCCTGGTGCTGGCCTTTGTCGCGGTGCTGCTGGCGTGGCTCACGGGCAATCCGCTGTTCGACGCGCTGGGCAGCCTGTGCGTGGGCGTGATGCTGATGGCAGTGGCCTTGGCCGTGCTCCTGGAGGTCAAGGCCATGATCGTGGGCGAATCCGCCGCGCCCGAGTTGCGCGCCGAGATCGAACGCTTTGTGGCGGCCCAGCCCGAGGTGGAACAGGTGTTCCGGATCATCACGCTGGCCTGGGGTTCACAGCTGATGATTGCCGTGAAGGCCCGGATGACGCACACCGACACCGCACTGCAGATGGTCGATGCCATCAACGCGGTGGAAGATCGCATGCAGCGGCGCTGGCCGCAGGCTCGCTACGTGTTTTTCGAGCCCGACGTGAAGTAGAAGCGAAGCCCTGAACGGGTGCCATGGCGAGAATCAGCTATGCAAAAATTCACCAAGAGCATCACTGCCGCCGATCAGGTGGCCCTGCGCGGAAAAATACGCCTGCGCATCACCGGCTTCCATCAGCAACAAGTGGTGACGATGGAGGACATCCTGCGCACCATCGATGTGCTGCCGGGGTTTCACCTGGAGGGTTTGCAAGAAATTGCCTTTGAACCCTGGAGCCTAAGCGGCGCCGTGACCGACACCTTTGTCCCCCCGGGCTTGCGCAGTCGCGTGCGTGGCGAGTTCATCCAGAGGCAGCGGCGCATCGTCATTTATGCAGTGGACAACCGCGAGCTGGCGCTGCACGTATTGCTGCATGAAATTGGCCACTATGTGTTCTTTCTCACGCTCAACAGCCGGGTCAAGAAGCACTGGGTGACGGAGCTGTATCTCCGCCTGCCCGCCACCACTGACTATGGGGGTCGCAACGCCAGCGAGGATTTTTCCGAAGCCTACGCCCTGTACCAGACCGACCCGGCGCAACTGAAACTGCGGGTACCGCAAAAGCATGATTTCATGCGCGACTGGGTGTTCTCCGGGCGCCCTGAAGCCATGAAGGAGCGTGGCACTTTCGGTGCGGGATAGAGTGCAGGCTGAATATTGACCCCCAAAGCTGGTTAATATCGGGTTAACCCTTGGATATTCTATGGACAAGCACTTTCTCACGTCGCTCTTTTCCCCCAGTTCGCTCGTGGTTTTTTGCGGCAACGCAGACGACCCCGCCTCGCAGACACCGCAGGCGCAGGTCCTTCTCGCGGCGCTCAAGGCGCAGCGCTTTGCCGGCAGCATCACCTTCATGGACGTTCACACCAGCGGCACGCTGGCTGATCTGGCGCAGACCGAGGCCGATCTGGCGGTGATCGCGCTGCCGCCGCAGGACGTGGCCGCCGCACTGGAACTGGTCGGGCGCATCAAGTGCCGCTCCGCACTGGTGGTGTCCAGCGGCATCGATGCGGCCCAGGCAGCCGAGCTGAGCCGAATCGCGCGGCGCGAAGGCATTCATCTGCTGGGGCCGAACTGCATGGGCTTTCAGCGGCCGCATCTGCAGCTCAATGCCAGCGTCGCAGGTGCGCTCGCGGCGCCCGGAACGCTGGCGCTGGTGTCGCAGTCGGGCGCCCTGACTTCGTCCATTTTGGACTGGGCCAGAAGCAACGGCGTCGGTTTCTCGGCCGTGGTCTCGCTGGGGCCGAACACGTCCGTGGACATGGCGCAGGTGCTGGACTTTCTGGCGTCCGACGCACAGACCCACAGCATCGTGGTCTATCTCGAAGGCATCACCCATGCGCGGCGCTTCATGAGCGCCTTGCGTGCTGCGGCCAATGCCAAACCGGTGGTGGTGCTCAAGGCCGGACGCAAGGCCGAAGGCAATCGCGCCGCGCTCACGCATTCAGGCTCCATCGTCGGCAGCGACGACGTGTTCGACGCTGCGCTGCGTCGCGCCGGTGCGGTGCGCGTGCGCTCCTTTGTGGCGCTGTTCTCCGCGGCCAAATGCCTGGCCTCGCGCTATCGGCCCGTGGGCCGGCGCCTGGCCGTCATCACCAATGGCGGTGGGCCCGGTGTGCTCGCGGCCGACTGGATCAGCGAAATCAAGCTGGAGCTGGGCGTCCTGTCGCCGGAACGGGTGACGGCTCTGCGGCCCCTGCTGGGGCCGCAGGCGACACTCAGCGACCTGATCGATCTGTCCGAAGAGGCCAGCGCCGACCAGTTCCGCGCAGCGGTCGAAGCCGCCGGCCACGACCGCGCCATTGACGGCATCCTGGTGATCTACTCGCCCAAGGTCGGCACCGATGGCGGTGCCATTGCGCAGGCGCTGGCCGACGTGCACACCCGAGTCGGCAAGCCGCTGCTCACCTGCTGGATGGGCGACTCGACGGTGGGTGCGGCGCGCAGCATCCTCAAGGAAGCGGCCATCCCCAGCTTTCGCACGCCCGAAGCGGCGGTCGGCGCCTTCGGCAACATCGCCTCCTTCTATCAGAACCAGCAGTTGCTGCAGCAGACGCCGCCGCCGCTGTCGCACCTGGCCAAGCCCGACGTGCAGGGCGCGCGACTGCTGATCGAAAGCGTCCTGGCCGAACGGCGCAATGTGCTCACCGAGATGGAGTCCAAGGCGCTGCTGGCGTCGTTCCACATCCCCGTGAGCAAGACCCTGCTCGCGCGCAATGCGAACGAAGCCATGATGATCGCGTCGCAACTGGGTTTTCCGGTGGCGCTGAAGATCGATTCACCCGACATCAGCCACAAATCCGACGTGCAGGGCGTGGCGCTGAACCTCACCAGCGCCATGGGCGTGCGCGACACCTTCACCGAGATGGTGCGATCGGTGCAGGCGCTGTTGCCCAAGGCGCGCATCAACGGCGTCACGGTGCAGAAGATGTCGGGGCAAAAACGCGGGCGCGAAGTCTGCGTGGGCCTCGTCACCGACGACCCGTTCGGTCCGGTCATCACCTTTGGCGCGGGCGGCACCATGATCGAACTGATCGACGACCGCGCGATGGAGCTGCCGCCGCTGAACCAGTTTCTGGCGCGGCGCCTGATCGAGCGCTCTCGCGTGGCGCAGACGCTGGGCGAATGGCGCGGTGCCTCGGCGGCGGACGTGGATGCGCTGGAGCAGGTGCTGCTGCGCGTATCCGAGATGGTGTGCGAGCTTCCCCAGCTGCGCGAGATGGACATCAATCCCATCATCGTGGACGAGTCCGGCGCGCTTGCAGTGGACGCGCGCATCGTGGTCCAGAGCGCTCCGGCGACAGCGCGCAATTACAACCATCTGGCCATCCTGCCGTATCCGGCGCAGTACGAGCAGCTCTGGCCGCTGCGCGGCGGCGGCGACTACACCGTGCGCCCGATCCATCCCGACGACGCGCAGATGCTGCAGGATCTGGTGCGCAGCATGTCGCCCGAGAGCCGCTATTTCCGCTTTGTCTCGAGCATTCAGGAGTTGCCCGCGACGCTGTTGTCGCGCTTCACGCTGATCGACTACGACCGCGAAATGGCTTTGGTGGCGCTGTACAAGGAGCGCACGACGGGCGCCGACGGCGAGAGCGTCGAGACCGAGCGCATCGTGGGCGTGTCGCGCTACATCACGAACCCGGACAGCAGCAGTTGCGAGTTTTCGCTGGTCGTGGCCGACGACTTCAAGGGCCAGGGGCTGGGCTCGCGCCTGATGCGCTCCATCATGGACGTGGCGCGCGAAAAAGGCCTGACCGAAATCGACGGCCTGGTGCTGGCGAAAAATCCCAACATGCTCAAGCTGATGAAAAGCCTGGGCTTTTCCGTCAAGCCATTTCCCGAGGATGCGGACTTCAAGCTGGTGACGCAGGCGTTGTAGGTCTACGATTGTTGGAGTTGGGGTCTTGAGCCTCGTTGGTCGTGGTTAGCGCAGCGTAACCCGACGCATGATCGCGCGTTACCCCTTGCCCGCGCTGGCGTTTTTCAGCAGCACGTAGATCTGGTCCTTGAGCAGCAGTTTTTCTTTCTTCAGCGTTTCGATTTCTTCGTGCGTGCCGGGTTCGGCGTGGTTGTCCATCCGTTTGATGCGCTGGTCCAGCGCGTTGTGCTGTTCAAACAGACGCGAAAATTGGTGATCGCTGGTTTTGAGTTGACTGATCAGGTCGCGGTATTCAGGAAACATGATGACTCCTCGGTGGTGGCGCTATCGTACAACCTGCCGTCCCGATCCACGCGCGGGAACCAAAGGTTAAAACTGCATCAGCGCGGCGATCTGGTCGGCCAGCGCCGTGGCATCGGCTTCGCAGGTTTTCAGGTGCACGTCGGGCGCCAGCGGCGGCTCGTAGCTGCTGGTGATGCCGGTGAAGTTTTTCAGCTCGCCGCGGCGCGCCTTGGCGTAAAGGCCCTTGGGGTCGCGCCGTTCGCACTCGGCCAGCGGCGTGTCGACAAACACCTCGAGAAATTCGCCATCCGGGAACAGTTCGCGCGCCAGCTGCCGGTCCATGCGGAACGGCGAAATCAGCGCCACCAGCACGATCAGTCCGGCGTCGCGCATGAGCTTGGCCACCTCGGCCGCGCGCCGGATGTTTTCCACGCGGTCGGTGTGGGTGAACCCCAGATCCCGACACAGACCCTGGCGCAGCTGGTCGCCATCGAGCAGGCAGATGTGAAGACCCCGCGCGCGCAGCTGCTGCTCGAGCAACTGGGCGATGGTGGACTTGCCCGAACCCGACAGGCCGGTGAACCAGATGCAGCGCGCCGCCCGCCCCTGGGCCAGCGGCGCGGGCGCCGGGTCGTTGCGGGTGCTCACGACGACGACTTCTTTGACGGATAGTAGAGCTGGTAGTACCAGGCACAGGCGGTCTCGATCTGGGCCTGGATCCGGGGTGCGATCTCGTGCCTCTTGGGCTTGGAAATCTGCTGCGCCTGCTTGTGCAGGTACTTCATGTGGTAGTGGCTGTCGCTCTCCTGGACGCCGAGCGCGAGCTGGTTCGGATTGATCTCGAAAGGGGAAAGTCCCAGCCACGCATAGATATGCGCCATGCACGCTGCGGGCTGCTCGATCATGTCTTCAAAGCGCACGAAATACAGATGCTCCTGCACCTTCTTGGGCAGGTCGGGCACGGCGTGCAGCGAGATTAGCGGAGCGCCTATGGCCTTGTCCTTGGCGAACAGGATGTCGGCGCGGCCGAAGCGGTCGAAGTCCGCCAGGTGATCGATGAAATCCACCAGGATCGTGCGCTGGTGCTGCGCTTCGATGGAGCCATAGATCTGCCCCAGCTCGCGCAGGCAGACGATGAGCTTGGCATTGGGCTCGATATGCAGCAGCAGCTCCACCGCATGCAGCCAGGCGCGGTTCTTGTCGACCACCGCCTTCTTGCCGCAATCCTGATTCCAGCCGCGCAGGAAGCCCTGCATCGCCGACGTCAAGTGAGCGTAGCTGGTGTCGAACGTGTGGTCCAGCTGCGACAGGAAAAAGCTGTCGTCGCTGATCATCCTTCGTATGCCCAGCAAAGTGTTGCACAGCGGCGAGCTGTTGCCCTCGCATTGAATTTCCGGGTGCTGTGCCAGCAGCTGGCACAGCAGCGTGGAGCCCGCTCGGGGCAAGCCCGTGACGCCGATGAATTGAGGTGACATGAACATATTTCCCTGGTTAAAACTGCGCGCTGGCCTGAATCCAGAGCCGCGGATTGCGATTCATGGTAGCCGGTTCTGATTTGGCCGCACCACCCTCGGTGCGCCAGGCCACAGCGGCCTTGAGTTGCACGTCAGCGTACTGCGCGTTCAGCCCCAGGCCGGCGCCGGCGATGTTGCGCAGGTTCGGCGTCGGCACAAACGGGTGGTGGTTGACGGTGACCGAGCCCAGGTCGTAGAAGGCGACGCCCTGCAGGCCCTGCATGGCCTCGTGGCGCAGCTCCAGATTCACCATCCACCCCTCGTCGCCGCTGCCTTCACCCTGCGGATACGCGCGCACGCCGCTGGCTCCTCCGAGCGCGAACTTTTCTGATGAACCCAGGTTCTTGTTGGCCAGCTGTCCGGACACGGCCAGCGACACCGAGTCGCTCTGGCCCAGCCGCTGCAGTCGGCTCAAGCTGTAGGTCGCGCGCGTGAAGTGGCCGCTGCTTTGGGCCGAGGCGCTGTCGATCGCCAGCGTCGCAGCGTCCAACGAGAGCTTTCCGCTCACCAGCGAGGCGTTCCATGCCGTGACGCCGCCGTCCCACCAGGCGTCCTGATGATTGCCGTTCAGTCCCAGCGTGGCCAGATGGACCTGCTTGCTCGACGACGTGACCGGTGCTCCGGTGGTATCCAGCAGATCCTTGCCCTCCCACACGAGCAAGCTGGTGACCTGGGTGGTGGGCGTGCGAAGCCACGGTGACGGCGTCTCCGGCAGCGACACCTGTGACGGTGACGGCCGCAGCAGAACTGATACCGCCGTCGTAGGTCTTGGTGTCCGTGACGGGTGCCAGGGTCAAGGCCCGGGTGCCGATGCTGCTGGTGGAATTACCCGCCAGCGTCACGTTGTAGTTCAACCCGCCGTTGCCGTCGCTCACCGTGGCGCTGTTCAGGGTCACGCTCTTGTTGACACCGGCGTTCTTGTCCAGATAGGCGATGGTTGCGGCGCTGACCGTATCGCCACCCACCAGAGATCCAGACAGGGCGGTGAGGTCGCTGCCGGTGGTGGAGTAGGTCAGGCCGCCGTCGTAGGTCTTGGTGACCGACGGCGCAGTGAGCGTCACGGCCTTGGCGTTGATGGTGCCCAAGGCTGTGGCGCTGGCGGTGACGGTGTAGTTGGCGCTCATGTCGGCATTGCTGCCGTCGACGACGGTGTCCGACCACGCGGTTCAGTGCAATCGAGCTGGCATTGGGCTGGTTGAAGCGAACGGACTCGTTGGCCGCGATGTTGAAGCTTTGCCAGTTGATGGCCAGGTTCTGGCTGCTCTGGGTAATGGTGGTGTTGCTGCCGCTTTGATTGATGCTGCCGGTGCCGGCAGTGACGTCGCCACCGGTGGGCCCGGCCTGCGCGAACGGCATCAGGAACGAGTTGGCAGCCAGCGACAGGGCGGCCGCCACCAGACGGCGAGCGGATCTGGACTTGCCGCGGCCTTTGGCTGTTTCGGCAACGGCCACCCACACGCCCAGGGCTGCGTTCCAGACCAGGCGGTAGATGCGGTTCATCGCAGCGTGACGCTTCATGCTTAGCCTCGTCGTGACTTCTTGCTAGGTCAGGCGGAGCGAGCACGGGGTCAAAGTGCCAGAGGGCGCAGCCGGCGCGAACTGAATCGACGACGACTGCGATGTTGAATAATGTAAATGCAAACTGACGTTTGCCGTCAGAGATTCACCCCAAAGCGAGCCATCGGCAGGCGGTTTGTGTCAGATTTGTCACACCTTGAGCGCGTGACTGGCAACCCGCACCGGGGCCCCCCCGGCGTCCTGAACGACTGCGCCGCGGCTCAACCGGCCTGCCGGAAGGCCATCACGGCCTGATTGCGCAGCGTGCGCAGCAGCGACAGTTGCTTCTCGTCGAGTGCAATGCCGCCCGCGCTTGTCGCGTCGGCGTAGATCAGCGCAAAGGTGGCGCCCTTGAGTTGCATCGGCAGCAGCACAAAGGTCGGGGCGTTCACCGACTGCTTGTACCAGGCCGGCAGGCGCGCTGCAATCAATGGGTCGCCGGCATTGCTGATGAGCGTGTCCGCGCCCCTGGAGCACATCAGCGAGAACAGATCGGGTTGGGCCTTGAGGGAAATACGAAACGCTGGAACCACCGCTTCTACCTCTGCGCCCAGACCAAAGCGCCCGGTCAGGCATTCGGTCTTGACGTCGCGCAGGCAGAACACGATGCGTCGGCAATTCAGTCCGCGCAGCATGGTCTCCAGGATCATGCGGATCACGTCGTTGAGCTTGAAGCTGTCTGCCACCATGGCATTGGTGATGTCCTGGATCCCGGCCACCAGAACGTCGGTCGCCGGTGGCGGCGGTGCGACGGCGACCCCAGGCGAGGGGGCTTCTGCGGATGTCTGCGCTTGCGCTGTCTGCTGCGGCGCCACTTCCAGCACCGTGGCGTGCAGGGTTTGCTCGGCTTCCAGCCGGGTCTGCGTGGTCTCTTCGCGTTCGTGCAGCAGGCGACGGGCGGGCGAATTGGGTGCCACGTGCAACTGCATCGCCTGCGCCATTTGCGCGAGCTTTTCGCGCGCCACCGCGGTGGCTTGCTGGAGCTTCTTGGGCGGCACGCCCAGCGTTCGGGCGTAGCGCTCCGACACCTCGCGCACCCGTTCTTCTGCCTGCTCGGGCTCGGTGTGCAGCAGCGTGTCGGCCACCTCGTTGGCCGCGGTGACCAGCCAGCGCACATGATCCTGCGGCGCAATCGAGGCGTGTGCCGGTGGCGCACCCGTGGGTTTGCGCATGCAGCGTTGCAGGTTCTCCGGCAGACCCCAGGAGCGCGCCACACCCACGCCGAGTTCTTCCAGGCTCAAACCCAGAACCCGCAACGCGGCGCTGGCCTCGTCGCAGGGGGCGCGGCTCGCGTTCATGAGCTCGCGCATCTGGCGCGCCTCTTCGGGGAAATAGAAGCTCGTGAGCAAGCGCCCCAGGTTCTGGAACATGGCGCCTATGAAGGCGTCTTCGCTGTCGCGCGTCGAAGTGCACAGCTCGGATGCGACCGAACCGGACATCAGGGCGCGAATAAATTCTTCCTTGAGCTGGTTCGCGTGCGCCTTGTCCTGCATGTGGTCCAGCAGCACCAGGCTCAGCGCCATGTTGCGAATGCCGTTGAAGCCCACCAGCGCCACGGCGCGCGACACGGTGCTGATGCTGCCGCCACCGGCGTGCGTGAAATTCGCGGTATTCACGAGGCGCAGCAGCTTGTTGGTGAGGGCCACGTCCTTGAGGATCTCGTTGGTCAGGCTGCTCACGCTCTCGTTGTCGGAGTTGGCCAGCTTCTGGATGCGCGCCACCGAGTCCGACAGCGCGGGAAAATCGCTCTTGTGGCGCATGCGGCGCAGCAGGAATTCCAGCGTGCCCTTGCTGTTGCCGGCTGCGGTCGCGTTGGCCGCCTGCAGCGGCGCGCTGTCGTTTTCCAGCCAGGACTGCAAGGCCTGATGCATGAGCTCAACGCTGCCCAGCCTTTGCTCGGGCACGCGGCGTATCGCCTGCTGCACGATGCTGCGCAGGTGGTCGTCGATGACGGGGTCGCCTGCTTTGGAGGCACTTTTTTCGGGAAGCGCCAGGTCAACGCTTGCCACGACCTGCATGGCACGCTTGGGATCGGATTCCTTCACCAGCCGCTCGCCGGTGAGCAGTTGTGCCAGCATCAGTCCCGCAGAAAACACGTCCATGGCGGTGGTCGCGGGCGCCCCCGCGGCAGCCTCGGGCGCCATGTAGCCCGGTGTGCCACTGCCCGTGGCCCCTGCTTCCGGCTTTGCCAGACGCGCGGCAATCCCGAAATCCGTGACGCGGGCCTCGCCGTTGGGGTCGATCAGGATGTTCGACGGCTTGAGGTCCAGATGCACCACGCCCGCCGCATGCGCGGCCTGCAGCGCACCGAGCACGCCCAGCATCATCTGCACCGCTTCGCGCGCCGGCAGGGCGCCGCGCTCGCGCAGATGCTCGGCCAGCGTGGGTCCTGCGACGTATTCGAACACCAGGTAGGGCTGCTGATCCTGCACGTCGGCTTCGAACAGCGGAACGATGTTGGGGTGCGTGATGCGCCCGACGCTGCGCGCTTCGCGTAGCCATTGATCGAGCGACGCCGTATCGACGCCCGGCGCGCAGCGCACGATCTTGATCGCCACCTGGCGTTCCAGCCGCGGATCAAAGGCGAGCCAGACCGTGGCCTGCGCGCCCTGGCCCAGAATGCGCTGCAGTTCGAAGCGGCCCAGTCGGGACCCCTCACCCGTGCCGGCGGACGCGATGGCAGCGCGTCGGATGGCGCTCAGTGCTGAAAATTGGGGCATCGCGCGATGATAGGGCAAGCGCGCCAGGCCCTCACCCGGTGCTTACCCCTGACCGGGTGTACCGCGGCGCGGCAGCGCTGTGTTAACCCGAGTGGTCGATCTTGCGCACAAACGCCAGTGCCACGCGCGGTGAGGCGTTGAGCAGCCTGGCGATGTCGTCGATGTCGTCGGGCAGGGCGGCGTTATCCCAACCCTGCATGGTGTGGCGCGCCAGGCGCACCGCCAGAACGACGTTGCGCACGTTCGGATGGTCGGCGTGCTTGCCGTCGCTGATGCGCACCAGCAGTTCGGGCAGGCGCCACAGCTTCATCAGCGTCTGGCGCAGGTCGTCGAGTTCGATGTTCAGCACGTTGCGCTGGATGCTGGCGGTGCGCAGCGTGGGGTCGGCATTCTGTGCTTCACGAATCTGCAATTGCAGCGTGGGTGCGTGGCACCACATCAGCATTTCGGCAAAGTCGTGCAGGAACGCCGCCTGGTGGATCACCCCGGCGTCGGTGTCGCCGCGGTGCACGGCAAAGCCCAGCGCGAAGTGGCCCGCACGCTCGGCGCGCCGCAGCAAGTCGCGCAGACCCTGGAGCGCCAGCGGCTGATCCTTGAGCTGGTCCTGCAGCGTGGGTTGCGCGCCGAAATGGGTGAAGAAGGGCGTGATCCCCATCATCACGATCGAGCTTGTGACGGTTTCGGTTTCGGTGGAGACGCCGGCCCGGCGCCGGCTCGCCACATGCGCCAGTACCTTGAGCGTCATCAGCGGATCGGCCTCGATCGCCGCACTCAGCATGCTGGCGTCCACGTCGTCCTCGATCGCACGCAGTTCCTCCAGCGCCTTGGCGGTGGACGCCAGCACCGGGATTTCGGCCTCGCGAAAATAACGGGTCCACGCAGCCAGGTCGCGCAGCGGTTCGCTCAGGTGGTGGATCGGTTCCACAACGGGTTCAGGAATGGCGGGTTCGTCCATGGGGTCGGATTGTTGCACGGCGCGCGGCTTCCTGGGCGCGATCCTCGCCATTTCGATCAGGTGGGATAGGTTCCAGGCAACAGAATGTCGCGGTCGATGCGGTTGATGTCGGTGCGCCCGCACAGCGCCATGGTGAGGTCGAGCTCCTTGTGGATGAGCTCCAGCGCCTTGGTCACGCCGGCCTCGCCCAGTGCACCCAGGCCATAGACGGCAGCGCGGCCGATGTACACGCCCTTGGCACCGAGCGCGCGCGCCTTGAGCACGTCCTGGCCCGAGCGTATGCCGCCGTCCATGTGGACCTCGATTTGGTGCCCTACTGCGTCGACGATTTTGGGCAGCGCATGAATCGACGATTCGGCGCCGTCGAGTTGGCGCCCGCCGTGGTTCGACACGATCAGCGCGTCGGCGCCGCTGGCCACGGCCAGACGCGCGTCTTCGGGGTCCTGAATGCCCTTGAGAATGAGCTTGCCGCCCCAGCGCTTCTTGATCCACTCGACATCGGCCCAGTTCAGGGTCGGGTCAAACATCTGGGTGGTCCAGGCGGACAGGGAGCTCACGTCGTTCACCCCGCTGACGTGGCCCACGATGTTGCCGAACTGGCGCCGCTTCGTTCCCGCCATGCCCAGGACCCAGCGCGGCTTGGTCATCAGGTTGAGCAGGCTTGAGAGGGTCGGCTTGACCGGCACCGAGAGCCCGTTCTTCAGGTCCTTGTGGCGCTGCGCCAGGATCTGCAGGTCCAGCGTGAGCACCAGGGCCGAGCAGTTCGCGGTCCGGGCCCGTTCGATCAGGCGCTCGATGAAGGCGCGGTCGCGCATCACGTAGAGCTGGAACCAGAACGGCTGGGTGGTGTTGGCCGCCACATCTTCGATCGAGCAGATGCTCATGGTCGAGAGCGTGAACGGCACGCCGAACTTCTCTGCGGCGCGCGCCGCCAGGATCTCGCCGTCGGCGTGCTGCATGCCGGTGGACCCCACAGGTGCCAACGCCACCGGCATGGCCACGTCCTGACCGACCATGGTGCTGCGCGTGTTGCGATTCTCCATGTTGATGGCGACGCGCTGGCGCAGCTTGATCGCGGCAAAGTCGCTCACGTTGGAGCGGTAAGTGCCTTCGGTCCAGGACCCGGTGTCCACATAGTCGTAGAACATGCGCGGAACACGCTTTTGTGCCAGCACGCGCAAGTCTTCGATGTTGGTGATGACGGTCATGATCTTTCTCCTTCAGGTCACAGCTTGCGGCAGTGCTTGCCGCGACAGGTAGGCATCGAATTCGTCCGGCGGCATCGGCCTGGCAAAAAGATAGCCCTGGGCGTAGTCACAACCGGCGGCCGACAGCAAGTCGCGCTGCAACTCGGTCTCGACGCCCTCGGCCACGACCTTCATTCCCAAAGCGTGCGCCATCACGATGATGGCCTTGCACAGTGCCAGGTCGGTCGCGTCAGGAATAAGGTGGCGTACAAAGGACTGGTCGATCTTCAGGTAGTCGATGTCATAGCGCTGCAGGTAAGACAGCGATGAATAGCCGGTGCCGAAGTCGTCAAGCGACACCTGCACGCCAAAGTCGCTCAAATCCAGCAACTGGTCCGTGATGTGGGCACTGGCGTCGAGCAGCAGGCCTTCGGTGATTTCCACCGCCAGCGCGTCGCCCGGCAAGCCCATGGCGAGCAACTGCATGCTCCAGGGCGGCGTGGGGTCGCTGCGGCTTTGAAACTGCACCGGCGAGCGGTTCACGCTGATCTGAAACTGCGGGCTGTGCCGCGCACGCCACTTGCGCACCTGCTGCGCGGCCTGCTGGAACACCCACTCGCCGATGTCCACGATCATGCCGGTTGACTCGGCCACCGGGATGAACTCTGCCGGACTGACCATGCCGCGCTGCGGGTGTTGCCAGCGCAGCAGGGCCTCGGCCTTGTGCACCGCGCCGCTGGCCAGCTCCACGATCGGCTGGTAATGCACGCTGAACTGGCCCTGGCTCAGCGCCGTTCGCAGGTCGCCGGCCAGGCGCAGCCGCAGTTGTGCGGCTTGCTGCAGGTCGGGCGTGAAGAAGCTGAAGCGGTTGCGCCCCGCGCCCTTGGCGGCGTACAAGGCCTGGTCGGCGTTCTTGAACAGGATTTCCACCTCGGTGGCGTCCTGCGGATACATCGTGATGCCGATGCTGGCAGAGACGAAAACCTGTTCTTCACCCAGGTGAAAAGCGCGCGCCAGCGTGTTCAGCACGTCCTGCAGGATGCGCTCGAGGTGCGCGGTGTCGGCGTTGAGCTCGGGCAGCAGCACGGTGAATTCGTCACCGCCAAAACGGGCCACGGTGTCGGATTCGCGCACGCACTCGCGAATGCGGCGCGCGGCCTCGATCAGCAGCCGGTCGCCGCTGTCGTGGCCCAGCGTGTCGTTGACTTCCTTGAAGTGGTCCAGGTCGATGAACAGCAGCGCCAGTTGCGTGCCGTCGCGCCGACCCTTGATGATGTCCTGCTCCAGCCGGTCGCGCAGCATGCGCCGGTTTGGCAAGCCCGTGAGCGAGTCGAAATTGGCCTGGCTCCAGATCAGGGACTCGCTGCGCTTGCGCTCGCTGATGTCGGTGTGCGTGCCAATCATGCGCAGCGGCTGGCCCTGGGCGTCGCGGCTCACGACCATGCCGCGGCTCAGAGCCCACTTCCAGGAGCCGTCCTTGCAGCGCACGCGCCGCTCGTTCGAATAGGTGCTGGTCCGACCGTCAAAATGAGCCTGGCGGTCGCGCTGGGCCTGCGCCAGGTCGTCGGGGTGGATGAGCTTGTCGAACTCGCTGAAGAGGTTCCCAAGCTCGTGCTCGGCATAGCCAAACATCTCCTGGTGGCGCTTGGAGTAGTACTCCTGGCCGCTCGGGATGTGCCAATCCCAGACCCCGTCGCCGGTGCATTCCAGCGCCAGCTTCCAGCGCTCCTCGGTCTCGCGCAAATCGGCTTCAGCCTTCTTGCGCGCCGTGATGTCCATCATCACGCCGTTGCGGGTGATGCCCATGTCGTCGCGACTCGTGGTGGTCGACGTCATCTGCACCCACTTGATGCTGCCGTCCCTGAGAACGATGCGGAACTCCGCGGTCTGCGCCTGCGACCGTTCCCAGGCCTCGCGCATGTTGCGTTCATACGCGACCACGTCATCGGGATGCATCATGGAGATCAGCAGGTCCGGATTGGCCATCACCTCCTGCGGCGTCACGCCAAACAGAGCGCGTACTCCGCCGCTGACGAATCGATAGCTGCGCGTTCGGTCTTGCCCCAGCCGCACGTGGTAGACCATTCCGGGTATCTGCATCGTGAACTGGCGAAACTGTTCCTCGCTGGCGCGCAGCGCCGACACGTCCTCGATCGACAGCAGCACCTGGGCCCAATCGTCCTCATGTCCGGGCAGCAGGGTGGCGTGAATGCGCCCGTCCAGTCTGCGGCCGTCCAGCGTGTGGTGCACCGAAATGCTCTCGATCTCGCGCTGGCCGGGCAGCAGATTCCACCACTCGACCAGGGCATAGGTGGCCTCCGCCGGGTCGCCGGAATGCAGCACGAGCTGCTCGTTCTGGCGCAACTGTTCCAGGCTGGACGCGCCAAAAAGGTCCAGTGTGCGCTGGTTCACACGCAGCACCCGGGTCACGGCCCAACATTCGATGGTGTGTTGTGGCTGGACTTTCAGGAACGCCGCCAGGTCCACCACGCCTTGCGCGCGCCATTGCCCGAACAGCGTTTTCAGACCGCTGTAATCCACCAGCCACAGCGACACCGGCGCGAGGTCGAAATAGTCGGGTGCGGCGGGCCGGGATTCCATGGGCAGTGGTCTTGAGTTCAGCCCAGGCGCAGGCGGTGGCGCTCGATCTGCAGCCGCACCTGCGCCGGCGCCGTTCCGCCCAGCGTGTTGCGCTCGTTCAGCGAGCCGCGCAGACTAAGCACCTGGTACACGTCCTTTTCGATGCCGGGGTTGAACTGCTGCAGCACCGCCAGCGGCAACTCCGACAGGTCGACCTGGTGCGCGATCGCCGCCTTGACCGCATGCGCCACGGTCTCATGCGCATCGCGAAACGGCAAACCCTTCTTCACCAGGTAATCGGCCAGATCGGTGGCCGTGGCGTAGCCCCTGAGCGCGGCGCGCTCCATGGCATCGGGGTTGACGCCGATGCCGCCTTCCTTGACGCCGGTGGCCGGGTTGAGCTGTCCGCCGACCATCTCGGAAAAAATCCTGAGCGTGTCCTTGAGCGTGTCCACGGTGTCGAACAGCGGCTCCTTGTCCTCCTGGTTGTCCTTGTTGTAGGCCAGCGGCTGGCCCTTCATCAGCGTGAGCAGACCCATCAGATGCCCCACTACACGACCCGTTTTGCCGCGCGCCAGTTCGGGCACGTCGGGGTTTTTCTTCTGCGGCATGATGGAGCTGCCGGTGGTGAAGCGGTCGGCGATGCGGATGAAACCGAAGTTCTGGCTCATCCACAGGATCAGCTCTTCGCTGAAGCGGCTGACGTGCACCATGCAGATCGAGGCCGCAGCGCTGAACTCGATCGCGAAGTCGCGGTCGCTCACTGCATCCAGGCTGTTTTGGCAGACGCCTTCCATGCCCAGCGTGCGCGCCACGCGTTCGCGGTCCAGCGGGTAGCTTGTCCCCGCCAGCGCGGCTGCGCCCAGCGGCAGCCGATTCGTGCGCCGGCGCACATCGCCCAGGCGTTCGGCGTCGCGCGCGAACATCTCCACGTAGGCCAGCAGGTGGTGTCCAAAGCTCACCGGTTGCGCCACCTGCAGGTGGGTGAACCCGGGCATGATGACTTCGATGTGCTGCTCGGCCGTGTCGACCAGCGATTTCTGCAGCTCGACCAGCAGTTCGACGACGAGGTCGATTTCGCCGCGCAGCCAAAGGCGCACGTCGGTGGCGACCTGGTCGTTGCGGCTGCGCCCGGTGTGCAGGCGTTTGCCCGCGTCGCCCACGAGTTGCGTCAGGCGCGCTTCGATGTTCAGGTGTACATCCTCCAGATCGAGCTTCCACTCGAACGCTCCGGCTTCGATTTCGGCGCCGATCTGCGCCAGGCCCTTCTGGATGCTGGCGTGGTCGGCCGCGCTGATGATGGACTGCGCCTGCAGCATCTCGGCGTGCGCCAGGGAACCGGCGATGTCGGCCTGCCAGAGGCGCTTGTCAAAGAAAACGCTGGCGGTGTAGCGCTTCACCAGGTCGCTCATGGGCTCGGAAAACAGTGCCGACCAGGCCTGGGATTTTTTGTCGAATTGGTTGTGAGGCATCGTGAGGCAATAATCGGGTTTTGAGAATGTGTCCACGCATATTAACTATTTGCGGATTCGATCCGACCACCATGGGTGATATGAAGGATTCTGAAATTCTATCGACCTTGTCCGATCAGCCGGCCAAACCGTCGCCGGATTGGCAACGCCGCGGGCTGCTGTTTGACACCTGCCAGGTCGGCGCGGTGCTGCGCGCGGTGGTGATGGTGCAGGTGGTGATGGCGGTGGGCTCGCTTTATTGGCAGCTCTCCTTTGTCGAATGGCTGTCTCGCTATTCGATTCTGACCGGAGCCACCTTGCCGGCCACGCTGGCCTGGCTGATCACGGCCTGCGCCTTGAAAAAGCTGCTGGGGCGCCTGCCCCGCGCCTGGCAATACGCCACTGGCGTGGGCCTGGGCGCGCTCGCGGGCGTCTACGGTTGCGCCATGCTGGCGCTGTCCGGCCTGGTGGCGCCCGCGCCCTGGGCCGCCAGCATGCTCACGGGCGCGCTGCTGGCGGCCGTGCTGGTGGCCGCGCTGGTGCTGCGCGCCAAGGGCATGACGCCGGCGGCCACGGCGGCGCAGTTGAGCGAACTACAGGCGCGCATCCGCCCGCATTTCCTGTTCAATACGCTCAACAGCGCCATCGCGCTGGTGCGAGCCGAGCCGGCGCGGGCCGAGGCCTTGCTGGAGGACTTGAGCGACCTGTTTCGCCACGCGCTGTCGGACGCGGGCAAGCCGGTCACGCTGGAGCAGGAGATCACGCTGGCGCAGCGCTATCTGGCGATCGAGCAGGTGCGCTTCGGCCCACGGCTGCGCCTGAGCTGGACGCTGGACCCCGCGGCGAATCAGGCCAGGATGCCGTCCTTGCTGCTGCAGCCGCTGGTGGAGAACGCGGTGGTGCACGGCGTCGAACCCAGCCCGGACGGCGCCGAGGTCAGGATTTCCACCGAGCGCCGCGGTGACAAGGTCGTGATCAAGGTGACGAACACCGTGCCGGGGGAGCGCTCGGCGCTGGAGCAGGCCAGGGGGCACGGCATGGCGCTGGCCAATGTGCGCGATCGGCTGAGTCTGCTGCACGATGTGCAGGGACACTTTCAGGCCGGCTTGAAGAATGGCGTGTATCGGGTAAGAATCGAGTTGCCGGCATGATGCCTGGAGAGATTGCCACATGAGCTTGAGAGTCTTGATCGTGGACGATGAAGCGCTGGCGCGTTCGCGCCTGCAGACCTTGCTGCAGGACTGCGTCGCCCCGGCGGCGATTGTCGCGGGCGAAGCCACGAACGCGGTGCAGACCATGGAGGCGCTGCGCCGCGGTGGCTTCGATCTGGTGCTGATGGACATCCGCATGCCCGGTGTGGACGGGATGACGCTGGCGCGCACGATGCGCGCCATGCCGCAGGCGCCGGCCGTGGTGTTTGTCACGGCCCACGCCGAATACGCGGTGCAGGCCTTTGATCTCGAGGCGGTGGACTACCTCACCAAGCCGGTGCGGCTGGAGCGCTTGCAGGCGGCGCTGGAAAAGGCCCAACGCTTCAACGAGCTCAGCGGCCATTCCCAACCGGGTGCGGGTCAGGAAATGCTCACCATCCAGGACCGCGGCCGCACGCAGCGCGTGCCTCTGGCCGACGTGCTGTACTTCAAGGCAGAGCTCAAGTATGTGACCGTGCGCACCGCGAGCAAGAGCTACATCCTGGACCTCAGCCTGGGTGAGCTGGAAGTTCGCTACAGCCAGGACTTCATGCGCGTCCACCGCAACGCCCTGGTGTCGCGGCGCGCGATCCGTGCGCTGGAGAAGCACTTCGACCCGGAGGAGGGCGAGGGCTGGGCCGTGCGCCTGCAGGGTGTGCCTGAACTGCTGGCCGTATCCAGGCGCCAGTTGTCGGCCGTGCGCGAGGCGATGCTGAACTGAGGTTCACGGCAGCGCGAAACCCTGTCGTGAAAGTCAGCCGGCCTGCGGCCCGTGCACTGGTAGCCAGACTTCAAAGCGCGTGCCACGCCCGGGCTCACTGCTGACGTCGATGCGGCCACCGTGCTGCTTCACGATGTCGTAGGCCAGCGACAAGCCCAGGCCGGTGCCATGGCCCACGGCCTGGGTGGTGAAAAAGGGCTCGAAGATCCGCTTTTGCACTTCCGCCGGGATGCCACGGCCCGTGTCCTGCACGCTGACCCAGACCCAAGCGCCATCGACGCCGCTGCGCAGGCTGATCCGACCTCGCTCGGCAATGGCCTGGACCGCGTTCATCAGCAAGTTCAGGAACACCTGGTTGATCTGCGCCAGATGGCAGCGCACCAGCGGCAGCTCGCCGTAATTCTTCACGACCTCGATCCTGTCCCTGAGTTCGCTGTTGACGACGTTGAGGGTGCTGTCCAGTCCGGCCATCAGGTCCGATTCCTGCCAGTCGGCGCTGTCGACGCGGGAAAAATCGCGCAGATCCTGAACGATCTTTTTCACGCGTTTCAGTCCGTCACTCGATTCCGCCAGCAGTGCCAGCGCATCGTCGCGCATGTAATCGAGGTCGGCATGACGGCGTGCGCGTTGCAACTCTGCCTGGTCCTGTTCGGACTGGGCGCTGGCGCAGCGCTCGTACGCATCGACCAGCAGCAACAGTTGCTCGATGTAGGACTTGAGGGCGCCCAGGTTGGAGCTGACGAAGCCGATGGGGTTGTTGATTTCATGGGCCACGCCGGCGGCGAGTTGGCCCACGGCCGCCATCTTTTCCGATTGCAGCAATTGCACCTGGGATTGCGCGAGCTGGGCGTTGAGCCGCTTCAGTTCGTCGTTGCCGGCTTCAAGCTGACGCACCACGGTCTGCAGCCGCTGCTCGCTCACGCGCAGGGCGTCTTCGGTGCGCATGCGTTCGGCCAGGTCATCCTGGAGCCGACGCCGGCCCAGACCCAGGCCGAAAAATCCGATCGCCCAGATGGCAGCGTAGCCGCCCAGACTGGCGATCATCTGCGCGCGCATCGATTCCCGGTAAGGCGCCCAGGGAATCGAGGCACTGATCCCGCCGCGGATATCGCCAACCTTGTAGCCCTGCTTTTCGTGGCACTTCAGGCATGCCACCTCAGTGCTCAGGGGACGCATGAAGCGAAAGTAGGTTTCCTCCCCGATGAGTTCGAGCGACGAGGCCTCCTTCGAGCCGTGCGCAAAATCCTGCAACGCCCTGGTCTCCCACCCGTCGGCTGCGTTCGCGGCCCGGATCGGCGTCAGGCTCGTCAGGTGCCCCTTGGAGCCCGCGTCCTTGTTCCCCAATTCATGCACCTGCCGCGTCATGTAGGCCGGGTTGACCAGGGTTAGCTGGATGCCCGAAGGCGTGCGGATATCCCTTTCGGCCAAGTCGGCCAAATCCGGGTTGGGCGAGGTCTGGGCGGTCACCGGCACATAGACGCCGCCATGCATGGCGGCCCAGCTTCGATAGACCACATCCTTGCGAAAGCTCTCGGCCGCCGAAGAGCGCGCAGCCTCAATCGTGGCGCTGTAGGTCTGCCACGAGTTCCAGCCGGCCAGGACGGCGATCACGGCACACCAGAAAAATACCAGCCCCAGAAAGATTCGCTGCAGCTGCGTGTGGGCCTGGTCGTGGCCGGGTGCACTCATGGCGCGTCACCAGCGGTTGCATTCTTGGGTAAAAGCACCTTGAACGTCGTCCCTTGCCCCACGACACTGCGGACTTCGATCTGCCCATGGTGCTTCTTCACGATGCCATACGCGATGGACAGACCCAGTCCGGTGCCCTGACCCACTGACTTGGTGGTGAAGAACGGGTCAAAGATGCGGGGCAGGTTTTCCGGCTTGATGCCGTGTCCGGTGTCCTGTATTTCCACCCATACATGGCCTTCGTCGTGGCCGGTGCGGATGGTGATGCTGCCGCGTTCGACGATGGCGTGGGCGGCGTTGACCAGCAGGTTCATGAACACCTGGTTGAGCTGGAACGGAAAGCACTCGACTTCCGGAATGCCCGCGAACTCCTTGATCACCTCGGCCTTGTACTTGAGTTCGTTCCAGGCGACGCGCAAGGTGCTCTCCAGACCGGCCTCCAGGTTCGCCCACTGCTGCTCGGCTTCATCGGCGTGGGAAAACGTCTTCAAATCCTGCACGATGCGGGTCACGCGCTTGAGTCCGTCGAGCGACTCGGCGAGCAGTTCGGTCACATCGCCGCGCAGGAATTCGATGTCGATCTCTTCCCTGAGGCGCACGATCTGCTCCTGGGTCGGCGCCGACAGCTCGGCCTGCGCCTGCTCGTAGCGCGACAGCAGGCGCAGCAGGTTCTGCAGGTAGTGCTCCATCGATCCGAGGTTGGAGTTGACGAAGCCCACCGGGTTGTTGATCTCATGCGCCACGCCGGCCGCGAGTTGTCCGATGGAGGCCATGCGCTCGGACTGGATGAGCTGGTTCTGCGCTTCTTCGAGCCGCTGGATCAGGCTGGCCTGTTGTTCCTTTTCCTGGCGCAGCGCGTCGTTCACCGCGTGCAGGTCGGCGGTTCTCTCCAGCACCCGGGCCTCGAGCAGGTCGCGCGACTCGCGCAGGTCCTGCTCGATCTGCATGCGCTGCGTGATGTCCTGAAAACCAAACACGCGGCCCGTGATCTGTTCGCCCAGGTATTTCGGACGCGTGCTCATCTCGAACACGCCTCCGTCGTGCAGGTGCAGCACATCCAGGGTCTCGTGCGTGTCCATGATCGCGCGCAGGCGCTCGCCCAGCAGTTCGGCCTCGGCCACTCCGGCCACGATGAAGTCGAAGATCCGCGTGTCGTACTGCCAGTACAGCATGTCGTCCGGAATCGACCACATCTTCCCGAACAGCCGGTTCATGCTGTCGATTTTTCCGTTCACGTCGATCACCAGGATGCCGTTGCCGGTGGACTCCAGCGTGGCGCGCAAGGCCGACAGCGCATGCGCCAGCGCGTCTTCGGCGACGTGTTCGCTTTGCGTGGGAACGGCGCGCACCAGCAGCAGCGGCAGGCCCTCGCGCTCGAGCACCTGAATCGACTTGCGAACGTTGAGCAATTCGCCATTGCGCTGGCGGTACTGTTCTTCCTGGTCCAGCACTTCCATCTGCTGTCCGGCGCGCACGTCCTCCCAATAGAAGACGCTTTGCAGCGCGCTTTCAACCTCGGTGATGGCCAGGCCTTCCAATTGCGACAGCGCATAGCCCAGCGTGCTGGCCGCGCTGGCGTTGGCGCAATCGATCTGCAGCGATGCCGGATTCACCAGCATCAGCATCTCGGGACAGTGGTCGAGCATCAATCGCTCCAGATCAGGCTTCATTTGTCGACCTCTCGTTGCGCCGTGGAGGCGTCAAAGTAGTAGCTGATGCGCTTGCGTGGGCTGAGGTAGTTGTACACGTCGCGCGGCACCTGGTTGGGCCGTATCGCCTTGGCGATGTTGAACTCGGTCTCGTGGTCCATGTCGAGCACCATGGCCTCTTCCTTGGGGATGGCCGCGTCAAACACCACGATGGCAGGCTTCATCGGCTTGCGCGTGTTGACCGTGACCACCAGGCCGATGGCGCCGTTGGACAATTGCACGATCGTTCCCGGCGGGTAGACCCCGAGGCAGCGGATCAGGGTCTGAAGTATGCGCGGGTCAAACTTGCTGCGCAGCTTGGCAAACATCAGCGACAGCGCCTCGTGCGGCGTCAGCGCATCGGCCAGATGCAGCGGGTTGCACAGCTCATCGTAGTAGTTGGCGATGACCACGATGCGCGCCAGCGGCGCAATCGCTTCGCCCTTGAGTCCGGCGGGAAAGCCGCTGCCGTCAAACAATTCATGGTGCTCGCGGATGATGCCGATCGCCGCGGGCGCAAGGTTCAGGCGCTGCGCGATGTCCACCCCGAACTGGCAGTGCCGCTCGTAGAAATTGCGCTCGGCCTGGGTCAGCGGCTCGGTTTTCAAGAGGATCTTGTCGGGCACTTCCTTGCGTCCGATGTCGTGCAGCAGCGCGCCCACACCCAGCATGCCGGCGAGCTCGATCGGCAGCTTGAGGTCGCGCGCCATCATGATGGACAACACCGTGACGTTGAGCGAATGGAAGTACTGCTCTTCACCGCCGAGCTTGTCGCCCATCACCTGAATCGCCAGTTCAGGCGCGTTCAGGATGGAGTCGGCAATCTGCTTGATCAGTTGGGTGGCCTGCTGCACCGTTTCCTGCGGTCTGCGGTACAGGTCTTTCTCGATGTCGCGGATCACCTTGACCGAATTGACAAAGGCGTTCTCAACCCTTTGCGCGTCTTCGCGACGCGCCTTCATCTGTTCGATCAGGACGCGTTTGGCCTGCATCACCGGCGACAGACCGGGTTCGTTTCCTGCCATGGCGGGGGGCGCGGGCTGCGGCGCTGTTGCCGCGCTTGGCACCCGTTTTTCCAAGTCGTCACTCAACCGTGGGTTGATGCGCACCGTGTGCAGTCCCAGTTCACGCAGGCTGTCGATCTGTTCCCGGGATTTGAGCTTGAAGTGGCTGAATGCAAAGGGATGTTCAAACCACTTCAGGTCGAGCTCGACGTAGTGCCCAAGCCGCAGCTGGGCTATCGATATCTCCTGAAGGTCGCCTTGGTTCAAACCGATTTCCTTGAGGTTGGAAATTTCCGTAACGCCACACTCTGGTCACTGCATCCTAGCGCATGTGGCGCCCCTGCAAGGCCGCAGGCGCTGGCATAGAATCCGTCCGTGAACTTGGCAGCAACCTTGAATTCGTTGCAGCACCACCGGTGGGCTAGGGGAATTCAGCGTTGCCGACTTTGACGCGTTGTATGCGTCTTTTCAGGCGGCCGCTTGGGCGGCAAGTCTGGCTAGTGAGAGGCTTGCGGGTGAAGTCAGCACGTCAACGGACCCATGGCGAAGTCGCCCTGAGCTCAGAGCCGGGCGAGTTCAGTCGCGCTCGGTTTCGCGCTTCACGCCGAGGGTCAGCATGAACTGGCGCGCGCTCCAATGGCGTTCCCTGAAAACCCGGGTGACCCTGTTCACGCTGGCGATCTTCCTCGTGGGTACTTGGTCCCTGGCCCTGCTGGCCAGCCACCAGCTGCGCCACGACATGCGCCAGCTGCTGGGGGACCAGCAGTTCGCCACGGTCTCGCTGATGGCGACCGAGGTTGATCGCGATCTGCTCGAGCGCATGCAGGGGCTGCGCAGCGTGGCCCAGGGCATCACGCCCCAACTTTTTGGCGACCCCGTCCTGATGCAGCGCTTCCTGCAGGAGCGCCCCTTGTTTCAGTCCCAGTTCAGCGGCGGCACTTTTGTCACCGCAGCGGACGGCACGGCG
This sequence comes from uncultured beta proteobacterium, assembly GCA_903838565.1. GTDB lineage: Bacteria > Pseudomonadota > Gammaproteobacteria > Burkholderiales > Burkholderiaceae_C > CAIKVZ01. The sequence continues at coordinate 13,701 of CAILZB010000078.1, read as the reverse complement.
ATCGCGTCGCTGCCGCTGTCGGTGGGTCGCGTCGGCGTGAATTACCTGGATCGCGATCACGTGGCGTCAGCGTTGCGCCAGGGCCGCACCACGGTCAGCGAACCGGTTGTCGGCAAGAAACTGAAGACGCCGGTGATCTCCATGGCGACGCCGATTCGCGACGTGCAGGGGCAGGTGGTTGGCGCACTGGTCGGCGTGACCGACCTGAGCAAGCCGAGTTTCCTGAACCGGATCGAAGAGAACCGATATGGCAAAACCGGCGCCTACTTTTTGGTGGACGTGAAGTCGCGCCTGATCATCACCTCGTCCAGCCGGGCTCGCGTGCTGGAGCCCTTGGCTGAAGTGGGTGTGACACCCTCGCTGGACCGGTTTGTCCAGGGCTATGAGGGCTGGGCGATTTATTCGAATCCATTGGGCGTGGAGCAGTTGGGCGCGGGCAAGCGTCTCACGGCCGCGAACTGGGGGGTTTTTGCTTCGATCCCGACGCAGGAGGCCTTCGCGCCGATAGCGTCGATGCAGCAGCGCATGTGGCTGGCCATGCTGGGCTTGAGCCTGATCGCAGGGGGGCTGACGTGGTGGATGTTGCGGCGTGAACTCGCGCCCATGCTGGCTGCAGCCAATACGCTGGCGCACTGGTCCGAAACGCAGCAGCGCGTGCAGGCGCTGCCGGTTGCACGGCAGGATGAGGTCGGGCAGCTGATCACCAGCTTCAACGGCCTGTTGCAGAACCTGGCGCATCAGGAGGAGTCATTGCGCGAGAGCGAGTTCCGCTGGAAATTCGCCACCGAAGGAGCGGGCGACGCGATGTGGGATTGGGGCATCGCCGACAACACGCTGTATTTCTCCCCGCGCTGGGGTCAGATGCTGGGCTATGCGCAGCCCGAAGCAGGCCAGGGCCTGCAGGAGTGGGAGGAGCGCATCCACCCCGACGACAAACCCGCGGTCCAGGAGGCGCTGCGCTGTTTTCTGGACGGGGAAACCCCGGTCTACGTCTGCGAATACCGTCTGCGCCATCAGGACGGCAGCTACCTCTGGCTGCTGGACCGCGGTGCGGTCGACCAGCGCGGCGACGACGGCCGGCCGCTGCGCGTCATCGGCACGCTCCGGGACATCACCAAGCGCAAGAAGAACGAAGCCCACTTGAGTCTGCTGAGCCGGCGCGCCGAAGTACTGCTGGCGCTGCCGGTTGCCGCCGAGACCCTGGACGAGCGCGCCTTCATGCAGCACGGACTGAACCTTGCGGAACAGCTCACACACAGCCAGATCGGCTTCATCCATATCGTGCACGAGGATCAGGAGACGATCGAACTGGTGACCTGGTCGGCGGGCACGCTGGCGCACTATTGCCAGGCCAGTTTCGACACCCACTATCCGGTCAGCCAGGCCGGGATCTGGGCCGACGCCCTGCGCCAGCGCGCGCCGGTCGTGGTCAATGACTACGCCAGCGCCGAGAACAAGCACGGGCTGCCGCCGGGGCATGCGCGGCTGGAGCGACTCATCAGCGTGCCCGTGATCGAAGGCGGTCGGGTGCGCCTGATGGCGGGCGTGGGAAACAGCACCGAGCCTTACACCGAAATCGACGTCGAGACCATGCAGTTGATCGCCAACACCGTCTGGCAGATCGTGCGCCAGCGCCGCGCCGACAGCGCGTTGCGTGCCAGCGAGGCGCGGCATCGGCTGCTGGCCGACAACGCCACCGACGTGATCTGGACCATGACACTGGAGGGGCGCTACACCTACATCAGCCCCTCGGTGCAGAAACTGCGCGGCTATACCAGCGCCGAGATCCTGGACGAGTCGATGGAGAACCTCGTCACGCCGGGCTCCCTGCCGGTGGCGCAACGGGGCTTGAGCCAGTTTCTGGCGGAGCTGGCGGCGGGCGTGGCGCATCCGGAATTTCGGGCCGACCTGGAAATGCGCTGCAAGGACGGCAGCACCGTCTGGACCGAAGTGGCCGCCGGCGCCATGCGCGATGCCGCCGGCGTTGTCATCGCGATCCAGGGGGTCACGCGCGACATCACCGAGCGCCGCTCGCAGCAGGCGCAGCTGAAGATCGCAGCCCAGGTGTTTGCGCAGGGGCGCGAAGGCATCACGGTCACCGACGCCAGGGGAAGCATCGTGCTGGTGAATCAGGCCTTCACCGAGATCACCGGCTACAGCCAGGCTGAAGTGCTGGGGCGCAACCCGAGCATCCTCTCGTCGGGGCGGCAGAACGCGGACTTCTACCGCGCCATGTGGGAGACGATCAAGTCCGAAGGACATTGGGCCAGCGAAATCTGGAACCGACGCAAGGACGGCAGCGAGTACCCGGAATGGCTGGCCGTGACCGCGCTGCGCGACGAGCAGGGACAGACCACCCACTACGTCGGCAGCTTCAGTGACCTGAGCGGCGCCAAGTCAGCGGAAAGTCGGATTCAGTGGCTGTCGCATTTTGACGTCCTGACCGGATTGCCCAATCGCACGCTGCTTAGGGAGCGCGCCGTGCAGTCGCTCTCCCTGGTGCAGCGCGCCGGCGAGCCGCTGAGCCTGCTGCTGGTGGGCGTGGATAATTTCAGCGGCATCAACGACACCCTGGGCCACGCCGCCAGCGATACCCTGCTGGTGGAACTGGGCCAGCGTCTGAGCACCAGCGTGCGCGAGCAAGACACGGTGGCGCGCCTGGGCGGCAGGGAATTCGCTCTGGTGCTGCCCGCCACTGGCGCCAGCGGCGTTGCCCACCTGGCGGCAGAGCTCCAAAGCAAACTGGCGCAGGCCGTTCATCTGGCAGGGCAGGAGTTGAATCAAACCGTCTCCATCGGCGTGGCCTGTTATCCCGAGGACGGGGCCGACTTTGACAGCTTGCTCAAATCGGCGGTGATCGCCATGCACCGCGCCCAGGCCGATGGCGGTGGCGGTTGCCAGTTCTACAGCGCCGAAATGTCCGAACAGCTGCAGCGCCACGACCGGATGCTCAAGGCGCTGCGCCAGGCCATCGCGCTGGATCAGCTGGAATTGCTGTACCAGCCACTGGCCGACCTGCAGACGGGCGCGATCAGCGGCATGGAGGCGTTGCTGCGCTGGCACCATCCCGAGCTGGGCGACGTGCCTCCGGTGCAGTTCATTGCGCTGGCCGAAGAATCGGGCCTGATCAAGGGCATCGGCGAGTGGGTGCTGCGCCGCGCCTGTCGGGATCTGCGCGGCTGGCTGGACCGGGGACTGCAGATTCCCCACGTGGCGATCAACGTGTCGCCGCATCAGTTTCGCGACAACGACCTGCTGGCGCAGGTCAAAGGTGCCTTCAAGGAGTCGCAGATCGATCCGGCGCTGATCTATCTGGAGTTGACCGAGAGCGCGCTCATGGAGGACGTGGAGCGCAGCACGGCGGCGCTCAGGGAGCTCAAGCAGCTGGGCGTGAAGCTCTCGCTGGACGATTTTGGCACCGGCTATTCGTCGCTGAGCTACCTCAAGTGCTTCCCCTTTGACAAGGTGAAGATCGACCAGTCGTTTGTGCGCGGCATCACGCACGACGCGAACGACCTGATCCTGGTGAAGGTGATTGTCTCGATGGCGCACGGCCTGGGCATGCGGGTCGTGGCCGAGGGCGTGGAAACGCAGGCCCAGTGTGAAATCATGAGCGCCAACGTGTGCGACGAAATCCAGGGCTTCTTCTTCTCGCATCCGGTGGACGCTCAGGCGATCGAAGCCTTGTTCACGCAAGCGCACGCGCTGGCACCCCAGTTGCTGCGCTTGCACAAGCCCCAAGCCACGCTGCTGCTGGTGGACGACGAGCCCAATATCGTGTCGGCCCTCAAGCGCCTGCTGCGGCGCGACGGCTACACCATCCTCACGGCCAACAGCGGCGCTCAGGGTCTGGAGATGCTCGCCAGCCATCGGGTCGACGTGATCGTCTCCGACCAGCGCATGCCAGGCATGACCGGAGTGGACTTCCTGCGCGCGGCCAAGGTCAATTTCCCGGACACGATCCGCATCGTGCTCTCGGGTTACACCGAATTGCAGTCCGTGACCGATGCCATCAACGAGGGCGCGGTGTACCGGTTTTTGACCAAGCCCTGGGACGACGACCAGTTGCGCGAGCACATTCGCAAGGCCTTTGAACACAAGGGGCTGGCCGAAGAAAACCGACTGCTTGACCTGAAGATTCGCGGCAGCAACCTGGAACTGACGGCGGCGAACCGGGAGATGGCCGAGGTGCTGCAGCAGATGCGCGAGCAGGGCACATGCGACAGCCACAGTCTGGCGATTGCGCGTGAGGCACTGCAGCACCTTCCGCTGCCGGTCATCGGTGTTGACGATGAAGGTCTGGTGGCGTTCGCCAATGTCGCGGCATTCCAGCTTTTCGTCGACGCCGGACCGTTCTTCGGCATGGAACTGGCGTACACCCTGCCCGAGGTGCAGGCCGCGATGACAAGTGCTGCCGAAGGTGTTGCCTGTGCGCTCGAGTGGCGTGGCGCCCGCTACCAGATGCAGTGGGACAGCATGGGGCGGGATTCGCGCGCGCGCGGGCGCATTCTGACTTTTGCATCTGCCGGGGCGCGTTCTTGAAGGAGATCAAGCCCACCGCTGCCAGCGTGCCGAGCGCCGATGTGGCGGCACGGCCTGCGCTCAGCGCAAGCCAGCAGCAAGCGCGTGCCCGTCTGCGCCGTCTGTTTCGCAACGCCAGCGCGGCGCCGGGCGATCGCTACCTGCACGAACTGCTGGCCCGGCACCGGGGAGTGCCTGCGCCATGAACGCCATCACCGAGCAGGACATCCTGCGGCGAGTTGGCAACCTGCCGTCGTTGCCAACGGTGGTGCTGGAACTGCTGGGGGTGATCGAGCGCGAAGGGGTGGATCTCGATAGCTTGGTGCAGAAGATTGAGCAGGACCAGGCGCTCACGGCGAAAACGCTGCGCATGGCCAACTCTTCCTTCTACGGCATGGCGCGCCAGATCTCGACGCTGCAGGAGGCCATCGCGATCGTGGGCTTGCACACGGTGCGCCGACTGGCCATGACCGCGGCCCTGATGGGGACGTTCGCGCAGGCGACGCCCGCGACCCTCGACCTCGCCCCGTTCTGGCGGCACGCCCTGGGTGCGGCGGTGTGCGCCCGGGAACTGGCCGTTCAGATGGAGTTGAACGCCGATCAAGCCTACGTTGCAGGCCTGTTGCACGACATCGGTCGCCTGGTGCTGGCGACCCAGTTCGAGCCGCAGTACCGCGCGGCGATGGCCTATCGCGCGGAACACGATTGCAGCCTGCTGCAGGCCGAGCGCAGCGTGCTGGATCTGGACCACGCCATGGCCGCACAGGCACTGCTGCAGCACTGGAATTTTCCGCAAGCCCTGCAGCAGGCGGTGACCAGCCACCATGCGGCGCACTGCGCGGGCTTCCTGCCATTGACCCGGGTTGTGATGGCGGCAGACGCCATGGCCCATGCGCTGGATTTTTCGGATGACCCGGATGACCTGGTGCCCGCCGTGCCCGTGGGTCTGTGGCAACATCTCGGTCTCAACGACGCCGTGTTGCTCGAGGTCCTGTCTTTGGCAGAAAAGCAGTTCGAGGCGGCTCGAGTCGCTCTCCATTTATAAGGAATCGGTTGCCCATGCCTGATCTGCCGCCAGCCACCGCCACGATCCTGTGCGTGGACGACGAGGTGAACATCCTGTCGGCTCTCAGGCGCCTGTTGCGGCCCTCGGGCTGGCGCGTGCTGACCGCGCAGAGCGGTGCTGCCGGCCTGGAGATTCTGGCCCAGGAGCCGGTGGATCTGGTGATCTCGGATATGCGCATGCCGCAGATGGACGGCGCGCAATTCCTGGAGCAGGTGCGCCAGCGCTGGCCGCAGGTGATGCGTCTGCTGCTCACGGGTTATGCCGACATCGCCTCCACCGTCAACGCCATCAACCGCGGGCAGATCTACCGCTACATTGCCAAGCCGTGGAACGACAGCGAGCTGCCGCTGATCATCAAGGAGGCGCTGGAACGCGCCCAATTGCTGGCGGAAAACGAGCGCCTGCAGGCCCTGACGCGGCAGCAGAACGAGCAGTTGCGCGAGCTCAACGAGGGCCTCGAGCGCAGGGTGACCGAGCGCACCGCCGAGCTGCATCAGGTCAACAGTTTTCTGAATCTGGCGAATCAGCAGCTGAAGCAGAAATTCCTGGTGTCGATCAAGATGTTCACCGGCCTGATCGAGTTGCGCGGTGGCGTGATTGCGGGCCATTCGCGCCGCGTGAGCGAACTGGCGCGCCGACTGGCGCAGGCGCGCGGTCTGGACGAGCGCGCGAGTCACGACATCTTTCTGGCGGGCCTGCTGCACGACATCGGGAAGCTGGGCCTGTCGGATGCGCTGCTGACGCGCCCGGTGTCGGCCATGAACGGCACCCAGATGGCGGAATACTGCCGCCACGCCACTGACGGCGAGGCCGCGCTGATGCCGCTGGAGGAATTGCGCGAGGCGGCGCGACTGATCCGCTCGCACCATGAGCAGTTCAACGGCCACGGATTCCCGGACAGCCTGTGCGGCGAGGAGATCCCGCTGGGAAGCCGCATCTTGGCGGTGGTGAACGACTTCGATGGCTTCCAGATCGGCACTCTGGCCGAGAAGCGCCTCACGCCCGAGCAGGCGCTGGCGATGCTGCGCCAGCTCGCGGGCAAGCGCTACGACCCGGCCCTGGTGGAGGCCTTTGCGCAGCTGCTGGAGCAGGAGCGCGAAGGCCAGTCGGGGGAGAAACGCGTAGCCGCCGGCCAGCTTCAGCCCGGCATGGTGCTGGCGCGCGACTTCCTCGCGGACAACGGCGCGCTGTTGCTGGCCGCGGACATCTTGTTGACGCCGGCGATGGTGGGGCAGATCAGGAGCCTGGCGGTGCGCCGTGGAGAGCCGCTGTGGCTGCAGGTACGGGTGGAAAAACAGGAGTAAGCCATGAGCAGAATTTTGATCGTTGACGATGAAGAATCGATATTGAAGGCGCTCAAGCGGGTGCTGACGCTGACCCCGTGCACGGCCGCCGATAAGCACTACAAGCTCACGATCGACACCTTCAGCTCACCGCTGGAGGCGCTGGAGAAGGCGCGCCACACGGCCTACGACCTGGTGTTGTCGGATTACCGCATGCCGGGGATGGACGGCGTGCAGTTGCTCAAGGCGGTGCGCGAGATCCAGCCCGACGCCGTGCGCATGATCTTTTCCGGCTACGCCGACCTGAACGGCCTGATCGCGGCCATCAATGAGGCCGGCATCAGCCGCTTCATCTCCAAACCCTGGAACGACTACGAGCTGGTCAGCGCGCTCGCTCAGGCGCTCGCGCTGCGCGACCTCATGCTGGAAAACCAGCGGCTGGCGGACCAGGCCCGGCTGGCGAATGGCACGATCTCGGCGCAGGAACTGGAGTTCAAGCGGCTCGAGGCCGAGGAGCCCGGCATCACGCACGTGGTCTGGGACACGGACGGCTCGGTGCTGATGGATGCGTCCGCCCTCGGCCTGGGCGGGTAGTTCGGAATTCTTCCGTTTCCAAGCTTCGAGCGCGCACCGCAACCGAGTCACCCCATGCAACTGATGGCCTGGAGCGATCAATTCGTCACCGGTCTGGAGACCGTGGACGCGCAGCACCACGCGCTGGTGAATCTGGTGAACGCCGCCGCGCCGCACCTGGCGCAGGTGGGCGACGGTGCGGTGCGCGCCGCCGGCCCTTTTCTGGACAAGCTGTTCCACTATGCGGCGACCCATTTTCGCGACGAGGAGCAGCTCATGCGCGAGGCGCAGCTCGCGCCGCAGTATGTGGAGCAGCACCGGCGCAGCCATGCGGCCTTCGTTGACGAGGTGAAGCTGATGCAGCGCCAGGCCGAAATCGACGGCAACCTCAGCGGCAACGAGCTGCTGCGCTTTCTCACCAGCTGGCTCACGTTTCACATCCTGTCCGAAGACAAGAAGATGGCCGCGCAAATGAGCGCGATCCGCGGCGGCGCCAGCGCGGCGCAGGCGCTGGCCGACGTCGACACCAGCGAGGGTGCGCCGCACGCGGTCTATACCGCGGCGCTGATCGATCTGTTCACGCTGTTGACTGAACGCAACCGTACGCTGCTGCAGGCGAATGAAAGGGTGAGGGCGGCCCAGGACGAGCTGGCGGCGGCGAACCAGCTGCTGGAGACCCGGGTGCAGCAGCGCACGGCGGAGCTGGCCGCAGCCAATGCGTCCCTGGAGCAGGAGCGTCAGGCGCTGGTGCTGTCCATGGCGCGGCTGGAACAGACCCAGGGCCAGTTGCTGCAATCCGAAAAGATGGCCGCGGTGGGGCAACTGGCGGCAGGCGTGGCACACGAGATCAACAACCCGATCGGCTTCATCAGCTCCAACCTGAGCTCGCTCTCGAACTACCTGAAGAAGCTGTTCGAGTTGATCGAAGTCTACGAACAGCAATCCGCCGTGCCGAGCGCGGCGATTCTGGAGGCAAGGACGCGGGCCGATATCGATTTCCTGCGCGAGGATGTGCCCAGCCTGCTGCAGGAGTCCAGCGACGGGCTGACGCGCGTGCAGCGCATCGTGGGCGCATTGCGCGACTTTTCCCACGTGGACGACGGGCAGTGGCGCGAGGCCGATCTGAACGAAGGCCTGGAGGCCGCGCTCAACATGGTCGGCAACGAGATCAAGTACAAGGCCCAGGTGGTCAAGGAACTGGCGCCGCTGCCCCCGGTGGAATGCATCGCAGCGCAGCTCAACCAGGTGTTCGTGAACCTGCTGCTGAACGCCGCCCAGGCAATCGAGGTCCGGGGCGTGATCACGCTGCGCAGCCGGGTCCAGGATGAGAGCGTGCTGATTGAAATTTCCGACACCGGAACCGGCATGTCGCCCGAGGTGAAAAAGCGCATCTTCGAGCCCTTCTACACCACCAAGGCGGTGGGCAAGGGGACCGGTCTGGGCTTGTCGATTTGCTGGGAAATCATCCAGCGCCATCAGGCCCGGATCGAGGTGGACAGCGCGCCCGGCGCGGGAACGACCTTGCGCCTGCTGCTGCCGCGCGTGCATCCCATCGCACCGCAGTGACGCGCCAACGCCGCTGTCAAAGGCGCGAGGCTGAGGCTTTCAGGAACTCGAAAGCGGCGTTCGCCGACAGATGCACCCGCCCCGACAGGCTCTTCCACAACGCGGTGTTCAGCATGCGGTCTTGCACCGGTCCCTTGACCTCCGCCAGGTTGAGTTCGATGCCGCGCGCGCGCAGCTCCTCGTGGATCTCGGTGAACGCCTCCAGTGCGGTCAGATCCACCCGGTTCACGGCGCTCATGATGAGCACCACGTCGTGAACATCGGGCAGCCTGGCGATCTCGCTCATCAGGCGCGATTCGATCGCGCTCAGGTTGCCAAAGAACAGGCTTTCGTCGATGCGCAGGAACAGCACGCCGGGCAGGGTTTCCACGCCGTGGCGTTCGAGGTTGCGAAAGTGCTCAGTGTCCAGGATGCGCCCGACCACGGCAATGTGCGGCGTGCTGGCGCGGTACAGCAGGCTGGCCAGCGACAGGCCGATGCCCAGCGCAATGCCCCACTGCAGGCCCAGGAGCAGCACGCCCAGCGCCGTGCCCAGAAAGGCGACGGCATCGGCGCGGTCGTAGTCCCAGGCGCGCCGCAGTTCTGCCACATCGATCATGCTGAGCGCGGCCACCACAATGCTGGCCGCCAGTATGGCCAGCGGAATGCGGGCAAACCAGCTCGTCCCCAGCAGCACGATGACCAGCATGAACAGCGCGGACACGATGCTGGCCAGCGGCGTGCGGGCACCGCTGGCCAGGTTCACGGCCGAGCGTGACAGGCCGCCGCCCACCGGCATGCCGCCGAAGAAGGCGGCCACGATGTTGGACAGGCCCAGTCCGACCAGCTCCTGGTTGGCGTCGACGCGCTCATGCTGTTTCATGGCAAGCGCTTGCGCCATGGTGATGTTTTGCACGGTGCCGATGAAGGCCAGCACCAGGGCTGGCAGCGCCAGCAGTCCCAGCTCGGAAAAGCCGGGCAGCGCCAGCGCCAGCTGCGGCAGTCCATAGGGCACCGTGCCGACGACGGCCACGCCGTAGCCACGGTCAAGGTCCAGCAGCAGCACCAGCAGCGTTGCCACGACTACCACCAGCAAGGGCACCAAGCGTGTGGTCAGCGCCGCACGGGGGCGGGGCACGCCCATCAGGCTCAGAAAGCGGGCCAGCGTGGTGCGCGCCAGCAGCAGCACGGCCATCCCCAGTGCCCCCAGAAGCACGGTGGTCGGGTTGGCGTGCGGCAGTTGTTCCAGGGTCAGGCGCAGCTGATCCCAGCTGCTGGCGGCGTGCACCTTCAGGCCCAGCAGCAGCCCGATCTGGCTGAGCAGGATCAGCAGCGCCGAGCCGGCAATGAAGCCGCTCACCACCGGACGGCTCAGCAGGTTGGCCAGAAAGCCCAGGCGCAGCACACCGAAGGCGAGCACCATCAGGCCCGAGAGCAGCGCCAGCAGCGCGGCCAGCGCGATGTAGTGCGCACTCGCAGGGGCAGCCAGCGGACTGAGCACGGAAAACGTCATGATGGCCGTGATCGCCACCGGACCCACCGCCTGGGTCATGCTGCTGCCCACGAGCGCATAGGCCATGACCGGCAGGATGCTCACGTACAGGCCGACCTGCGGCGGCAGGCCTGCCAGCATGGCGTAGGCCAGGCTCTGCGGCAGCACCAGCACTGTCACGACCAGGCCGGCCAGCAGGTCAGCGCCAAGGTGCTTTCGGGGGTAAGGGCGCGCCCATCGGGGCAGCAGTCGGTTCATCGGCCACAGCTTAACTGCTGCCGCCTGCCTGGGGTCGCGGCAGAGAAAAAAAGCGCGTTTGTGCGCCATGTCAGCGAAGTGGCGCGCTGGCTGTGCATACTCATCGCATGCGGCAACGCGTCATTGAGGCAGCAGCATGAGCATTCGCAATCTGGACTCCCTGTTCGATCCGGCGTCGGTGGCCGTGATCGGTGCATCTCGCAGGCCGGGGCGCGTTGGCACGACGGTGTGGCGCAACCTGCGCAGCGGCACGTTCGCGGGGCGGGTGTATGCGGTCAATCCCAAGTACCACGAGCTCGATGGCGTGGCGGTGGTGGCGCGCCTGCAGGACTTGCCGCAGGTGCCCGAGCTGGCGGTGATCTGCACGCCGCCGGCCACGGTGCCGGATTTGATCGCGCAACTGGGCAAGCTCGGAACCAAGGCTGCGGTGCTGCTCACCGCGGGACTGAGCGCGCCACAGAAGAAGCAGATCCGCGACGCGGCCAGACCGCACCTGCTGCGCATCCTGGGGCCCAACTGCATCGGCCTGCTGTCGCCGCACCTGGGGCTGAACGCCAGCTTTGCGCACATCGACGCACTGCCCGGTGAGATCGCCTTTGTCTCGCAGTCGGGCGCATTGACCACGGCGCTGCTCGACTGGGCGCGCGCGCGCGGCATCGGTTTTTCCCATTTTGTTTCGCTCGGAGAACACCTGGATGTGGACTTTGGCGACATGCTGGACTATCTGGCCAGCGACCCCAAGACGCGCGCGATCCTGCTGTACATCGAATCCGTGGACGCCGCGCGCAAGTTCATGTCGGCGGCGCGCGCTGCGGCGCGCAACAAACCGGTGATCGTGGTGAAGGCGGGGAGATCCGACATCGGGCAGAAGGCCGCCGCCTCGCACACCGGTGCGCTCGCCGGCTCCGACATCGTGTACGAGGCCGCGATTGCGCGCGCCGGCATGCTGCGCGTGGACACGCTGCAGCAGCTGTTTCTGGCCGCTGAAACGCTGGCGCGCTTTCGCGGCAACAGCGCCGACACGCTCACGATCCTGACGAATGGCGGCGGAGCCGGCGTGCTCGCTGCCGATGCCGCCGCGCAGGTGGGCGTCGAGTTGACGCAGCTCTCGGGGGCCACGCTGCAGCAGCTGGACGCCCTGTTGCCCGCCACCTGGTCGCACGGCAACCCGGTGGACATCATCGGGGACGCGCCGGTTGAACGTTACGTGCAGGCGCTGCAGGTATTGCATGACGATCCGGGCGCCGGCGCCGTGCTGCTGATGCATGCGCCCACGGCCATCGTGGCCAGCGCCGAGATTGCGCGCGCCCTGTTGCCGCTGGCGGCACAGACGCCGCCGCGCGTCATGGGCTGCTGGCTGGGCGAGCAGTCGGTGCGCGAGGCCAGGCAGATCTTCCAGGACGCCAACATCGCTTGCTACATCACGCCCGAGCAGGCGGTGCGCGCCTTCGGGTTTGGCGTCACCTACCGGCGCAACCAGGCGCAGTTGCTGCAGGCGCCAGCCGCCACCCGAGCCGGTCCCCCGGCCGACACCGCGGCCGTGCAGACGCTGGTGCAGCAGGTGCTCGCCGGCGGGCGCGAGATGCTGTCCGAGGGCGAAGCCAAGAGCGTGCTGGCGGCCTACGGCATTCCGGTCGTGGCGACCCGCAGCGTGGGCCCCACGCCCCAGGCCGCGCTGGACGCCGCGCAACAGATCGGCTTTCCGGTGGCGCTGAAGATCCTCTCGCCCGACATCACGCACAAGTCCGACCTCGGTGGCGTGGCGCTGGATCTGGACAATGCACAGGCGCTGCAGCTCGAGGCCCAGGCCATGCTGGAGCGGGTGCAGCGGGCCCGGCCCGAGGCGCGCATCCAGGGCTTCACGGTGCAGGCCATGGTGCGCCGCGCGCACGCACAGGAACTCATCGTGGGCGCCAGCATCGACAGCGTGTTCGGACCGGTGATCCTGTTCGGCCAGGGCGGTACCTCGGTCGAAGTGGTGGCCGATCGCGCCGTGGCGCTGCCGCCGCTGAACGAGCCGCTGGCGCGCGCGCTGGTGGATCGCACGCGCGTGGCCAAACTGCTGCGCGGGTTTCGCGGCACCCCGGCCGCGGACATGGACGCGCTGCACGGGGTGCTGATGGCGGTGTCGCAACTGCTGGCCGATGTGCCGCAGATCGCCGAACTCGACATCAATCCGCTGCTGGCCGACGACCAGGGCGTGATCGCGCTGGACGCACGCATCCGCCTGAGCGCCGCTGGGCCCGGCGGCGCCCGCAACTTTGCGATCCGCCCTTATCCGGCGCAGCTGGTCGAGCAGCTCGCGTGGAAGGGGCGCAGCCTCACGCTGCGCCCGATCCGCCCCGAGGACGAAGCCCAGCATCTGGCGTTCCTGGGCCAGCTCGACCCCGAGGACATCCGCATGCGCGTGTTCTACAGCCGGCGCAGCATCGAGCGCAGCGAACTGGCGCGCCTCACGCAGATCGATTACGAGCGCGAAATGGCGTTCCTGGCGGTGGAGCAGGACGACGCCGGGGCGGAGCAGACGCTGGGCGTGGTGCGCGCCATCGCCGACCCCGACAACATCGCCGCCGAGTTCGGCATCATCATCCGTTCGGACCTCAAGGGCGGCGGCCTGGGGCGCATCCTGATGGACAAAATGGTGCGCTACGCCCGCGACAAGGGCACGCAGCGCCTCATCGGAACGGTGATCTCGGAGAACAAGCCGATGCTGCTGCTGGCGCACGAACTCGGCTTCGTGCAGACCCCGTCGCCAGCGGGGCAGACCTGCGAAATTACCCTGGAGTTGCGCTGAAGGCGCCGGTGTCGGGTTACGCCCGGGGGCTAACCCGACTACTGGGACTTTCCACTGAGTCAAGTGGTAGCGGCGTAATTCTTTTCCTTGATAGACGGTATTTCCTGCGGTGGTATGAAGGGAAGTTGCGATAAAACGAGGAACAGACTGCACATCTACTGTCGGCCTT
>CAILZB010000077.1 GCA_903838565.1 uncultured beta proteobacterium | reverse complement strand
TCCACCATCTCCGCCGACACGCCGTTGCGCTCCAGTGTGCTTGTCTTCATACGCAGTCACTCCAATTGTGCAGGATGAAGACATTATAAACGGTACTTTAGTAATTACCTAACCCCTAACTGGATTTTTGGCTCTGCACCATCTTCATGGCGGACGTGATCAGCGTGGCCACTTCGGTCATGTTGCTGGGCACGATCAGCGTCGTGCTGGCACCGGCAGCGACCCGGCTGTAGGCGTCCACCGCGCGCTCTGCCACCTTGAGTTGCACTGCGTCTGCGCCGCCGGGCTGGCGGATTGCCGTGGCGATGCGCTCGATCGCCTGCGCGGTCGCCTCGGCCACCGCCAGGATCGACTGCGCTTCGCCCTGGGCCTTGTTGATGACGGCCTGCTTTTCGCCCTCGGAGCGTGCGATGAAGGCCTCGCGCTCGCCGGTGGCGATGTTGATCTGCTCCTGTCTGCGCCCTTCAGAGGCGGCGATGAGCGCGCGTTTTCCCCGTTCGGCCGTGATCTGCGCCTGCATCGCGTGCAGGATCTCCTTGGGCGGCGTCAGGTCCTTGATCTCGTAGCGCAGCACCTTGACGCCCCAGTTCAAGGCCGCTTCGTCAATGGCGGCAACCACTTGGGCATTGATGATGTCGCGCTCCTCGAAAGTCTTGTCGAGTTCGAGCTTGCCGATGACCGAGCGCAGCGAGGTCTGCGCCAGCTGCGAGATGGCGACGATGTAGTTGGACGAGCCGTAGCTCGCGCGCATCGCATCCGTCACCTGGAAATACAGGATGCCGTCGACCTGCAACTGCGTGTTGTCGCGCGTGATGCAGACCTGGCTGGCGATGTCCAACGGGATTTCCTTGAGCAGGTGTTTGTAGGCCACGCGGTCGACAAACGGCATCAGGAAGCTCAGGCCCGGCGTGAGCGTCGCGTGGTATTTGCCCAGGCGCTCGACCACCCAGGCGTTTTGCTGGGGCACGACCTTGATCGACTGCGCGATGAAGATGACGGCGATGATGAAGATGACTAAGGCAATTTCCATGAAGGTGCTCCGTTAAGTTGAATTGGCAGCAAGGCGTGCTGCGAAACAGGATCAGGTCTTCTCGACCACCAGGCGGCTGCCGATGATTTCGACGACCTTGTGTGCCCCCGTTGACGGCACCTGGCCGGCGCGGTGCACGACGGTCCACTGCGCGCCCCGGTATTTGACGGCGGCCGTTCCGTCCGGGCTCCAGGCATCCACGTGCACCGTGGCCCCCACGTCGAGGTTCACGTCGGGGTTCTCGCTCGCGGGCATCGGCAGGGGGCGTCGGCCGCGAACCAGGCGCCAGGCGTTCACAGCGCCGCCGCCCACCAGCGCTGCGACCAGCAGTTGCACCACGCTGCCGGCGCCCGCGTAGGCCGTCAGCGCTGCTGCGCCCAGGCCAAGGGCCAACATGAGGAGATAGAAAGTTCCGGTCAACAGTTCGGCGACGATGGCGCCGCCGGCCAATAACCACCAAATTGTCGCGTCAGCCATGCGCTTAGCCTCCTGTGTTGTCAGGCCCACATTCTGGGACATAAATTGACCTGGGCCAGGGTTCTGTCCGTTTATTTCCTTACACTTCGCGTTCTTTCCACGAACCCCTGGGCGGCTTGCCATGAAATTCCGTTTTCCCATCGTCATCATCGACGAAGATTTTCGTTCCGAGAACACGTCGGGTTCGGGCATTCGCGCGCTGGCGCAGGCGATAGAAACAGAAGGGTTTGAAGTCCTGGGCGCAACCAGCTACGGCGATCTGTCTCAGTTTGCGCAGCAGCAAAGCCGCGCCAGCGCCTTCATCCTGTCGATCGACGACGAGGAGTTCACGCCGGGTCCGGATCTGGACCCCGCGGTGCTGAACCTGCGCCACTTCATCGAGGAGGTGCGGCGCAAGAACCTCGACGTGCCGATCTACATCTACGGCGAGACCAAGACCTCGCGCCATCTGCCCAACGACATCCTGCGCGAGTTGCACGGCTTCATCCACATGTTCGAGGACACGCCCGAGTTCGTCGCGCGCCACATCATCCGCGAAGCCAAGAGCTATCTGGAAGGTGTGCAGCCGCCGTTCTTCAAGGCGCTGCTGGACTATGCAGAGAACGGCTCCTATTCATGGCATTGCCCGGGACATTCGGGCGGCGTGGCGTTCCTGAAAAGCCCGGTGGGGCAGATGTACCACCAGTTCTACGGCGAGAACATGCTGCGCGCGGATGTCTGCAATGCGGTCGAAGAACTGGGGCAACTGCTGGACCACGACGGCGCCATCGGCAAGAGCGAGCGCAACGCGGCGCGCATCTTCAACGCCGACCACTGCTTCTTCGTGACCAACGGCACCAGCACCAGCAACAAGATGGTGTGGCACCACACGGTGGCACCCAACGACGTGGTGGTGGTGGACCGCAACTGCCACAAGTCGATCCTGCACGCCATCATCATGACGGGCGCGATTCCGGTGTTCCTCAAGCCCACGCGCAACCACTTCGGCATCATCGGTCCGATCCCCAAGAGCGAGTTCGAGCCCGCCGCGATCAAGGCCAAGATCAAGGCCAACCCCCTGATCCAGGAGCACCTGAAAGATGTGGACATCAGCAAGATCAAGCCGCGCGTGCTGACGCTGACCCAATCCACCTACGACGGCGTGCTCTACAACACCGAGACCGTCAAGGAAATGCTTGACGGCTACGTGGAGAACATCCACTTCGACGAAGCCTGGCTGCCGCACGCGGCGTTCCACCCCTTCTATGGCTCGTACCACGCGATGGGCAAGAAGCGCGCGCGCCCCAAGCACGCGATGGTGTACGCGACGCAGTCGATCCACAAGCTGCTGGCCGGCATCAGCCAGGCCAGCCACGTGCTGGTGCAGGATTCGCAAACCGTCAAGCTGGACAAGCATCTGTTCAACGAGGCGTACCTGATGCACACCAGCACCAGCCCGCAGTACAGCATCATCGCCAGTTGCGATGTGGCCGCCGCGATGATGGAGCCGCCCGGAGGCACGGCGCTGGTGGAGGAGAGCATCGCCGAGGCGCTGGATTTTCGCCGCGCCATGCGCAAGATCGACCAGGAGTACGGCGACGACTGGTGGTTCAAGGTGTGGGGCCCGGACAAGCTGGTGGAAGAGGGCGTGGGCCGCGCCGACGACTGGATCATCAAGGGCGAATCGGCCAAGGCCAAGGCCGGGGTGAACTGGCATGGCTTTGGCAAGATGGCCACGGGCTTCAACATGCTCGATCCGATCAAGTCCACGGTGGTGACACCGGGCATGGACCTGAACGGCAAGTTCGCCAAGACCGGCATTCCCGCCAGCATCGTCACCAAGTTCCTGGCAGAGCACGGGGTGGTGGTGGAGAAGACCGGCCTGTACAGCTTCTTCATCATGTTCACCATCGGCATCACCAAGGGCCGCTGGAACAGCATGTTGACGGCGCTGCAGCAGTTCAAGGACGACTACGCCAAGAACCAGCCGATGTGGCGCGTGCTGCCAGAATTCTGTCAGAAGTACCCCAAGTACGAAAAGATGGGCCTGGCCGACCTGTGCCAGCATGTGCACCAGCTCTACGCCAAGTACGACATCGCGCGCCTGACCACGGACATGTACCTGAGCGACCTCACGCCCGCGATGAAGCCCAGCGATGCCTATGCGCATATCGCGCTGCGCAAGACCGAGCGCGTCGCCATCGATGACCTTGAAGGTCGCATCACCGTGGGGCTGGTGACGCCTTATCCACCCGGAATCCCGCTGCTGATCCCGGGCGAGGTGTTCAACAAGAAGATCGTGGACTACCTGAAGTTCTCACGCGAGTTCAACGCCCAGTGCCCCGGCTTCGAGACCGACATCCACGGCCTGGTGGAAGAGGATGGCGCAGACGGGCAGGCGCACTATTACGCGGACTGCGTGAAAGTTTAGGACCCCAAGCCTCTTCCCCGGCTGCGGGGGGGGGCGAGGGTCCGGCTCTCTCGCCCGCTGTGGCGGGAGAAGGCGGGGGTGATGCCTATGGGAGTGTCAGCCTTTGTCGGTCTCCACGACGGCCACGGCGGTCTGGCTCACGCCGCAGTCGACGTAGGAGATCTGGCCCGTCATGCCGGACGCCAGGTCGCTCAACAGGAACGCCGCCACATTGCCCACTTCTTCAATGGTCACGTTGCGTTTGAGCGGCGAGGCGCTGGCCGAGATCGACAGGAGCTTGCCGAAATCCTTGATGCCGCTGGCGGCCAGCGTCTTCACGGCGCCGGCGCTGATGCCGTTGACGCGCATGCCGCGCGCTCCGATGGCGTCCGCCAGGTAACGCACGGAAGATTCCAGAGACGCCTTGGCCAGGCCCATGGTGTTGTAGCTGGGCACGACGCGCACGCCGCCCAGATACGTCAGCGTCAGCAGCGAAGCCTTGTCGCTCAGGTAGGGCAGGGCCGCCTTGGCCATCGCGGGGAAACTGTAGGCGCTGATGTCGTGCGCGATGCGGAAGTTCTCGCGCGACAGCCCATCCAGAAAGTTGCCCGCGATCGCTTCGCGCGGTGCGAAGCCGATGCTGTGCACGAAACCGTCAAACTTGGGCCAGTGCGTGGCCAGATCCTTGAACATCTGGTCGATCTGTTCGTCGCTTCCGACGTCGCAGTCAAAGATCAGCTTCGAACCAAACTCGGCGGCGAATTCGGTGATGCGCTCTTTGAAGCGCTCTCCGACGTAGCTGAAAGCCAGTTCTGCGCCCTGCTCATGGCAGGCACGGGCAATGCCGTAGGCGATGGAACGGTTGGACAGAACGCCCGTGATCAGCAGTTTTTTCCCAGCCAGAAAACCCATGAGTCAGTCTCCAAAAAAATATGGCCCGAATTGTCGCATGCTGGCCCGCGCTATGGAAAACCCTAGGGAGAAGTAGCAAAACTACACAAAATCTTGTTCGATCTCAACCTATACTCGTGGCTCCCGGAAAAAGTCGATTCTGGCTCCCTGATTCACGCGCAAGAAATCACGCGTTCGCACTCAACAAAGGAAACTGCTGTGCCCATTCAATCTGGTTCTTCCCTCAAGTCCCTGCTCGCTGCCGTCATTTTGGCGTCCGTCGCGATGGTCGGAACGTCCGCCTTGGCGCAAGCGCCAGCCGCCACCGCCGCACCCGCCGCGGCTGAGGCAGCCAGTGCCACACCAGCGGCCGTTCCTGCTGCGGTTGACGCAGCCAAGAAGGCCGAGCCGGCCGCCAGCCCCTACGGCTTTGAAGCCCTGTTGAAAGACTCCGATGTGGTGACCAAGACCGTGCTGGCGCTGCTGCTCATCATGAGCATCAGCAGCTGGTACGTGCTGATCGTCAAGCTGCTGGAGCAGGCCAAGATTGGCGCACAGTCCAGGGCCGCTGCCCAGGACTTCTGGTCCGCCGGAACGATCCAGCAAGGCTGCGCCAAGCTGGCCGACAACAGCCCGTTCCGCTTCATCGCTGAAGCCGGTCTGGAAGCCACGAAGAAGCATGAAGGCCTGATGGGCCACGTGCCGCTGAACGACTGGGTCACGATGGGCATCCAGCGCTCGGTCGACCGCGTTCAAAGCAACATGCAGGGCGGCCTGTCGGTGCTGGCCACCGTGGGCTCCATTTCCCCGTTCGTCGGTCTGTTCGGCACGGTCTGGGGCATCATGCACGCCCTGACCGCCATCGGCATCTCGGGCCAGGCATCGATCGACAAGGTCGCCGGCCCCGTGGGCGAAGCGCTGCTGATGACCGCCATCGGTCTGGCCGTGGCGGTGCCGGCCGTGCTGGCCTACAACTGGCTGGTGGGTCGCAACAAGAACGTGATGGCCGATGTGCGCGCCTTTGGTGGTGACCTGCACGCCGTCATTCTCGGTTCGGTCAAGGCTGGTTGATCCCGCAGCAGTGCGGCATCCCAGGAACAACCTATGTCAATGAATGTTGGCTCACCGGATGACGGCGAAGACGCCGTCATGTCGGCCATCAACACCACGCCCCTGGTGGACGTGATGCTGGTGCTACTGATCATCTTCCTGATCACCATTCCCGTCGTCACGACCTCGATCCCGGTGGCGTTGCCCAAGGAACGGGTCGAGGTGCGGGAAACCAAGCCTGAAAACGTCATCATTTCGGTGGACCAGAAGGGCAACATCTTCTACTACGAGGCCCGCATCAACAGCGTGGACGCGCTCGTGGAAAAGCTCAAGAAGGTGTCCGTGCTCAAGCCCCAGCCTGAAGTTCAGGTACGCGGGGACTTTGCCGCAACCTATGAAGGCGTGGGCAAGGTGCTTCTGGCTTGCCAGCGCGCCGGCATTGTGAAGGTCGCCTTCATCACCGAACCACCGCCCCTGGGCGGTTGATAACTAAGGATTCTTCCCATGGGAATGAACGTAGGAAGCGCCAGCGGCTCCGATGAACCCGAGGTGCTGATGGATATCAACACCACGCCGTTGATCGACGTGATGCTGGTTTTGCTGGTGATGCTGATCATCACCATCCCGATCCAATTGCACTCGGTGAATCTGGAAATGCCGGTCGGCACGCCGCCGGTGAACCTGATCAAGCCGGAGAAGATCCAGATCGATATCGACGACAAGAGCACCGTCTACTGGCAGGGATTGCCGGTGAGCGCGGCCGAACTGGACGAGAAGATGAAGGCCATCGCCGGGCTGGATAACCAGCTGCAGCCGGAGGTGCACATCCGCCCGAACAAGAGCTCGCAATACGCGGTATTTGCCAACGTGCTGTCGTCGAGCAAGCGCCTGGGTCTGAACAAGATTGCCGTGATCGGTGCGGAGCAGTTTATCCAATGAATACGCCCGTCATCAATATGCCCGTGTTGAGCACACCCGGCATGCGTCACGGCTACGAGAACCGGGATCCGTCTCGACGGGTCAAGGGCCTGGTCATCGTGATTGCGATACACGTTTTCATCGGCTACGCATTGGTGTCCGGTCTGGCCCGCAAGGGGCTGAACTTGATCAAGAAGCCGCTCGAAGCAGTGGTGATTCAGGAAGTGATCATTCCGCCGCCGCCCCCACCGCCGCCCCCGAAGAAGATCGAAACGCCCAAGGAAATGCCCAAGGTCGACGCACCGCCGCCGCCCTACGTGCCGCCGGCCGAGGTCACACCTCAGGTCAGCACGGCGCCGTCGATCATTTCGGTGGCAACGCCTCCGCCCGCGCCGGCCGTGATTGCACCGCCACCTCCCCCGGCGGCACCGCCAGGCCCGCGGCGCACGACCATCGGCCTGGCTTGTCCGACCCAGGTGCCACCGGAAATGCCGCGCAAGGCACTGCAAGACGGCACCACCGGCACGGTCAAGGCGCAGATCCACATCAAGGGCGGGGTGATCCAGAGCGTCGAAATCCTCTCAGGTCCGCGCGTGTTCCACGCCGCCGTCAAGGCCGCGATGATGCAATACAAATGCGTCACCGACGGCGCCGACGTGGTCGCGACGCAGGAGTTCGATTTCAAGATCGACTGACGTCTGGGTGCGCAACAAGAATGGCCCTGCGGGGCCATTTCTTTTTGGTCAATTCGTTTCGTTTCATAGACATCGGTTCGCGCCGCTCGTTGGCGCCGCATCCCGGATCATGAGTCGCGCGCCATTTCATCCAATCCTGTTCACATCCAGAGTATTCATGCAAATGGAGGTAAGCTTGCGACTCGGGCGAGCCAGGCGCTGTCCTGCACGCAGACATAACTTACACCAGACTTTGGAGTTCCTATGGTTTCCACTCGATTAGTCCCACTTATTTTGCTGATGCTTGGCGGTTGCGCCGCCAGCGACGGCAAGCAATCAACGGCCGATGTGCAACGGGTTTGCACTCGGGAATATCGGGTTGGGTCGAGCATCCCAGTGGTCAACTGCGAGGCCCCAATGACGGACGAGGAGCGCCAGCGCTCAATCGAAGAATTAAGAAATGGCGCGCGTCCCGTTCCAACCAAGACGGTCGGAGGAAAAACGGGAGGCTGAGATCAACTTTCAATAGGGCTTTGGGGTTTAGAAATTTATGGCCGGAAATTGAAGGTCCGTCACTCCGGCTCAACCTCGACACTGGACGCAGAAATAAAAAAAGAGGAACAGCGCCGTAGCGTTGCTCCTCTTTTTGGATCGGCCTTACAGCCGATACGAAGGCTTAGAAGTTGTAGGTGCCGCGGAGGTAATACGCCCGGCCGGTTGGGTCGGCAAAGCGCGGGTCATACCCCACCTGGAAGGTCGCACCTTGGTTCGATGCTGGCGGCTTGGTGTCAAGTAGGTTGCGTACACCACCGACAATCGAAATGGCCTTGGTAATCGCCCAGCTTCCGTTGACGTCCCAAAGTGAAAATGCGCCAACGTGATGGTTCTGCAGTGCAGGGTCAAGAACTGCAGTCGGATCGTTTTGGTCGGTATAACCAGATTTGTAGCGGTTCGTCAGACCAAGGCCATAAGCGCCATAGGTCCACTGAACGTTGGCAGTCTGCTGCCAGCGGAAGACCGGACCGGCACCGGAATAGATGCCCACATTCTGGATCCACTCGCCACCGGCTTCATTCTGATACTCGTACTTGGCAACATAGGTCCCGTTCAACATGAAGTTGAACGTTCCCGTCTGCGAAGTGCGCAGGCGGTAGGCCAAAGTCACGTCGATACCGTTCGTGTTGACGCCACCCAGATTCGAAGTCGTATCGCTCACGTAGCCGCAAGCGGAGCCCGGGCATTGCGTGCCATCGTATGACAGTTGTCCGGCCGGATTGCGCACAAGCAGACTGGCATACTTGGTCGTGTTACCGAATATCGTGGTGTCCGGCAGGGCCGCAATGGAGTCAGTCAACTGGATCCACCAAAGGTCCACACCCACGGTCAGGTCCTTCACGGGCTCAAATACCGCACCCAACGTGAAGTTCTTCGACTTCTCCGGTTTGAGCTTGGGATTGCCGCCCGACAGACTCATGAACTGTTGACCGCATGCCGTGGATGCGAACCCGGCTACGGTGGGATTACCATTTGCATCGCAACCCGCCTTCGGATCGTCCCATGTGTTGGCTGTGTTGGTATAGGTTTGCGGTGCGTAGAGGTCGTACAACGACGGAGCGCGGAAACCGGTCGATGCGGAACCACGGAACAGCATGTCGGCCGACGGCTGAAAGCGGAAGCTGAGTTTGGGATTAACAGTGTTGCCGAAATCGCTGTACTTGTCAGCGCGGATTGCGCCGGTGACATCGAGTTGCTTCGTGACCGGCACGTTCAGTTCACCGTAGGCTGCATAAACATCGCGGCTCCCAACACTGTTGGTTGCGGGGTCAACACCAGTGCTTGCGACCACCAAGGAAGCCAGCGGGTCACTCGCCTTGAATGAGAAGCTTTCATGCCTGAGTTCTGCGCCTACTGCCAAGGCTGCAGCTCGGCCTGCGCCAAACCAATCAGTAAGCTCGCGGCTTGCGTGTCCGTCAATAGTGGACACCGTGCCCTTGCCGGTGAGCAAGTTGCCCGTCACCATTGCGCTGGCTAACAATGCTGCACCTGCTGCGTTCTGCGCGCCAAAGGGGTTCAAAGTACCATTCTTAACGCCTGCCGTGATGACGGGGCCATTGTTGTAGCCCCCGATCAGGTTGTCAGTGACGTGGTTCTGGTTGTAGGCTGCACCGATAGAATAGTCCCAACCAGCTGCTGCGCCATCCAATGATGCTAAGAAGCGCTGCTGCTCGTTGTCGGCACTGTCAGCGCGACCGCCGCTGGCCGCAGTGCGCCACTGTACAGCGATAGGCAGGGCTGGATTGATAGTGAACGTGGTCGGCGCCGGCGTGATGCCGTTGCCGGGGAAGAAAGCAGTTCCCGCGTCCATCGACAAGGCCGCGTAGGGCACAGGCGCGATCAGTGCCTTGTTGTTACCCTTGGTGAGGAAATACTCAAGGTTTAGCTGCGCATCTTTGGTCACGGCAAAAGTGCCCTTCAACATCGCCGAGTCCCGTGTGGTCTCGGGAACGAGGTCAACCCAACGTGTGTAGTCGTAGCGGCACTTGTTGCCCGCAGCAAATCCGTATGGTGCATCGCAACCCGGCCAGCTTGCGTTGGACGAATGACCGGACTGTGAGTAGTTAGCTGGTGAAGGCGTACCTGAGGATTTCGAAATGCCAAGTGACGGAACCAAGCCGGTGCTGCCGAAGGGGCGCTGCGACGCTTGGATGGCATCCTGTTGCTGGTGATCGATAAAGCCCAGAATGTTGTAGCCATCCTTGGTCAGATCGCCAAAACCGAAGCCCGCGTTGATGTTCACCGACTTTCCACCGGGATGCTGGGGCGAATCCGCACCAATGGTGACCGTTCCACCTTGCAGGTCCTTGCGGGTAATAAAGTTGATCACACCGCCAATGGCGTCGGTGCCGTACAGGGACGAGGCACCGTCGCGCAGCACTTCCACGCGCTCCAGCGCGGCAAATGGAATCATGTTCAGGTCGGGTGCCGAGCCGTCAAAGGAGTTATTGGCAACGCGCCGGCCATTCAGCAAAATCAGCGTCTTGTTCTGGCCCAGGCCGCGAAGATTCGCGTAGGACGCGCCACCCGTAGACGCTCCGACCGATTGACTTGTCCCTTGAAGTGATTGATTTCCCGCAATCATGTTCAGCACCTGCTCGACCGTCACAACGCCTTCTTTCTTCAGATCGGCAGCTTTGAGAACAGTGACGGGTGCCGATGTTTCGGCCTCGATCCGTTTGATGGCCGACCCGGTGATCTCGACGCGTTGCAAACTGGCGTCCTGTGCCATCGCGGCGCCTGGTGCAATCGCCAGACTTCCAAAAGCGAGCACGAGGCCCGAACATAGTTTGGTGTGTTTAAACATTGAAACTCCAAGAAAGTTTAAAAGCCGCCCACATGCCTCACCTTTTTGTCATTCAAGTATTCCCGGTGAATGTAAGAATTCACGGAACTGACACTGACCAAGGATAAGAAAACACGTGTTTGGACCGGAACTGCCATTCTGATTCATTTGTTCAATTTGGCCTCTCTAGCTGGCTCCAAACAAGAAGAACTTGGATCCAATCGCCACTCGATGTGAATCTGAAGCATCCGTGACTAAGCTGTTGATTAATAACGGAAAGCCACTGTCTTCCAGGCTTTTGCATCGAGCAATTCAATACTTAGCAACTCATTAATTAAGGGTTAATACGTATAAAAATATTGCCATGCTGTTGTGCATAAAACACAACATTGAAACTATTGAAAGTTCACGACGGTACGCACTTCCGTCGTTCGATGTCGGGGTGAAGTGGACCCCAGAGTCAGGACAGACTTGAAGGTAGTTTAAGTTGCACTCGACTTCTCGCAGCTGGACGGCGCTGCCCCGGTTTTTGCAATTGGTATTGCTGGCTCATTCTCAATCCTGACTTCCTCGAACTCAGTCCC
>CAILZB010000076.1 GCA_903838565.1 uncultured beta proteobacterium | reverse complement strand
GTGGAGCCGTCACTTCAATCCATCGCTCAAATTATGTCTACTGTTCGGTCGACGTTCGTGCTTGCACGCCAGTGTTCACGCGGTCATCCCGCCTCAGCGCAACACCAACTATTCATAACTGGGTCCTATGCATAACAGCCCTGACCCGTCGTACAGCTTGAAAACCTGAGCGACCGCAGTCGCCCAACTGGCGAAACCTTGCTACTTGAACCGGTCCGCCCTCAGCGCTGCAAAGCCATGGCTCCAGCCACCGCCTCCGCCACCTTGATGCCATCCACCGCCGCCGACAGGATGCCGCCGGCGTATCCGGCGCCTTCTCCCGCCGGATACAGTCCCCGCACGTTCGCGCTCTGAAAATCTTCCCCTCGGTCCATGCGCAGCGGCGATGAGGTGCGGGTTTCAACGCCGGTGAGCACGGCGTCGTCGCGGTCGAAGCCCTTGATCTTTCGGCCAAAGGCCGGCAGCGCTTCGCGCATCGCCTCGATGGCATACGCGGGAAGAGCGGTGCCCAGGTCGGTCAGGTGTACGCCGGGCTTGTACGAAGGCAGCACCTGGCCCAATTGCGTCGATGGGCGCCCGGCGATGAAATCCCCCACCAGCTGCCCAGGCGCCTCGTAGCTGCTGCCGCCGAGCACATAGGCGTTGGACTCCAGCTGGCGCTGCAATGCCATGCCCGCGAGCGGATGCGCGCTGCCGTCGGGCAAGGCGTGCGCCGACTGCGCCAGTCCCTCGGTCGTGAACTCGCGCGGGAAATCCTGCGTGTCGATCGCGACGACGATGCCGGCGTTGGCGTTGCGCTCCTTGCGCGAATACTGGCTCATGCCGTTGGTCACGACCCTTCCCACTTCGGATGTGGCGGCCACCACGGTGCCACCGGGGCACATGCAAAAGCTGTAGACGGCGCGGCCGTTGGACGCGTGGTGCACCAGTTTGTAGTCGGCCGCGCCCAGCAGCGGATGGCCGGCGTGGCGCCCCCAGCGTGCCTGGTCGATCAGGCTCTGCGGGTGCTCGATGCGAAAGCCGACCGAGAACGGCTTCGCCTGCATCGTCACGCCGCGCTGGTACAGCATGGCAAAGCTGTCGCGCGCGCTGTGGCCCAGCGCCAGCACGACGTGGCGCGCGCTCAGTTCGTAGGTGTTTCCCTGAGCCACGTCGAGCACGGTCAGTCCGCGCAGTTGGCCCGCTTCGATGTGCACGTCGGTGACGCGCTGCTCAAAGCGCACCTCGCCGCCCAGCGCGATGATCTGCGCCCGCAGGTTCTCCACCACCTTCACCAGCTTGAAGGTGCCGATGTGCGGGTGCGCGGCCACGAGGATGTCCTCGGGCGCCCCGGCAAGCACAAACTCGTTCATGACCTTGCGTCCCAGGTGCCGCGGGTCCTTGATCTGGCTGTAGAGCTTGCCGTCGGAAAACGTGCCGGCGCCGCCTTCGCCAAACTGCACGTTGGATTCGGGGTTCAGTTCCTTTTTGCGCCACAGTCCCCAGGTGTCGAGCGTGCGTTCGCGCACTTTCTTGCCGCGCTCCAGCACGATCGGCTTGAATCCCATTTGCGCCAGCGCCAGCGCGGCAAAGATGCCGCAGGGACCGAAACCCACGACCACGGGACGCTGGTTCAGGTCTGAGCTGGCGTGCACCGGTGGCTGCCAGGTCATGTCGGGCGTGGGGCGGATATGGGCGTTCTGCGCGTGCAGCAACAGCAGGCTCTTCTCACGCTCGGCGGACAGGGTCACGTCGACGATGTAGACCTGCAGCAGCGCCGTCTTGCGCGCGTCAAAACTGAGCTTGAACACCTTGTGCTCCAGCAGCTCGGCTGGCGCGATCGCCAGCGTGCTGCAGATGAGCTGGGGCAGGGCGTCGGGCGCGCAATCGAGCGGGAGTTTGAGTTCGGACAGTCGCAGCATTTGGAAGGGGCTTGGGTTTATCAAGCAAAGGTCAAACAGGAGCGTCGGCGCGCAGAGGCTGACTCGCCGATAATAGCGCCGTGAAGCTTGCCAGACCGCCGCTGGTGCAATCGTGGAAACACGGCACTGGAGGAACGTCCGGACTGCACAGGGCAGCGTAGCAGCTAACAGCTGTCCACCGTGAGGTGAGGATCAGAGCAACAGAGACGAGTCGAGGCGATAACCCACTGGGGTGTTCTATGCGATGTCGGCGCAAGCCGGCACCCGGATGGCGTCAAGCCAGCCGGACCAGGCGAAAGCCTGGGATCGCATAGCCACCCGAGGCGGGGAACCCGCCAAGGGTGAAACGGGCAATCTCTACGCGCAGCAATACCAAGTAGGCCAACGTTGACGGGGCCCCCGGAGTTGGCGGGTAGGTAGCATCGAGCCGTTTGGCGACAAACGGCCCAGAGTAATGGCGGTCACACTGGGGTTTTTGCAAGAAGACTTCAGCGCACAGAATCCGGCTTATCGGCGAGCTTCACACTTTACATCTTTAACGGCGATAGTTGCTGTAGCCGAAACCGATGCTCGGGCGGATCACGTACTCGGGCTGAGGCGGCGCTTGCACGTAGGCGTTCGTGGCGGGGGTCTGCAGCGCGCCGATGGGCGTGAGCTGCAGCCGGATGGTGGGGCCCGGATCGTGCGGCATTTGCACGCTGTACTGCTTGCCGCCGAACTCGTAGATCACCTGGTAACTCATGATGCGGTTTTCCAGAACGTGTTGCGTGCTGCAGCGCTGCACGTTTTGCGTCTGGGGCGCGCCCGAGCCCTCGATGTTGTTGCCCATGATGGCGCCGCCAAGGACGCCGAGCATGGTGGCTGCAGTCTTGCCGTTGCCCCCGCCCACGGCATTGCCCATGGCGCCCCCGGCGATCGCGCCCATGACGGCTCCGGCGCCGGAATTTTGCGACCCGCTGGTCACGGTCTCGTTACTGCAGACCTGGCGCGGCACGCTCACCTGCTGGACGATGGGCGTGACAGAAACGACGCGCGCCGTCTCCTGCTGGGCAAACCCGGCCGCGGCAATCAGGGACAAGGTGGAAAACAAGACAATTTTTTTCATGATTCATTCCTTCAAGGATGGCGACAATAACAGCTTACCGTGCATGGGATCGACGCTCACAGCGAAAGTTCAGCACAATGCGTTGAGATGGATGCGAGGCTGCGTATTTAACGGCCTGAGCGCACATTACGGCGACAGGCAGGTGGCAAAAAAATGTAAAGCCTTGGTTACAGGCCGGGCATGCTGAGCCGGTCGGTCGCGGATAATTGCCCCATGCAAGTTCATTTCACCAAAATGCAGGGCGCGGGCAACGACTTTGTCGTGCTCAACGAGACGCGTCGACTGCTGGGCTTGACCGCTGCGCAGTATCGGCAACTGGCGGACCGGCACTTCGGCATCGGCGCCGACCAGATCCTGTGCGTGCGCCCGGCGCCGAGTCCGGACGTCGATTTCGAATACGTGATTCACAACGCGGATGGCCAGGAAGTGGAGCACTGCGGCAACGGCGCGCGTTGCTTCTTCCAGTTCGTGCGCGAGCACGGCTTGAGCGACAAGGACGTGATTCGGGTGCGCACCGTGAACCGCGTGCTCACGCTACAGCGACTGGCCGACGGGCGCGTGAGCGTGGACATGAACGCGCCCCAGTTCGATCTGCAGCGCGTGCCGTTCGATGCGTCCGGGCTGGAGCCGGAGCGCGTGTATGGGGGTGAAAAATGGCCGCTGAGCCTGCACCAGGACGGTCGCGAAGTCACGGTGTTTGTCTCGGTCGTCTCCATGGGCAATCCGCATGCGGTGCAGATCGTTGACGACGTTGCGCGCGCGCCGGTGCTGGAGCAGGGGCCCTTGATCGAACGGCATGCGCGTTTTCCGAAACGGGTGAATGCCGGCTTCATGCAGATCGTCAGTCGCTCGCACATCCGTTTGCGCGTGTATGAGCGCGGCGCGGGCGAGACCCTGGCCTGCGGCACCGGCGCCTGCGCGGCCGTGGTCAGCGGCATCCGGCTGGGCCTGCTGGACGCGCGCGTCGATGTGGATGCCACCGGCGGGCGCCTGACCGTCGAATGGCAGGGCGGTGCCAGTTCGGTGCTGATGACCGGACCCGCGGTCACCGTCTTTTCCGGCGACATGGAGCTTTCCGACTGATTCGTGCGGCCCGTGTCGAACTCTTCCAACCCACCCCGATTCCTCAAGATAACACCACAGTCCATGGACATCCAACACCCCATCACCGAACACGACATCGCCAATTTCCTGGCCAATACGCCCGATTTTTTTGAGCGCCATGCCGAAGTGCTGGCCACGGTGCAGCTGAGCAGTCCGCACGGCAATCGGGCCGTGGGTTTGCAGGAGCGCCAGGCGCAGATGTTGCGCGAGAAGATCAAGTCGCTGGAGCATCGCAGTATGGACATGATGCGCCACGGCGGCGAAAACCAGCTTATTGCCGACAAGCTCCAGCGCTGGACCCTGAGCCTGCTGCGCACGACGGAGCCGGCGCTTCTGCCCGCGACCGTGGTGCGCGAGTTGCAGCAGCAGTTCGTCGTTCCCCAGGTCGCACTGCGGCTCTGGGGCTTGAGCGAGCAGTATGCCGATGCGGATTTCACGGCGGGCTTGAGCGAGGACGTGAAGACCTTTGTCGCGTCACTGCCCACGCCTTATGTGGGCGTCAACGCCGGGTTTGAGCCCCTGCGGTGGCTGGACCAGCCCGAGCAGGCGGAGTCGCTGGCGCTGATCCCGCTGCGCCTGCCGGACGAAGCCGTGCAGACCTTCGGCGTGATCGTGCTGGCCTCGCCCGACGCCCATCGTTTCCATGCTGCCATGGGGACGGATTTTCTCGAACGCATCGCCGACATCGCCAGCGCCGGCCTGTCGCGTCTGCTTTAGTCGTTTCCATGGACACCGGCGAGCGCAACGATCAGGCGCTGGTCGAGCGCTATCTGGAGCATGTGCGCGTGGAGAAGCGCCTGGCGCAGCGCACGGTCGAGCTGTATGCACTGGACTTGAATAAGCTGACACAGCAGGCACAAGCCCTGGCCTTGCCCTTGCTGCGGGTGCAGAACGGCCACATCCGGCGCTGGGTGGCGCAGATGCACAGCGGCGGGCGCAGCGCGCGCGGCATCGCCTTGATCCTGTCGGGCTGGCGCGGTTTCTACGTCTGGCTCGGGCGCCAGGGCCTGATCGACAGCAATCCGGTGCAGGATGTGCGTTCACCCAAGGTCGGCAAGCCGCTGCCCAAGGCGCTGAGCGTGGACGACTCGGTGCAACTGGCGGCCTTCCAATCGGAGCGCAACAGCCCCTGGATGGAGGCGCGCGACGCCGCCATGGTGGAGTTGCTGTACGGCAGCGGTCTGCGCGTGGGCGAGTTGATCGGCCTGGACGTTCAAGCCAGCGCACAGGCGCGCGGCTGGGTGGACTTGCAGGCGGGTGAGGCGCATGTGCTGGGCAAGGGCGGCAAGCGGCGCACGGTGCCGGTCGGCAGCAAGGCGATCGCGTCGCTGCAGCTGTGGCTGGCGCAGCGCGCCACGCAGCATGGCGAAGAGTGCGCGCTGTTCGTCGGGCGCAACGGCACGCGGCTTACGGCGCAGTCGGTGTGGCAGCGCCTCAAATCCCGCAGCCAGCAGGCGGGACTGACGACGCCGGTGCATCCGCACATGTTGCGCCATTCCTTTGCCAGCCATCTGCTGCAGTCCAGCGGCGATTTGCGCGCCGTGCAGGAGTTGCTCGGCCACGCCAACATCACCACCACGCAGGTCTACACGCGGCTGGATTTCCAGCATCTGGCCAGCGCCTACGACGCCGCCCATCCGCGGGCGAAAATCAAGTAAAAGTCAGCTCTGCATCCAGGGCAGGCCGCGCTGGCGCCAGCCTTGCCTGTGGCCGCGCTGACCTCGTTCGTCAGGGTCGCCTTCAAAGCCTTCAAGCACGTTGTAGGCCTCCAATCCCAGTTCGGTGGCGCGCCGGGCCGCGGCGATGGAGCGCACGCCGCTGCGGCACAGCAGCAGCACTTTGCGCTGCAGTGGAAGCAGCGACTGGATGTCCTGGTCGAAATCCGGGTTCGGCGTCATCCCCGGCCACTGCTTCCAGGCAATGGCAATGGCATCGGGCACAAAGCCGACCCAGGCGCGTTCGGCGTCGCTGCGCACGTCGACCAGCAGGGCTTCGCCCGCGCGCCACCAGGCGAAGGCGAGCTGCGGCGAGATGTCGCCCGCATAGCCTTCGGCCGGGGTGACGGTTGCTGACGTGGCATCGGGTAAGTCTTGCGTCATGATTTTTCCAGAGCGGCGGGTGCAGGGTTGAATTGAAACGTCAACAGATTCTCGGCGGCCTGGGCGCTGAAGGCGCTGATCCAGGCGGGCAAGGCCTGCGCCGGCATCGGGCGCGCAATGCCATAACCCTGGGCCACATCGCAGCCGTTTCGTTCCAGCCACGCCAGGTCGCTGGCGGTCTCTGCGCCTTCGGCGGTGACGGTCAAACCCAGTTCGTGGCTCAGCACGATCGTCGAATGGACGATGGCCGCGTTCTTGCGAGAGTCGGCGACCGAGGTGACGAAAGACTGATCAATTTTGAGTTCGTTCACCGGCAGGGTCTTGAGGTAGCCAAGGGACGCCTGACCTGATCCGTAATCGTCGATGGAGAGCTTGACACCGAGCAGAGACAGCTCGCTCAGGTGGGCCAGTGCGAGCTCGGGCTCATCCATCAAGGCGCTTTCGGTGATTTCCAGGCACAGGCTTGCGGGTGCCAGCCTGTGCTGTTCCAGCAAGCGACGGACATGGTCGACCAGATTCGGGTTCAGCATGTCCAGCGCGGAGAGATTGGCCGACACCACAATCGCCAGACCTTCGCGCGACCATTGCGCCGTCTGCTCGACCACGCGCGAGAGCAGCCAGGGCGTGATCTCGCGGATGAATCCGGTCTGCTCGGCGAACGGCAAAAACCGCATCGGCGGCACCAGCCCGCGCGCCGGATGCTGCCAGCGCAACAGCGCTTCGGCGCCGATGATCTTGCGGCTGGCCACATCCATTTTCGGCTGGTAGTAGAGAACGAACTCTTCGCGCGCGAGCGCCTCGCGCATTTCACCCACCAGCGACAGCTGCTCGTGTACCGGCTCGCCGCCGTTGCCGGCCGAGAACTCGAAACCGGTGTGGCGGCGTTTGGCCGCGACCAGCGCCTGATCGGCCCGCCGGATCAGCGCCGTAGCGTCTCCGGCATCCAGGGGATACATGGCGATGCCCAGACTGCCGCCGACGTCAAGGGGCTGATCGTCCAGCGTGATCGGCTGGCTCAATACGCCAAGCACGGACTGCGCAAAACGGGTGGCGGCTTCCTGGTCGGCGCCTTCCAGCAGGAAGGCGAACTCATCGCCCCAAAGCCGCGCCACGAGCTTGGGGACGGGTGTGATCTGACGCAGGCGCAACCCGACTTCGATCAGCAGGCGGTCGCCCACGCGGTTGCCAAGGGCATTGTTGATCAAGGCAAAGCGGTCGATGTTGAGGATCGCAATCGCACCAAACCCGCCCGGGGCCAACTGGCCCAGGCTCTCCAGAAAGCGCGTGCGATTGGGCAGGCCGGTCAGGCTGTCTTCGTACGCGAGCCGAAGGATCTTCTCTTCACGGCTGGCGATTCGCGTGCGCATGTGATCGAAGCTCAACGCCAATTGGCCGATTTCATCCTGGGCCAAGGTCGGCACGGGCTGCGTGTAATCTCCGGCCTCGATTCGGCGTGCAGATTCCGACAACTGGTTCACCGGCCGGACAATCCTGCGCGCCAGCATCACGCTGCCGAAAGCAAACAGCACGACGCCGGCGAAAACCACGATCAGCAGCACGGTCTGCAAGGCGCGAAAGGGGGCCTGTGCCTGCTCCAGCGAGCGCTGCAGCACCACAGAAACGTCCTGCGCAAGGGGCATTTGCTGCGTCTGGTAGTGTTCTTCGCCCATGGTCAACACCACGGTGGCCGCGCTGGGCGGCTGGCGCAAGGCCTGCACCAGCACGTCGCGCTTCGCCATTTCAAGCGATGAAGCCAGCAGCGCCACGTCCGCTCCATCCCGGCGTACCACGCTGACGTTGAGCCCCGTCATGTCCGACAACTCGCGCGCCCACCGGTCGTCCACCTGAAACCCCATCGCGACCCAGGCGATGAGTTTCGGCGCCAGTATCGGCACCAGCACGATCTGGTAGAGAAAGCCGTCGCGCATCTGCCTGAACCCCGAGCTTTTTCCTGTCGACTGGGCACTGGCGAGCAGGTCAACAAAAGGAAAGGCGCGCGGCAACACGGACTGCTGCTGGGTATCGGCCATCAACTGCCCGTCGGTGCTGACCACCAGCATCACCTGCGCGCCGATTCTCAGCCCGTGGTTGCGGATGACCGAGAGCACCGTGGACTGGTCCTGCGTTGCAATCGCTTCACGGAACGCAAAATCTCCGGACAGCACCGTGGCAGCGGTTTCCAGTTGACGCTGGTTCTGCTCGACCAGTCGCGCGAATATCCGGGCGCCGGACGTCAGTTCGCGCGTCGCCTCGCTGGCCACGATGCTGTCGCTGCGGCTGCTCACCAGGCCGACGATCAGCGCCATCACCAGCACCAGCAGGCCGACAAAGACGACGACGATGCGGCGCTGCAGGGTTCTCAGAACCATGGCTAGTATTTGCCGGACTCGACGGCTGGCTTGGGCTTTGAAGTCCGCGCCGCGACATCGGCCACCAGGCTCAGCTTGGTGGATGCCGCGCCGGCTCCGATCTCGATCTCGCGCTGAGGCGCTTCGAGTTTTTGCCTAGGATGCCAGACGCGAAGCCGGTAGCGCCCGGCAGGAACGTCGCGGATCATGGCTTTGCCGTCAGCGCCGGTCTTGGCGAAATAAGCTGAATTCACGACCAGGATATAGGCCTCCATCCAGTCGTGAATATTGCAGCCGATCGCCACCTCTCCCGCCTTGTCGAAGAGGATCGGCAAGGCCGGCTTGTCGGCGTAGAGCTTGATCTCGAAAGTCTTCGCAGGCGAAAACGAATAGATGTGGTGCTTGAACGGATCGCGGTTGGGGAACTCCACCAGCGTCCCGGTCTGGACAACCGTGACATAGGGAATGAAGTCACGATCGCGCTGTTCGATCGTGACCGTGCGTTGGCGCTTGGGATGAGCGCCGGCCACCGGCTCGATCACGACGGCGGCGTCTTCCACGGGTGCTCCCGCGGGGGACAGGACCGAGGCCTCGACGCTGGCAGCTTCGGCGCTGACACAACAGATCAGCAGCGCCAGTAGCCTTGCCCCCTGGGCGGGACTCATGGCGCCAGTTGAATGGCCGGTGCGATCTGCCAGACCTCGGTGTCGAGGCTGCCATCGCGGTAGGTCAGTGCGTGCCACACCTTGACCGGCGTTGTTCCGCCGTATTCCGCCTCGGCTTGAACGGTCGCGCCCTTGGGGTTGGCGTAGGCTTCAAGCTTGCTGAACCTGGCCGGCCGCGGCTTGCCTGCGTTGGCTGCAATGAACTTTTGCCAAACGGCCTTGATCGCCGGCTTGCCGCGGTAGCGGCCGTCGAGCGCGCCGCCAACCCAGTCCATATAGGCATCCTCCTCGTAGTCGCGCATCAGCGCGTCCAGATCTCCCGCCGCCACCGCATTCAGGTGGGCTTGCGCCTTGGCCTCGTCGAGCGCGCCCGCTGTGGCGACGCTTGAGCAAACGCTGGCCAGCGATAAAGCCGCAAAAACCACCGCGAATATCGTTCTGCTTCGAGTCATGTCAGCCTCCAAATGATGATGCCTGCCAGCGCGGGCAGGGCATCATAGCCGACCCTTCGCCGAGGAACAGGTTCTGCATAAAGCGCCGCTCGTGGATCTGCGGGTATTTCAAAGTGAGTCGCACCGGCTCCCCGCCAATACCGCTTATGCTCGGTGCAAATGACTTCACTGCTGTCGCCCACCAAAGAGCATATGCTGGGGCTGGAGCCTTTGGAACGACTCGGCCTGGACGACATCGTCGTGGTGTCCACCCGCCAGCATGTGGAGCAGGCGTACGCGACGCTATTGGGGTGCGCGGTGCTTGGCTTCGACACCGAATCCAAGCCGACGTTTGTCAGGGACGAAGTGTCCCAGGGGCCGCACGTGGTGCAGTTCTCCACGCTGCACAAGGCCTATGTGTTTCAGCTGCACGATGAGACTTGCCGCGAGGCCGTGTGTGCGCTGCTGCAATCGGAGCGCATCGTCAAGGTGGGCTTCGGTCTGGCGGGAGACCACCAGCAGATCCAGCGCACCCTGGGCGTGCAAGTGCAGAACGTGCTGGACCTGAACCTGATCTTTCGGCAGCGGGGCTATGTGAAGGAGCTCGGGGTGCGCGGCGCGGTGGCCGTGGTCTTCAACCGCAGGTTCATGAAGTCACGCAAGGCCACGACCTCGAACTGGGCGAACCGCCAGCTCACCGAGAGCCAGATCGTCTATTCCGGCAACGATGCCTGGGCCGCGATCAAGGTCTATCACGCGCTGGGACTGACCTAGCGACCCAGCTTGGCCTATTGCACTGTCTGCGGTGCGTCCCCGGTGCCGATGGGACGCGCCGTGCGGTGCCCTTCCTTGGCCAGAAGTTCAAGATAAAAGGACGGGCCACCCTCTTTGGCGACGGCGTCGATCAAGCCGGTGATGGTGGCGAAATGCACCTCGGTGGCGTTCTCCTCGGTCGTGCCGAAGCGGCAATCGAAGTCCCAGAAGTCCACGCCTTCGGGCAGCGGCACGCGCCTTTGCCGTTTCACGTATTTGCGGATTTCATGCTTGGTGGCTTCGAGCACGCGGTCGCGATTCTTGCCTTCGATATCCAATTTGAACGTTTTTTTCATAGCGGCCATTATCGCCCCCGCCCACATCCCGGACGTTGGGGCTCGCGGCAGCTTAAACTGAGGCCGCGCTCCGCACACTCACCAAGCCAGTCTCCCATGCCTTTTTCAACTTTCGGTCTTTCTCCCACACTGCTGCGCTCCGTTGGCATGAAGTCCTATGCGGCGCCGACGCCGATTCAATTGGCTGCCATCCCGGCGGCGCTGCAGGGGCGCGATGTGCAAGGCTGCGCCCAGACCGGCTCCGGCAAGACCCTGGCCTTCGCGCTGCCGCTGCTGCAGAAGCTGGAGCAGTCGCCGAGCGAGAAACCGCGGCGCCTGCGCGCGCTGATCCTGGTGCCCACGCGCGAGCTGGCGGCGCAGGTGGGCGGCGAGATCTACAGCCTGGCGCAACACTTGCCCCAAGCGCTGAAGATCATCACGGTGTTTGGCGGCGTTTCCATCAATCCGCAGATGATGAACCTGCGCGGCGGCGCCGACATCGTGGTCGCCACGCCGGGGCGCTTGCTGGACCTGCTGGAGCACAACGCGCTCACGCTCGGCGATGTTTCGCTGCTGGTGCTGGACGAGGCCGATCGGCTGCTGGACCTGGGCTTTTCCGCCGAGCTGGAGCGGCTGCTGGCGCTGATGCCCAAGGCGCGGCAGAACCTGTTCTTCTCTGCCACTTTTCCGGCCGAGGTGCTGGCGCTGGCGGACCAGCTGCTGCGCGACCCGATTCGCATCGAAGTCCCGGTCGAGCCTCAGACCCGGCCCGACATCGTTCAGCGCGCTGTTCTTGTGGACGCGAACCGGCGCACCCAGTTGCTGCGCCATCTGATCACCGAGAACCACTGGAAGCGCGTGCTGGTGTTCGTCGCCACCAAACACGCGGCCGAGATCGTCTCCGACAAATTGCGCAAGGCGCGCATTTATGCCGAGCCCTTTCATGGCGAGTTGAGCCAGGGCAAGCGCACCCAGGTGCTTGCCGACTTCAAGGCCTCGCGCCTGAAGGTGGTGGTCGCCACCGACGTCGCGGCGCGCGGCCTGGACATCGTGGCTTTGCCGGTGGTGGTGAACTACGACCTGCCGCGCTCCGCGCTGGACTACGTGCACCGCATCGGCCGCACGGGCCGGGCCGGGGAGCGCGGCGTGGCGCTGAGCTTCATCAGCGCCGACACCGAGGCGCATTTCCGTCTCATCGAGAAGCACCAGCAACGCGAGGTGGAGCGTGAGGTCATCGTCGGCTTTGAGCCGCTGGAAGCGCCGCCGGACGAAGCAGAAACTTCAGAGACCGCAGCGCCATCGACCGGCGGCATCAAGGGCCGGCGCCCGAGCAAGAAGGACAAGCTGCGCGCGGCAGCGGCGCTGTCAGTGCCTGGAAAGCTGTAGTCGGCTAAGATTGACGTTTACGTAAACGTCAATCTATTAATTGGGGTCAGATTCCAATTATTTCCGGAGACCGCACCATGTCCGACCTGTCCGCCGAGTTCCAGGCACTCGCCAATTACCGTCCCCAGCACAAGGTGCGCTTTGTTACAGCGGCCAGCCTGTTCGACGGGCACGACGCAGCCATCAATATCATGCGCCGCATCCTGCAGAGCATGGGCGCCGAGGTCATCCACCTGGGTCACAACCGCAGCGTGGACGAGGTCGTGACGGCCGCGCTGCAGGAGGACGCGCAGGGCATCGCCATCAGCTCGTACCAGGGCGGCCATGTGGAGTATTTCAAGTACATGATCGACCTGCTCAAGAGCCGGGGTGGCGAGGACATCCAGGTCTTTGGCGGCGGCGGCGGCGTGATCGTCGGCCCCGAGATCCGAGAGCTGCAAGCCTACGGCGTGGCGCACATCTTCAGCCCGGAGGACGGCCAGCGCATGGGCCTGGCGGGGATGATCGGCGAGATGGTGAAGCGCTGCGACGTGGACCTGTGCGGTTACGCACCTTCCGCGTTGACCGCGATCCAGGGCCGCAGCGAGGCGCATGAGCGTGCGCTGGCGCAGCTGATCACGGCGGTGGAAGGGAAACAGACGAGTCCGGCCTTGCTGGAAGAAATGCGCGCCCTGGCCGCCACCAAGAAAATCCCCGTGCTGGGCATCACCGGCACCGGCGGCGCCGGCAAGTCCAGCCTCACCGACGAGCTCATCCGGCGCCTGCGGCTGGACCAGAACGACGCGCTGCGCGTGGCCGTGATCTCCATCGACCCGTCACGCCGCAAGAGCGGCGGCGCGCTCTTGGGCGACCGCATCCGCATGAATGCGATCTCGCCGTGGCAGCAGGGTTCAAGAGTCTTCATGAGAAGCCTGGCGACGCGCGACTTCGGCAGCGAAATCAGCGCCGCCTTGCCCGACGTGCTGGCCGCATGCAAGTGCGCCGACTTCGACCTGATCGTGGTCGAGACCTCGGGCATCGGGCAGGGCGACGCGGCCATCGTGCCGTTGGTGGACGTGCCGATGTACGTCATGACGCCCGAGTTCGGCGCCGCCAGTCAGCTGGAAAAGATCGACATGCTGGACTTTGCCGAATTCGTCGCCATCAACAAGTTCGACCGCAAGGGCGCCTCCGACGCCCTGCGCGACGTGGCCAAGCAGGTGCAGCGCAACCGCGAAGCCTTCAGCGTCTCGCCCGACACCATGCCGGTGTTTGGCACCATGGCGGCGCGCTTCAACGACGACGGCGTGACTGCGCTGTACCAGGCGATTTTGCCGCGGCTGCAAGCTCTTGGAATGCCGGTGGTGCCGGGCAGCCTGCCCGCCGTGAATGTACGCCACAGCACGAACCAGAACCCGGTGGTGCCCGCATCACGCACGCGCTATCTGGCCGAGATCAGCGACGCCGTGCGCGGCTACAAGCTGCGCGCCCGCTCCCAGGCCAGATTGGCCCGCGAGCTGCAGCAACTGCGCGAGACCGCGCGCATGCTGCACGCCGATGACGCTACCCGAGACGGCGCGAAAACCACGGTGCTGCGCCTGGCCGACGAGCGCTCCGTCCTGCAGGAACCCGCTGCCGCCAAGTTGCTGGCGCAGTGGCCCAGCATGCAGGCCGCGTACGCCGGCGACGAATACGTCGTGAAGATCCGCGACAAGGAGCTGCGCACCGCGCTCACGAGCAAGTCGCTCAGCGGCACGACGATCCGCAAGGTCGCTTTGCCGACCTACGAGGACCACGGCGAGATCCTCAAGTGGCTGATGCTGGACAACGTGCCCGGCAGCTACCCCTACACCGCAGGCACCTTCGCCTTCAAGCGCGAGAACGAAGACCCCACGCGCATGTTCGCGGGCGAGGGCGATCCCTTCCGCACCAACAAGCGCTTCAAGCTGCTGTCCGAAGGGTTGCCGGCCAAGCGCCTGTCCACGGCCTTTGACTCGGTCACGCTCTACGGCAACGACCCCGATCCCCGCCCCGACATCTACGGCAAGGTCGGGAATTCGGGCGTGAGCATTGCCACGCTGGACGATATGAAGGTGCTGTACGGCGGCTTCGACCTGTGCAACCCCACGACCTCGGTCAGCATGACCATCAACGGGCCCGCGCCCAGCATCCTGGCGATGTTCATGAACACCGCTATGGACCAGAACATCGAGAAATTCAAGGTGGACAACGGTCGCGAACCCACCGACACCGAAACCGCGAAGATCAAGGAATGGGTGCTGGAGAATGTGCGCGGCACAGTGCAGGCCGACATCCTGAAGGAAGACCAGGGCCAGAACACCTGCATCTTCTCGACCGAGTTTTCGCTCAAGGTGATGGGCGACATCGCCCAGTATTTCGTGCACCACAAGGTGCGCAATTTCTACAGCGTGTCCATCAGCGGCTACCACATCGCCGAAGCCGGAGCCAACCCCATCAGCCAACTGGCCTTCACGCTGTCCAACGGTTTCACACTGGTGGAGGCCTACCTCGCGCGCGGCATGCACATCGACGACTTCGCGCCGAACCTGAGCTTCTTCTTCAGCAACGGCATGGACCCCGAGTACACGGTGATGGGCCGTGTCGCGCGGCGCATCTGGGCCGTGGCGATGAAGGAAAAATACGGCGCGAACGAGCGCAGCCAGAAGCTGAAATACCACATCCAGACCTCGGGGCGCAGCCTGCACGCGCAGGAGATCCAGTTCAACGACATCCGCACCACGTTGCAGGCGCTGATCGCCATCTACGACAACTGCAACAGCCTGCATACCAACGCCTTTGACGAGGCCATCACCACGCCCACCGAAGACAGCGTGCGCCGCGCCATGGCGATCCAGCTCATCATCAACCGCGAGTGGGGCCTGGCGAAGAACGAGAACCCGAATCAGGGCGCCTTCATCATCGAGGAACTGACCGAACTGCTGGAAGAGGCGGTGCTGAACGAGTTCAACGCGATCGCGGACCGCGGCGGTGTGTTGGGCGCCATGGAGACAGGTTACCAGCGCGGCAAGATCCAGGACGAGAGCATGACCTACGAGATGCTCAAGCACTCGGGCGAATTACCCATCATCGGCGTCAACACCTTTCGCAACCCGCACGGCGACGCGGTGCAGGACAAGCTGGAATTGGCACGCTCCACGGACGAGGAAAAACAAAGCCAGCTCAAAAGGCTGGCCGAGTTTCATGCGAAGCACGCGGCAGCGGCACCGGCGCAACTGCAGCGGTTGCAGCAGGCCGTGATCGCCAATGCCAACGTGTTCGAGGTGCTGATGGACGCGGTGCGCGTCTGCTCACTCGGTCAGATCACGAACGCGCTGTTCGAGGTCGGTGGGCAGTACCGCAGGAACATGTGATTGGGTGAAATGCCCAAACGACGAAAGCCATGATGGAAGGTGTTCGTGCTCGTTCATGCCGCCGCAGTGCCCGGCTACGCGGCTGTCCACCGGCCAATGGCCTCCTCCTTGATGCCGCTGCGCCAGGCACTGCGACGACCTGAGCTCTGTAGTCGGGTTAGCGTAGCGTAACCTGACTTCAGTCAGCGCTCGTGCTTCGGACGCGTGTCGGGTTACGCCCTGTGGGCTCGACCTACGATCTGCTGCGTCCAAACTGCGAGCCATATAACCGCGTCCAACATGTCAGGAATGAACAGGCTCCGGCACACCATGTCGCGAATAATGGAACTATCAATAGATCCAGGTCGAATGCCCGTTTGCTGGAATTCCGAAGTGCCGCAACGAGTCTGGTATGGAAGCCTTCACTGCTGGTCCAATGACACACCGGATCGGGCAGCAACGCAAGGCGGGGGTGGGGCGGAGATTGGGGGCGATTTCAAAAAACGAAGCGCTGAGAGTCCCCGGCGTCTGTCCCGCTCCGGCCGACTCAAACCCAACTCAGTCCTTATTCGAATCAACCGCCCTTTTTGCAGCGCTTGCCGGGGTTCTTCTTGTTGTTGGTGGCAGTGCCGCGCTCCAGGCTGCGCATCTGGCCATGGCCTGCGGTGAAGCACACGCCCTTGGGTGCCACGGGACGGGGCGTGGCTTTGCGGTCGGCTTCGGTTCTGATCTTCTGGGGCATGGATAACTCCGTGATGGGTAAAAGCTGCCAATTATCGCTGGTTTGCGGCAGGCTTCTCTCCGATGCCGCTGTCCTTACACTATCGCGTTGGAGCGCAGGCCCTGCGGGGCCGCTCCTGCAACGATGTCAAGGCCTGTGCCGCACAACCAAGGAGACAACATGAGCGTGACCGTATCCATCGATCTGGGCTATGAATTCGAGGTCAAGGCCTCGGCCAAGGACGTATTCGACGTGCTGTCGGACGTGCCTACCTCGGCCAGCTTCTTTCCCAAGGTGAACAAGCTGGTGGACCTGGGCGACAACGTGTACCGCTGGGAGATGGAAAAGGTCGGCACCTCCCAGGTCAACATCCAGACGATCTACGCCTCCAAGTACGTGTCCAACCGGGCCAAGGGCACGGTGGTGTGGACGCCGGTGAAGGGCGAGGGCAATGCGCTCGTGAGCGGCAGCTGGAAGATCACCGACAACAAGAAGTCCACCCATGTGGTGCTCAAGATCGACGGCGAAGTCATGGTGGGCCTGCCCGCGCTGATGAAGCTGATTGTGGTCCCCATTGTCGAAGGCGAATTCGAGAAGCTGGTGGACAAGTACATTGCGAACCTGATCAAGAAATTCGGCGGCGAAGCCTGAAACCCCTTATCCAGAGAGAAACGAGTCCATGACCTTACATCGCGTCGCCATCAGCAGCACCGGGATCTACGTCCCGCCCGAAGTCATCACCAACGAGGAGTTGGTGCAGTCGTTCAACGCTTACGTGCAGCTTGAAAACGCCCGGCACGCGACCGAGATCGCAGCCGGCAGCTTCACCCCGCTGGTCGAGTCCAACGTCGAGTTCATCGAGAAAGCGTCGGGCATCAAGCGCCGCTACGTCGTGGAGAAATCCGGCGTGCTCGATCCCACGCGCATGCGGCCACGCCTCACGCCGCGCTCCGATGATCAACTTTCCATGATGGCCGAGATCGGCGTGGCGGCGGCCAAGGATGCGCTGCAGCGCGCGGGCAAGACCGCCGCCGACGTCGACGGTGTGATCTGCGCCGCGGCCAACATGCAGCGCGCCTATCCCGCCATGGCTGTGGAAATCCAGGGCGCACTCGGCATTCAAGGCTTTGCCTTCGACATGAACGTGGCCTGCTCCTCCGCCACCTTCGGCATCGAAATGGCGGTGAATGCGGTGAAAACAGGATCGGCGCGCGCGGTGCTGGTGGTAGACCCGGAAATTACTTCGTCGCATCTGGCCTGGAAAGACCGCGACTGCCACTTCATCTTCGGTGATGTGTGCACCGCCATCCTGGTGGAGCGGCTGGATACCGCACCTGCCGGATCGTTCGAGGTGCTGGGCACGAAGCTGCAGACCAGTTTTTCCAACAACATCCGCAACAACGCCGGCTTCATGTCGCGCAACGAAGACCGCAACCCCGATGACCGCGACCAGCTGTTTCGCCAGGAGGGGCGCAAGGTGTTCAAGGAAGTCTGTCCGATGGCGGCCGAACACATCAGCACCCACCTCGCGGCGCACGGCTTCACGCCGGCGGGTGTGCGCCGCTTCTGGCTGCATCAGGCCAATCTGGCGATGAACCAGTTCATCAGCCGCCGACTGCTCGGGCGCGACCCCACAGCCGAGGAGGCGCCCGTCATCCTGGACGAGTTTGCGAATACCGCATCCGCCGGTTCCATCATCGCGTTTCACCGCCATCACGACGATATCCGCAGCGGCGAAGTCGGCGTGATCTGCTCCTTCGGTGCCGGATACTCGATCGGCAGCGTGATCTTGCGGCGCACCTGAGTTGGCCTTTCCTATTTCGTTTGAACCCCACACCATGAAATTCAAAACACTGTTCTCCTCCTCCCTGCTGCTTGCGGCACTGGCTCTCACCGGCTGCTCGCCGCAGGACGCGTCCAAACCGGCGACGCCGGCCAAACAGGAGGTGTCGGTGGACATCGTGGCGGCACAGGCCAAGGGCTTTGCCGTGGGCGCCCTGATGAGCAGCAACACGGTCTATGTATTCTTCGATCCCCAGTGCCCGCACTGCGGCCACCTCTGGGAGACTGCCGCACCCTTGCAGAAGAAGGTCAAGTTCGTCTGGATCCCTGTCGGTTGGGTGAATGCCTCCAGCACGCCCCAGGCCGCAGCGCTGTTGACGGCAGCCAGCCCGGCCGCGCTCATGAGCGAACACGAGGC
Source organism: uncultured beta proteobacterium (assembly GCA_903838565.1). Lineage (GTDB taxonomy): Bacteria > Pseudomonadota > Gammaproteobacteria > Burkholderiales > Burkholderiaceae_C > CAIKVZ01. The sequence continues at coordinate 12,460 of CAILZB010000076.1, read as the reverse complement.
CTTGCTGGCCGCAGGTAAGGGCGGACTCTCGGCTTCGTCCAGCGTCGCGCCGGATGTGGCGCAGTCGATCAAGACGAATACCGCGCTGCTCAACAGTTTTGGCGCCGAGTCGGTTCCCTTCATCGTCGCGAAGAACCTGAAGACGGGCCAGACCGTGAGCCGCGAAGGGGCACTGGAGACCGCCGTCCTGGCCGATTTCCTGGGACTCGACGCGCCCTGAGCGCCTTCAGTCCAACGCGCGCTTGAGGCGGATTTCTTCCAGCTTCAGGCCGCCCGCGGCGTTGCCCTTGGTCACGGTCTGGGCCGTGCCCATTTCGCGCTTGAAACCGGCCAGGTCGAAGAAGCGCAGCGCGCGGTCGTTGTGCAGCGAGAGCCAGGCCGTGACCTTGTTGCAGCCCTCGTCGCTCAGGCCTTCGCGTGCGGCGTCCCACAGTGCCAGGCCCACGCCCTGGTCCCAGTGCGATTCGTCCACGTAGATGGCCCAGATCTCGCCGGTGGTGGCTGGGGTCTTGGGGTCGCGCGAGCGGTCGAAGGCGACGAAGCCGATGATGCTGCTGCCTTCCACCGCGACATGCACCTGGGGGTCCAGGTACTCGATCGCTTCGCGCCAGTAGGCCAGACCCTTCTCCACCGCGGCGACGCTGGTGAAGGCCATGAGTTGATCCGCCGGCAGCAGGCCGTGGTAGGTCGCCTGGGTGGCGTAGGCGTGGAGTTCGGCGATGGCTTTGGCGTCGCGCAGCGTGGCGGGGCGAATTTGGAAACTGGACATGTGATGAAAAAGCCCGATCTGGAATCGGGCATTGTCGTGTTGAGAATAGCCAATTGTCGCTGCTATGAAAACCGGGATGAATATCCTTTGACTGCACACGGCCAGCGTGCGTCAAGCCAGCTTGAAGGCGCCCGCGTTGGCCACAGCCAGCGCCGTCATGTTGACGATGCGGCGCACCGTGGCCGAGGGCGTGAGCACGTGCACCGAGGCCGCGGCGCCGAGCAGGATCGGCCCCACCGTGACGCCGTGGCTGGCCGTCATCTTGAGCACGTTGAACAGGATGTTGGCTGAGTCCAGGTTCGGGCAGATCAGCAGGTTCGCTTCGCCCTGCAGCGTGGTGCCGGCCAGCGCGGTGCGGCGCACCGCGTCCGACAGCGCTGCGTCGCCCTGGATCTCGCCGTCGCATTCCACCTCGGGCGCCATCTGGCCGAACAGCTCGCGCGCCAGCCGCATCTTGCGCGCCGAAGGGCGGTCGGAGGAGCCGAAATTGGAGTGCGACAGGAACGCCACCTTGGGCGGCAGGCCGAAGCGCGCCACTTCCTGCGCGGCCATGACGGCGATGCTGGCGAGTTGCTCGGCGCTCGGGTCTTCGTTGACGTAGGTGTCGGCGATGAAGAGCGCGTAGCGGTCCAGCATCAGGGCGTTGAGTGCGGCCAGACCGGTCGCGCCCTTCTTCAGGCCGATGACGTCGCGCACATGCTGCAGGTGCACGTCAAAGCGGCCCAGCGTGCCGCACAGCATGGCGTCGGCGTCGCCCAGGCGCACCATCAGCGCGGCGATGGTGGTGCTGGAGCGGCGCACGGCGGCCTTGGCTGCGTCCTGGGTCACGCCGTGGCGCCCCATGAGCTGGTGGTACAGCTCCCAGTACTGGCGAAAGCGCGGGTCGTCCTCGGGGTTCACGCAGTCGACCTCGCGCCCGAGCTGGATGCGCAGACCGGCTTTGGTCAGACGAGCAGCGATCACCGCTGGGCGTCCGATCAGGATCGGGCGCGCCAGGCCTTCGTCCACCGCGACCTGGGCGGCGCGCAGCACGCGCTCGTCCTCGCCTTCGGCATAGGCCACGCGTTGGGCCGCGGGGGCGACGGCCTTGGCCGCGCTGAACACCGGGCTCATGATCATGCCGGTCTGATAGACAAAGCGCGACAGCTGCTGGTGATAGGCCTCGTAGTCCTCGATCGGTCGCGCGGCCACGCCCGACGCTTCGGCGGCGCGCGCCACGGCCGGCGCGATGCGCAGGATCAGGCGCGAATCAAAGGGCGTGGGAATCAGGTAGTCGCTGCCGAACACCAGTTCCTTGCCGGCGTAGGCGTTGGCCACCTCTTCGCTGATGTCGGCCTTGGCCAGGTCCGCGATCTGGCGCACGCAGGCCAGCTTCATCGCTTCCGTGATCTTGGTCGCGCCGCAGTCCAGCGCGCCGCGGAAGATGTACGGGAAGCACAGGACGTTGTTCACCTGGTTCGGATAGTCGGAGCGGCCCGTGGCGATGATGCAGTCGGGCCGCGCGGCCTTGGCCAGCTCCGGGCGGATCTCGGGCTCGGGATTCGCCAGCGCCAGGATGATGGGCGCACGCGCCATGGTTTTCACCATCTCCTGCGTCAGCACGCCGGCCGTGGAGCAGCCCAGAAACACGTCGGCGTCCCGCACCACGTCGGCCAGCGTGCGCGCCGTGGTGGTTTGCGCGACGCGCTGCTTGGATTCGTCAAAGCCGCCGGGGCGCCCGTGGTAGATCACGCCCTTGGAGTCGCAGGCAAAAATGTTCTCGCGCCGCACGCCCAGACCCACCATCACGTCCAGACAGGCCAGGGCCGCAGCGCCTGCGCCCGAGACCGCGATCTTCACGTCCTCGATGCGCTTGTTCACCAGCTCCAGGCCGTTGAGCAGCGCCGCTGACGAGATGATGGCCGTGCCGTGCTGGTCATCGTGGAACACCGGAATGTTCATGCGCTCGCGCAGTTTCTTCTCGATGTAGAAACACTCCGGCGCCTTGATGTCTTCCAGGTTCACACCACCCAGCGTGGGCTCCATCGCGGCGATGATGTCCACCAGTTTGTCGGGGTCGTTCTCGTCCAGCTCGATGTCGAACACGTTGATGCCGGCGAACTTCTTGAACAAGCAGGCCTTGCCTTCCATCACGGGCTTGCCCGCCAGCGGGCCGATGTTGCCCAGGCCGAGCACGGCCGTGCCGTTGGTGATGACTCCCACCAGGTTGGCGCGCGTGGTGTAGATCGCGGCCAGCGTGGGGTCGGCCTGGATGTCCAGGCAGGGATAGGCCACGCCCGGCGAGTAGGCCAACGCCAGATCGCGCTGATTGGAAAGCGGCTTGGTCGCGTCGACCGAGATCTTGCCGTGGATCGGGCCGCGGTGGTATTCGCGCGCGGCGTCGCGCAGGGATTCCTCGGCGGGTGAGAGCTTCTTCATGGAGTCTCCTCTTAAACGGTTGAGGACAGAGCACGCCCGCTTCGCGTGGCTTTGGTCTGTCCCACAATTTCTCAGGAACCCATTGTGGACCTGCCGCTGCCGCTTGACCAGAGCAGGATCACTCCCAACCCGGTTCAATCCCCCAGACAGATGCCCAGATCGCGCGCCGTCTGAAGGGTGTCGCTGTCCAGCGGCACGCCCTTCATGCGGCCCGCCACGTCGGCGAGCGGCACGTAATTCACGTTCGGGAAGGCCAGCGCCACCATCACGCCGCTCAAGCCCTGGTCCAGCGCGCGCACCGCCGCTGCGCCAAAGCGCAGCGCGGCCAGGCGGTCGAAGGCGGTCGGACTGCCACCGCGCAGCAGGTGTCCCAGCACCACGACGCGCGCCTCCTTGCCGCTGCGCTGCTGCAGCGCCTGCGTCACGTGCTCGCCAATGCCGCCCAGGCGCTGCTCGTGCCCGGCCTCGGCGGCGGCGGCGATCTCCATGTAACCCGCAAGCGGAACCGCGCCTTCGGCCACCACCACCAGCGAGTACAGATGCCCGTCTTCGTCGCGGGAGCGAATCTGCTGCACCACCTTGTCCAGGTCAAACGGGATCTCCGGCAGCAGGATGGCGTGGGCATTGCCGGCGATGCCGGCATGCAGCGCGATCCAGCCGGCGTAGCGCCCCATCACCTCCACCACCAGCACGCGCTGGTGGCTCTCGGCCGTGGTGTGCAGCCGGTCCAGGCACTCGGTGGCGAAGGACACGGCGGTGTCGAAGCCAAAGGTGGTGACGGTCTTGTCAAGGTCGTTGTCGATGGTCTTGGGCACGCCCACCACGCGCAGGCCCTTCTTGTGCAGGGCGTCGGCGATGGTGAGCGACCCGTCTCCGCCCACGGAGACCAGCGCGTCGAGTTCCTGTCGGGCGAAGTAATCGAGGATCTCACCCGAGCGGTCGACCTCACCGATGCTGCCGTCGGGCAGGGGGGTCGGAAAATGCAGCGGATTGCCCCGGTTGGTGGTACCCAGAATCGTTCCGCCCAGGTGGCCGATGCCGCTCACCCGCTCCCGCGTGAGGCGGATGACGCCGCCTTCGACGTAGCGCTCGGGGAACAGGATGCCGTTGAAGCCGTCGCGGATGCCATAGCACTCCCAGCCCCGATTCGCCGCGGCCAGAACGACCGCGCGGATGACCGCGTTCAGTCCCGGTGCGTCGCCGCCACCGGTGCAGATGGCGATGCGTTTGATGGGGCGGGTCATGTCAACTCCTGTATCACGGGTTTACTGATTCATTTCCAGCAGCCACTTCCTGTCCTGCTCCGACCACTTTTGCGACAGGTCGCGCAGCTGGTCGCGGTCGGCAAACGGTGGATAGCCGGCCTTCAGCGTGAGGCGGATGTAGTGGTGCACAAACGCATCCAGGCAGATGTGCATCGGCAGGATGTCGCCCACATCGCGGGCGCGCGCCTTGCAGCGCAGGAACAGGTCGAAGTCCGCGGCCTGCTGCTGTTCGTCCCAGGTGCCGATCTTGGCGAAGGCCGAGCGGCGCATCATCACCGTGTTGCCGACGAAACCGGCCTTGATCTGCTGCGCAAAGCGCTGCTGGCGGTCGCGGCAAAACCCGGTCCAGTCCGGATACATCAGCCGGTGCATCAGCCGCAGCGTGGTCTTGCTGTGGCCGAACAGACCCAGCACGTTTTTGATCGCTTTCCAGCGCCGCTTGAGTCGGCGTGTGGCTTGCGCGGTTTCAATCTGCTCGATGCCGCACACCGTGGCGACTTCCAGGCCGTGGGCGCTCATGCTTTCGATCAGACGTTGGTCCCAATCCGGCGAGACGATGATGTCGTTGTTCAGGAACGCCAGCCAGTCGTAGCGCGCCACGGCAATGCCCTGATTCTGGCAATGCGGGTAGGAGTAGTTGGCGCCGTTGCGGATCACCGTGGCGCCGACCGATTCGAAGAATTCCGCGCTGCCGTCGGTGGACCCGTTGTCGATGATGATGAGCTCGAACGGGTTGCGGGTGGCGCGCTGCAGATGCTCCCAGAACAGCTCGTTGACCGCGCGTTGGTTGTAGATGGCGGTGATGACGCTGATCATGGATTAGGTGGGGTTGGAGGGCACGGCCTGGGGGACGATCGTGCACGTGGACAGGGATGGGCAAATTCTTGCACAGATTGAACCTTGCCCGCGGGCATGACATGGGGCGGGCAGGCGCATCAGGGTTCGGACGGCAGCGCGACGATCTGTAAGGTCTCGATGTGCGCCAGATTCAGCGGTCCCGCCTTGCCGCCCGCGCCGCTGTAGCCGGCGTTGGATTGCAGATAGCTCATGTTGAAGAAGTCCAGCAGTTCGGCCCGGTACAGGCCAGCCGCCAGGGTGATGCGCAGCGGGGTCGAAAGCCGCAACGGGTGTTGGCCGTCGCGCTCTTCGATGTGCGGCATCTGCACCACGCCGCGCAACACCTCGCGCCCGCTGGCGTCGGTCACGCGCAGCAGCTTGACCGCGTTGGTGACACCGGTGTTGAGCGCGTAGGCATGGTTGTCGTACCGCAACTCGAAGCTGTATCGGCCGGCGCGCTCCAGGGCGAAGCTGCTGTCCAGCGGCACGCTCAGCACCGCGCCGGCATCAACGCAGACGGGTTCGCTGGTGTGCGAGCGGTGGCCACTGCGCAGGTAGATCGCTTCGATCGCATAGCAGTGGCGCACTGCCGCCGCGGCTGGCCGTGGATCGGTCCAGGCGAGGTCCGTGGTCACAGCAGCCCGCTGGCCGTTGCGGTAGATGGCGTACTGCAGCGGCTCGTCGGCGGCACCCTGCGGCGCATCGAAGCGCAGCTGCAGCTGGTCGCCGCGGCGCGTGATCGGATGCAGCAGCGGCACCTCGGGCGCGAACACGCGCGCATCGTGGTGGCTCAGGGCGTCGACCAGGGCGACGCGCGAGATGCGTGCGTCGCCGGCCAGCAGCGGAGCAAAGCGCAGTACGATCCGGTTGGCGCCGGCGCTCAGCTGCCGCGGGCTGATCGTGCCCGCGACGACACGACCGTTCAGCAGGACCTGAAGCAACGGATAGTAGCCAACGGCTGTGGGGTCCTGCGGCAGTTCGGGCAGTTGCAGCGTCACCGACAGCGTGCGGCCGAACAGCCGCAGATTGGACAAGGTGCTGGTCTTGGTATTGCCAAGAGAACGCCGTGCGGCCGCGGTCAGGAACGGCTCCAGGCTCAGCCCGCCAGGCGTCACGTGCACGCCAAAAACGCTTTCGGCCACCATCGACAGATAGGCCGCCACGGACCAGAGCTGACGCCGCGAGTTGATGGCCGGGCCGTCGTCAAACTGCGGCTTGCCCGTGAGCCACTCCATGTTCTCCATGTTCGAGAGGTTCAAGGCGGCAGCGCGCTGCAGCGACTCCAGCGCATGCGACGCCAGCGCGGGGTTCTTGACCACCGTCGCGGCGCGCAGCGCGTAGGCCGATACGAAAGGCCAGGTGGCGCGGTTGTGGTAAACATAAACGCCCGGTTGCTGCGGCGAAATCACCGGAGCACCGAACAGCGCGTGGGGGTAAGCTGCCATTGCGTTGGCCGCACGGTCGGGCGGCGCCACGCCGGAGATCACCGCCAGCGAGGTGCCCAGCAGGTCGAACTTGTGCAAGGCCTGCGGCACCGCATCATCGGTGGTGATGCTCGCGTATTGCCTGACATCGTTCAGCCAGAAGACGCGGTTGATGGCCGCCTTGAGCTGCTCGGCCCAGGCGCCATAGCGCCGGGCGCTGCCCCTGTCGCCGCGCTCGTTCGCCAGCCGTTCAGCCAGGCGCAGGGCCTGGTAATGGGAGACATTGGTTGACAGCGATTTGCTGCTGGCCAGACGCGACAGGTTGTTGACGATCCATGGCGCGTAGCTCTGGGTGCGCCAGTCGAGAAAAGACTGCTCGCCGCCGTACAGGCCGCAGCTGTCGTCAAAGGCGGCGTTTCGGTCTGCCTCCAGCGTTCCGTGCAGCGCATTCCAGGCTTGGGTTGCGAAGGTGGCGCGCTCCTGGCCTGACAGTGCATCCAGCGCGGCCGCGGCACCCCAGGCCCAGGTCACGCGGTCGGTGCTGACGGGCCAGCTGCCACCGGACCCCGTGTCCTGAACGATTTGGGTCGAGTCCGCGGGGACGCCCGGCGGCAGCGCAAGGCCCTGGCGAAATCCGCTGGTCTTGAACAACAGCGAGTGGACCACGCGTTGCGGGTCCAGCCAGGCCAGCCCCAGGTGCGCCGCATAGGACAGGTCGCGGGTCCAGACGTAGCGCCATTTCTCACCGGTCTGGAAGCAGTCGCAAGCGATGGGCACGCCGTCGTTGTAGGAGTCATCGCGAATCTCGCTCACGCTGTCGAGCCGCGCATCGTCCAGCGCCAGTGCGAACAGCGCATCGAACAAGGGATTGGCTGAGCTCACGCGCGGTTCGAGTGGCTGCTCGATCAACACACGTTGCTGCGGCGTGTTGTCGCGCTGGCTCTGCGTGGTGTTCAGCGCAAAGTGGCGCAGGCCGTTGCCAGTGACCCCCACTTCGACCGAGACCGTCTCGGCACGGCCGCTGGCGTCTCCCGGATAGGGTGCATACGTCTGCTCGATGGTCTGGCCGGGCGCCGGCAGGGCCATGCAGAGCAGCAGGGTGGACGTCAAAAAGGTGATCTTCATGCTCAATTCATTGTGTCAGGTGGTGATTTTGTGCCGTTTCCAGACGCCATTTAGAGGTTTTTTGCCCCTTGGGGCAATTGCTTTTTTTTTGATGCCGGGCTAAGATAAATTTGTCAGACTGGAAATCAACAGTGGACGTCAACAGAAAAGCGCAAGCCGAAAGAGGGAGATGAATGTGATGCAGAACCTGCCCAAGATGAGCGTCGCCTTGTGGTGTTCGTTCGCGTTGATCGCGGGAATGAAGTTCGCGGACGGTGGGCGCGATCCACAATTCCTTGCCATGGTGGTCCTGTGGCCCGCCTGCTATGCGTTTCACAAGCTCACCTGCTGGATGGTTTTAAAGTGCCTGGGAACCGAAAATGACGCGATCAGCGGTTCCAATTGAGTTGGAAGCATCGCAACTTCTGCAAGAGGTGGAAGGGGCGAGCGAGCCTTCGATTCCCGTCGCGTTAACCCAGGGCGCGCCTCTGGGACATCCGCTCCTGCCCCACTTCAAGTACATCCAGCGAAAGCCGGTTATCGGGGACCAAGGATGCATCGCCATTGGCGACAAGATTCGTTACCGCATCGAGAATCCGGATGTATTCTTCGCTGCGCTGGGTTACACGCCTGAGGTGCAGGCGAGTGGCTTGCAACCCGACGAATTCATCTGGGACCGCTATACGCGTGATGGTGCAGCCATGTCAAAGCACTGCCTGCAAATGCAGATAGCCACCTACCTCTATCGCCATTCGACCGACTTTGCGGCGCTCCATGGGCGTGCCTTTGAGCAGCTGAAAGCCTCGTGCAATTCGGGATGTGCGAGCCAGCATACGCAATGCAGCAACTGTCCGATGCACACCTGAATCCGTCGTACGAAAGGCAAAGACAGCACCCATCTTGACGCCTCCTCTATTCGTGTTCCACATGGCGGTGCAGGTTCGTAGCATGAACGGTGACACCGTAAGCGCCAAACTGAACTGGGAGAAAAAGGTTCAGTAACACATCTCAACGTTGCATCCGGCATTTCGCGTGTGTATCTTCATACCGTCTGCCGTAAAACCATAGAAGTCAAATGCGCGGTGGGTGTGATCCAGCATCGTCAAGGTGTTGGCAAAGGTAATATTGACCACGGTTGAACGCAGCGTAAGGTCAGTACTCGAAATCGCCTGACCAGGCGTGAAGTATTGGTTCCAGTTGAATTCATTGACACTGAATACTCCATTTCCGGGAGAAATGTTCATAGTGAGAGTCTTCTCGCCGTTGTACTGTCTAAGCTGCTGGATGCCGCTGTCGGTAATTTCAGGGAATTTGAAGTTCGCCACATCCGTTGATAGAAGTGGAAGGCATACGCTGTATAGAAAATTGCTGCTGAGCTGATTACCGCCAGCATCAAGCAAGTCCAGCCTGACGCTGACGCCGTTAACCAGCGCAGACGCATTCAGTCTGTTGATAAGACTGTCTGCAAGGGTCACTTCTTTATACAAGAATGTCGGTGCAGCAGAATCATATCTGCGCTGCACAGTGTCAATAAGTTGCCACGCATTGTCGATAAATACATAGAGTTTGGCGGAGTCGATGCTCGCTCCACTCCCATCTGTATTCACCACAACTTCATATCCAGAATAGGCGTTTCGGGTCAGCGTTGATTTTGTGAAATAGGTTTCTCGAAATAGCGTGGTTGTCACACTAAAGTCTGTGATTTTCCTATTCCCGAAAAACTCCCATAGATTCTTGTTTACATTAAATATCACCGATGTACTGAACGAATTTCGATTTCCATCCGTACCGACTGAGCCGATAAGTTCACAAATTAAGGGGGCAGTAAAATTGCAGCCCAATATGCTTACGTTAAAAATCTTTGCATTGCTTCCATTCGAAACAACATTATTCCAAAATGTCTGACTATTCTGCCCGTAATTCAAGAATCCAGGATCGGTCAGGTCATTCAGTTGAGTGACTTGCGTTGCACTTCCAATGCCGGATTTGATGATTTGGTTCGCAGATTCGATCAGTCCATCTATCGCACGGAAATTGACTCCCTGGTAAGCACTAGGAATTGACAAATTGCCTGTAACTGCCGCACTGCCATTCGAAAGCCCTCCACTTGGAGGCGTAATGATCTTGCCGCCCATATAAAGTTTTCCGATCAACGCGACCGATGATGCCCCGTTGGCTTTGGTTGGTGGATTCGTTTTGATGTCAAAGGACTCCATCAGTAGATCTACGCCCGATTTATTCGCGACGAAGCTCGATTTGGTAAAGTCGACAGTCGAATCGGTACCCGAGTTCGCGAGGACCCCGCCCAACTCATCTTTGAGTTTGGTGTTCGCCGCTTTCAAATTTTCTGCAGTGAGCTTGGTTGGGTCCGGGCTGCCGTAGAACTCCGTCGCATTCTGACCGGTCGCGAGCACCAGCGCGGCATTGGTCAGCGGCGTAATATTCGCTGTAGGAGAGAGCAAATCATCAAAGGCATCAATGGCCGAATACAAAAGAACAGGTGTTCCATCGGCATTCTGACCTGTAAGCTTGAGAAGCAAAGGTGGCTTCAGTGAAGTGACATCCAATGAGTAATTTCCATTGGAATCGGTGGCAACAGTCTTGGACTGTCCTGCGCTGTCAATTAAAGTAACAGTGGCACTGGTGATGGGTGCGCCAGTTGCGGCCGTTCCTTTCAGAGTAATTACTTTCACTGCGATTGGAGTGCTGGGCGCACCACTGTTGCCACCGCCACCGCCGCAAGCGGAGATACCGAATGCAAGAAGCAATGCAGCCATAAGCATCTCGAACTTATTCATGCTGATCTTCATTTCGGCCTTCCGAGGCAGCTTGACCTCAGTCGCCCCGAGGTTGAAATTATTGTGGCGAATCTGGCGAATTGGTGTCATCTGCACTCTCCTTGGGGGAACTCATCGGTCGGATTTGCTGTCTTCTGGATGGCTTAATCAGCAGAATCCTTCGTCGGTGGTTCCGTCAAAATTGAGTGATCAATATCTTCAATATTCAACCAGGCAATGGAACCCGCACTACAGGACCAGTATTTGGTTTTGCAACACGAACGTCAATCAGGTGATGACCTGATAATTCGACGGGTAAAGACCTGAGGCCGCCCAATCCCCGTCTCGAACGGCTCGGTAGTGGGCGGGAGCGGGTAGCCACATAGCAGCCCTTGGCGAACGCCTGGAGGCGCTGCATGGCGTGTTCAATGATTCGTCCCGATCCGACATTTGGCGCGATTGAGCGGCTGCTATATCAGGCCGTTGGCCCCAGCCAGAAAATACCCAGCGAGGCACGACGTACTCACGCCAATCAGGCCCGGCAAAATAAAGCTGTGGTTGATGACGTACTTTCCGATGTGCGTGGTACCGGAGCGGTCAAACTGGATGGCAGCAAGGTCACTGGGGTAGGTCGGCAAGATGTAGTAGCCGTAGGATGCAGCGGCAAAGGCCACGATGTACCCGGGTGGCACGCCGATGGCCAGACCGACCGGAACCATCGCGCTGATGGCTGCCGCTTGCGAGTTGACCAGCTTGGATACCAACAGCAGCGCTATCGCGTAGGTCCAGGGTTGGGTCTTGACGAGTTCGGTGAGTGTCGCCTTGAGCATCGGCAGATTGGCATCAAACACGGTGTCGGCCATCCAGGCAATCCCGAACACCGCGATAACCGCAATCATCCCCGCCCGAAACACCTCGGTCTTGCCGATGGTGGAGGGGTCGGTCTTGGTGAAGACAATGATGAGCGCACCAGCGAGCAGCATGAACATCTGAATGGCCAGAACCATGGACAGTGGCTTGCCGCCCACGACGGGACGCAGGGACTCGAAGGCGCCCAACGTTGCCACCACCGCAATGGAACCAATGAAAATCCACATGGCATTGCGCTGGTCGCGGGACAGTGTCTTGCCCATGAGTGTGGCGCCTTCACCATAGACGATCCGACGTTGTTCCGGGTCGGCAATGCGGGCCTGGAACTCGGCGTCGTCCTTCAGGTCTTTGCCGCGGAACCAGCTGAAAATACCAATCATCAGCACACCCATCAGCGTTGAAGGGATGGTGATGGATAGCACCTGGATAAAGTCGATGACATGTCCGTTCACCGGAAACTTGGACAGGAATGCCACCAGGGAGACGATGGCCACCGACACCGGGCTGGCCAGGATGCCCATCTGACTGGCGATGGACGAAGCCGCCATGGGGCGTTCCGGGCGGATATCGTTCTTGATCGCGATGTCGTAGACGATGGGCAGCATGGTGTAGACCACGTGCCCGGTGCCGCACAACATGGTCAGAAGACAGGTGGTAAACGGGGCCAGGATGGACACATATTTCGGGTTGCGCCGCAGCAGCCTCTCGGCCCCTTTGAGCAGCACTTCCAGTCCACCAGAGGCTTGCAAGGTGGCCGACGCGGCCACGACGGCAATGATGGTCAGCATGACGTCCACGGGCGGTTTGCCAGGGGGAAGGTGGAAGGCAAAGGTCAGAAGGACAATGCCAATGCCACTGTCACTGACCGGCGTTATGGAGCCACCGATGTTCGGCGTAATGGAGCCAGTAACAGGTGGGTAAAACGACATCCCGAGGGGGTTAAACAGAGGTGGATTTTGCCTCTTTTTGGGAGACGGTTTTCTGGCTGAACTTTGG
>CAILZB010000075.1 GCA_903838565.1 uncultured beta proteobacterium | reverse complement strand
GGTGGTCATTAAGATCTTCCCAGCCCTGTGCGAGTGCATAGACGCGCTGACCCTCGGCGCTCATAATTTCTGACCCACTTGTGCTCACCGAAACCTGACCCAGGGTTTGCGCAGTTGTTTGTAGCTTGAGGGCGTGAGAATCTGGATTTCCGGATATTTTGAAGGCGCAGGGGTACACCGCAATTTGACTGCGGCGTGATATTTCGAGGCTTGCCTTTTATCGGCTTATTTGGCCTTGTCAGATGCTTTGGGCGCTAGCGTTTTCGCCGACGCTGTGGGCTTTTTTTTGGGCACTTCGCTACGCAAGGATGGCCCCTCGATTCGGATCGTCACGCAGTGGTGCTGCAGCCGGTCCAGCAATGCGTCGACCAATGGTTTGTTATTGAACATCTCATACCACCTTGGATAGTCAAGATTGGTCGTGACGATGGTACTCACGCGCCCATAACGCTGGTCCATCAAGCGGAAGAACGCGTTGGCTTGCTCGGTCTTCAGATTTAAATAACCAAGCTCGTCAATCACCAACGGTTGCATCCGACTCAGCGACATGAGCAACTTGGTTGTGGTGCGGTCGGCCAGTGAAGAATACAACTCGTCGAACAGCGTTTGCGCATTGTAAAAACGCCCACGCCAGCCATTCATGCAGGCCTGACGCAGCAAACCCAGCGCAATTCCGGTCTTGCCGGTGCCGGGCCCGCCAATGAGTACCAGGTTGTCAGCGCGGCGCACGAAGTCCATGTCAGCAAGACCCATAACCTGCGCTTTGTCTACACCGCTTTGGCGCTCGAACGGGAAGGTGTCAATCGTCCACTGCCAGGGCAGGCGCGCCTGCGCGAGTCGGTTGGCCAAAGAGCGTTCACGTACATACGACGCCTGCTCACCCAGCAGGCGCTGCACCAACTCTGCTGCGGGTATGCCATCGCGCTCGCAGCGCTCGAGCTCGCTGTCAAGCACGCGCTGCATGCCCTTGAAGTTGAGCTCATGGAGCAGCGCATGAATCGATTCCCGCGCTGCCGATGTGGACTTATTGGTCCTGGGCGTCGCCCTCATTGTCGTGCTCCCCCATCGCAAAGAAGTCCCCTGCCACATGGCGCAGCACCAACGTCTGCACCCGTGTCAGATCGAACAGGCCGTACTTGAGCGCCTGCTCCAGCGCGCCAAGAAAGGGCTGCGCCGGATACGTACGCTGCATCTGCAACAACCGGTTGAGTGCGCGTGTGCCCCGACCGTTGAGGTGCTTTACAAGCGCCTTGACGTAGGCCTCGAGTACGCCACCTTGGGCACTGAGCAACTGCGCTTGCAGCGAGGGCTCACGCGCTTTGCGTTGGGGGATGGTGTGGTGCCCAGGCAAGGTGTTTCGCGCATCGCGCACCCCCACCAAACGGGGATGACTGGCCACCAGGCTGTGCTTGTAATGGATCTCGACACTGGCGTAATGCTTGTACACCGTCACCTGCTTGCCCACCAGGCGCTCTGGGGTCGAATACCGGTTGGTGTCCACGCTGACAAAGCCGTAAAGGTCCACCACCCGATCGAGCACCTCGTAGACCGCCGGTAATACGCTGGGCAGCGCTCTGAGGTAGGGCTTCTCCATCACATAGGCCGCCTCTGGCGCCATGCCCAGGCTGCGCTTGGGTTTGACATTGGCCACCTCCAGGCACCACTTCAGCGCCTGTGCGTTCAAGTCATCAAATGAGCTGAAGCTGCGCCCGGGCAGGAAGTTGTTTTCTATCCATGCAAAAGGTCTCTCAATCCTCGCCTTTCTATCCGGATTATTGACGCGGTGGGCCATAAAGTGGAATCCCAGAGCACGCGCAAAGGCGGCCATCTCCGGGGCAAACACCGCATCGCAGCCCGCACCGCCGGCCACCATCACGCTGGTGTTGTCGATCACGCAGCGCGGGCAGGTGCCGTCCATGAACTGGGCTGCGCGCACCAGGAAATCCTTGGCCTCAAAGCGTGTAAAGCGCGGGTAGTAACAAATAAACAGGCGCCTGGAGTACGCCAGCGTGAGCCCCGCACACTGCGCCACCACGCGCTTGCCAGCGACCTCCAATTTATGCGGCGATGTGTCGTGCTGCATCTCCTGGCCTGGCTCAAAGTGGTATTGACCTGAACGCTTGAGGCTGGCTCGCAAATCGGCATCGCGTACCCAGCGCGTGAGCGTGCTGTAGGCCACCTGCTTGCCATTCTCTTCCTGCAGGATCTGACTCATGCGCACCGCGTTTCCCTGGGCCCGGGCATACACCTCGCCCAGACGTTTGTGCACCCCCTCATCGCGCACTGCTGTAGTGCCATCCAACCGGTTTTTCGGTTCGCGCACAATCCTGCGAACCGTGTTTCGCGAGAGCTTCAGCACCCGGGCGATCTCGCGCAGGCTGAGGTTTTGTTGCTGCAATGTGTGCACCGAGTTGCGAATCTCCAGCGGGGTCATGACGACACCAGCCTGCTGAGCTCCTGTGCCACCGTGGGCAGGGCTACGTGCGCCCGCTGGCATGCCCCTAATAGTGCCGGCTCCAAGGGCACTTGGAGTTCGCCCAGGCGAGCACTGAGGCGCCGTATCAGTGCGTGCAGATACCCCAAATCACCCACGACCTCGCGTTCCGGTCCACCGCGCAAATCCCGCGCCGCGCGCTCCTGAGCCAACGCCTTCACGCCTTCAATGAACAGGCGCGGGTGCTCCACCATGCGTTCGCGTGCCTGGTGCTGGCAGGCTTGGTAGTGCGCAAACCAGCTCTGCAACTCACGCGTGGACATCCTGTCATGCTCAATCCTGCGCAGCAGCCCACTGGCATGTTCTCTGTTGGCGCGCGCCAACGGTGCCAGAATGCGCGCAGCAGCCCAACTCGACACTCTGGCATGGCGCACCGCCTGCACCAGATCCTGTGGCAAAGCGCTCAGCAATACCAGGCGGCGCTGCACCCAGCTCACATCGCGCGCGCACTGGCGGGCCGCCTCGCGCTGGCTCAGGCCATGGTGATCGATGAGTTCGCGCAACATCAGCGCCTCCTCAATGGGATCAAATACACGCGACAGCGAATGCGCCAACAACTGAGCCAGCGCAGTCCCCACCGAGCAGTTCCAGCATTGCACCAGCGCGGTGTCCATTCCCAAACGCCTGAGCGCGCCCACCCTGCGGTACCCGTCTATGAGAACCATCGAGCCTTCTGGTTGCTCAGCCGCAGTAATGCACGCCACCATCTGGCCGCGCTCCTGTATCGAGTTGGTCAGTCGTTGCACGGCTGGCGCATCCACAATGCGCGTGTCCTCAAATCGCAACTCCATTCGGTGCAGGTCCACCTGCAGGGCGCCCGGTGTTGGGCTTTGACGTTCAGGGTGACTGTCCACGGGGCACTCCATTCAAACTGTGTTCGACTTCCTCTTTCACTGCGTGACGCAACCAGCCCATGCGTGTGCCCCCCGAAATCGCTCGCCTGCACCAATGGCAATACAGCAGCGACACCGGCGCTTGGGCCTGGTTCTTGATCACGTCCAGTTCAATCTCGGGCTCCAGTAGAGCACCCGCACTGGCCTGCTGTGAACCCTGTTGAGTCACTATTTGCTCCTGCTGCTGTTTGTCTTGCCTCTGGCGTTCTCGGTACTGCCGTTGGCGACGGGCATGGTTGAATCGCCCACAACGGCTGCTCTGGTAACACGCCGATGCCCGGCGCTGGCAGGCCAGGCGCGCCTGAGTTCGACAACCTTCGCCGCAGTAGCGCTGACCACGGTCGCACGACGAGCACACTCGCACTTCCGTCTGGCAGCAGCCACACCTGAACGTACGCGCACTGAGTAGCGCCATGGACGCACCAGCCAATCGGGTTCTCCCACTTGAACCCCACTGCATGCATACCTGATTGCCAGCACAGCACTGGACTTGTCCAGCCAATTCAGGCAATAATTAGCGCGCACTCGTGGGTAACACGTGTGGGGCGCGCTGGCTGTTACTACTTTCGAAGGTTGAACAGCAGCTAGTGCGCCCGTTCTTAAAACCCCAGTGTTTTACCGCTGGTTTGCCTTTGTGCCAAATCCTGGCTGGCATCACAGGCCTGCTCGCGCCGCTCAGGTGTACCTTCACCACCGATGTATTGGCTGTTCGGACCGTTCTGAATATTCTTTAAAAAGGCTGTTTGGCAAGCGTCAGCGCGTCAGGCCGAAGGCTCCCATCGGGGAGCAGTGGGCAAGCCACGCCCCGCTTCAGCGGCTGTCCACAGGCTCGTCCTGTGGACAGGTGGCTTGTCCACGGCGGGCGCGCCTGCCAATCCTTCACAAACTCAGTGGGTCAGTTCAGTGAGCAGGGGGTGGGTCAGTTCCAATGAGCGCCAAAGCCCTGGGCGAGCCAGGCGAAGTGCTGGCCAGGGGTGCAAACGTCATGATCGGCTACTGGAACAACGAAGAATTGAGCAAGGAACGTCTACAGCAGGGGTGGTTGCGAACCGGAGATGTCGGCTACATGGACGCAAACGGTTATGTCTTTCTGTTGGACCGAAAAGCCGACATGATCGTCTCTGGTGGCGAGAACATCTACCCCACGGAGGTTGAAGCTGTTTTGTATCAGCATGTGGCAGTGCAAGAGTGCATTGTCACCTCGGCGCCCGACGCACGTTGGGGCGAACGGGTCCAGGCCGCTGTTGTATTGAAGCCCGATGTAAAGGCCACAGAGGAAGAATTGCTCCAGTTCTGCCGCGAGCGGTTGGCAAGCTACAAGCACCCCAAGCGCATTGAATTCTGGGAAACCTTACCTCGAAGCCCAGTTGGAAAGCTACTTCGCAAAGAAGTCAGAGT
>CAILZB010000074.1 GCA_903838565.1 uncultured beta proteobacterium | reverse complement strand
GCAAAACACGAAACTGGTCGCCCGTGGGACCGGTCACTCTCAACCCCGAACGCGACTCCGTCATCCGAGCCTATTCGGACGACAACCCTATTCAGCAGTTGGCTGCATGAATGAGGCGACAAGTAGCTTGACGCGCGCCGAAAGGGCAACAGGCACTAGACAAGCTCAGTGACAAAGACGGCAACCCCAACGGCGTGTTTACCCGCGAATTCATTGCCCGCATGAAGAAACCGGGCGTGAGAATTGAAGATTTGGTGCGCGAGGTGCAGGACTCGGTGGAAGATTTGGCGAAGTCGATCGGGCATGACCAGCGACCTGCCTTGTACAACGAGGCACGCGGCAACTTTTACTTCTTTGGGCCAACGACGGTACAGGTGCAACAGCCTAGCCAGGCTGTCGTGGCGCCAATCCAATCCAGAACGAAGGAACAGATAGAGGACGATTTTTGGGACTCCATCAGGAGCAGTACTGATGCTTCGGGCTTTGAAGAGTACTTAAAGGGTTATCCCAAAGGTAGGTATGCTGTTCAGGCTCGCGTTGGTTTGGCAAAAGTTAAAGCCGATGCCAAGCGTAATGCCAGTGTTCCCGCGGTCTCCGCATTCACCCCGGCCCCTGTCGGTGTCGGTGATGCAGAGGCCGCACTTTGGCAAGCCGTGGACGCTGCTAAGAGCTCCGACGACTATGAGGTGTACGTCAAGCAATATCCTCGGGGCAGATACGTTGCACTGGCAAAGCAACGATTGCAGAAATTGGCGGACCAAGCAACCGCTAAAGCGCAATCTGATGAACTCTCAGCATGGCAAACCGCAGAGGCGGAAAAAACGGTCGATGCCTATAAGCTGTACGTGAAGCGTTATCCCACCGGGCAGTATGCTGAGTTGGCAAAGCCGCGGCTGCAAAAGTTGGTGGACCAAGCCAATGCAACTGCCCAAGCCGAAGAGAAGCAGAAGCGAGAAGTCGCGCGCATGGAAACCATTGAATGGAATCAGTTGCTTGAAAAGGCGAGCGATTCGGCCGTGGTTCAAGCGTATTTTGAAAGGCATCCAGGGAAACTAGATGCACTCAAGGGTGTAGCACAAAGAGGTGACGTTGAGGCACAAGGTCAACTCGCACGAATTTATGTGAATGGCTGGGGCGTAGCAAAGAACTATGTTGAGGGGGCAATTTGGGCGAACAAAGCAGCTGATCAGAGAAATTCGGATGGACAGTCGGTGTTGGGCGTCATTTATCTGAACGGCTTTGGTGTCGCCAAGGACGAACTTGAGGGTGCTAGGTGGTTGCGTATGGCGGCGGAGCAGGGAAATATTCGGGGACAGCGAAATCTCGGCAATATTTACGCAAACGGTACTGGTGTCGCCAAAGATGCAGCCGAGGCGGTCAGATGGTACAGAAAAGCCGCCGAGCAGGGTGACGCAACGGCACAGGTTTCCATTGGCAGGGCATATGCGATGGGCCAGGGCGCAGCAAAGGACGAAGTTGAAGCCGTTAACTGGCTTCGCAAGGCAGCTGAGCAAGACAATGCATTCGGCCAAGCCTTTCTCGGTATTGTGTATGACAACGGTAGTGGTGTCGAAAAGAATATTGTCGAAGCGATAAAGTGGTACCGGAAGGCCGCTGAGCAAGGCAACGCACTTGGGCAAGCCAATCTTGGTGTTGCGTACGCAAACGGTAAAGGTGTTTCTAAAGATAGTGTCGAAGCGGTCAAGTGGTTTCGCAAGGCCGCTGAGCAAGGAAATGCAAATAGCCAGCTTAATCTCGGTAGGATGTATGAAGGCGGTTTTGGTGTTTCAAAGGATAAAGTCGAAGCGATTAAGTGGTTCCGAAAGGCCGCTGATCAGGGTGATGAAGTGGCTAGAGTTCAACTTATGGTGATCGGGAAGTGATGGCTCGCCCTTCAACTTCCCTGGCCCGGTCGACTCAAGCGCAGCTGTCACGACGCGTTGAACCTGCCCCAACGACCAAGGCTCTGCGTTCAGCCGCACGCCAAAGCCGCAAAGCACGCGATCCCACAGGATGCGCCCGTCGGTGGCACTGGCCCGCAGCAGCAGTGCTTCACTGATAAGTACAATCACCCCCTATTCCCCAGGACAAAACGAGGACAAAACTTTGCCGTTGGGCAGGGCTTTGGTCGCATTCGCGATGGCGGCTTTGCTATCGGTTGCCGATGCGGATCGGGCACTTTCAAGATGCCCGCATTCGACGCGAGCATGCCTCTGGGACATTGATTCATAAGGACATTTTTCATGAGTTTGAAGTGCGGCATCGTGGGCTTGCCCAACGTTGGTAAATCCACCCTGTTCAATGCGCTGACCAAGGCGGGTATTGCGGCGGAGAACTATCCCTTCTGCACCATCGAGCCCAACGTGGGCATCGTGGAAGTGCCTGACAAGCGCCTCGACCAGCTCGCGGCCATTGTGAAACCCGAGAAGATCCAGACGGCCATCGTCGAGTTTGTGGACATCGCCGGACTCGTGGCGGGGGCGAGCACGGGCGAGGGCCTGGGCAACAAGTTCCTGGCGCACATCCGCGAAACCGACGCGATCGTGAACGTGGTGCGCTGCTTCGAAGACGAGAATGTGATTCACGTGGCAGGCAAGGTCGACCCGATCTCCGACATGGAAGTGATCCAGACCGAGCTTTGTCTGGCCGACCTGACCGCGGTGGAGAAAGCCCTGCACCGAGTCACCAAGACGGCGCGCTCGGGCGACAAGGAGTCGATCAAGCTGGTGGCGATTCTGGAGAAGTGCCAGGCTGCGTTGAATGAAGCCAAGCCGGTGCGCACGCTCTCCTTCAGCAAGGAAGAGTTGCCGCTGCTGACGCAGTTCTTCCTGATCACGGCCAAGCCCGCCATGTTTGTGGCCAACGTGGCCGAGGACGGCTTCGAGAACAACCCGTTCCTGGACCGTCTGCGCGAATTCGCCGCGGCGCAAAATGCGCCGGTGGTGGCGATCTGCGCCAAGATCGAAGCCGAGATGGCCGACATGGAGGACGAGGACAAGAAGATGTTCCTGGCCGAGATCGGGCAGGAAGAGCCCGGGCTCAATCGCCTCATCGTCGCGGCCTACAAGCTGCTGGGATTGCAGACTTACTTCACCGCCGGCGTGAAGGAAGTGCGCGCCTGGACCATCCACGTGGGAGACACCGGGCCGCAGGCGGCGGGCGTGATCCACACCGACTTCGAGAAGGGCTACATCCGCGCCCAGACCATTGCCTTTGACGACTTCATCACCTACAAGGGCGAGCAGGGCGCCAAGGACGCGGGCAAGATGCGCAGCGAAGGCAAGGACTACGTCGTCAAGGACGGCGACGTGATGAACTTCCTGTTCAGCTCCTGATCCCGGCAATGGAAAGCGGCGACCTGGTGCCGCCGCCTAAGGTTTGGCTGTCTGCCAGACCTGATTGAAGCCGTCGCCGGTCTTGTCGCCCGGCTTGCTGTCCTTGGCCCAGAAGTAAAGGGGCTTGCCCTTGAGCGCCCATTGCTTCTTGCCATCGTCGCGCGCGACGATGGTGTAGTCGCCCGACGGCTGGTCGGACTCTGCTGCCATGAGCGGCGGCCAGTTGGTCGCACAGGGGCCATTGCACACCGATTTGCCGCTGCCCGCGATGTCCTTGTCAAACGTGTAAAGCGTCATGCCGTTGGTGCCGACGATCACGCCATCAGCCGCCTTCGCAGGCGCCGGCGTTTGCGCCGCACAGACGCCCAGAACGGCAAGCCATAAGGTCAGCGCGCCCAAGCTACGGGATAGTTTTTTCATGTTCAGCTCCGTTGTGTATGGATGAAGAATTTGGGTGTCGGTGGGGTTGTCGGCGCACCGCAAAATGGTTCGCCTGAGGCGCGGGCTACTGCGTCGCTCTCATCGCGCGCCGACTGTTGAGTTGCAATTGCGCGAGGGCGATGGGGTCGGGTGCCAAGGACCTGTTTTCAGAACCCATATCCTCGACCTGATCGCCAAATTGCGACGCAACGTAGGCGCGCATGAACCATGAGAGCGGATGTTCCATGATGGCTTTGGCGTGGGTCCAGTCCGGTCCAAACCACTCGGCCAGAACGTCTTCGATCACATACCATTCATTCGACACGATCGGCCCGCCGTGGGACCAATCGGTCGATGGGTGGAAGGTCTGGGGATGCCAGCAGCCGCTGTCGTGTTCGTGTTTTTCGCCAGGCGAGGGTGGCTGCGGCAGCAGCCTGAGGCCCGCCGACTTGGCCACCCAAAAATTGAGTAGCGACCCTTCTATTCTCATGACGTTCATCGCAGCTCCTTGCATTTTGATTCGGTAAAACCGTTGCCAACCGTGTACTCGCGGCACTGGGGCCACGACTTCGTGAGCCCCGAATCGCAGTGGAAATTCTCCTCGCCTGGGCCGGCCGACGGCACGCCCGAAGTGCGCGATTTCCGCTGGCAACAGGTCGCAAAAGGGTTCAGACCTTGGTCCATGGCGCCAGGCACGGGGGGCTGTTACATTCAGCCGTTGCCGCTTTGCGCAAGTGCTGCGCCGTGTCCCGGCGCACGCCCTAGCAGGGCTTTGGATCTTGTTGAACTTCCAGATGAAAACCGCTTTTGCCCGCTTGTCCTTGTCGCGGCAGTTCATGCTGCTGAGCTTTCCCATCCTGCTGTGCGGAACGCTGGTGATCGGCTGGTGGATCGGGGAGCAGGTGCAGGACAGCGTCGTGCACCGCATGGGCGGCGTGACGGCGCTCTACGTCGGCAGCTTCATTGCGCCCCATGTTCAGACGCTGGTGGACCGGGACGACCTGAGCGCGAGTGACCATGAAGCGCTGCGCTCCGACCTGGCCAACACGCCTCTGGGGCAGAAGATCGTCGCATTGAAGATCTGGCGCAGGGACGGCTACGTTTTGTTCAGCAGCGCCTCCGGGGAAAGTGGTCGGAAGTTTCCCATCGGCGAAGGCCTTGCCGAGGCGCTGGCGGGAAACATATTTTCAGAAATCAGCGAACGCTCCGAAGAGCAGCAGACACAGCACGGTCAGCCGATGCAGCGGCTGATCGAGACCTACACGCCGATTCATGCGGACCGCACCGGTGGGGTCATCGCCGCCGCCGAGTTCTACGTCAAGCCGGACGATGTGGACCGCGAAGCGGCCGCTGCGCAGCGCCGAGGCTGGCTGCTGGTGGCCGGTGCGATGCTGACGATGTATCTGCTGCTGTTTGCCGTGGTTCGCCGGGGCAGCCGGACCATCATCGATCAGCAGGACCAGCTGGGCGACAAGGTGGCTCAGCTGACCGAGGTCAACCAGCAGAACATCCAATTGCAGGAGCGCGTGATGCGCGCGGCCGAACGCGCCACCGCCGTGAACGAGGACTTGCTGCAGCGCATATCGGCAGACATCCACGACGGACCCGGGCAGGACCTGGGCTTTGCCTTGATGCAGTTGAAGAACATGGACGACGCCAGCGCAGCCGAGGGCACGTTGCAGCAATTGCCCTGGGCAAAGAACCTCGCCCCGGCGCGCATTGCGGTGCAGTCGGCCCTGACCGACCTGCGTGCTATCTCAGCCGACCTGGATCTGCCCGACATCGGCCGACTGGCGCCCGCCGACATCGCCGAGCGGGTGGTGCGCGACTTTCAGGTCAAGACCGGGTGCCAGGTGGCATTGACGGCGTCGAATCCCGCCATCGCAGCGTCCTTCAGGGTGAAGGTGACGCTGTACCGCCTGCTGCAGGAGTCCCTGGCCAACGCCTACCGTCACGCCCAAGGCGCGGACTGCCGCGTGGCGCTGTCGGCAAGCGAAGACGCCCTGACGCTGGAAATCAGCGACAAGGGGCCGGGGTTTGATGAGGAGACCGCTTTGGCGAAGGGGCGCTTCGGGCTGCACGGGATGCGCCAGCGGGCCGAGGTCTTGGGCGGAAACTTCGAGCTGAAGACCGATGCGGGAGTGGGCACCACGATTCGTGTGAGCCTGCCTTTGAAATCACTGGGCCAGGCCGATGCATGACGCCATCAACATTCTGGTGGTCGATGACCACCCGCTGTTCCGTCAGGGGGTGGTGAGTTCGCTCGAAATGGACCCCGGGTTCAAGGTTGTCGCGCAGACCGATTCGGGCGAGCAGGCGCTGGCGCTGGCGCGCCAACTCCTGCCCGACGTGGTTTTGCTGGACATCAATATGCCGGGCTGGAGCGGCATCGCCACGGCAGAGAAGATCGCCATGGCGTGTCCGGCCACGGTGATCGTGATGCTCACCGGCTCGGAGGACAAGGACAAGCTGCTGGCCGCGCTCAAGGCTGGCGCGCGCGCTTTACGTCCTGAAGGGCGTGTCGGCCAAGGAACTGGCCGGCGTGGTGCGTTCTGCGGTGGCGGGCGAGGTCTATGTGTCGCCGTCCATCGCGGCAGAAATGCTGGTGTCGTTGACGCAGGGAAAAGCTCCCGACCCGCTGCAGGAGCTGACCGATCGAGAGCGCGAAATCCTCGCGCTCATCGGGACGGGTCTCACCAACAGGGAGATCGGCGAGCGCATCTTCCTGTCGGAGAAGACGATCAAGCACTATGTCACCAATATCCTGCAGAAACTGCAGGTGCGCAGCCGTGTGGAGGCCGCGCTGCTGGCCAACAACCATGGCCTGCCAGCACGTTCGTGACGGAGCTGATTTGGCCTGTGCTATATTCATCGGCATGAACGCAGCCCGTTTCTATTTCAGCTATTTTTGGTTCTCCAGCGCCGCCGGCGGTCGAGAGTTCTGAACGCAGCTGAAAACAGCTTCAAGAATTTCCCGAAAACCGCCGGCAACCCCGGCGGTTTTTTTGTGCCCATTATTCAAAACCCCAGCGATCAGGAGATGCCATGAATTCCAAAGTCACCCCCGCCAGCGCCGACGCCTGGTATGCGAGCCCCGTCGACAAGACCAGCCAGACCGACGACCAACGCATACAGGACATCACCGTGCTGCCTCCTCCCGAACATCTGATCCGCTTCTTCCCGATCAGCGGAACTCCCGTGGAGTCGCTGATCACGCGCACGCGCAAGAACATCCACAACATCATGGCGGGGCAGGACGACCGCCTGCTGGTGGTCATCGGACCGTGCTCGATCCATGACCCGGCCGCGGCCATCGCCTACGCGCGCAAGCTGGTGGAGCAGCGCCTCAAGTACGCCGACACCTTGGAAGTGGTGATGCGCGTGTACTTTGAAAAGCCGCGCACCACGGTGGGTTGGAAGGGGCTGATCAACGACCCCTACATGGACCAGAGCTACCGCATCGACGAAGGCCTGCGCATCGCGCGCCAGCTGCTGGTGGAGATCAACCGCATGGGCGTTCCTGCCGGCAGCGAGTTCCTGGATGTGATCTCGCCCCAGTACATCGGCGAGCTCATTTCCTGGGGTGCCATCGGCGCGCGCACCACCGAGAGCCAGGTGCACCGCGAACTGGCCTCGGGCCTGTCGGCGCCCATCGGCTTCAAGAACGGCACCGACGGCAACATCCGCATCGCCACGGACGCGATCCAGGCAGCAGCGCGGCCGCACCACTTTTTGTCGGTGCACAAGAACGGCCAGGTCGCGATCGTGCAGACCAAGGGCAACCCCGATTGCCACGTGATCCTGCGTGGTGGCAAGGCGCCCAATTACGACGCCGCCAGCGTGGCCTCCGCCTGCAAGGACCTGGAGGCCGCCAAGCTGCCCGCCGTGCTGATGGTGGACTGCAGTCACGCCAACAGCTCCAAACAATACGAAAAGCAGCTCGACGTGGCCAAGGATCTGGCGGCGCAGATCGCTGGCGGTTCGCGCAGCGTCTTTGGCGTGATGGTGGAGAGCCATTTGCACGCCGGAGCGCAGAAGTTCACACCGGGCAAGGATGATCCTTCGAAGTTGGCGTTCGGCCAGAGCATCACCGACGCTTGTCTCGGATGGGATGACTCGGTGCAGGCGCTGGACGTATTATCGCAAGCTGTGAAGGCGCGCCGGGCTCGTTGACCGGGGCGCGGTTTTTTTGGGTTCAAAGCAGCCAGGCTGCGCGTTCGAAAGGTAAATCATCATGCGAAGCGAAGTGATCGTCCAAATGGGCGCGGGTCAGGAAGTCAGAATCAATCTGGATGCATTGGAGCCGATGGCGCCGGATGTGGCGCGTCATTGGCTGGATCAGCAGTTTGTGGCGCTGGAATGCGAGCCTTTGCGCGCCACCGGCAAACTGCTCAGCGCCGACCGCGTCCTGTGCGTGGCTCAAGCGGCGGGCGCTTCGCGTCTGGCCGACAGCGCATGGGCGAACGAGTTCGCGCGCGCTGCCAGTGCCTCGCTGGGCAAGCCGATGCTGCGCATCGACGTGGCCGCGATGACCGTCACGTATTGACGGGAAAGTCAGCCGGCGCGCAGTCGCTCCAACAGTTTGGCGTGCACGCCGCCAAAGCCGCCGTTGCTCATGCAGACGACGTGATCGCCAGGCTGGCTCGCGGCCACCACCTGCTGCACCAGCTGCTCGATGTCGTCGGCCACCTGCGCCTTGGCTCTCATCGCCGCCAAGGCCTCGCGGGCGTCCCAGCCCAGGCCGCCTGCGTGGCAAAACGCCAGATCGGCCAGTTCCAGGCTCCACGGCAGTTGCGCCTTCATGGTGCCCAGTTTCATGGTGTTGGAGCGCGGCTCGAACACGGCCAGAATGCGGCCTGCCTGCTGCCCCGCAAGCGCTGCCTGGGCGTCCAGTTTGCGCCGCAACCCGTCGAGCGTCGTGCGGATGGCCGTGGGGTGGTGCGCGAAGTCGTCGTACACCGTGACGCCGCCGGCGCTGCCGCGAACTTCCATGCGGCGCTTGACGTTCTGAAACAGTCCCAGCGCCTGGCCCGACAGTTCGGGCGCGACGCCGACATGCTGCGCTGCGGCCAGCGCAGCCAGGGCGTTCATCTGGTTGTGCAAGCCCGTCAGGCTCCATGCCACATGGGCGACCGGCAAACCGTGCCGTAGCACCTGAAAATCATCGTTCGCCCCCAACGCCTGCCAGTCGCCACCGGGGCCGAAGCTGACGCTTTCGCTCCAGCAGCCCTTGGCCAGCACGCGCTTCAGGCTGGCTTCGGTGGCGTTATAGACCACGCGCCCGGAGGCGGGGACGGTTCGCACCAGGTGGTGGAACTGGCGCTCGATCGCCGCCAGATCGTCAAAGATGTCGGCGTGATCGAATTCCAGATTGTTCAGAATGGCGGTGCGGGGACGGTAGTGCACGAACTTGCTGCGCTTGTCGAAGAAGGCCGTGTCGTATTCGTCAGCTTCAATCACAAAATGCTGGCCCGCACCGAGTCTCGCCGAGACGCCAAAGTTCATGGGCACTCCGCCCACCAGAAATCCCGGATTCAGGCCGGCGTGCTCCAGAATCCAGGCGAGCATGCTGGTGCTGGTGGTCTTGCCGTGGGTGCCGGCGACGGCCAGCACGTGCCGTCCCTGCAGGACGTTCTCGGCCAGCCATTGCGGGCCGCTGGTGTATGGCAGGCCCTGGTCCAGGACGGCTTCCATCAAGGGAAACTTGGGCGTGCCATCGTCGCGCTGCCCCCGATACACGACATTGCCCACGACATAGATATCGGGCTTCAAGGCCAGCTGTTCGACCCCATAGCCCTCGATCAATTCAATGCCAAGGGAGCGCAACTGGTCGCTCATGGGCGGGTACACGCCCGCGTCGCAACCCGTGACCCGGTGCCCGGCTTCGCGCGCCAGCGCCGCCAGGCCTCCCATGAAGCTTCCGCAAATACCGAGGATGTGAATGTGCATGCGGGAATTGTAGGAGTCTGGGAAAATCTGCCGCATGGATACGCGTAAAGCAGAAATCGCTGCCACGGCAGCGCGCATGGTGGTGGAAGAGGGGCTGGAATACGGTGCGGCCAAAAGGCGTGCCGTGAAGCAACTGGGGCTCCCGAACCGCAGCGCCTTGCCCGACAATGACGAGGTCGAAGACGCCGTGCGCGAGTACATCGAGCTCTTTTCGGCTGAGACCCAGCCGGCCGAGCTGCTGGCACTGCGCCGCCTGGCCTTGGTCTGGATGGAGCGCATGGCGCCATTCCGGCCCCATTTGGGCGGCGCCGTTTGGCGCGGCACTGCGACGCGGCGCTCCGACGTCTATTTGCAGCTGTTCTGTGACGACGCCAAGGCGGCGGAAATTGCGCTGATCGACCACCGGTTGCAGTACCTGCCGCGTACCGTGGTCGGTTTCAACGGCGCCCCGACCGAGGCACTGAGTCTGCACTGCTGGTCCGACGCGCTACAGGAGGACATCGGCGTGCACCTGATGCTGTACGACTTTGACGACGTGCGCGGCGCCCTCAAACCCGACGCCAGGGGGCACTCGGCCCGCGGCAATATCGAAGCCGTGCGCCGCTTGGTGCATGATGCTGCCCCATGAACGACCCACAGCCTATCCACGAAGTCCCGACCGCGATTGGAATCCAGAGGCGACGGATGCTCTATGCCGGCGTGGCCGCTGCCGCAGGCCTGTGCGGCGCGGGGCTGGCCCTTTGGAAACATTCCCGAACCGAGGCCGACGAAGGCGTTGATCCGGCCCTTTGGCAGCTGAAATTTGAGAACCCGACGGGTGGCACGCTGGACCTGGCGAGTTTTCGGGGCAAACCCCTGGTGTTGAATTTTTGGGCCACCTGGTGTCCGCCCTGCGTCGAGGAAATGCCGCTATTGGATCGTTTTTATCGAGAAAACTCATCCAAAGGTTGGCAAGTGGTGGGCCTGGCGATCGATAAGCCGGATTCCGTCAGGCGCTTTCTGCGTGATTTTCCGGTGGCCTATTCCATCGGCATGGCAGAGTCAGTCGGCATGGGTCTGACCCAAAGCCTTGGTAACCTGAGTGGTGGCCTGCCGTTCAGCCTGGTCATCACCGGCAACGGCATCGTGGCGCAGCGTAAAATCGGCCGACTGTCCGCTGCCGACGTGGGCGCATGGGCGTCGTTCGAAGCGGCCGGATGAGGATGAAGAAGATCGTTTTTTCCAGAGAGTAGATGAAAAATAAAAAAAGATAATTAAAAAAGAGCGACGTTTAGCGATTTTGAGTTAAATTCGCGTTTTCTTTTTCGATCGAGATGGAGTTGGCATGGATCTGCGTAAATTAAAAACATTGATTGACTTGGTGTCTGATTCCAATGTCACAGAGCTTGAAATTACCGAGGCTGAAGGCAAGGTTCGCATTGTCAAGGGCGGGCCGACCGTGGTGCAGGCACAAACCTATGCAGCGATGGCAGCGCCAGCGGCGCAGCCGGTGGCCGCCGCGGTGATCCCGCCAGCAGCGCCGGTTGAAACCGGTCATGCGGTGAAGTCACCCATGGTGGGCACTTTCTACCGCTCCGCCAGTCCGGGTGCCAAGGCATTCGTGGAGATTGGCAGCACGGTCAAGGTTGGCGAAACGATCTGCATCATAGAAGCCATGAAGATTCTGAACGAGATTGAAGCCGATCAGAGCGGCGTCGTGACCCAGATTCTGTGCCAGAACGGCCAAGCCGTGGAGTACGGCCAACCGCTGTTCGTGATCGAGTAAAACCTCAAAGATTGTTTCTGCATGTTCAAGAAAATTCTCGTTGCTAACCGAGGGGAGATCGCCCTCAGAATCCAGCGCGCTTGCCGGGAGATGGGCATCAAGGCGGTGATGGTCTATTCCGAAGCGGATCGTGACGCCAAATACGTCAAGCTCGCGGACGAAGCGGTGTGTATCGGCCCGGCCTCGTCGGCGCTGAGCTACCTCAATATGCCCGCCATCATTTCCGCAGCGGAAGTGACGGACGCCGAGGCAATTCACCCGGGCTACGGATTCCTGAGCGAGAACGCCGACTTTGCCGAGCGAGTGTGGAAGAGCGGCTTCCAATTCATCGGCCCCACACCCGAATCGATTCGCATGATGGGCGACAAGGTGTCGGCCAAGCAGGCCATGATCAAGGCCGGCGTACCCTGTGTGCCAGGTTCTGAAGGCGAACTTCCCGACGATCCGGTGCAGATTCGCCGCATCGCCAAGGCGGTGGGCTATCCGGTCATCATCAAGGCGGCTGGTGGCGGTGGCGGGCGCGGAATGCGCGTGGTTCACACCGAGGCGGCCCTGATCAATGCGGTGCAGATGACCAAGGCCGAGGCCGGTGCTGCGTTCAACAATTCGGCCGTGTATCTGGAAAAGTTCCTGCAGAATCCGCGCCACATCGAGATCCAAGTGCTGGCCGACAAGCATCGCAACGCCGTCTATCTGGGCGAGCGCGATTGCTCGATGCAGCGGCGCCACCAGAAGGTGATCGAAGAAGCGCCAGCGCCGGGAATAGCGCGCAAGGTGATCGACAAGATCGGTGAGCGCTGCGCGGCGGCGTGCAAGAAGATGGGCTACCGCGGCGCGGGCACCTTCGAGTTCCTGTACGAGAACGGCGAGTTTTATTTCATCGAGATGAACACCCGGGTGCAGGTGGAGCATCCGGTGACGGAGCTGGTGACGGGCATCGATATCGTCAAGACCCAGATCATGGTGGCGGCGGACGAGAAGCTGCCTTTTACCCAGCGCGACATCGTGATTCGGGGCCACGCCATCGAGTGCCGCGTGAACGCCGAAGATTCGTTCAAGTTCACGCCGTCGCCGGGGCGCATCACCATGTGGCACGCGCCGGGTGGGCCGGGTGTGCGTGTGGATTCGCACATCTACACCAACTACTTTGTGCCGCCTCACTACGACTCCATGATCGGCAAGATCATTGCCCATGGCGACACCCGCGACCAGGCTATGGCGCGCATGCGCACGGCGCTGCTGGAGACGGTGGTGGAAGGCATCAACACCAATATTCCACTGCACCGCGAACTCATGATGGATGCCAAATTTGTCGCAGGTGGCACCAACATTCATTACCTCGAAGAGTGGCTGGCGCTGCACAAGGGATGAGGTCGAGCCATGCATGAACTCAGCCTGTTGTGCCCCGAGGACAGCGTCGAGAGCTTGAGCGACGCGCTCGAGGCCCTGGCGGCTTTGAGCGTGAGCGTGGAGGACGCGGATGCGCTCACGCAGGACGAAAAGCCGCTGTTTGGCGAGCCAGGCATGCCGGCTCCCCGGCAAGCCTGGCAGCGTTCGCGTGTGCTGGCCCTGTTTGCCACCCAGGACGGCGCGAATGAGGCCGCGCAGGTGCTGGCGCAACAGGATTTCTTTGCAGATTGCGAGCTGCTGGGCAATACGGCAGTGCCTGATCAGGACTGGGTGCGTCTGACGCAGTCGCAGTTCACGCCGGTGGAAATCACGCCGACTTTCTGGATTGTTCCGACCTGGCATGAGGTGCCAGATCAGGCGCAAACCATCATCCGTCTGGATCCGGGTCTGGCGTTCGGAACCGGGACCCATCCCACGACCCGCATGTGTTTGCGCTGGCTGGCCCGCCGCACGCAGCAGGGTGGCTCCCTGGGCCGGGTGCTCGACTACGGTTGTGGTTCCGGAATTCTGGCCATCGGTGCGGCCAAGCTGGGCGCGAGCGAGGTCGACGCTGTCGACATCGACGCGGCGGCGATCGAATCCACCGAGCTCAACGCCAGCGCGAATGCGGTCCTGCTGCACGCCGGCATGCCCGAGCGTGCGCAGGGCCAGTACCAGACCGTGTTGGCGAATATTCTGGCGACCCCGCTCAAGGTGCTGGCTCCGCTGCTGTGCGCCCACGTCGCGCCCGGTGGCGCGCTGGTGCTGGCCGGCATACTGGAGCGCCAGGCGGAGGAACTGATGCAGGCCTACGCGCCCCATGGCAAGTTGTCCGTCGCCGACAGCGAAGACGGCTGGATACTGATGACCGCCACCCTCTGAGCTTGCCGGTTCACGCCTGACCCACCCACCCCGCGCATGATTACCCGCTGCCCCGAGTGCTCGACCCTGTTCAAGGTCGTCGCTGATCAGCTGAAGATTTCCGAGGGTTGGGTGCGCTGTGGGCAGTGCAGCCACGTGTTCGATGGCGCAGCCAATCTGCAGCCTGAGGTGGCGCCCGCGGCCGTGCCGCCGCAACACGACGCGCCGCCCGCCGTGCGCGATGACGTTTTCGACCGGGACTTCACCGATGAACCGGCCACCCGGGTCGCCGCCGAAGAGGCCTTCGAGCCATTCGTGGAGCCCGCCTTGGAGCCGCCGCAATGGGATGCAGAAGGGGATCCGGTCGAAGGCGAGCCGATGCCGTTGGACGCCGAGGTGGAGTCCGAAAACCCACCATGGCAGGCCCATGCAGAACAGGAAGTCTCGGGCCCGGCGGTTTCATTCCTGCACGCAACGGAATCACCGTCCCTCTGGAGCCGCCGCTGGGTCCGGTGGTTGCTGGCCATTGGCGGTCTGGCGCTGTCTGTGTCGCTGGCGCTGCAACTGGTGCTGCACGAGCGCGATCGCATCGCCGCCAACTGGCCGGATGCCAAGCCCGTGTTGCAGGCCCTGTGTCAGGGACTGGGTTGTGTGATCGAGCCGCTCAAGGCGATCGACTCCATCACGGTCGACAGTTCGTCCTTCAATCGGATTCGCGGCGATGTTTATCGATTGCAGATCGCGATCAAGAACACTTCGCGCACCGAATTGGCATTGCCCGCGCTGGAGCTGACGCTGACGGACACGCGCGACGCGGCAGTGTTGCGCCGGGTTCTGTTGCCGACGGACTTCCAGACCCCGGCGCGCTCGATCGCTGGGGGGGCAGACTGGTCAGCTGCTTTGACCGTGAGCGTCGCTGGCGCAGCCAGTCCGGCACGAATTGCGGGCTACAGGGTGCTGGCGTTTTATTACTGAAACTTTGCGGGACAGACCAAAGCGACACGCAGTGGGCGTGCTCTGTCCTCAACTAGATGTAAAAAGCCCGATGCCTTGCGACATCGGGCTTGAGGCGCTAGGCGCCTACGGCTCAGGGCTTGCTGGCTGTTGGAAACGGCCAGGCTGCCTGCGGGTTCAGAGTCGTCTGAGCCGCAGGGGCCGGAGCTGCAGGGGCAGCAGCCGGGGCGGGTTTGGCAGCGGGTGCTTTCGCGGCTTTCTTCGCAGCCGGCTTTTTGGCTGCCTTTTTAGCTGCGGGCTTTTTGGCCGCTGGTTTCTTCGCTACGGCGGCCTTCTTGGCAGCAGCCTTCTTGGCAGGAGCAGCTTTCTTCGCAGCAGCCTTCTTGGCAGGAGCAGCCTTCTTTGCAGCAGCCTTCTTCGCAGGAGCAGCAGCCTTCTTCGCTGGTGCGGCCTTCTTAGCAGGAGCAGCCTTCTTTGCAGCAGCCTTCTTCGCAGG
>CAILZB010000073.1 GCA_903838565.1 uncultured beta proteobacterium | reverse complement strand
GGGTCGATGAGATCGCCGTCCTTCCACTCTTCCTTTTCCATCAGGATCGGCAGGGAAATGTGGTCGGAGTATTTGCTGATGATGCCCTTGAGTTTCCACAGGCTCAGGTATTCGTCGGCGTCGTCGCGCAGGTGCAGCGTCACGCTGGTGCCACGTGCTGCGCGTTCGATCACCTCCACCTCGAAGTCACCCGCGCCGCCGCTGACCCAGCGCACGCCTTCGCTGGCGGGCAGCCCGGCGCGGCGCGATTCCACGCTGATCTTGTCGGCGACGATGAAGCCTGAGTAGAAGCCCACGCCAAACTGGCCGATCAATTGGGCGTCGGCCTTCTGGTCGCCGCTCAAGCGGCTGACGAAGTCCTTGGTGCCGCTCTTGGCGATGGTGCCCAGGTGGTCGATGGCTTCCTGCTGGCTCATGCCGATGCCGTTGTCGGTGATGGTGATGGTCTTGGCGTCCTTGTCGAAGGTGACGCGCACGTCCAGATTGGGCGCGTCTTCGTACAGCGCGCTGTTGTCCAGGGCTTCGAACCGCAGCTTGTCGCAGGCGTCCGAGGCGTTGGAGATCAATTCGCGCAGGAAGATCTCCTTGTTGGAATACAGCGCATGGGTGACCAGGTGCAGTAGTTGGGCGACTTCGGCCTGGAAGGAAAGGGTCTTTTTGTTCATGGTGAATGCGTCAATGGAAGAAAGGAAAGGCGCACGCAGCGCCACGGGATTCTATGCAAACCCGATTTGTGGGTGTTTGTGGGGAATTTCAAGGGTGCGGGCCCCTCACCCCGGCCCTCTCCCCGACGGGGCGAGGGCGGACGACCGCTGTCTAGCGCGGCAGCGACTCGACTTCGCGCTGCCAGCGCTCGATCAGGCGTTTGCGCTCGGCCGCCCGTCCGTACTTCTCGAAGTCGTACTTGATCAGACGCACGTTGTCCAGCAGCGGAATGCGCGGATCGGGCTTGAAGCTCTTGTTCGCCGGCACCTGCAGGCTGTCGGCGCGGGCGCCAATGCCCTGGCCGGCCGGGCTCATGAGCCAGTCGTAATAGCGCAGTGCCGCGGCCTTGTTGCGCGCGCCCTTGACCAGCGCGATGCCGCCGATTTCGTAGCTGGTTCCTTCGCACGGAGCGGCGGTCTTGACCGGGTATTTGTTCTGGCGCCAGCCCTCGAAGCCGAACAGGAAGCTCACCCCGATGGCCACCTCGCCCTTGGCCACATTGGGCGCCTGCGCCGTGCCGCTGCGGGTGTAGTTGCTGATGTTGCGGTGCAGCCTCTTCAGGTAGTCGAAGGCCGGTTCTTCTCCCATCAGCTGCACCAGCCCGGCGAGCACGGTGTAGGCGGTACCGCTGGACGCGGGGTGCGAAATCTCGATGTCGCCCTTGTACTCGGGCTTGATCAGGTCGGCCCAGCACTTGGGTTCAGCCATCTTCTTTTTCTTCAGCACTTCGGTGTTCCAGCCAAAGCCGATGGCCGAGGTGTAGAAGCCGCCCACCATGTTCTGCGTCATGGCGTACTGGCGCACGCTCCAGCCGTGCAGGTCGTTGAGGTACGTCGGTCGATAGGCGTCGAGCAGGCCGATTTCCGCCGCCTGCAGGAACGGGTCGCCGGTGCCGCCCCACCACAGGTCGGTCTTGGGGTTGTTGGCTTCCGCCCGCAATTGCGCCAGCGCCTCGCCGGTGGCCTTGCGCGTTTGCAGCACCTTGATGCCCGTGGCTTTGGCAAATTCCTGCGCCGCCAGCTCGCACCAAGCCTGGTCCGTGCTGCAGATGGCATTGACCGTGCCGCTGCCCGCGGTCTGGGCTGAAACCGGTCCGACAATAAACGCCAGCGCAGTGCCGGCGGCGATGACGAGGGTGGTGGTCAGGCGCATGCAAATCCTTGGGGTGTGGAAAGAGGACCGAGGCATTGTGGCATCAGGGTGCCGCCCGTCCAGCGGCCTCAAGCCGGCGCGGTGAAGGGATGGGGCCACTGCACGCTCACATCCAGCCCGCCGAACTGCGACGAGCACTGGACTTGGATCTGCGCCTGATGCGCGGCGGCAATGCGGCGCACGATCGACCAGCCCAGTCCGCTGCCGGGTTGGTCGCTGCCCAGCACCCGGAAAAAGCGCTCTCCCAGGTGCAGCATCTGCTCCTCGGTCATGCCCGGACCGCTGTCCTGGACCCGCAGCAAGGCGCCCTGGGGCAGGGCGGCGACGCTGACGTGGATCGTGGCGCCGTCGGGGCTGTAGCGCAGCGCGTTGTCCAGCAGATTTCGCACCAGCACGCCCACCAGCGCCTCATTACCACGCAGCTCGGTGCCGCTCTGGGCATCAAGTTCCAGGGTCTGGCGCCGGGTCAGTGCGGTGCCGGCCACGCCCGCGGCGATGTGTCGCGTGAGGGCGGCCAGGTCGACCCTGGCCGAATGGTTGGTGGGCGCTGCCTCGAGTCGTGCCAGCGTCATCAACTGTTCCACCAGATGGGTGGCGCGGTCGCAGCCGGCCAGGGCGTAACTCATGGCGTGGGCACGTTCGGCGTTGTCGCCCGCCATGGCCACCTGCAGCTGGGCGCGGATCGCGGCGATGGGCGTGCGCAATTCATGCGCTGCGTCCGCAGTGAAGCGCCGCTCCAGCTCCATCATGTGGGCGATGCGCTCGAACAGGTCGTTCAGTGCCCGCACCAGGGACTGCACCTCCAGCGGCGTATCGGCCAGGGCGATAGGCTGCGTGGTGTGGGGCTGACGTCGGCTCACGGCCTGACCCAGCAGGCGCAAGGGCATGAGTCCGTGGCGCACCGACCACCAGATCGCCAGCACCAGCAGCGGCAGGGCAAACAGCAGGGGCTTGAGCACACTGCCGAGCACAGCCCAGAGAATGTCGTCGCGCAACGAAGTCCGCTCGGCCACCAGGATGCGGATGTCGCTCTCGTGCCCGGGGGTGGCAAAAACGCGCCACTGGTTACCGTCGGCGCGCCGCACCGTTTCAAATCCTGAAACCCGTTGGCTCAGCGGGGTGCTGTCGACCTGGCCCGAGTGCGAGACCAGCACGCCTTCATGAAAAACCTGAAAGGCGATCTTGCCGGCGTACTTGTGCAGCGCGGGCGCTTCATCAAGACGCTTGTCGCGTTCATGCTCCGGGTCGACCGGGACGTCGTCGATGCTGCGTTCCTGCTCCAGCAGCAAACTGGCGGTTTGCGCCAGATGTCCGTCGAGCAACTCGTCCACTTCATGCTGCGCGTCGTACCAGGTCAGCACGGCGGCGCTGAGCCACACCAGCGTCACCAGCGCCAGCACCAGCATCAGCAGCCGCCCTTGGAGCGAGCGCGAAGGGGGTTGATCCTTCATGCGGCTGCGGTGTCGCGCACCAGCGTGTAGCCGATGCCGCGCACCGTCTGGATCAGCTCAGGCCGCAGTTTGCGTCGCAGGTGATGCACGTGCACTTCCACCGCGTTGCTCTCCACTTCGTGGCCCCAGCTGTACAAGTGCTTTTCGATCTGCTCGCGCGACATCACGCGACCGGCGTTGAGCATGAGCGCGTGCAGCAGGTCGAACTCGCGCGTGGCCAGCGCCACCAGGGTGCCGCCCAGGCGCACTTCGCGCGACGCCGGGCACAACTCCACGTCGCCCACCTGCAGCGTTTCCAGCGGCTGACCGTGGGCGCGGCGCACCAGGGCGCGCAGCCGTGCTCCCAGCTCATACAGATCGACAGGTTTGACGATGTAATCGTCGGCGCCCAGGTCCAGGCCCAGGATGCGATCGGGAACCGCGTCGCGCGCCGTCAACACCAGCACCGGCGTGCTGATCTTATGCAGGCGCACGTTCCGCAGCACTTCCAGTCCGTCCTTGAGCGGCAGGCCCAGATCGAGTACCGCTGCCGCGTAGGCGTCGCTGATGAGTTCGCGCTCGGCGGCCACGCCATCGCGTACCCAGTCCACCTGGAAACCGAGCTGGCGCAGGCCGGCCCTCAGGCCGTCGCCCAGCAGCGTGTCGTCTTCAGCGAGCAGGATGCGCATGTGAAAGATACGGGAGAAAGATGTGAGCCATTATCTTGCGGCAGGCGCGCTGCGGGGAATTTTCATGGCGGCGTCCTCGAACGTGCCGGCTTGCGCGTCCTGATGGCAGGCCCCGCAGTTGGCCCGGCTCTTGATCCACGGCAGATTCCAGTCGGCGTTCGCAATCTCGCGGTGCTTCTTGCTCCAGTAAGGCGTTTGCGTGATGCGCAGCGGCGTCACATTGGCCGGGATCGAGGCGTCGATCTTGTAGGCGGCCTCGGTCGCGTGCTTCTCGGCGGAATTCTCCAGGGCGTAGGCCAGCAGCGCCGCGCTGCTGGCGCCATCCAGCCCCAGGTCGGCGCCGAAGTGCTGGTTCTGCTGCGCCAGCAATTGCGTCCAGGAGCGAGCGGGCAACAAGCTGGGATGAAACTCCAGATGGCAGCTGCCGCACTCGTCGCGCCAGCGCGCGTTGTCGGCGAGCGCTGGCCCGACAAAGGCCACCGGCGTGCTCACGCCACTGGCCTGCTTCGGCGTGTAGACGAACCACCAAACGCCAAACCCCAGCAGCAGCGCGACCAGCAGCACCGCCACGACGCGATACGGTCTGGAAGCAGGCGTCCCGTCGCTCGCCAGCTTGTAGCCGGTGAGCATCGAGCGCGCCAGGTTCTCCTTGTGCAGCAGGCTTTCCAGCAGCACGCCGGCCACATGCCCCGCCACCACCAGCAGCATGAAGATGGCGCTGGCTTCGTGCAGCTGCTTGAACACCCGGCCCGCAGTGAAGCCTAGCCAGCCAGCCGCCACGCCGTGCTGTTCTTCCCCGCCCATCGCAAACACGCCGCTGACGCCGATCAGCAGCACCAGCAGCAGCAGCAGGTAAATCGCCTGGCTGCCCGCCGGGTTGTGGCCGATGTGGCGCGCCGCGCGCCCGGCCAGCACTCCGCGCAGATAAGCCAACCCCTGCCGTGGGCTGAAGCTGAACGACCCGAAGCGCGCATAGATTCCGCCGGCGAAGCCCCAGACCACGCGAAAGCCCACCAGGCCCAGCATGGCATAGCCCAGGAAGACGTGGTGCGAGAGCCAGACGTCGGACTCGGAGGTGAGCCAGGCCAGCGCAAAGCACGCGGCCAGCGTCCAGTGAAAGACCCGCGTGGGGACGTCCCAAACCAGAATCCGTTTCATGGCTGGCAGCCTTTACTTGGGAATGCGCACGCCGTGCTCGTTGAAGTCGCCGCTGTCGGCGCCGGCGTGGCAGGCGGAGCAGTTCCATGGGCCCTTGACCGCGGGGCGCTTCCAAACGTTGGACGCCACTTCGCGCTCGTTGTGCTTGGCCTTGAACCAGGCCGCTTCGGTGATGCGCAGCGGCGCGGTTTTTGCGGTCCAGCGGTTGGAGGCGTTCTTCGTCAGGAACGCGCTGATCTCGCTCGCCTGCGCCGCACTCAGAGAGGCGTCTGCGCCGAAGTGTTTGTCCAGACCGGTCATCAGCTTGGTCCAGGACGTTGCCGGCAGCAAGCCCGGCGGAAACGCCATGTGGCAGGCCGAGCATTCCTGCTTCCAGGTGGCGTTGAGTTGCGTGGGCATGACGGGCTTGCCCCGGTCTTCGCCGTTGTATTTTCCTTCGCGCGAGAAGAAGCCGTCGTCGGCCTGGGCGCCGATGGCGAGCAGGGCGACGAGTGAAAACGCAAGAAGTTTGAAGATGTGCTTTTTCATGGGTGTTCCTTTATTGCACCGACATCACGTAGGCCATGAAGTCGCCTTTTTCCTGGGCGGTGCAGGCGCGTGTCAGCACGTCGTTGCAGTTGCGCTTGAACCACTTCTCCACGTTGGCCGCGTCGCTGAAGCGCTTGGGGTTGACTGAGGGCGCCAGCGGTTGAATCTCCTTGCCGGTCTTGGCGTGCTTGCCCACAGCCTTGGGCGAATCGGTGTGGCACGAGGCGCAGGCCAGTTCGCCCACCTTGGCGTTATAGAACTTTTGCCCGGCTGCGGCCGAGAAGTCCTTGAAGGCGGCGTTCTCCTGCTTGGCCGCTGCGCGGTAGCCGTCCTGCACGGGGTTGGCGAGCGCGCCCAGTGAGAGCGAAAGCGCCAGCGCGAGGGAAAGGCCAAATCGTTTTGTCATGCTGCAACTCCTTGAAGGTTGAGCCCATCGTACGAGCGCCAAATTATTTGCCGCTTAACGGGACCACCCGTGCGACGCGATCCCGTAAGATCGCGCCAGCATGACCCTTTCCAAGCCAAATACCCCCCCGAACACCGAGCCCACGCGCCTGGCCAAGCGCGTGGCGCAGCTTCTCGGCTG
>CAILZB010000072.1 GCA_903838565.1 uncultured beta proteobacterium | reverse complement strand
TGCTGAGCGCTGTGGGCTTGTGGATTTCCTTCTTCGTCGCGCCCGTGGATGCGCAGCAAGGCCAGGGCTACCGCATCATCTTCGTGCACGTGCCGGCGTCGCAGATGTCGATGTTCATCTATCTGGTGATGGCGGGCTGGGCCGGCTTTGGCCTGGCTTTCAACACGCGCCTCTCGGGCATGATGGCCTCGGCGCTGGCGCCCACGGGCGCGCTCTTTGCTTTTCTGTCACTGGTCACCGGTGCGCTGTGGGGCAAGCCGATGTGGGGTGCCTGGTGGGTGTGGGACGCGCGCCTGACCTCAGAGCTGATCCTGCTGTTCCTGTACCTGGGTTTTCTGGCGCTGCAGTCCAGCATCGACGACCCGCGCCGCGCGGACAAAGCCTGCGCCGTGCTGGCGCTGGTCGGCTCGGTGAATGTTCCCATCATCTACTTTTCGGTCAAGTGGTGGAACACCTTGCACCAAGGGGCGTCGGTGTCCATGACCAAATCACCGACCATGGCTTCGACCATGCTGTGGGGCATGTTGATCATGGTCGTGGCATTCTGGATGTATGCGATTGCGATCGCACTGGCGCGGGTGCGCAACATCATTCTCGAACGTGAACGTCATACGGAGTGGGTGAAACATGCAGTGGAATAGCGTTGGTGAATTTTTCGCCATGGGAGGCTATGCCTTCTATGTCTGGGGCAGCTTTGGCCTCACGGCCCTGGTGATGCTGGGCGAGCCGCTGCTCATCCGGGCCCAGCGCAAAGCCACGCTGGCCAACCTGCGCAACCAACTTCAGTCGGAAAGTAGCTCCTCATGAAACCTCGTCACAAACGCGCTGCCATCATCGTCGGCGGTCTGGCAGCCCTGGCGGTTGCGGCCTACTTCGTGCTCAACGCGTTCAACAGCAATCTGGTGTTCTTCTTCTCGCCAAGCCAAGTGGCAGCGGGCGAAGCGCCGAAGAACCGGACCTTTCGCATCGGTGGTCTGGTCAAGGAAGGCACGGTCAAGCGCGACAACCTGACCGTCAACTTCATCGTCACCGACAAGTCCAAGGAAATGGCCGTGGCTTTCACGGGTATCCTGCCCGACCTGTTCAAGGAGGGCAAGGGCGTGGTGGCGCAAGGCAAGCTGGGTGACGACGGCAAATTCATCGCCACTGAAGTGCTGGCCAAGCACGACGAGAACTACATGCCGCCCGAAGCGCAGCAAGCACTGGATCAGGCCCAGGTGCAAAAGACCATCAAGTCGCTGAAATAGTTCTTGCCGAATGGAACGACCTGCCGATAGGGCAGTCAGACCGGCTTGAACCCGTCATATTCGAAGGACACAACCCATGATTCCTGAAATTGGTCACTTTTCCCTCATCCTCGCGCTGTTTGTCGCGTTGGCACTGGGCACCCTGAGCGTCGTCGGGGGACAGCAGGGGCGCTCTGACTGGATGGCGCTGGCGCGCCCCGGCGCGCAAGTGCTGTGGGCACTGGCTGCGCTGTCCTTCGGCTGCCTGACCTATGCGTTCTACACCAACGACTTCTCGGTCCTGTATGTGGCGCAACACTCCAACTCCTTGCTGCCCGACATCTACCGCATCGCCGCAGTCTGGGGCGGACA
Source organism: uncultured beta proteobacterium (assembly GCA_903838565.1). GTDB lineage: Bacteria > Pseudomonadota > Gammaproteobacteria > Burkholderiales > Burkholderiaceae_C > CAIKVZ01. The sequence continues at coordinate 3,258 of CAILZB010000072.1, read as the reverse complement.
CGAGGGCTCGCTGCTGTTGTGGCTGTTGATGCTGACTTCCTGGATGATGGCCGTATCGATCTTCTCGCGCCAGCTTCCCGACGTGATGGTGTCGCGCGTTCTCGGCGTTCTGGGGCTGGTGGCGGTGGGTTTCCTGCTGTTCATGCTGATCACGTCCAATCCGTTCCTGCGCCTGGTCGACATTCCTGAAAACGGCAAGGATCTGAATCCGATGCTGCAGGATCCGGGCCTGGTGTTTCACCCGCCCATGCTCTACATGGGCTATGTCGGCATGGCCGTGCCTTTTGCTTTCTCCATCGCGGCGCTGCTCAACGGCCGACTGGATGCCGCTTGGGCGCGCTGGTCGCGTCCTTGGGCCACGGCGGCCTGGATCTGCCTGACCATCGGCATCGCCATGGGCTCGGAGTGGGCCTACTACGTGCTCGGTTGGGGCGGCTGGTGGTTCTGGGACCCGGTGGAAAACGCTTCCTTCCTGCCCTGGCTGGTGGGCACGGCGCTGATCCATTCGCTGGCGGTCACGGAAAAGCGCGGTCTCTTCAGAAACTGGACCATCATGCTGGCCATCGTGGCGTTCTCGCTCAGCCTGTTGGGGACCTTCCTGGTGCGCTCGGGCGTGTTGACCTCGGTGCACGCCTTTGCCACCGACCCCAAGCGCGGCATCTTCATTCTGCTGTTCCTGTTCTGCGTCGTGGGCGGTTCGCTGGCGCTGTTTGCGCTGCGCGCCGGAAAGGTGCAGTCGGGCGGCTCGTTCGCGCTGGTGTCGCGCGAGAGCTTTCTGCTGCTGAACAACGTGCTGCTGACCACTGCGGCCGCCGCGGTGCTGCTGGGCACGCTGTACCCGCTGATCGTGGATGCGCTGAATCTGGGCAAGCTCTCGGTCGGGCCGCCTTACTTCAACGCCGTCTTTGCCCCCATCATGGTGCCGGCGCTGTTCTTCATGGTGATCGGCTCCTATGCGCGCTGGAAGAACGACAGCGTGACCGAGATGGTGCAAAAGCTGCGTCCCGTGGCGATCGTTTCTGTCCTGCTGGGCTGTCTGGCGCCGCTGCTGGCGGGCGAGTGGACCTGGCTGGTGGCGCTGGGCCTGTCGCTGGCGTTCTGGATCGTGTTGGGAACGGCGCAGCAGGTCTATCGCCAGATCAAGAACACGGTGAACCTGAAGTCCACGCCGATCTCGTTCTGGGGCATGCACGTGGCGCACATTGGTGTGGCGGTGTTTGTCATCGGCGTGACCATGGTCAAGGGCTATGAAACGGAAAAAGACGTGCGCATGGTGATTGGCGACACCGTCGCCGTGGGCGGCTACACCTTCCGCCTGACCGGCATCCGCAAGGAGCCGGGCCCCAACTACAGCGCCGACGTGGGCGACGTGGAACTCAGTCGTGACGGCAAGGTGTTGCGCACGCTGCACCCGGAAAAGCGCGCTTATTTCTCGTCCAGCATGCCGATGACGCAGGCCGCGATCGACACCAACCTGGTGCGCGACGTCTATGTTTCTTTGGGTGAACCGCTGGAGGGTGGAACGCAACCGGCCTGGGCCATGCGCGTCTACTACAAGCCCTTCGTCACCTGGATCTGGGCCGGCTGCCTGATGATGGCGCTGGGCGGACTCATGGCGGCGCTGGATCGGCGCTACCGCCGCAAGGCTGCGGCCAGCGCAGCACAAGTTCTGGCGAAGGGTGTCGCAGCATGAAGAAGGGACTCATTCCCCTGGGCATCTTTCTCGTGTTGGTGGTGTTCCTGGCCATCGGACTGACGCGCGACCCGCACGAAATCCCTTCGGCCCTGATCGGCAAGCCCGCGTCGCTGTTCACGGCGCCGCTGCTGGACGCGCCAGAGAAGTCGTTCTCTGCCAAGTCCATGCTGGGCAAGGTCTGGATCCTCAACACCTGGGCTTCGTGGTGTGTGACTTGCCGCCAGGAGCATCCGATCCTGCTGGACCTGTCCAAATCCAAGGCCGTTCCCATCATCGGTCTGGACTGGCGCGACAAGGACGTGGACGGACTGAAATGGCTGGCCCGTTTTGGCAACCCGTATGACGTGGTGGTGAGCGACAACAGTGCGCGCATCGGCATCGACTTCGGCGTCACGGCCGCGCCCGAGAGCTTTGTCATCGACAAGACCGGCGTGATCCGCTACAAGCAAAACGGCATGATCACCGAAGAAGCGCTACGCGACACGATCCTGCCGCTGATCCGGGAGCTGCAAAAATGAAGACCTGGATCGCTCTGATATTGGCGCTGCAATGCGCCTTCTCGTCTTACGCCGGTGAGGCGCCGCCGCTGGCCGAAGACCCGGTGGTGGAGCAGCGGCTGATGGTGATTTCCGAGGAGCTGCGCTGCCTCGTGTGCCAGAACGAAACCCTGGCGGCGTCGCGCGCCGAACTGGCGCAGGACCTGCGCCGTGAAGTGCGCAACCTGATCAAGGAAGGCAAGAGCGACGCGCAGATCAAGGAGTTCCTGGTTAGCCGCTACGGTGACTTCGTGCTCTATCGCCCGCCCTTCAATCTCAAGACCTTCATGCTCTGGTTTGGCCCCTTCATCCTGCTCATCGCCGGTGTGGTGATGCTGGTGCGCCTGGTGCGCGGCAACCTGCGTAGCGCGGCACCGGCTGCGCTCGACCCCGAACAGCGCAAAAAAGCGCAGTCTCTTCTCAAAGATACGGATACCCCCTCATGACAGTTTTTATTGGATTGGCAGTGGTGATGACACTGCTGGCGCTGGCTTGGCTGGTGCGCCCCTTGATGTGGCCGGCAAAAGGCCAGGGCGTCTCGGCCCAGCGCCTGAACGCGTCCATCTACCGCGATCAACTCGAAGCGCTGGAGCGTGACCTGGCGCGCGGTTCAATATCCGCGGCGGACTGTGAGGCGACGCGTGACGAACTGCAACTGCGTTTGCTGGACGACACCGAAGAGCCCGCAGCGGTGACGGCAGCGGGCAACGCCAGTTTCTGGACCGCACGACGCACGGCCGTGGTGATTGCACTGCTGTTGCCGGTTGGCGCGGGCGGCATGTACTGGTGGCTGGGAAACCCCGCCGCCATCGACCCGGTCGCGGCGCAGAAGGCCAGCGAAGACCAGGTGGCGAAGATGGTCGACACGCTGGCCGCCAAGCTCAAGGCCAATCCGAACGACCCCAAGGGCTGGGCCATGCTGGCGCGCTCGTACAAGGTGATGAAGCGCTTCGACGAGGCCGAGCAGGCCTTCATCAAGGCCGGCGATGTGGTCAACACCAGCCCCGACCTGCTGGTGGACTACGC
>CAILZB010000071.1 GCA_903838565.1 uncultured beta proteobacterium | reverse complement strand
TCTGTATGCGCCGAGCAGCGCAGCAGAGAGCGGATCAGGGCGGACGTTGTTTGAGCGAAGCGAGTTTAGGCCGACCCCGCTCGCTGCGAGCAGCGCAGGTTGCCCGCAGCGAAGCGTAGGGACGCAGACAGTGGGGTCGCCTTCTCTTGGCTTACTTTCTCTTGGCGACGCAAGAGAAAGTGAGTGCGCAGTCGGGCGCACATCCCGACAAAGCCCCGCGGGCCACGCGAACCGCCCGACACCAGAGCGCGAAAGTCGGCGCAAGACCCGACATGAATAAGCTCTCGACCCTGCCCCGCGACAGCCGCGACACGCTGTTCCTGCTGGCCGTCATTGCGCTGGTGGTGGCGCCGCAGCTGGGCGAACTGCCCTGGTGGTGCGGCGTGCTCACCGCCGGCGTGCTGCTGTGGCGCGGCACCCTGGCCTGGCAGAACAAGCCCTTGCCGGGCAAGCTCTGGCTCGTGGGGCTGATGCTGGTGACGGTGGGCGCCACCTGGGCCACGCACCGCACACTGTTCGGGCGCGAGGCGGGCGTGACGCTGATCGTGGTGTTGCTGGCGCTCAAGACGCTGGAGCTGCGCGCCAGAAGGGACGCCTACGTGGTGTTCTTTCTGGGCTTCTTCACCATGCTCACGAGCTTCTTCAACTCGCAGTCGCTGGCCATGGCGGCGGCCATTCTGCTCGGTCTCATGGGCCTGCTCACGGCCCTGGTCAATGCCCACATGCCGGTGGGCAAGCCGCCGCTGTGGCTGGCGGCAAAGACTGCGGGCAAGATGGCACTGCTGGGCGCGCCCATCATGCTGGTGCTGTTCCTGCTGTTCCCGCGCCTGGGGCCGCTGTGGGGCCTGCCCGGCGACGCCATGACGGGGCGCAGCGGACTCTCGTCGCAGATGCAGGTGGGCAACATCGGACAGCTCGCGCTGGACGGCAGCGTCGCGCTGCGCGTGCGCTTCGAAGGAGCGACGCCGCAGCAGCGCGAGCTGTACTTTCGCGGACCGGTGCTGTCGGTGTTTGACGGCCGCACCTGGACCTCGGCGCAGACGCGCTATCCCGGCCGTTTCCTGACCCCGGCAGACCTGCAGGTGCAGGGCGAACCGGTGAAGTACGAGGTCACGCTGCAGCCCACGCTGCGACCCTGGCTGCTGGTGCTCGACGCCGCCGTGCAGGCGCCGAGCGTGCGCGGCCATGAGGTGCGCATGGCGCCCGATCTGCAGTGGTTCACCCAGCAACCCATCACCGAACTGCTGCGCTACCAGGCGCAGAGCTACACGCAGTTTCGCCATGGCCCGACGCGCCGCGTCGTGGGCCTGCAGGTGGATCTGGATCTGCCGCCGGGCCTGAACCCGCGCACGTTGGCGCTGGGCCGGCAAATGCGCAGCGATCCGGCGCTGGCGCGCGCCGACACCGCGGCGCTGGTGGACGCGGTGCTGCGCCGCCTGCGCAGCGGCGGCTACAGCTACACGCTGGACCCGGGCGTGAGCGGGCGCGACAGCGCGGACGAATTCTGGTTCGAGCGCAAGGAAGGTTTTTGCGAGCACATCGCCTCGGCCTTCGTGATCCTGATGCGCGCCATGGAGATCCCGGCGCGCATCGTCACCGGCTACCAGGGCGGCGAGCTCAACCCCGTGGACGGCTACTGGGTGGTGCGGCAAAGCGACGCCCACGCCTGGGCCGAGGTCTGGATCGAGGGACGTGGCTGGGTGCGGGTCGACCCCACCGCCGCCGTCGCGCCCGCACGCATCGGTTCACTGCAGCGCCTGCAAGCCCCCAGCGGCGTCGTCGCCAGCGCCTTCAACAGCGTCTTCGGTCCGGTCAGTCCGGACACGCTGGCGCGATTGCGCGCCACCTGGGAGGCGATGAACAACGGCTGGAACCAGTGGGTGCTGGACTACAGCCAGAGCCGCCAGTTGAACCTGCTCAAGGATATCGGCTTTGACTCGCCGCGCTGGGAAGACCTGGTGCTGGTGCTGGCCGGCCTGCTGGTGGCCGTGGCACTGAGCGGCGCTGTCTGGACGCTGTGGGAGCGCCGCCAGAGCGACCCCTGGCTGCGCCTGCTGCATCAGGTGCAGGCGCACGCGCTGCGCGCCGGCCTGACGCTGCCCGCGAGCGCGCCGCCGCGCCAGATCGCCGAGCTGCTGCAACAGCGCTACGGCGAAACCGCCACGGCCCCGATTCGCGCCTGGCTGTTGCGTCTGGAGGCGCAACGCTACGCCCGCAGCGAAGGCTCCGATACCAGGCGCACACTGGCACAACTTCGGCGCGAATTGCGCCAACTTTCCTGGTCCTTCACATGAATTCCTTGTCACCCTTTCGCCTTGCCTTTCTGCTGGTGCTGAGCTGCGCGTTGTGCAGCCCCGGCCATGCGGCCAGCACCCCAGCCCGCAAAAAGGCTGCCTCCCGCACCGCCGTGCTCACCGGGCCGGCCTACGCCCGGCGCGCCGACGTGATGGCGCAGGTGGCCGACATGGCGCGACGCCGCGACCTCGATCCGCGCTGGGTGCGCAAGATCGTCGGCCAGGCGCGCTACATCCCGTCGGTCGTGCGGCTGATCACACCGCCCGCGCGCGGCGTGGCCAAGAACTGGCGCGCCTACCGCGAACGCTTCATCGAACCGGCGCGCATACAGGCTGGCGTCAGGTTCTGGCAGACCCACGCCGATGCGCTGGAGCGGGCCGAAAAAGTGTATGGCGTTCCGGCAGAAATCATCGTCGGCATCATCGGCGTGGAAACCTTTTACGGCCAGCAGACCGGAACCTATCGGGTGCTCGATGCGCTGGCCACGCTCGCCTTTGACTTCCCGCAGGCGCATCCACGGGCGCAGGAACGCAGCGCCTATTTCAAGTCCGAGCTCGAGCAGTTCCTGCTGCTGAACCGGCGCGCCGGCACCGATCCGCTGGCGGAGAAAGGCAGCTACGCCGGCGCCATGGGGCTGGCGCAATTCATGCCGTCGAGCTGGCTGCGCTACGCGGTCGATTTCGACGGCGACGGCAAGATCGACCTGATCCACAACCCGGTGGATGTGATCGGTTCGGTGGCGAACTACTTCAAGGCCTTCAACTGGCACAGCGGCATGGCCACGACGTATCCGGTGCATTTCGACGCGGCAACGCTGGACCTGGATGCACTGCTCGCGCCCGACATCCTGCCCAGCTTCAGCGTCGAGAGCTTCCAGGCCAAAGGGGTTTTGCTCGAAGCCGAGGCGCTGCAGCACACCGGCCCGCTGGCGCTGATCGAGCTGCAAAACGGCGATGTGGCGCTGGACGGGAACGCGCCCATCTATGTCGCGGGAACGGAAAACTTCTACGCCATCACGCGCTACAACTGGAGCAGCTACTACGCCATGGCCGTGATCGAGCTCGGTCGCGCCGTCGCCTCGGCACGCGCGCCTTAGGCCACGGCCGCGCTGTCGAAGGCCGGCAGCAGCGCGTCGGCCCAATGCGCCAGTTCCGACGCGTCCACCTGCAGCTGCGCCAGGCAGGCCGGTCCGTGCAGACGCCACTCCTTGAGCTCGTCCAGACCTTCGTAGTGCTGCACCAGGACCTCGGCCACCAAGCCGGCCGCCACCAGCGTGCGCACGTCCTGCGGCACGCCCTGGTCGTTGAGCACCGTGAAATCGTGGTGCAGACGCACGGCGTGCGCCAGCGTGGCGGGAAAGCGCCAGGTTCTGGCCACGATCGCGCCCACCACCGCGTGGTCCGTGCGGTGCGCGAGGTTCTCGGTTTCGGTGAAGCTGCGGTCCTGGCGTGCCATGGCCTCGGTCAGCGTGCCGGAGTAGCCGCGCACGCCCTGCATCATGATGGGCAGGCCGACGTGGCAGAACAGACCGAAGGTATGGGCCAGATCGGCGTCCACGGAATAGAGCTGGCGCGCAATGTGCGCCATCGCCATGGCGCGGCGCGTGCTGGATTCCCAGAAGTGTTCCAGCAAGGGCGAATGCACCGGGATGCTGTTGCGCGTCAGAAATCCGGTCAGCAGGTTCATCGCCGGGCGCACGCCCAGCATGGCGATGGCCTGCGCCACGGTCTGCGCGGGTCGCGAGCGGGTGAAAAGCGGGCTGTTGACCCAGCGCATCAGCGCGGCAGCCATGGCCACGTCGCTGCTGGCGATGCGCGCGATTTCACCCGGTTCGGGGTCGGCCAGATTCACCTGGGCGCGCAGTTCGCCCAGCAGCTCGGGGCACGGCGGAATGGTGATGTCGCGCACCGCGCCCTCGCTGCGGGCTTGGTCCAGTTCATGATCAATGTCGGCTGTTCGCATGCAGTTTCCTTGGGTACTCCGGGCTGACTATATTCGCCCGCGGCGCTTGCGCTACCATTTGAGCATCCACTTTCCTCTTTTTTATGACCTACTGCGTCGCCATCAAACTCAATGCCGGACTGGTTTTCCTGTCCGACTCGCGCACCAACGCCGGACTCGACCAGATCAGCACTTTTCGCAAGATGATCGTCTACGAGAAGCCCGACGACCGCTTCATGGTGCTGCTGTCCGCTGGCAACCTGAGCGTGTCCCAGTCGGTGCGCGAGATCCTGCAGGTGGAGCAACTCAAGGAACACCCCGACTCGGAGCCGATCACGATCTGGAACGCCAAGAGCATGTTCGATGCGGCGCGCGTGCTGGGATCGGCCATCCGCCACGTGTACGAGCGCGACGGGGTCGCCCTCAAGGCCGCGGGCGTGGAGTTCAACGTGTCGCTGATCTTCGGCGGCCAGATCCAGGGTGAGGGCATGCGCCTGTTCCAGGTCTATTCGGCCGGCAATTTCATCGAGGCCACGCCCGAGACGCCATATTTCCAGGTCGGTGAATCGAAGTACGGCAAGCCCGTGCTGGACCGCGTGATCACGCCCGGCACGCCGCTGGAAGAAGCCGCCAAGTGCGCGCTGGTGTCGATGGACTCCACGCTCAAATCCAACCTGTCGGTGGGACTTCCGCTGGACCTGGTGGTGTACGAGGCCGATCAGTTCCGCACCGACAAGATCGTCTGCATCGACGAGGACAACCCCTACTTTCGCATGTTGCATGCGACCTGGGGCGTGAAGCTGCGCGAGGTGTTTGACAGCATCGAGGACCCGGTGTGGGACGGCGCCCACACCGAGATCCCGCTCAAGGCCACATCGGGCCGCAGCAAGGTGCTGAAGAAGATCACCACGCCAGACGAGAAGTTGATCTGAAACTGATCGTTTTTTCCCACGCCAACAGCTTTCCCGCCAGCACCTATGGCGTGCTGTTTCGCAGTCTGCGTGCGCGCGGCTACACGGTGCGAGCGATCGAGAAACTCGGGCACGACCCGCGCTTTCCGATCACCAGCAACTGGCCGCACCTGGTACAGCAGCTGGCGGATTTCGTTCAGGCCGAGGTCGCGGCCCACGGTACGACGGCGTATCTGGTGGGGCATTCTTTGGGCGGATTCCTCAGCCTGATGCTGGCCGCACGGCGCCCGGAACTGGCGCGCGGACTGGTGCTGCTCGACTCACCGGTGCTGGGAGGCTGGCGCGCTCAGATGCTGGCGCTGGCCAAACACAGCGGACTGGTAGGCTCCTTCACCCCCGGCGCGGTGAGCCAGAAGCGCCGCCGGCATTGGGCCAGCGAGGCTGAGGCGCTGGCGCATTTCCAGCGCAAGAAGGTCTTCGCCCAATGGGATCCGCAGGTGCTGCGGGACTACATCGCGCACGGAACACATGACGAGGGCGGACAACGCAGCCTGAGCTTTGACCGCGCCGTGGAAACCACGATCTACAACACGCTGCCGCACAACCTGGACCGCATGCTGCGCAGCCATCCGCTGCGCTGCCCCGTGGCCTTCATCGGTGGAACAGAATCGGTCGAGATGAAACAGGTGGGCATGAGCATGACCCGCAAAGTGGCCGGGGAGCGCATCGCGCTGTTGCCGGGTTCGCATTTGTTTCCGATGGAGCAACCGCTGCAAACCGCCGCGGCGATCGACGCGGCGATCCAGTCTCTGGCGTGATTTGCTGATCTGGCGCAGCATGGCGGCTGGAGAAAAGCGTAGATTTGCCTGATCGGCCCTGAGCCCGCCGCAACGACAGTTGGCCCGAGCCTGCAGTCCGTGGCACGGCCGGGAGGAAACGGGGGATTTATGCAGTTCAAGGATTACTACGAGGTCATGGGCGTGGCGCGGGACGCGACGCCCGACCAGATCAAGCGCGCCTACCGGCAGTTGGCGCGCAAGCACCACCCGGACGTGAACAAGGCCAAGGACGCCGAGGTCCGCTTCAAGGAGTTGGGCGAGGCCTACGCCGTGCTGAAAGACCCGGAAAAGCGCGCCGCCTACGACCAGCTCGGCGCCAACTGGAAGTCGGGCCAGGACTTCCAGCCGCCGCCCGACTGGGGCACGCGCTCGGAACAAGCGGGAGGCGGTTTCAGCGAGGCCGAGGCCGCGCAGTTCAGCGACTTCTTCGAGTCGCTGTTCGGGCGCGAACAAGGCGCACCGCGCGCGCGCAGCCGACGCCCTCAGGCCTTCCACGCCCAGGGCGAGGACCATCACGCCAAGATCCAGATCGCGCTGGAAGACGCCTACGAGGGGCCGCAGCGCGAGATCACGCTGCGCGTGCCGCAGGTCGATGCGCAGGGCAAGGTGAGCGTGCGCGAGCACAGCGTGAGCTTCAAGGTGCCGCGCGGCGTGCGCGCCGGGCAGCAGATTCGTCTGGCGGGCCAGGGCGGCGCCGGCATCGGCGAAGGCGCGCCGGGCGACCTGTATCTCGAGGTCGAATTCCTGCCCCATGCGCACTACCGCGTGGAGCGGCACGATGTTTACCTGGATCTGCCCGTAGCGCCCTGGGAAGCGGCGCTGGGCGCCGAGATCGAGGTGCCCACACCCACCGGCACGGTGGCATTGACGGTACCGCCGAACTCCAAGGCCGGGCGCAAGCTGCGGCTCAAAGGCCGTGGGCTGCCGGCCAACACCCCCGGGGACTTCTACTTCGTGCTGCAGATTGCCTTGCCAGCGGCCACCTCGGAGGCCGAACAGGCAGCGTACCGCGAGCTGGCCGAAAAGTTCAAAGACTTCCAACCCCGCGCCCATCTGGGAGTGTCCAAATGAACACCATCATCGTGACGAGTCAGGTCAGCGTGCAACTGCTGGACGAGAACGCGGTCCTGACCCTGGACGAGCTCTGCCGCGCGTGCGCCATGCCAGCCGAGTTCATCGTGGAACTGATCGACGAAGGCATCGTCCAGCCGCGAGGGCCGACGCCCGAGAGTTGGCGCTTCAGCGGCGTCCATCTGGAACGCACCCGCATCGCGCTGCGCCTGCAGCGCGACCTGGGCGTGAACCTGGCGGGCGCAGCGCTGGCGCTGCAGCTGCTGGAAGAGATGGATGAATTGCGCCGCAGGCTGGCGGCGTCAGCGCTGACAGGCTAACGGTCAAGAACGCCATTTCATGAATCGGTGCGGTTCGCAGCCGATGCCTGAAATTCAGCGCTGACCCATCACCACGTCGCCAAACAGCGCGCTCAGGCCGCGCGGTTGCGATCTCCAGTACTGCGGTGGCGCCTGCACCTGCGCGCCCAGCTTGGCCGCGGCGTGCCAAGGCCAGCGCGGATCAAACAGCATGCCCCGCCCCAGCGCCACCAGATCGGCCTGACCCTGCGCGATGATGGCCTCAGCCTGCTCGGGTTCGGTGATGAGGCCGACCGCGATCGTCGGCAAACCCGTGCCTTGGCGCACGCGCTCGGCCAGCGGCACCTGGTAGTTCGGGCCGAGCGCGATCTTCTGCAGCGGCGACAGGCCGCCGCTGGAGACGTGGATGAAGTCGCAGCCGCGCTCGCGCAAAGCTTTTGCGAAAGCCACGGTCTGCTCGACCTCCCAGGCGCCCTCGACCCAGTCGGTGGCCGACACGCGAACGCCCACGGCCATGCCTGCCGGAACTGCCGCGCGCACCGCGTCAAACACCTCCAGCGGGAAGCGCATGCGGTTCTCGAGCGAGCCGCCGTAGCCGTCGCTGCGCTCGTTCGACAACGGCGAGAGGAACTCGTGCAGCAGGTAGCCGTGCGCCGCGTGGATTTCGATCGCATCCAGTCCGAGCCGGTGCGCGCGCACCGCGGCGCTGGCAAAGGCCTCGCGCACGCGCTCCAGGTCGGCCGGCGTCATGGCGCGCGGCGCCGGCTCGGTGGCGCTGTAGGCCGTGGCCGACGGCGCCATGGGCCACCAACCGCCCTGCTCCACGGTCTTCAGCTGCGCACCCTCCCAGGGCACGTTGCTCGACGCCTTGCGTCCGGCGTGCGCCAGCTGGATCGCGATCGGCATGTCGGAATAGCGGCGCACCGACTTCAGCACCCGCGCCAGCGCGCCTTCAGTCTCATCCGACCACAGCCCGAGGTCGCCCGCCGAAATCCGCCCCTCCGGTTCCACCGCCGTGGCCTCGATGGTGAGCAGCGCCGCACCCGACAGCGCCAGTTGCCCCAGGTGCATCAGATGCCAATCCGTGGCCTCGCCGTTGACGGCAGAATACTGGCACATGGGCGCGATCACGATGCGGTTTTTCAGCGTCAGTGGTCCCATGGTGAAGGGTGAAAAAAGCTGGCTCATGGTCTGTTCCTTGACGTGGCTGATGACGGGATCGGACTGTGGGACAGTCGCAGGCGTAGAGTCTACGGAAATTCACACCCCGCAGGCGGGACCAAATCATGAATAAACTTCTCTTCGCCCAATGCAACGGCGCCGCCCATGGGGCGGGCGGCGAATCGATGCAAAAAAACGCGTCAGCCTGAAACCGCTGACTTTCAAGCTTCGGCTGCGAAGTGCACCGAGTCATGAAAGTTCGTTTTTATTCACGTTAACCCTCCCACCAAGGAAAACACATGTCTACCTTCAGCTTTGAAACCGCGCCCAAGATCATCTGCGAACAGGGCGGCGCCAACCGCCTGGGCGAGGTCGCCCAAGGCCTGGGAATACAGCGCGTCTTTCTTGTCACCGACGCGGGTTTGATCAGGGCCAAATTGCTCGACGGCGCACTCGCCTCGCTCGCCGCCGCCGGTGTGGCGGCAACGGTGTTCTCCGACGTGCTGGCAGACCCGCCCGAGCTCAGCGTGCTCGCGGCGGTGCAGGCCGCGCGTGCGGCCGGCGTGGATGGCGTGGTCGGGTTCGGCGGCGGCAGTTCGCTCGACACCGCCAAGCTGGTGGCGCTGCTGGTGCGCACGCCACAGGCGCTGCCCGAGATCTACGGCATCGGCCTGGCGCGCGGTCCGCGACTGCCGCTGATCCAGGTTCCCACCACCGCCGGAACCGGCTCCGAAGTGACGCCGATCTCCATCCTCACGACGCCCAGCCACGAAAAGAAGGGCGTGGTCTCTCCCCTGCTCTATCCCGACATCGCGCTGCTCGACAGCCGCCTCACGCTGGGCCTGCCGCCGGCCGTGACGGCCATGACCGGCGTGGACGCGATGGTGCACGCGATCGAGGCCTTCAGCACGCGCTTGAAGAAGAACCCGCTGTCGGACGCGCTGGCCCTGAAGGCGCTGCAACTGCTGTACGCGAATCTGCTTCCTGCGGTGCAGGACGGGAGCGACGCGAACGTGCGCGAAGCCATGTTGCTGGGTTCACTCTTTGCCGGCATGGCCTTTGCCAACGCGCCCGTGGGCGCGGTGCACGCGCTGGCCTATCCGCTGGGCGGGCACTACGGCTTGCCGCACGGACTGAGCAACTCCCTGGTGTTGCTGCCGGTGCTGGAGTTCAATCTGGGCGTGGCGCAGGGCCTGTACGCCGAGCTGGGCCGCGCCATCCTTCCCGAACTGGCCAACGCGAGCGACCCGGTCGCTGCCGCTGCCTTTGTCGCCGCCATCCGTGCGCGCGTCGCAGCCATGCCCTATGCCCAGACGCTGCGCCAGGCCGGGGTCAAGCAAGAGGACCTGGCGCAGCTGGCCGATGACGCGATGAAGGTGCAGCGCCTGCTGGTGAACAACCCGCGCGATGTGAGCCACGCCGACGCGCTGGCGCTGTACCAGGCGGCGTTCTGACTTTCGCGTGAACGGGGCAGTGCGGCTCAGGCGGCGCGCGCCGCGGCCGCGATCTCGAGCGAGCGCAGCCGCAGCTGCGGATCGAACACGTCGCACACCAGCATGAACTCGTCGGCCTGCGTGGCCTGTGCCAGTGCGCTCAGGCCGGCGCGCACCTTGTCCGGACCGCCAACCACGGCAGCGGCGAGAAAGTCTTCGATCGCGGCGCGCTCCTGCGGCGCCAGCTGCGCCATGAAATTCTTGAGCGGCGGTGCCAGGCCGCGACGCTCGCCTTTGAGGATCCCGAGCACGCGCTGGTAGGTGCTGCTGGCCAGAAAATCGGCCTCCTCGTCGCTGGGCGCGGCGATCAGCGGCACGCCGATGATCACGTAGGGCTCTTTCAATGTGGCCGAGGGCCGGAACAGCCTGCGGTACAGGTCGATCGCCTGCAGCATCATGCGCGGCGCAAAGTGCGAGGCAAAGGCGTAAGGCAATCCGCGCTCGGCCGCAAGCTGGGCGGAGAACAGGCTGGACCCCAGCAGCCAGATCGGCACGTTCGTGCCCGCGCCCGGATTGGCCACCAGCTGCTGCCCCGGCTGCGCCGGCCCGAGCAGGCGCTGCAGCTCGGCCACGTCCTGCGGAAAATCCTCCTCGGTCTCGACCCGGTCCCGGCGCAGTGCGCGCATGGTCAAGCGGTCGGTGCCCGGCGCGCGGCCCAGCCCCAGATCGATGCGATTGGGATAAATCTCGGCCAGCGTGCCGAAGGCCTCGGCCACGACCAGCGGCGCGTGGTTGGGCAGCATCACGCCGCCCGACCCCACGCGGATCTTCTTGGTTCCGCCCGCGACGTAGCCCACCAGCACGGCGGTAGCGGAGCTGGCAATCCCCGGCATGTTGTGGTGTTCGGCCAGCCAGTAGCGCGTGAAGCCCAGGCTTTCGGCATGTTGCGCGGTGCGCAGGCAGATCGCCAGCGCATCGGCCACGCTGCCGCCTTGGCGCACTGCAACCAGGTCGAGCATGGACAGGGAGATGTCGTGAAGTGGTTTCATGCCTGCCATTGTCGTCGGACTGCTCTTAACACCGCTCGACAAGCGGGCATCACCCCTTAAAGCTCCTCCTGTATGTTTATACTGATAACTTTCCAGGCCCATCGATGCGCGCAACTTGCATTGAATGGCTCATCTGAACATTGCCGAGGTATCCATGAATATTTGGCTCACCCTGTTACTGTTTCTTTTCCTCGCGCTGGGCGTCTATGGCTGTGTCAAGTGGTTTGACATTTTCAATTCACCCGACGGCGAGCGTTATCGACGCATGCGCACACAGGGGCCCTTTGCGCCACTCAGACCGGAAGATATCGGCGAGGACGAACAACGCCAAAAGAAGGGGCCCTCACCTTCATAGCCACCGGTTGGCCTACCGTCACGCACCGAGTCATGAAAGTTCGTTCTTTCACGTCAACGTCTCCCGAGTCCATCGCCATGCAGTCGCTTCGATCACGCCTTCTGTACCACGTCGTCAGGTACCAACTCGCCAAGCTGGCGCGGCGCAACCTGCCGCTGCCCGAATACCGGCTGGCGCGCGACGCTGCGGCACAGCGGCTGTTCCGCATGCCCGCAAGCATCCAGGTGGAAGGCGGCCGAGTGGCGGGCTGCGCGGTGGAGTGGCTGCGGCCCGAGCTGCCGCTGGGGCCCGGTGTGCTGCTGTACCTCCATGGGGGGGCGTACACCGGTGGCTCGTGCACCACCCACCGCGCGCTCGCGTCGCGCCTGGGCCTCGCCGCCAGGCACACGACCCTGCTGCTGGACTACCGCCTCGCGCCTGAGCACCCGTTCCCGGCGGCGCTGGACGACGCCGTCGCGGTGTACCAGCAGCTGCGCCAGACCGATCCGGCCACGCCGATCGCGCTGGCCGGCGACTCGGCCGGCGCGGGTCTGGCGCTTTCGCTGGCGATCCGCCTGCGTGAGCTCGGCGCTGCCACGCCTGCGGCACTGGCGCTGATGTCGCCCTGGACCGATCTGGCCCTGACGCACGCGACCCACCAGTCCAAGGCGTCGGTGGACCCCTACTTTCCCAGCACCGCACGGCTGGAAAATGCAGCCCGGCTGTACGCCGCGGACACCCCGTTGCAGCACCCGCTGGTTTCCCCGCATTACGCGCAACTGCACGGCTTGCCCGAGACGCTGATCCATGTGGGTGAGCGCGAGGCCCTGCTGGATGACTCGCTGGTGCTGGCGCAGCGCATGAACGCTCAGGGGTGCAAGGCCAGGGTTCAGATATTCCCCGGCATGTGGCACGTGTGGCAGACCTTGGGCGCAAGAATGCCCGAGGCCGATCGGTCGATCGCGGGGCTGGGCGATTTCCTGTTGCGCCGTCTGGCGCCACAGCGCTGACGCGGATCCAGCCCGTTACCCGCTGACTTTCAGCTTGATGCAAGGCTGAACTGGTAACCTCGCAGCCTTCCCCTTCCAGCGAGAGCCACGACCATGTCCACCCCCATTCCAGCCACCCTGATCGCCGGCGACGGCATCGGCCCCGAAATCGTCGACGCCACCCTGGCCGCGCTGGACGCACTGAAGGCGCCCTTCGTCTGGGACCGCCAGATCGCCGGCATGGGCGGCATCAAGGCGTCGGGCGACCCGCTGCCCCAGGCCACGCTGGACAGCATCCGGCGCACGCGGCTGGCGCTCAAGGGTCCGCTGGAGACCCCGTCGGGCGGCGGCTACCGCTCGTCCAACGTGCGCCTGCGCGAAGAATTCCAGCTCTACGCCAACCTGCGCCCTGCGCTCACGATCATCCCGGGTGGTCGCTTCGACAAGATCGACCTGGTGGTGGTGCGAGAAAACCTGGAAGGCCTGTACATCGGGCACGAGGCCTACATCCCGATCGATGGCGACCCGCACGCCGTGGCCATGGCCACCGGCATCAACACGCGCGCGGGCAGCCGCCGCCTGCTGGAGTTCGCCTTCGAGCAGGCGGTCGCCACCGGCCGCAAGAAGGTCACGATCGTGCACAAGGCCAACATCATGAAGGCGCTGACCGGCATCTTCCTGGAGACCGGTCTGAAGCTGTACGAAGACAAGTACAAAGGCAAGTTCGAACTCGACACCGTGATCATCGACGCCTGCGCCATGAAGCTTGTGCTCAACCCCTGGCAGTTCGACATGCTGGTCACGACCAACCTGTTCGGCGACATCCTGTCCGATCTGGTGGCCGGCCTGGTGGGCGGCCTGGGCATGACGCCGGGCGCAAACATCGGCGCCGATGCGGCGATCTTCGAAGCGGTCCACGGCTCGGCCCCGGACATCGCGGGCAAGGGCATCGCCAACCCGATCGCCATCATGCTGGCCGCGGCCATGATGCTGGATCACTGCAAGCTGCCGGAACTGGCGACGCGCCTGCGCCGCGGCATCAACGAGACGCTCAACATCGACAAGGTGCGCACCGGCGACCTGGGCGGCAAGTCGGGCACAGCCGAATTCACCAAGGCGCTGGTGAGCCGC
>CAILZB010000070.1 GCA_903838565.1 uncultured beta proteobacterium | reverse complement strand
GCTCGACGAGATCGTGCCCAGCATCCAGAAGACTTCGGAGCTGGTGCAGGAGATCGCTGCGGCCAGCGCCGAACAGAGCGAGTCGGTCACCCAAATTGGCGGCGCCATGGGCCAGCTCTCCAAAGCCACGCAGCAGAACGCTTCCGCGTCCGAAGAGCTGGCCGCCACCAGCGAGGAGCTCTCAGGTCAGGCGCAGCAGCTGCAGGAATCGATCGCCTTCTTCACCACCGGCGACGAGGCGCCCAAGACGCGCCGCGCCAACCTGGAGATCGGCCACGAGGATCGGCGCAGCAGCGCGGTGGCGCCGCGGCGGATTGCCGCACGCCCGGCGGTGCGCGGTGGCGGCTCGAATTTCAAGCCCTATTGAACGAGCACGACATGAGCGAAGACTCTTCACCCAAAAGATCCATGGCTGGGCACAGCGAGCTCACCGGGCAGTACCTCACGTTCCTGCTGAGCGGCGAAACCTACGCCGTGGACGGTCGCGCGGTGCAGGAGATCATCCAGTACAGCAGCATGACCGCGGTGCCGCTGATGCCCGACTTCGTGCGCGGCGTCATCAACCTGCGCGGCGCCGTGGTTCCGGTGATCGACCTGCAGGCGCGCCTGGGCGGGCAGATCACCGAATTCGGCAACAAGACCTGCATCGTCATCTTTGACGTCAGCCACGACGGCGAGCACACCGAGTTGGGCCTGATGGTCGACGCCGTGAGCGAGGTGATTGCCATCACCGGCAGCGAGATCGAGCCGCCACCGCAGTTTGGCGGAGGCCTGAGGCGCGACTTCATCCGTGGCATGGCCAAGGTGGGCGGGCGCTTCGTCATCATCCTGGAGACCGACAAGGCGCTGGACATCGAAGAAATGGCCGACCTGGTCGAGCGCGCCCAGAACGCGTCCTGAAGCATTCTTTTCAGTTGATCAAAGAGGAATCGCCATGAAATACAAGACAGCGCCGACCCAGCAGGAACGGGTCATGCGGGAGGACGATTTCATCGTCTCCAAGACCGACCTCAAGGGCCGCATCAGTTATTGCAACCGCATCTTCATCGAGTTCTCGGGCTACACCGAACAGGAACTGCTGGGAGCCCAGCACAACATCATCCGCCACCCCGACATGCCGCGCGGCGTGTTCAAGTTCCTGTGGGACACGGTCGGGCAGAAGAAGGAAATCTTCGCCTACGTGAAGAACATGAGCAAGGACGGCGGTTTCTACTGGGTGCTGGCCAACGTCACGCCCGACATGAACGAACAAGGCGTGGTGGAAGGTTACTTTTCGGTGCGCCGCAAGCCCAAGCGCGAAGCCGTGTCTGCGCTGGCCGATGTCTACCGCCTGATGCTTGAAGAGGAACGACGGGCCGGACCCAAGGACGCCTGTGATGCGTCGATCGGTTTGTTGGTGGGCTTGTTGAACCAGAAAGGAGTTTCCTATGAATCATTCATCCTCTCCCTCTGAGTCGCCCAAATTCGCCGCCGTGCTGGCGCTGCTGCTGCTGGGCGGCGCCGCGCTGCAGTGGGGCAGCGGGGGCTGGAGCTGGCTGCCGCTCGCGTGGTTGCTCCCGTCCCTGGTCTGCCTGGGCCTGTGGCTGCGCAGCCTGCTGCAGGGCCAGCGCTACTTGGGCGACATCCAGAAAATCGCGCAAGAAGTGGCGCATGGCAAGTTCGCCAGCCGCATCCGCCATATTCCGCTGAGCGGTCAGTACCATGCGTTGTGCTGGGACATGAACGACATGCTGGACCAGCTGGAAGCCTGCTTTCGGGAGCAGGCCACGGCGCTGCAGTACGCCAGCACGGGCCAGTACTTCCGGCTGGCCCAGCCCGGTGGCCTGCGCGGCAGCTTCAACGAGTCGCTCAAGCGCGCCAACGCCTCGCTGCAGACGATCGAACAGAAGGCGCTGGAAGAGCAGCGGGCTGCAGCCGAAAAGCTGGTGACGCAGGATCGCGAGCAGCGCATTGCGAACGAGAACCTGCGCATCCGCAACGCGCTGGACAAGTGCAGCACGAACGTGATGATCGCCAACGCCGCCAACGAAATCGTCTACATGAACGAAACCGTCACGGCGATGATGCAGCGCAACGAGGGCGAGCTGCGCAAGGTGCTGCCGCAGTTTGACGCGCACAAGCTCATGGGGCAGAACATCGACGTGTTCCACAAGAACCCGTCGCACCAGCAAAACATGCTGGCCAACCTGCGCTCCACTTATCGCACGCAGATTCCCGTGGGCAGTTTGTCGTTCACCCTGAGCGCGAGTCCGATCCTGGACGCCAACGGCACCCGCATGGGAACCGTCGTGGAATGGGCCGACCGCACACAGGAAGTGGCGGTCGAGCGGGAAGTGGCCGACCTGGTGCAGGCGGCGGCCGAGGGCGACTTCAGCGGCCGTCTGGGACTCGAAGGCAAGGTCGGCTTCTTTGCCAACCTCGCCACCGGCATGAACGACCTGATGGACACCAGCGAGCAGGGCCTGGGCGACGTGGCCGACCTGCTGGGCGCCTTTGCCAAGGGGGACCTGACCTACCGCATCGCGCGCGACTATTCGGGCCTGTTCGGCAAGGTCAAGGAAAGCGGCAATCAGACCGCCGAGCAGCTCACGCGCGTCATCGGCGAAGTGCGCGCCGCGGCCGATGCGCTCACGGGTGCGGCGAACCAGGTCAGCGCCACGGCGCAAAGCCTGTCGCAGGCGGCCAGTGAGCAGGCGGCGAGCGTGGAAGAAACCACGGCGTCCATCGACGTGATGTCGGCCTCGATCAGCCAGAACAGCGACAACGCGCGCGTCACCGACGGCATGGCGACCAAGACGTCGAAGGAGGCGGTGGACGGCGGCGGCGCCGTGAGCCAGACCGTGACGGCCATGAAGCAGATCGCCTCGAAGATCGGCATCGTCGACGACATCGCTTACCAGACGAACCTGCTGGCGCTGAACGCCGCGATCGAAGCGGCGCGTGCCGGCGAGCACGGCAAGGGCTTTGCGGTGGTGGCGGCTGAAGTGAGGAAACTGGCCGAGCGCAGCCAGGAAGCAGCCAAGGAGATCGGCGACCTGGCGAGCAACTCGGTGCACACGGCCGAGCGCGCGGGCAAGCTGCTCGACGAGATCGTGCCCAGCATCCAGAAGACTTCGGAGCTGGTGCAGGAGATCGCTGCGGCCAGCGCCGAACAGAGCGAGTCGGTCACCCAAATTGGCGGCGCCATGGGCCAGCTCTCCAAAGCCACGCAGCAAAACGCTTCCGCCTCGGAAGAGCTGGCAGCCACCAGCGAGGAGCTCTCAGGTCAGGCGCAGCAGTTGCAGGAATCGATCGCCTTCTTCAACACCGGCGAAGAGGCCCAGGAGACGCGCAGAAGCATGCCTGCGCTGAGCCCGTCCGAGCGGCACTTTTCGGGTGCGGCGGCGCCGCGCTTGAGCGCACCGACCCGCACCGGCAAGTCGAACTTTCGACCCTATTGAAATCTGCGACCTGAAACCTGAAAGCATCCCAGGATGGACCTGACCCCATTTTTCAAAGGCTCCATCAAGACGCGCATCCTGCTGGGATTCACACTGCCGATTCTGCTGTTTCTCGGCTTCACGGTCTGGCTGGGCGTGCAGCTCGGTCAGGTGAAGCTGAGCCTGGAGAACGTGTCGCAGCAAAGCGTGGAGTACGCCATGCTGGCCACCGACATGGACAAGCAGGTGGTGCAAATCCAGCAGTTCCTGTCCGATGTGTCGGCCACGCGCGCCAAGGATGGCATGGATGACGGTTTCAAGAATGCCCAGGACAACTATGAGGCGCTGAAGCGCTCGCTGCTGAAGTTCGAGCAGCACTTTTCCGCACTTGGCGACGCCGCGTCGCTGCAGTCGATCCAGCGCATCAAGGGCAGCGCCGACAGCTACTACGCCAGCGGGCAACTCATGGCCAAAGCCTATGTTGCGGGCGGACCGGAAGCGGGCAACAAGCTCATGGGCAGCTTTGACAGCGCCAGCGAGGAACTGCAAAAGGCGCTCGAGCCTTTTGTGCGAGCCCAGGTCGGCCAGATGAAGGCCGACCTCGCGGCAGCCCGGTCCAGCGCGGACCGGATCGTCAACTCCGGCATGCTGATCCTGGCCGTGGCCATGGCGCTCGCGGTGCTGGTGGCGCTGCTGGTCACACGCAGCATCACGCGGCCGCTGGCGCGGGCGCTGAAGGTGGCGCGCTCCGTCGCGTCGGGTGAGCTGGAGACGAAAATTGAAGCCGATGAGAGTGAAATCGGCCAGCTTCTGGCGCCACTGGCACAGATGCAAAGCACCTTGCAGCAGTTTGAAGCGGCGCAGCGGGAGATGACCCGACTGCACGCCGCAGGCATGCTGGACCACGTCATGCCGGTGGATCAGCTGCATGGGGTCTACCGCTCCATGGGTCAGTCGATCAACGACCTGGTGCAATCGCACATCGCTGTCAAGATGCGCATTGTGGACCTGGTCACGGCCTATTCGGAAGGGCAACTGGAGCAGGCCATGGACCGCCTGCCGGGTCAGAAGGCCCGCATCAGCGAGGCCATGGACAAGGTGCAGCACTCGCTGCAGCAGGCCGCGCAGGCGGCGCGCTACAACGCCCGTGTGAAATCCGCACTGGACCACGTGACGCTGCCGGTGCGCATTGCCGACGACGATGGCACCATCATCTACATCAACCACGCATTGCGCGACACGCTGCACAAATACCAGGAAGGCTTTCGCAAGCAGATCCCGGGTTTTCAGGCTGAACAGGTGCTCAACGGCAGCATAGGAATCTTCTACGCCGATCCGCAGGCTGCGCTGCAGCGCTTGCGCAGCCTCACCTCGACGACCCGGTCACGGCTGGAACTGGGTGGTCGCATGTACGACCTCACGACCAACCCGGTGGCCACGGAAAAGGGCGAGCGCATGGGCACCGTGGGCCAATGGGCTGACATCACGGATCAGCTGTCTGCGGAACAGCAGGTGGGCACGCTGGTGCAGGCCGCAGCCCGGGGCGAGTTCAGCGGCAGACTGGACATGCGGGGCCAGACCGGTTTCTTTGCCACCATCAGCACCGGCATGAACGAGCTGATGGCCACGAGCGAGCAGGGC
The DNA here is from genome assembly GCA_903838565.1 of uncultured beta proteobacterium. Taxonomy (GTDB): domain Bacteria; phylum Pseudomonadota; class Gammaproteobacteria; order Burkholderiales; family Burkholderiaceae_C; genus CAIKVZ01. The sequence continues at coordinate 3,264 of CAILZB010000070.1, read as the reverse complement.
TTGAACGACGTGGCCGACCTGCTGGGCGCCTTCGCCCAGGGCGACTTGAGCTACCGCATTGCGCGCGACTATGAGGGCCTGTTCGGCCGGGTCAAGGAAAGCGGCAACCAGACCGCCGAGCAGCTCAACCGCGTCATCGGCGAGGTGCGCGCCGCGGCCGATGCGGTCAGCGGCGCGGCGAACCAGGTCAGCGCCACGGCGCAAAGCCTGTCGCAGGCGGCGAGCGAGCAGGCGGCATCGGTGCAGCAGACCACAGCCTCGATCGACGCGATATCGGCGTCCATCAGCCACAACAGCGACAACGCCAAGGTGACCGACGGCGTGGCGACCAAGGCCTCGAAAGAGGCGGTGGACGGCGGCGGCGCGGTGAGCCAGACCGTCACCGCGATGAAACAGATCGCCTCCAAGATCGGCATCGTGAACGACATCGCGTACCAGACCAATCTGCTGGCGCTGAACGCCGCGATCGAAGCGGCGCGCGCGGGTGAGCACGGCAAGGGCTTTGCGGTGGTGGCGGCCGAAGTGAGGAAGCTCGCCGAGCGCAGCCAGCAAGCCGCCAGGGAAATCGGCGACCTGGCGAGCAACTCCGTCACCACGGCCGAGCGCGCTGGCAGGCTGCTCGACGACATTGTTCCCAGCATCCAGAAGACCTCGGAGCTGGTGCAGGAGATCGCCGTGGCCAGCGCCGAACAGAGCGAATCGGTGACGCAGATCGGCGCCGCGATGGGCCAGCTCTCCAGCGCAACCCAGCAGAACGCCTCCGCTTCGGACGAGCTGGCCGCGACCAGCGAAGTGCTCTCGGACCAGGCGCAGCAACTGCAGGAATCGATCTCCTTCTTCAACACCGGCGACAACGGCGGAGCACGACCCGCAGTGCCCCTTTTGCGTAAGTAACCAGGTTCACACTCGACCCTGTATCCACGGATCACATCACACCATGAACAGCACCGCCAACTTCGCAGACACCCTCCTGAACCGCTGGACCATACGGGGCAAGCTGGGAATTCTCGCCAGCTTCAGTGCGCTGGTACTGGTGCTCCTGTCATCGTATTTTCTGTGGCAGCAGTACCAGAACAGCTACGAAAGCCGCAAGACGGGTATCCAGCAAGGGGTGGAAATCGCCACATCCATCGTCAACTTTGCCTACAGCCAGGAGACCTCGGGCGCCATGACGAGGGCCCAGGCCCAAGCCTTGGCGCTCAAGGAGGTGAACGATGCGCGCTATTCCGGCAAGGAATATTTCTGGGTCAACGACATGGATGTGCGCCTGCTGACCCATCCGTTCCGCCCGGACCTCAACGGCAAGGACGTGCGCGACATCAAGGACCCCGAGGGCAACGCCGTGTTCGTGCGCTTTGTCGACGTCGTGCGCAAGGACGGTTCGGGTTTTCTGAGTTACCTCTGGCCCAAACCCGGAAGCGACCAGCCGGTGGAAAAGGTTTCCTACGTCGCCGGCTTCAAGCCCTGGGGCTGGGTCATCGGCTCCGGCCTTTACATGGATGATCTGCGAAGCACCTTCATGGCCAGCCTGGGCAAGGCAGCGGCGGCGATCGCCGCCGCCATGGGGCTGATGGCGCTGATCGCCCTGGCCATCACACGCAGCATCACGCGCCCGCTGGATCGGGCCGTGTCCGTGGCGCGCGCGGTTTCGCACGGCAGGCTGGACAACGACGTCTCGACCACGGCCATCGATGAAACCGGCGATTTGCTGCGCTCCATGGGAGAGATGCAGACGGCCTTGCTGACGTTCGAATCGGAACAGCACGAGATGGCGCGCCAGCATGAACTGGGCATGTTGAGCCACAAATTGCCGATCGAAAAGATGGAGGGGGCCTACCAGTCGATGGGTCAATCCATCAACGAGCTGGTGCAGTCGCACATTGCGGTGAAGATGCGAATCGTGGACGTGGTCACCGGCTACACCGAGGGCAAACTCGACGTGGCGATGGACCGCCTGCCGGGCCAGAAGGCGCGCATCAGCGAAGCCATCGACAAGGTGCAGCGCTCGATGCAGGAGGCGATGCAGGCAGCGAGCACCAACCTGCGCATCAGGAACGCGCTGGACAAGTGCAGCACCAATGTGATGATCGCCAACACCAGCAACGACATCATCTACATGAACGAGACCGTCACGGCGATGATGCAGCGCAACGAGGGCGAACTGCGCAAGACACTGCCGCAGTTCGACGCGCACCGCCTCATGGGCCAGAACATCGACATCTTCCACAAGAACCCGGCGCACCAGCGCGACCTGCTCTCCAGCCTGCGCAGCAATTACCGCACGCAGATCCGCGTGGGCAGCCTCACATTCGGTCTGACCGCGAGCCCGATTCTGGACAGCCAGGGAACCCGCATGGGCACCGTGGTCGAATGGGCGGACCGCACGCAGGAAGTGGCGATCGAAAAGGAAGTGGCGGACCTGGTGCAGGCCGCCGGTCAGGGCGACTTCAGCGGCCGCCTGGGCCTGGAAGGCAAGGCCGGTTTCTTCGTCAACCTGTCCAGCGGCATGAACGACTTGATGAGCACGAGCGAGCAGGGCTTGGGCGATGTCGCCGACGTGCTGGCGGCCTTTGCCCAGGGCGACCTGACGCAGCGCATCGAGCGCGACTACGCGGGCCTGTTCGGCAAGGTCAAGGAAAGCGCCAACTCCACGGCCGAGAACCTGACGCGCGTGATCGGCGAAGTGCGCGCTGCGGCCGATGCGCTCACGGGTGCGGCGAACCAGGTCAGCGCCACGGCGCAAAGCCTGTCGCAGGCGGCCAGCGAACAGGCCGCGAGCGTGGAAGAAACCACGGCATCCATCGACGTGATGTCGGCCTCGATCAGCCAGAACAGCGACAACGCACGCGTCACCGACGGCATGGCAACCAAGACTTCGAAAGAGGCCGTGGACGGCGGCGGCGCCGTGAGCCAGACCGTCACCGCCATGAAGCAGATCGCCTCCAAGATCGGCATCGTGAACGACATCGCGTACCAGACGAATCTGCTGGCGCTGAACGCCGCGATCGAAGCGGCGCGCGCCGGTGAGCACGGCAAGGGCTTTGCGGTGGTGGCGGCCGAAGTGAGGAAACTGGCCGAGCGCAGCCAGGAAGCGGCCAAGGAGATCGGCGACCTGGCGAGCAACTCGGTCACGACCGCAGAGCGCGCGGGCAAGCTGCTCGACGAGATCGTGCCCAGCATCCAGAAGACTTCGGAGCTGGTGCAGGAGATCGCTGCGGCCAGCGCCGAACAGAGCGAGTCGGTCACCCAAATTGGCGGCGCCAT
>CAILZB010000069.1 GCA_903838565.1 uncultured beta proteobacterium | reverse complement strand
GGATTCCCTCTGCCAGAACATCCGGGAACTATTTTCCATGGCATTTCTTGTATTTCTTCCCGCTGCCGCAAGGGCAGGGGTCGTTGCGGCCCGGCTCGGGCGCCTTGCGGATCTGCTCGACGCGCGCTCCGATGCTGGCCCACACGTCGTGCAGGTCATACACGGCCCAGATTCCCTTGCCGAAGGCGTCCACGCGGGACTTGCTCACGCTCGGTGGGGCGTCTTCGCCCATCATGGAAATCGCGGCCGGGTCGGTGTCGTCCTCGGTCAGGTCCAAGAGCGCCTGCAGTGCCTCGTCGATCAGCGCGGCGGCCTCCTTGTCGCGTGGCAGCGCCCACTCGTCGGGCCAGTTCTCCACCGCGTACATGAAACCGATGGCCCAGATCTGCGCAAACGAGGGCACGGGCTCGTTGCCCAGCGCGGCGCGTTCCTCTTCAGACAACTGCGCGATCAGGCCGCGCAGGTCCATCACCTCGGGGTGGTAGCAACTGTCGTCGTTCAGGGACTGGACTTCGGCCTCCAGGTCAGCCAGCACTTCGCTCCAGCGCCGCTGCCACAGCTCGCTGAATCGCTGCGCCTGCGCCGGGTCGGAAAACGGGCTTGCGCCGTCGTCCGCAGCGTCCAGCAGCACGGCAAAATATTCGCCGGGATCGATCGCGCGACGGCAGCAGATCAGCGCCGCCATGAAGCCTTCACAGAACTCCCATTGAGGGGTTTCGTCAAAGCGCTCGCGCAAGCCGTCCAGCAGGTCGGCGAGTTCGGAAAACTCCTCTGCGCCCATGCGTGCGGTGGATGTGGCAATGGACCCGGAGGTGGTGGGAGTGGGTTCGGACATGGAGTTCTTTCAGTCAACGCGTGCGCCGGAGGCCTTCACGACTTTTTCATACTTCGCCAATTCGCTTTTCATGAACGCGCCAAACTGCTCGGGCGTGGTCGGCACGGGTTCGGCCATGAGCGTGGCAAAGCGCACTCGAGTCTCGGGTGCGTTCAGCGCCGCCACAAAGGCCTGGTTGAGCTTTTGCACGATCGCCTTGGGTGTGGCTGCAGGCACGACCAGGCCCCACCAGGTGTCGACTTCAAAGCCCTTGAGCGTCTCCGCCACGGCGGGCACGTCGGGCAGCAGGGCGCTGCGCTGGGCCGTCGTGACCGCCAAGGCCATGAGTTTGCCGGACTTGATGTTGGCAGAGGCTGTGGCCAGGTTGTCGAAGTTGAAATCCACCTGGGCGCCCAGCAGCGCGAGCTGCGCCGGATTGCCGCCGTTGTAGGGGATATGCACGGCAAAAACCCCGGCTTTCGCCTTGAACATTTCGCCCGCGAGGTGCCCTGCGCTGCCGTTGCCTCCGCTGCCGTAGTTGAGCTTGGCGGGATTGGCGCGGGCGTAGGCGATCAGATCGGCCAGGGTGTTGATCTTGAGGCGGCGCGCCGTGTCGGCGTTCATCACCAGCACATTGGGCACGCGCAGCATCTGCGTGACGGGCGCGAAGTCGGTGGCGGCATTGAATGGCATCCTGGCGTAGAGCCAGGGGTTGATGGCGTGCGTGGCCACGGCGGCGATGCCGATGGTGCTGCCGTCGGGCACGGACTTGGCCACCAGGTCCACGCCGATGTTGCCGCCGCCGCCGGGCTTGTTCTCGATGATGACCGTTCCCAGCGTGTCCTTCACGCGCTCGGCCAGCATGCGGGCCGTGACGTCGATAGGACCACCGGCGCCATAGGGGACGACGATGCGGATGGTTTTTCCGGGAGGGGCAGGTTGGGCCAGGGCCAGCGTGGACGCCAGCGCCAGCAGGGCGAGAAGAAAGTGGTTGCGTGTCATGCCTGTATTGTGCAGGACGCCAGGGCGGTGGCTGCCGTGCTGACCGGGGCGATCAAGGGAATGGATCGCCTCTGAGACCGCCCAGCCAAAACAGCAGACGCATGTCGTCCAGCTCGCGGCGGTATCTGCGCGGCAGCGCCTGGCGCATGGCCTTCAGGCGCTCGGCCGCAGTGCCGCAAATCGCTTGCTCCTGGCGGCTTTTGATGAGCACAAGAATCGGCACCAGGGCCGTGCTCAGGACCTGATACCCGGCTCCAAAGAGGTCCCGTGTCAGCTTCACGAAGTCCGCGGGAAGGAACGCCGCCCTCAATGACCGCTCGTAATCCAGGGAGAACAGATGAGGTTGATGCCGACGGTTCATGTAGGCGAAAAACAGCACGGAATTCAGCGACTTGAGGCGCCCGAAATCTGCCAGATACAGCTTTCCTCCGGGTTTCAGAATGCGCCGGATTTCCCGAAAACAGCCTTCAAGCAAACCCAGAGTCGGCAAGTGATGCAAGGCCATGGTGGAGATCACCGCGTCGGCCGAAGCATCGCGGATATCCGCAAGATGCGTGATGTCGGTTTTCTCAAACCGCACGTTGGTCAAGCCCAGTTCGGTGACATGCGCTTGTGCACTGTCCAGCATGCTGCGGGACAGGTCAATGCCGAGAAATTCGATCGTCGGGTTCAGCGCGGCGATCTGGGCGAGTTGGGTCGCCGGACCGCAAGCCAGATCCACCACGAATTCGCATCCCTGGATCAGCTGCGTGACGCGTGCGCTGTGGAACAAGTAGGCAGCCGCCATGTCGCTGTCGATCCTACCCGCACGGACATACGCCTCGACCTGCTCCGGGTCGTCCATCACAAGTTCAGGCTCGGGCTCTCTGGGGAAAGAGCGTTCGACCCAGGATTCCCGGACAAGCGTCGGCAACATCGATAGTCTGGGAATAGCAGCTCCTTGAATTTCAACCGGGAATCGGCCGCAGCTTCATCAAAACAGATAGTCGGTCAGAAGTCGGTGCGCAAGACCCCGCGCGTCTTCCTTGGAGAGGAAATACGGGTACAGGCTTCTTTCGGTCTTGTCGTTGCGACCCTGTCCGCCCACGGCCTCGGAACGCGCCAGCATGTCTGCCAGTTTGATGCGCAGCAGCACAGCCGGCGCATCCACCCGGGGACAGTTTCTGACTTCGCTCAAGACATCCATCCCGATCATCTTCTGGTAGTAGCCGACATGGCGCGGATTGACCTCGATGATCCAGTCGGTGTAGCGATGGATCACCGTCGAGTAGATCAGGAAGACGTGAATCATCCCGGCGAACAGGCGCTTGCTGCCCTCGGAGCGATCGATCGCCAGGCGGCCAATTTCGATCAGCCGACGTCCTTCGAGGCGCAAGGGGTCGAGCAGGTCCTTGAAAACCTCGTCCGCAGGCAGTCCATGGCCCACGTCGAAGACCATGCTCATCGTGCCTTGGGGACGTTCCTGCCTGTCCGATACGACCAGGGTCAGTTGGGTGGGTGCATCCACTTCCTTGGTGCCGGTGGTCTCGCCGGTTTCTTGCGCAGGGCCATCGGCGTCGCTGTCATAACCACGGGTGGCGTACATTCTTTGCACCAGCATTCGAGCCAGTCGCTTCTGGCCGTCGCTGGTGGCAAGCCGGATCTTGAACTGCGAGAACTGGTCGCTCGCACTGACCGCTGATGCGCGGGCGACGGGGTCGCGCAGCTCCCGCATGCCCGCACCTTGCACCGTCAAAAGGGTTTGCGAGAAGGCGTCGGCAGGGTGTTCAAGATCGGATTTCTTGCTCACGGGTCAGGAACTCGGTTTAGCCGGACGATCTGCGCAGGGCAGCGTCAGGTCGGTCAAAGACAGACGCAGCGCGCGCGCCGGGGCCGACTTCCCTGCGCCCATGCGCATCAGCATGACGCAGCGCTGCACCGGAACCGGTGCCAGCAGTGCGGCGAAGGCGCCCGCCAGTTTTTCGACCCGCGCCTGGATGGCTTTCACACGGGTGATTTCCACGCCTTCCCAGACATGACGGGAAAAAGCCACCCGCGTGTATTCCGGCTGCAGGCGCAGACCCAGGTGCTCCGCGGTCAGCCACACGCGCTGGAAGGCGCGGCCGGCGGCGACATGATCGTCGCGCGACAGCGGCAAATGTGCGGCCATCAGCGCCATTTGGGCGGCGCAGCGCAATCCCGGGATCAGGTCCAGTTGCAGGCGCGTCAGTGCGGTGCCGAAGAGCGTGTTCATCAGGTGCACGCGCTCCCAGCGCTTCAGCGCCCAGACAATGAGGTGTCGGGTAAGCGCATCCAGCGGCAACGTCGCAGCCGGCATGCGGTCCAAGCTGACGCGGGCGCGCGCGTCGGGGTCCAGCGCCGCCGCCAGGGACGCGTAGGCCTCCGGCATGGTCAGGCGCGGACCGGCAAAATCGTAGTTCAGGTGTGCAGCCGGAGTGCGCTTGTCGTCTTCCAGCCAAAGGACCTGAAACTCGCCGGCTGCCGCTTCGAGCGCCTGCTTCTCTTCGAGGCTCAGCGCGCGCGGCGACAGCGGTCCGCGCTGCACGCTGCGCTGGGTGACGCACTGCGCCAGTGCAGTGGGTTTGATGGCTGCATCGCGCACAAAGTGCAAGTCGAACAGGTAGCGATGGGGCGCAGGATCAGGCAGCCAGCTGACATCGACCCGGCACGCCTGCAATGTCGCCGCCTGCGCCGCGGTCTCGATCAGGCAGCCCAGCGACAGCAGCGAGGGAATTCCGCAATTGGTTGCGAAAGGCGTCGAACTGAATGGCGTGCGGTGCCGCCCAGACCTTGCCGCGGCCGAGCAGAATCTTCAGCGCCTCCGTCCCCATGACACCGGCGCACAATTGGCAGCCCATGACCGTCGAGGGTGCGCGCCGCTGGGCCAGGTCCATGCGCTCGGGTTCCACCAGATAAGCGCGGTGCAGGCCGGCCGGTGCGAGGCCCAGGACGAAGCGGATGATCTGCTCGGTTTCGCTGTAGCCTTCGAGGCGGAAATATTCCTCGAAAGTCATTTTTCCCGGCAGAAAGTTGACCAGCGCCGCGCCCATGCCCAGCGGTCCTACCGTGAGGGCCGGAATGCCCAGTCGGGCGCAGGCGGCAAACACGGTCCGCCGGGCCGCGACGGCAAAACCGTCGATGGCGTCGACATACAGATCGGCGCCGCGCAGGAACTCATCCACGTTGGATTCGTCGATCCCGATGTCGAACACGCGGATATCGGCCTGCGGGTTGACGTCGCGTGCCATGTTGGCCATGGTCGGCGCCTTGGCCAGATCAACCGTCGACATGAATGCGCCGGCTTGCCGATTGAAATTCACGACGTCGAAAGTATCGGGGTCGGCGATCGTGAAGTGGCCAATACCGAGACGCGCCAGCGTGAGTAGATGCACACCGCCCACGCCCCCCATGCCGGCGATGGCGACACGACTGCTGCGCAACTTGTCCTGCTCTGCTTGTGTCACCCAACCCAGGTTTCTGGAAAAGGCGGTTGCGTAGTGAAATGTCGTCGGCATCGAAATCTCCCTGATTATTTATATTGCCATTACTATAAATTTCAATCAAAACGATAACTTAACCAAGTGCAGCTGCCGTTGCGCAGCGGCCCACAGGAGTTTCCCGCGGAAGAATGCCAATGGCGTTGGAATATCGATAAGGAGTACTGCCGAGTCCGATGGTCGGTCCGAGCATCGTCACTGTGCCAGATCAAAAGCCATTCGCGACAGTGCCGTCTGTAACGTTGCGCAACAAATGAATCTGAAATCGATAAAGGTTGGCAAATCGATAGCATAGAAGGGGCGCTGCCCCAAGCCTGCTGAATTCTGGCGAACGTTTCCAGGACGCACATGCAAGACGAAAGCCGTTTTTCAAGAGAGGAAAAAGAAAAAGCCGCGAGGCTTTGGACCTTGACGGCTTTCGATGTGGTGCCCGGGGCCGGAATCGAACCGGCACGCCTTGCGGCGGGGGATTTTGAGTCCCCTGCGTCTACCAATTTCACCACCCGGGCAGGGCGCAGAAGGTGGGAATTATCGCACAGTGATCCATCAGGGATGGAGCGCCAATCCGGGGGGGCTTGCTGGCGCTACTTCACTGCCGAAACTTTCGCTGCGCGTGGCCTGCATGAAGACGGCCGGCAGCGTGACCAGCCTGACACTCGACGTGACGATCTGCTCGGGCATGTAGATGCGGGCAAGCGCGCGCGGGAGATGCATGGTGCATGACTTTCATGCTTCGGCCGCGAAGCGCACCGAGTCACGAAAGATCGTTCCTTCACGTTAAGGCTTGAGGGCGCACCATTATCCGGCCGTGCCAGAGCGCGCCGGAACCACAAGCGTGAACTATGGCACAGTAACGGACTATGAAATATTCAACTCTTGAAGACCTGGTTGGCGGCACGCCCCTGGTGGCCTTGCAGCGCATCGCTGCCGCTGACAACCGCGAGCGCGGGAACGTGATCCTGGGCAAGCTCGAAGGCAACAATCCGGCCGGCTCGGTCAAGGACCGCCCGGCGCTGTCGATGATCAAACGCGCCGAGGAACGTGGCGATATCAAACCCGGCGACACCTTGATCGAGGCCACGTCCGGCAATACCGGCATCGCGCTGGCCATGGCCGCGGCCATCAAGGGTTACCGCATGCTGCTGGTCATGCCCGAAGACCTGTCGATTGAGCGTGCGCAGACCATGAAGGCGTTTGGCGCCGAGCTCATCCTCACGCCCAAGAGCGGTGGCATGGAATATTCGCGTGATCTGGCCGACCAGATGCAAAAGGCAGGCAAGGGCCATGTGCTGGACCAGTTTGCGAATGCCGACAACCCGCGCAGTCACTATGAAACCACGGGACCTGAGATCTGGAAAGACACGCAGGGGCGCGTCACGCACTTTGTCAGCGCCATGGGAACGACCGGAACCATCACCGGCGTATCGCGCTTTCTCAAGGAAAAGAATCCGGCGATTCAGGTCATCGGTGCACAACCGGCCGAAGGCTCGCGCATTCCCGGAATCCGCAAATGGCCGCAGGCGTATTTGCCCAAGATCTACGACGCAACGCACGTCGACGAACTGGTGTCCGTGAGCCAGGAGGATGCGGAAGACATGTGCCGCAGGCTGGCGCGGGAGGAGGGCATTTTTGCGGGCGTATCAGCCGCGGGTGCTCTGTGGGTGGCGCTTGAAATCTCGCGCCGCGTGGAGAACGCCACCATTGTCTTTGTCGTGTGCGACCGCGGCGACCGCTACCTCTCGACCGGAATATTCCCCTCCTGAGCTTTTGCGGGACAGACCCGCAACTATTCCGTCAGTGTTTCGGCCCAGGCCAGCGCCTGAAGATGCGACCAGTTGACCTGCCGGTTGGACAGATGCAGCGCCGTGGCGACGCGCGCGAAAACTTCTTCATTGCCGCTTTCGCAGGCGATGGTCAGGTCCAGCAGCGGTGCGTACACGCCCTTGCGGTGCAACAGGACATCGACCACGGCGCCGGGCAGCGAGATCGCGCGCATCGCATCTTCCATGGAAATTCCCAGCATCGCATCCAGCAGCGAGAACACGCCCACGACAAACGCGCTGTCACATTCTTCCTGTGAAAGCGTTCCGGCCTCCATCGCCAGCAATTCCATCAGGCGACCGCGCACGACTGCGGTTCCACCCACGGCGGCGGGAGCGCCGCCGGGGCGGGTGGCGGTCAGCAGCAGGGCGGCCCAGCGGAACAGTTTTTGCATGCCCAGCATCATCACGGCATGGCGAAACGAGGTGATGGCGCAGTTCAACCCAAAGCCGGAGGAGTTGATGTACTTGAGCAGCGTGAAGGACAGGGTCGGGTCCTTCTTCAGGAGCTCCTCGATTTCTGTGACATCGGCATCCGAGCGGACGCGGTCGATCAACTGAATGATGACTGCCTGCGCCGGTCGCACCGTTTGCGACTTGAGCAGCACTGGTTTGGCAAACCAGTAACCCTGGAACAGCCTGATGCCGTGGCCCGACATGGTCTGGAATTGCTCATGGGTTTCGACCTTGGTCGCGATCAGCTGGGTCGATGTGTGCTGGCGGGCATAGCGCACCAGCGGCTCGATCAGTTCGGGGCCGATCTGCTCCAGATCAAGTTTGACGTAAGACGAAAACGGTCGCCAGCTGGCGTAGTTGCGCGACAGCACGGTGTGCCCGAAGGCAAAGCGAAAGCCGCGCCGGTGCAGGTCGCCCATGACCTGGGCGCGGGCTTCGATTTCGCTGGACTGGTGGCCTTCGATCGGGGGCAACTCCAGCACCACGTGGTCAGGGTGAATCAGGTCCAGATGACGTCCCACCAGGCTGTCATGGGTGCAATTGATGAACAGCGTCTTCTCGCTGCCGACGGTTTGTGCGTCGGCCAAGGAGAGCACATTGAACAGCAGGTTCGCGTCGCTGTACAGGTCGTGCTGCAGCGCCTGAGGCGAACGGTTAAACAACTCGTAGCCGACGATGGCACGGTGCTCGTCCAATATCGGCTGGCGTGCCACGATCGCCGCGTCTTCAGCGGTTTCATGCTGCGCCAGGCCGGGCGTGATGTCAGATTCTGTCGGTGGTGTGGGTTCCATGGGAGTCGTGTCAGTGCCTCATAACGTGAAAGAACCAAATTTCATGACTCGGAGCGTTTCGCGGGCGAAGCATGAAAGTCAGTCAACGAGTGTTTCGGCCCAGTTCAGCGCCTGCAGGTGCGCCCAGTTCACCTGCTGGTTGGACAGCTGCAACTCGTTGGCGGCGCGGCGGAAGTCGTCTTCGTTGCCGCTTTCGCAGGCCTCGGTCAGCGTCAGGAAGGGCGCAAAGACGCCGCTGCGACGCAGCAGCGCGTCCAGAATCGACTCGGGCAGGGCGATCGACGACAGCGCTTCTTCCAGCGGGATTCCCAGCATCGTGTCCAACAGCGAAAAAACGCCCACGACGAAGGCGTTGTCGCATTCCTCGGGCGGCAGCAATTCGGCGCTGAGCAATTCCATCAGCCGGCCGCGTACCACCGCAGTCGTTCCCACGGCGGCGGCCACTTCGCCGGCACGTGACGTGGTCATCAGCAGTGCGCCCCAGCGGAACAGCTTCTTCATCCCCAGAATCATCACGGCGTGGCGAAACGAAGTGACTTCGCAGCTCAGCCCGAAGCCCGAGGAGTTGATGTAGCGCAGCATCGTGAAAGAGAGCGTGGGGTCGCGCTTGAGCAGGTCTTCGATTTCCGAGACCTCGGCCTGCTTTCGCACCAGATTGATGAGTTGCAGGATGGTGGCCTGAGAAGGCCTCACCGCATGCGTCTTGATCAGCACCGGCTTGGCAAACCAGTGGCCCTGGAACAGCTTCACGCCCAGCGACCGCATGCGCTCGTACTGCTCTGCGCTCTCGACCTTTTCGGCGATGAGCTGGGCCGTGCTGCGCTGGCGCGAAACCCGTACCAGCGGCTCCAGCAGTTCGGGGCGGATCTGCGTCATGTCCATCTTGATGAAGTTGGCATGCGGCAACCAGCTTTCGTAGGCCCGAGCCAGCACGGTATGGGTGAACGCCAGGCGAAAACCCCGTTGCCGCAATTTGGTCAGTACCGCAATCTGCGCCTCGATCGCTTCTTTCTCATTGCCTGGCACCGGTGGCACCTCCAGCACGACGCGGTCGGCCTGCACCAATTCCAGATGCCCGTCCTCCAGGCTGTCGTGGGTGCAATTCACGAACACGGTTTTCTTGCCCATCAGGGCCTCGGTGTCGACCATCGACAGCACGTTGAACAAGAGCGCTGCGTCGCTGGCAGCGGTATGGCTTCCGGCGGCATGGGCGCGGTCGAAAAGCTCATAGCCGTAAACGGTGCGGTCCTGGTCCACGATCGCCTGGCGTGCAATGGACAACGACTGTGTGTTGTCTTCAACAGCCTCGGAAGCGGGAACGGATTCGGATATTGGCGACATGGCGTTGGAGTGTAGGGGCGTTTTTGAATTTTACGAAGTTTGCCTGGCCACTGCGCGTAGCATGGCGCCATGCCTAGCACCCATCCTGCGGGAATTGACCCACTGTCGAAGTTGTGGCCCATTCTCGCCGGGTTCGTGATGGGCTGCGCCTTGCAGTTGCAACAGGCGCTGTTGTGGGCTTGGCCGGTCTATGCCGGCCTGGCGCTGGCCGCCCTCGTGCTTGCTTGGATCTGTGGCACGGCGCGCCTGCCACGGGGCGCGGTCTGGCGCGCTGCCGCGCCATGGGGGCTTGGCATCGCAGCGATGGCGCTGGGAATGGGCTGCGTGGGCTGGCGTGCCAGCGCATTTTTGGCGCAGGGCCTGGACCCCGCACTTGAAGGTTGCGACCTGAACGTCACCGGCGTGATTGGCGCCATGCCTCAGCGCAACGAGACCGGCGTGCGCTTCATGCTGGAAGTCGAGTCGGCACAACTCGAAGGCCGCAGCGTGAACCTGCCAGCCAAACTGCAGCTGGCTTGGTATGCGGGCGTGGGTGGTGGCTTTGACGCTGGCAACCTGTTGGCCGACCTGCAACGCCAGCCCGCCGACCTTCGGGCCGGCGAACGCTGGCAGATGACGCTGCGCCTCAAGGCCCCGCATGGCAACAGCAACCCGCACGGTTTTGACTACGAGCTGTGGCTTTGGGAGCAGGGCGTGCAGGCCACGGCCTATGTCCGCGCAGGAAGTCGCGATGTGGCGGCGCAGCGCTTGGGGAAGACCTGGCTCCATCCGGTGGAGACGCTGCGCCAGAGCGTGCGCGACGCGATCTTCGAGCGTGTTCCTGACCGCCAGCAGGCCGGGCTGATCGCGGCGCTGGTCGTGGGCGATCAAAATGCCATCGATCTGGTGACAGACATTAAAGTTCTGCTCTGGTAAGTTGTTGATTTATAAGGGATTTCGTGTTTTAGGCAAAAAGCGACGGACATTAAAGAGTTGCGCCAGTTCTTGCGTTCAGATTTTGGGGCAGACATTAAAGTTCTGCGCTGGAGCGGATTTCTCCTCTGAGAAAAGAAAAAATGCCCTTTTCATTTTTTCCGACTCTGACGAATTTTCAGCAAAAAAAGGGGGCGCACCGAAATCGGCGCGCCCCCTTGAGGTTTTGGCGAAAATCTGGGCCGTTACGGGCCTACGGCGCCCGCAGCTCCTGCAATGTCTTCAACGCAGGGTTGAACGTCCCGCGTGCCAGCCATGTCCGGTGAGCGAATCGGGCGTTGTTCCAGTTTCCAGCCCGATATTGCTGGTCGCGCCAGCCAACGCCCGAAGCGAACTTCGACAGGATGCCCTCGAATATGTGGCGCTGACTCAACTGTTGGCCCTTCGCACGCTCCCCCTTCAAAAGGATGGGTCCGACCATCGCCCATTCCGTGTCTGTCAGTTCGACGGACCCATCGATGTGGCAGGGAACGTCAATTTGCTCGGCGGTGCCGATTTCGACAAGCTTTTGTGCGCGTGCGGCTGCACCCTCTGTTGGCGCCGACCGAAAACTGACCCACTTTTAGAGGTTCTGCCGACTCAAAATTGACCCAGGTGTTTTACTGGCTCTGCCTAAATTTTGGGCAGGAGCATAAAAGGTGATCACCATGGAAATGTTGGGGAAAATCAGG
>CAILZB010000068.1 GCA_903838565.1 uncultured beta proteobacterium | reverse complement strand
TTGTGGCAGGCCATGCAACCGGACTTGGTCATGATTTCTTCGCCGGTGGCGGCTTGTGCGCCAGCGGCCAGCAGGGCGGCGCTGGCGACCAGCAGAATGTTGAATGTCTTCATGTCACTATTTCCTTGAATGAGTGGGGGCAAAAAGCCCCCACGGTGGTTGATTAATAGACGTCGTGTTGCGTGTTGTTCACGTTGAACTTGCCTGTCGGTGTGATCAGGCGCGGGTCCGTGATCACGGCCTTGAGCTTGCGCGTCTTGTCGTCCACGATCACCAGCGCTGAAGCCTTGTCCTTTGCGCTCCACACCGAGAACCAGACCTCGTCGCCGGCCATGTTGTATTCCGGCTGAACGATGCGCCGCGCGCCGTCGTCCTTGATGCCCGACCAGTCACCGATGGGCAGAACCTCAAAGCCCTGGTCCAGGTGCTTGATGTCAAACACGGCGATCGACTGCGACACCTTGGAATCCGGATTAAGCGGCGTATCGACCCACAGATTGGTGGACTTGGGATGGGTCTTGATGAACAGCGAACCGCCACCCTGTCCCTTGAGCGTTTCCACCACTTTCCAGGCCTGATCCTTGTGCTTGATCGGATCCGTGCCGATCAGGGAGATGCCCTCGTCGCCCAAGTCGCTGGTGGCCCAGACCGGACCGAACTTGGGATGCACGAAGTTCGCGCCGCGCCCGGGGTGCGGAACCTTGCCCACGTCGATCAGCGCAGTGAGCTTGTCGTCCTTGGTGTCGACCACCGCGATCTTGTTCGACGCATTGGCCGCCGTCATGAAGTAGCGTCCCGTCGAGTCCATGCCGCCGTCGTGCAGGAACTGCGCCGCGTCGATGGTCGTGACCTTGAGGTTCTTCAAATCCTTGTAGCTGACGATCAGGATCTTGCCGGTTTCCTTGGCGTTGACAATGAACTCCGGGTTGTAGTGCGACGCCACAATGGCTGCCACACGTGGCTCAGGATGGTATTCCTGGGTGCCCACGGTCACGCCCCGGGTTGATTCAATGCGGATCGGCTTGAGTGTGTCGCCCTGCATGATCACGAACTGCGGCGGCCAGTAGCTTCCGGCAATCGCCAGCTTGTCCTCGAAGCCCTTGAACTTGGAGGTTTCCACCGAGCGCGCTTCCAGACCGACCTTGATCTCGGACACGCTGACTGGATCTGCCATCCAAAGGTCGATGAGGTTGATGCGGGCGTCGCGGCCGATCACGTACAGGTAGCGGCCCGACGACGACATGCGCGAAATGTGCACGGCGTAGCCGGTCTTGATGATCTTGACGATCTTCTTGGTCTTGCCGTCGATCAGCGCAATTTCGCCCGCGTCGCGCAGCGTGACCGAGAACAGGTTGCCCAGGTCCAGGTCATTCATCTTCTTGGTGGGGCGCTTGCTGGGTTCCACCGTGACCTTGAGCGAGGCCATCATTTCCTTCATGCCCCATTCAGGCGGTGTCGGCGGCTCATGCTGCACATAGCGCGCCATCAGATCCACCTGCTCGTCGCTCAGTTCGCCCGAGGTACCCCAGTTGGGCATGCCGCCAGGCGAACCGTATTTGATGAAGACCTTGAGGTATTCGGTCCCGTTGGGGATCGTCTTGTCGGTGGTCAGCGGTTTGCCGGTGGCTCCCTTGCGCAGCACGCCGTGACAACCGGCGCAGCGTTCGAAGTAGATCTTTTGTCCTGCGGCAAATTCGGCCACCGTCATCGGCGGCGCCTTGGGGTTCAGGCTGTGCACCATGGGCTCTTTGCCAGCAGGCGAGGAATCGCCCACTTGATAAGCCTTTTCGGTGGGCGCCAAGGGTTTTTCTTGCGCGTGAGCGCCAAGGCCCAGCGTTGCCAGCAGCAGCGCTGCGACACTCGCCAAACGTAGAGTCTTCATGATTTTCACTCCGTATACATTGCAAGCCAATCGGTTCCTGGTTTGAGTACCAGACGCGCTCGCCGACGTTTTGCAACGGTTCAGCACGAGCAGGCGAATTCTCGGCAGAGCGCGCATTGGCGTCCTTAATCTGGCATAAGGACGCGAAAAATAGCTTTGGCGCCCGCGTCAGCCAGAGCTGGAATGCCCGCTCCCGGCACCCGTAACCCCAGGAACGGCCGCGCCGCGCCGCCGACGGCGCAGGGCGCGAGCGCGGAATGTCAGGGCCGGGCGCGGCCGCCAGACAAGCCGGGTTAACCCTAGAGCGAGGCGAAAAAGCCGCAAATTCGTGGTCAATTTGGAAACACGAACCCACAATTTCCTGACGCACGACAAAGAATATTTATTTTTTTATTTTGTGCTGCTCGGCAGGCCCCAATCGCTCTAACATTGCTGGATTCTCCGGAGATTCACGTGCAAAAAACCCTTCCAGAACAATCCACCACCGCCTCCACGCTCTCAGCTCAGCCCATCAGCGCCGAAGTGCTGATCGAAAAATACAGCAAGGGCGACGAAACCACGATCGAACAGGTGAACCAACGCGTGGCCCGTGCCTTGGCGCAGGCCGAACTGCCCGAGCAGCGCGCTCTTTGGGAGCAGCGCTTTGCCGAAGCATTGGCAGATGGTTTTGTTCCCGCGGGACGCATCCAGTCCGCCGCCGGCACGGCGCTGTCGGCCACGCTCATCAACTGCTTCGTGCAGCCCGTGGGCGACTCGATTGCGCAGATTGAAGACGGCTACCCCGGCATCTACACCGCGCTCACCGAGGCCGCAGAAACCATGCGCCGCGGTGGTGGTGTGGGCTACGATTTCTCGCGCATCCGCCCGCGCGGCGCCTGGGTGGGCAGCACGCAAAGCAGCGCCTCGGGTCCGGTGAGCTATATGCGGGTGTTTGACCGCTCTTGCGAGACCGTGGAGTCCGCCGGAGCGCGCCGTGGCGCGCAGATGGGCGTGCTGCGCTGCGACCACCCGGACATCGAGGAATTCATCCACGCCAAGGATTCAGGCGACCTGAAGAATTTCAACATTTCGGTCGGCGTGACCGACGCCTTCATGCAGGCCGTGCAGGCCGATACCGAAGTGGAGCTGACGCACCGCGCCGAACCCGGAACTGCGCAGATGAATGCGGGCGCGTACCAGCGCAGCGACGACAGCGGCATCTGGGTCTATCGCAAGCTGCGCGCACGCGACCTGTGGGACCAGGTGATGCGCTCCACCTACAGCCACGCCGAACCCGGCGTGCTGTTTCTGGACCACATCAACAAGGACAACAACCTCTCGTACTGCGAAACCATCGCCAGCACCAACCCCTGCGCCGAGCAGCCTCTGCCGCCCTATGGCTGCTGCTGCCTGGGCTCCATCAACCTGACGCGCTTTGTGCAGAATCCCTTTGCCGTGGACGCGCGCTTTGACGAGGCCGGCTTCATCAAGGTGGCCAAGGTGGCCACGCGCATGCTGGACAACGTGCTGGACGTGACGGTGTGGCCATTGCCCCAGCAACAGGAAGAAGCGCGCAGCAAGCGCCGCGTGGGCTTGGGTTTCACCGGCCTGGGCGACGCGCTGGTGATGCTGAACCTGCGCTACGACACGGCCGAGGCGCGCACAGCCGCACAACGCATCTCCGAAGTCATGCGCGACGCCGCCTATGAGGCCTCGCTCGAACTGGCGAAGGAGCGCGGCGCGTTTCCGCTGTTCAACGCCGACCTGTACCTGAGCGGCAGCAACTTCGCCTCGCGCCTGCCGCAAGGCCTGAAGGACAAGATCCGGGCCCACGGACTGCGCAATTCGCACCTGCTGTCGATTGCGCCCACCGGCACCATCAGCCTGGCCTTTGCCGACAACGCCAGCAACGGCATCGAACCGGCTTTCAGCTGGAGCTACAGCCGCAAGAAGCGCATGCCCGACGGCAGCTTCAAGGAATACGCCGTGGAAGACCACGCCTGGCGCCTTTACCGCCACCTGAAAGGCCCGGACGCGCCTCTGACCGATGCCTTTGTCTCGGCGCTGGAGATGAGCGCGCAAGCCCACGCAGCCATGGTGGCCGTGGTCGCCCCCTTCATCGACACCGCCATTTCCAAGACCGTGAACGTTCCGGTGGACTACCCCTACGAGGACTTCCAGAACCTTTACATGCAGGCCTGGCTCGATGGCCTCAAGGGACTGGCCACCTACCGGCCCAATTCCATTTTGGGCTCGGTGTTGAGCGTCACGCCCGCTGCGACTGCTGCCGCAGCGCCGCTGCAGATCGACGGCGCGAATCGACGCATGGCGCTGGAGCAGTTGCCCGCGCCCGTGCTGTCTTCACTGCGCTGGCCCAGCCGCCCCGAGCTGCCTTCGGGCAACCCGGCCTGGACCTTCATGGTGCACCACCCCTTTGGCGACTTTGCGTTGTTTGTGGGCGAACTGGCGCGCGAAGAAGGCGGCAGCCCGCAGCCCTTCGAAGTCTGGGTCAACGGCACGGACCAACCGCGCGGCCTGGGCGCACTGTCCAAGACCCTGTCCATGGACTTGCGTGCCAATGATCCGGCCTGGCTGCAGCTCAAGCTGGACGTGTTGGCCACGGTGGCCGAAGAACACTCCTTCGAGATGCCGTTCCCGCCGCACGGCGAGCGCCGCCTGTTCCCCGGCGTCGTGGCCGCCACGGCAGCGGTGATTCGCTGGCGCTGTGAGCAGCTCAAGGCGCTGCCGGGCCAAGGCAAGGCCGTTCCCACGCCGGTGATCGACGCCATGTTCAGCCGCGGCGAACCGCATACCGGACCGTCGGGCACGCTGGCCTGGTCGGTCGACGTGGACAACCCCGCCACGGGCGAAGCCTTCACCTTGACGCTCAAGGAAGTGACCCTGCCCGGTCCCGACGGCAGCATCGTCACGCGCCCCTGCGCGGTGGGATTCTCCGGCAACTATCCGCGGGCACTCGACGGCCTGGCGCGCATCCTGTCGCTGGACATGCGCGTCATCGATCCGGCCTGGATCGGCATGAAGCTGCGCAAGCTGTTGAACTACGCCGAACCCCTGGGCCACTTCATGGCCTTCGTGCCGGGACTGCCGCACAACGAGCGCCGCCAGCAGACCTGGCCCTCCACCGTGGCCTATCTGGCCCGCCTCATCATCCACCGCTACGCCATGCTGGGCGTGCTGGACGAAGAAGGTTTCCCGCTGCGCGAAATGGGCGTACTCGATGCACCCAAGGGCAAGGCCGCGGTCGCCACCATGGCCGGAAAGGTCTGCCCCGAGTGCGGCAACCCGACCGTGATCCACAAGGACGGCTGCGACTTCTGCACCGCCTGCGGCTATGTGGGACAGTGCGGTTGATGTTTTCCGGCTTGCACCACACGGTGCTCATTCGACAACATAAAGTGCACGTTCTGGCGGCATAGCCCGCACGCATTCGATGCCCTCGAGACCCTGGCGATTGAAAAATCCCAGGGTCTTTTTCTTTGCGCGCACTTGAGCGGTCGGTGGGTAATGGCCGAATCCTTGCCGATCGATCACGGAATGAAGCCGCCACCCATTCTGCTTGGGCGTCGCTATACTCGGCGCGAAAATCATCGGCGCAATCGGCATGCACCAGGCGTTTCATGAAACAAAGCAAACCCTACGGACGCAACTTCAATGCACGTGACCGCTCGCGGCCAACGCAGGCGGCGGCGGACATCAGTCCAAGCAAACCGGCTTGGACCGAAGCGCCCACAGGGGTCGTGCGGGAGCGCTCGCCCGTCGTCCCGGCTCTGCGGGAAAATCCCCGTCCGGGATTCGCGGCTAGGGTCATCCGGTGGTCCCTGCTGCTGGTGGCACTCCAGGGTTTCATCGTCACGCGCGACAGCGTTTTCGTGCACAACCTGATTATCCTGACAAGCAACATGAAGGCCACGCTGATCTGCGTCAGCGGTGAGATGCAGTATGAAGGCTGGAGCCCCTGGGACCGCCTGGTGGGCAACGGACAATTCCTCTGCACCGACTGGAAAGTGCACAAGAGGTCGAACCGCTACCCGTTCCTCTGAGCGTCCTGCGCCTTGCCGTTCCCGGCCGATCCGCGCCGCATGCGGGAAGCTCAGCCCCGCACCACCAGCACCGGCGCATCCGCATGCGACAGCACCCGTTGCGCCACACTGCCAAGCAGGAAGCGCTGCAGTCCGCGGCGACCATGAGATCCCATCACGATCATGTCGGCACCCAGGTCGGTGGCGGTGTCCAGGATGCCTTCGTGGGGGACGCGGTTTTCCACGATGCGGGCTTCGGTGGCAAGGCCCGCGGCCTTGAACGCGCTCTCCGCGTCATGGATGGAGCGGTGCGCCTCTGCCATCGCAGCCGACAGATACTCGGACTGGCCGTAGCCGAAGTCCTCGCCGACACCGGTGAACGGATACGGGTCGATCACACAGACGACGGTCACCGATGCGCCAAAGGCTTTGGCGATGACGATGGCTTTGTCCACCGCCTGCATGGAAGTGGACGAGCCGTCCACAGGAACCAGAATACGTTTGAACATGGTGGACTCTCCTTGTGTATGCAGCGACCAGACCTCAGTGTGCGCGCCGTGGCCGAGACGACCTTGATACACATCAGCAACCCTTTGCGCTGACGGCAATCGCCGGCGCCGCGCCTCGCAGGCTGACACCTAAGTTCCTGACATGCATCAACTTTCTTCCGTCGAATCCCGGCTAGGCTCAAATGTTACCGATTGGAGTCATCACCATGCCGACATTGCAATGGTCAGAAGCGCTGGCCATGGACCTCGCCTTCATGGACAACACGCACCGCGAATTTGTCGATCTGCTGGGCTGCGTGGAAGAGGCCGACGATCCCAGCCTGCTGGACCAGTGGCGCGCCCTGGTGGACCACACGCAGCAGCACTTCGACACCGAGGACCGCTGGATGCGCGACACCCAGTTCGCTTCGAGCAACTGCCACAGCGTGCAGCACCGCGTGGTGCTGCAGGTGCTGCGCGAAGGTGTGGATTTGGGCGCGAGTGGCGATCTCAAGCCGATACGGCAGATGGCCCGGGAACTGGCGCTCTGGTTCCCGCAGCACGCACAAAGCATGGACGCCGCGCTCGCGCTCCATTTGCGCCGCGTCGGCTATGACCCCGCCACCGGCATCGTGCACGCGCCCCAGGCGCTGCCGCTCGAGATGATCCACGGTTGTGCGGGTTCTTCCTGCTCCGACCCCGCGGCGAACGCCACCGACGCCGTCGTCGCCTGAACTTTTCGTTCTCATTAAGAATATTGGCACGCAAGCTGCTTGCGTGAATGGGCGTGACAGCGATCTCCCCATGCCAGCGTCTTAGATGCTTATGAGGATTTCGCATAGTCTGCCCGAGAAAACCCCGATGCCGCAGAGTCCGGGCGCCGTTATAGTCGGCGCTGCGGTCGATGCGGTGGCGGATAAGTCACCGCGATGTCAGCCGATATTCAACTTTTTCAACTGGAGCGAATCAATGAAATTCAAACAAGCCAAACTGGTCGCAGCAGCCGTTGCTGCGCTGGGCGCATTGCTGGCGATGCCGGCGCATGCGGGCAAGACGCTGGACGGCGTGAAGGCCCGGGGCCAGGTTGTCTGCGGTGTGAACACCGGCCTGGCCGGCTTTGCCGCAGCGGACTCCGCCGGCAAGTGGTCCGGCCTTGATGTGGATGTCTGCCGCGCCGTCGCCGCCGCCGTGCTGAGCGACCCGGAGAAAGTCAAATACGTCCCCCTGAACGCGCAGCAACGCTTCACGGCCCTGCAGTCCGGCGAAGTGGACATCCTGCCGCGCAACACCACCTTCACGCTCACGCGCGACGCCTCGCTCGGCTTGAACATCACCGTGCCCAACTACTACGACGGCCAGGGCTTCATGGTCACGGTCAAGAGCAAGATCAAGAGCGCCAAGCAGCTCAAGGGTCAAACGGTGTGCGTGCAGTCCGGCACCACCACGGAAAAGAACCTGACCGACTACTCCAAGGCCAACAACCTGAACATCAAGCCAGTCGTGTTTGAAAAGCTGGAAGCAGCCGAGAACGCCTACTTCACGGGTCGCTGCATTGCCTACACGACCGACGCGTCCGGCCTCGCATCCACCCGCAACAAGGTTGCCAAGAACCCGGCCGACCATGTCATCCTGGCTGATCTGATCTCCAAGGAACCCCTGGGCCCGATGGTGCGTCGTGGTGACGACGAGTGGTTTGCCATCGTCAAGTGGGTCATGTACGGCCTGCTGGAAGCGGAAGAGTATGGCGTGACCCAGGCCAACGTGGACAAGATGAAGTCGAGCACCGACCCCGTGGTGCAGCGCCTGCTGGGCGGCGGCAACGAAGACACGGGCAAGCTGCTGGGTCTGGACAAGGAATGGCTGGCGCGCGCCATCAAGGCCACCGGCAATTACGGCGAAAGCTTCGAGCGCAACGTCGGTCCCAAGTCTCCGCTGGGCCTGCCGCGTGGCATGAACAATCTGTGGAACAAGGGCGGCCTGATGTACGCCTACCCGGTGCGCTGATCCGCGACCGATCCTGAAACGATAGAGGAACTGCTGCCGGTACAAGCCCCTTGTACTGGCAGCAGCTTTTTTGGGTCTCCCTGTATCACCAAACGCGCCTCCCAAAGCGCCTCAGTTCATGACTTCGAAGTCCCCTCCCAAGAAGAAAACCTGGTCCTGGCGCAGCCAGGCCTTCAGAGGCTTGATCTACCAGGTGATCGCCATCGTGGTGATTGCCTCGATGGTCTGGTTTCTCGCGCGCAATACCCTGCACAACATGCAGATCCGCGGTATCCAAAGCGGATTTGACTTCCTCACCGGCCCCGCCGGCTTCGACATCGGCGAAAGCCTGTTTCCCTTCGACTCGGCCCAGCCCTACTGGCAGGCGTTCCTGGTGGGCTTGAGCAACACCTTGCGTGTTGCCATCACCGGCATCATTCTGACCACCATTTTGGGCACCCTTTTGGGTGTTGGGCGGTTCTCGCGCAACGCTTTGGTGCGCGGACTGTGCTACGCCTATGTGGAACTGTTTCGAAACGTCCCGGTGCTGCTGCAATTGCTGATGTGGTACCTGTTGTTCACCGAAGTCTTGCCCGCCGCCGCCGACGCCTGGGTGGTGGGGCCGGTCTATCTGAGCAAGGGGGGCTTGAGCTTTCCGATTCCGATCTGGGCCGCGGGCCACCTGTGGGCGCTGATCGGCTTGATCGCTGGAATCGGCCTGGCAGTTGTCTATCGCAAATGGGCTTTCAAGCGTTTCGAAGCCACGGGCCAGCTCAAGAGCATGTTCTGGGTTCCAGTGGCGATCTGCATTGCCGGCGCCTTGCTGGGCTGGCTCGCCGGCGGCGCGCCCACAGCTCTGGACTCACCCATGAAAGGCGAGTTCGCGATCGAGCATGGCGGCTCTCTCACCCCCGAGTTTCTTTCGGTGCTGCTGGGCTTGACGGTTTACACCGCCGCCTTTGTCGCCGAAGTGGTGCGCTCCGGCATCCAGTCGGTGGCTCGCGGTCAGGGCGAGGCCGCTGCCGCTTTGGGCCTGGACCCGCGCCAGACCATGCGCCTGGTGATGCTGCCGCAGGCGCTGCGCGTGATCATCCCGCCGATGACGAATCAGTTCCTCAACCTGACCAAGAATTCTTCGCTGGCTGTGGCCATCGGCTACCCGGACGTGGTGTCGATCGCGAACACCGCTTTGAATCAAACCGGGCGCGCCGTGGAGTGCATCGCCATCGTGATGCTGGTGTATCTCACGACATCGCTCTCGACCTCTCTGTTGATGAACTGGTACAACAACCGTTCCGCCATCATGGAACGTTGAAAGAACCACCATGACTGCACAAACTTTTCAAACGATCGCGCCGCGTCCCGCGCCGATCAAATCCGAAGGCCTCGTCGCCTGGATTCGCAGTAACCTCTTTGGCGACCTTGCGACCTCCATCATGACGCTGGTCGTCGGTGGCGCCCTGCTCTATCTGGTTCCGCAATTCCTCAGTTGGGCGCTGTTTCGGGCGTCATGGCGGCCCGATTTCGACGCCTGCAGGGTGGAAGGCGTTGGCGCCTGCTGGGGCGTGGTGGCAGCCAAGTACCGCCTCATTCTGTTCGGACGCTACCCCTACGAGGAACAGTGGCGCCCGCTCATCGCCGCCTCCCTGATGCTGGGCCTGCTGGTGGCGAGTTGCACCCGCGCGTTCTGGCGTTCCTGGCTGGCGATCCTGTGGGTGCTGGTGCTTTCCGTTTTCTTTACCCTGATGTACGGCAACGTCCTGGGCCTGACCAAGGTGGAGACGGACCGCTGGGGCGGCCTGCCCTTGACCCTGTTGCTGGCGACGCTGTCGATGTTGGGCGCCTTCCCGATCGCCCTTGTGGTCGCGCTGGGGCGGCGTTCCAAGCTGCCGGCGATTCGCACTTTCTGCACCATCTACGTCGAACTGATCCGTGGCGTGCCGCTGATTTCGGTGCTGTTCATGGCCTCGTTCATGTTCCCGCTGTTCATGCCCCAGGGTTTCAGCATCGATGTGCTGATTCGCGTGCTGGTGGGCATCACGCTGTTCGCCGCGGCCTACATGGCTGAAGTGATCCGCGGCGGCCTGCAGGCCATCCCCAAGGGGCAGATCGAAGCGGCAGCCACTTTGGGCCTGTCCTACTGGCAAACGCAGCGCAAGATCGTGCTGCCGCAGGCGCTGGCCATGGTGGTGCCCAGCATCATGAACAACTTCATCTCGACCTTCAAGGACACCTCGCTCGTGACCATCGTGAGTCTGTATGAACTCACCGGGGCCATGTCCATGGCGCTGAATTCGGATTCCGACTGGCGCCCCTTCAAGATCGAGGCCTACCTCTTCATCGCCATGATCTATTTCGTTTTTTGTTTCTCCATGTCGCGCTACAGCATCTGGGTCGAAAAGCAGGTCAATCGCAGCAAGCAACGCTGAAATCCAACTCCATTCCAAAGATCATCATGTCAGAACCCATCATCAAATTTGACAAGCTCAACAAGTGGTACGGCAACAATTTTCACGTGTTGCGCGATATCGATCTGAATGTGGCGCCGGGCGAGCGCATCGTCATCTGCGGCCCATCGGGCTCGGGCAAATCCACGCTGATCCGCTGCATCAACCGGCTCGAAGAGCACCAGGAAGGCCATCTGTTTGTGGACGGCGTCGAGGTCACCGATGACGTCAAGGCGATCGACGACATCCGCAAGAAGGTCGGCATGGTGTTCCAGCAGTTCAACCTGTTCCCGCACCTCACGGTGCTGGAGAATCTGACGCTCTCGCCCATGTGGGTGGGCAAGATGCCCAAAAAGGAAGCCGAGGAACGAGCCATGGCGCAGCTGCAACGCGTGCGCATCGCCGAGCAGGCCGGCAAGTACCCGCTGCAGCTCTCGGGCGGGCAGCAGCAGCGCGTGGCGATCGCGCGCGCGCTGTGCCTCAAGCCCAAGATCATGCTGTTTGACGAGCCCACTTCGGCGCTCGATCCGGAGATGATCAAGGAGGTGCTGGACGTGATGGTCGAGATGGCCAGCCAGGGCATCACCATGCTGTGCGTGACGCACGAAATGGGCTTTGCCAAGGCTGTGGCCGATCGCGTGATCTTCATGGACCAAGGGCAGATCGTCGAGCAGAACAATCCGCACGATTTCTTCAACCACCCGCAAAACGAACGCAGCCGCGACTTCCTGTCCAAGATCCTGGGACATTGACCGTGCAGATGGCCAGCGCCGTTCGCGTCGCTCTGGTTCTGCTGTTTTTTTCGGCGTTGCAGGCGCAGGCATTCGACCTGCAGGCGCACCGCGGCGGGCGCGGTCTGCGCCCCGAGAACACGCTGGCGTCGTTTGAAAATGCGATTCGCATGGGAACGACCACGCTGGAGATGGACATCGCCATCACGGCCGACGGCGTCGCGGTGATCTCGCACGACCCGGCGCTGAACCCCGCGTTCACGCGCGACGCCCAAGGTCAGTGGCTGACGCAGAATGCGCCGCTGATCAAGTCGCTCACGCTGGCGCAGCTCAAGACCTACGACGTGGGTCGGCTGAACCCTGCGCTGAAGTACGGGCGCGACTTCGCCGAACAGCAGCCGCGCGACGGCGAGCGCATTCCCACGCTGGACGAAGTGTTCAAGCTGGCCAACGCCATGGGCGCCAGCGATGTCCATTTCGACATGGAAACCAAGATCGACCCGCACCACCCCGACGACACGCTTTTGCCGCAAGCGTTCGTCGAGGTCGTGCTCAAGGCGATCCGCACCGCAGGCATGACCCAGCGCGTGATGGTGCAAAGCTTTGACTGGCGTACGCTGGAACTGCTGCATCAACTCGAACCCGGTCTGCGCACCATGTACCTCACCATGGATTTCCCGAACAGCAGCACGCTCACCGATGGCGCCTGGACCGCCGGCCACCGGCTCCAGGACCATGGCGGCTCGGTACCGCGCATGGTGCGGGCCTCGGCCGGCAAGGCCCAAGGCATCATCTGGGCGCCCAACTTCAACAACCTGAGTGCCGCTTCGGTGCAGGAAGCCCACGGCCTGGACCTGCAGGTGATCCCGTGGACCGTGAACCAGAAGCCCCAGATGGAGCGCCTGATCGACTGGAGCGTGGACGGCATCATCACCGACTACCCCAATCGGTTGCGCGAAGTCATGGCGCAAAAGGGCATCCCCTTGCCCAAGGGCGTGAATCCCTGATATTGACATGCGTCAATTCAACTTCCAATTCAACGCCTTATCATTGCCCGCATGCGTGCCCTTGTTATCGCCCTGATGATTGCCCTGCTGCCGCTGCGCGGCTGGGTCGGCGACGCCATGGCGCAGGCAGCCGTGGCGCCCCAGGTGCAAGCTGCGGCGCACGAGCAGACTGCGCACCACGACTGTGGCCTGCACACTGCCAGCGGCGACGCGGCCCAGGGTGAGGCTGCAGATCAGGGCGATGGCTGCACCCTGTGTCAGGCCTGCCACACGCTGGCATTGGAAGCGCCCACGGCAAGATCTGCCATCCAGGACCCGGTTCGCATCCTGGCCTGCATTGCCACACCCGACTTTGCCAGCGCCGACCGCGCACCGAGCGTCAAACCACCCATCGGCTGATTCCCAGGGCCCGCGTTCGTCCAGAAACCGGATCGAACAGGCGCCTTGTCCACTGCGCGCATTCCTGCGCGCCGTCTTTTCCTTTGCGCCGTCAGCTTGCCCATTACTCTGGGTGCGACAACGGCGCCAGATCTTGAACTTGTCGGAGTCGATAGACCATGAAACTGCTTCCTACTCTCACGTTGATCCTGGCTGCCGCACTGTGCACGGCCAATCTCCATGCACAGGCCACCAAGCCCGCGTCGCCACAGCCTGCACAGACCAAGGGCAATGACACCAGCGCAGCGCTCACCCCTGGCGTGGTGAAGAAGATTGACCTCGCCAACCTGCGGGTCACGCTGCAGCACGGCGACATCCAGAACCTGGGAATGCCCGCCATGACCATGGTGTTTCGCGTCAAGGATCCCGCCGTGCTGGCCCCTCTGAAGGTCGGCGACAAGGTTCACTTTCACGCCGAAGAGGCCGACGGCGCCCTGCTGCTCACACGCGTGGCCAAGGACGCGCCGTGAAAAACCCCAGTCCCGCACCCAGGGCGCTGCTGCTGGCGACGTTGGTCTGCAGCGGCGCCCTCTGCGCGCAGGAGTCCATGCCAGGAGGCGACGTTGCCTCGCTGTTGAGCTACGCACGCGAACACAACCCCGACTACGCGGCGATGCGCTACGAAGCGCAGGCGGCGCAGGAGCGCATCGAATCGGCGGGCGCCCTGAGCGACCCGCGCTTTCGCACCACGCTTTCCGACATCACGCGCATGGGGGAACAGAATCCCTCTGTGCTGCCAGGCCGCGTGGGCAAGACCAGTTACCTGGTGATGCAGGACGTGCCGTGGTTCGGCAAGCTCGACCTCAAGCGCGAGATGGCGCAACAGGACGCCCTCGGCGCCCAGGGGCGCAGCCGCGGCACCTGGGCCGAACTGTCCAGCCGCATCAAGGCAACCCATGCCCAGCTCTACTTCCTGCAACGCAGCGAGCAACTCGTGGCGGAGAACCTGGCGCTGATGGCGCAGCTGGAAAAGTTCGCGCTCTCGCGCTATGCCAGTGGACTCTCGGTGCAGCAGGATGCGATTCGCGCCCAGGTCGAACAAGGCGCCATGAGCAGCGAGCAGATCGCGCTCGACATGGAACACCACCACCTGCATGCGCGCATGAATTCGCTGCTGGCGCGTCCCGTCGACGCGCCGCTGGCCGACGCCACCGTGCTTCCCTCCCTGCCGCCGCAAGCCCGACTGGACTGGGAGCGCTTGCGCGAGCGCGCGCAGGCGGCCAATCCGCAGCTCTTCACCGAAGACGCGCGCCTCCTGTCGGCGCAGAAGAATCGGGATCTGGTGCGCAAGAACCGCTATCCGGATTTCACCTTTGGCGTCGCGCCGATGCAGACCGGCACGCGGGTGAAGGAATGGGAGCTCATGTTTGAGCTCAACATCCCGCTGCAACAGGGAAGTCGCGCCGCACAGGAACGCGAAGCCGAAGCCATGCTGGCGGCGGCGCGCGAACGCCGCCAGGCGGCCGCGAACCAGCTGTTCACGGATCTGACGCAAAGCCTGTCCGCCCTGGAGGCGGCACGCCGCACCGATGAACTCACGCGCACCCGTTTGCTGCCCCAGGCTGAACTCACCTTCCATTCGGCACTGGCGGCTTACGAAACCGGACGGGTCGACTTTGCCACGCTGCTGGACGCACAAAAGCAGATCCGTCTGGTGCGGCTGAACCAGCTCAAGGCGCAGCTGGACGCGCAGCTGCAGTTGGCCGAAATCGAAAGAATCCTGGGAGAAGACCTATGAAGACCGCCCCTGTTGCCGCCGTGGGTGCCATGGCACTCGCCCTCGTGACCGCGGGTGCAGGCTACTGGCTGGGCCAGCGCGTCCCGGCCCGAGATGTCCTCTCGGCCGCTGCGCCCGCTGCCAGCGCGCCAAGCGCGCCCAAGGCGCGCAAGCTGCTGTATTACCGCAATCCCATGGGCCTGAGCGACACCTCGCCCACACCCAAGAAGGACCCGATGGGGATGGACTACATCGCGGTGTTCGAGGGCGAGGACGAGGCCGGTTCGGCCAGTTCCGACAGCACCCCGCACGTGAGCTTGAGCACGGAAAAAATCCAGAAGCTCGGTGTTCGCACCGAGGCGGCACAGGCCCGTTCGCTGCAGCGCCAGGTGCGCGCGGCCGGCCGCATCGAACCCGACGAGCGCCGCCTGTTCGCCATCGCCCCCAAATTCGAAGGCTACGTGGAACGCCTGCACGTCAATGTCACGGGGCAGGCCGTCACCAAGGGACAGCCGCTGTTCGAGGTCTACAGCCCCGATCTGGTTTCGGCGCAACGCGAGTACGCGATCGCGGCCCAGGGCCAGGAATCGCTCAAGGGCGCGGGCGACGCGGCCCGGATGAGCATGTCGCAGCTGGCGCAGTCCGCGCTGGCGCGATTGCGCAACTGGGACATCTCGGAGGCGCAGATCAAGGCACTGGCCCAATCCGGGGAAACCCGGCGAACAGTGAGTTTTCTCTCGCCTGTGAGCGGCGTCGTGATGGAGAAGAAGGCGGTGCAGGGCATGCGCTTCATGCCCGGCGACGCGCTCTACCAGGTGGCCGACCTGTCTTCGGTCTGGGTCATCGCCGATGTGTTTGAGCAGGACATCTCGCTGGTCAAATCCGGACAGAAGGCTCGCGTGCTGATCAACGCCTACCCCGACAAGGCATTTTCCGGACAGGTGACCTACGTCTACCCCACGCTCAAGGCCGAGACCCGCACCGTGCAGGTGCGCGTGGAACTGGCCAACCCGGGCCTGCTGCTCAAGCCCGGCATGTTCGCGCAGGTGGAGTTGGCCACGCCGGCGCGCACCGCCCAGATCACGGTGCCCGTCTCTGCCGTGATCGATTCCGGCACGCGCCAGGTCGTGCTGGTGCAACAGGGCGCGGGGCGCTTCGAGCCGCGCGAGGTCAAGCTGGGGGAGCGCAATGACGACCACGTGCAGGTGCTCCAGGGAGTGAAAGAAGGCGAGCTGGTGGTGGTCGCGGCCAACTTCCTGATCGACGCCGAAAGCAACCTCAAGGCCGCCATCGGCGGCTTCGGTGCAGCGCCTGCTGCGCCGGCCAGTGTGCCTGCGGCGGCCAAGGCGGCCGGCCATCAGGCGCAGGGAACCGTGGACAGCGTGGACGCGCAAGCCGGTACCGTCACCTTGAGCCACGGACCGGTGGCCAATCTGAAGTGGCCGGCGATGACCATGGATTTCAGAATAGCGAACGCCTCATTGACAAGCGCGCTCAAGCCTGGCGCAAAGGTGGAGGTGGAGTTCGTCGAGCGCCAGCCGGGTGAATGGGTGATCACAGCGGTCAAGCCTGCGGCCAGCGCCGCGCATTGACGAAAGAACGCCATGCTCTCCCACATCATCGAATGGTCGGGCAGGAACCGCTTCCTGGTCCTGCTCGCCACGCTGTTCATCGTTTTCTGGGGCATTTTTGCGCTGCTGCGAACGCCTATCGACGCCCTGCCCGACCTGTCCGACGTGCAGGTCATCGTCTATACCGAAGTCCCGGGTCAGGCGCCGCAGGTGGTGGAGGATCAGGTCACGTATCCGCTGACAACTTCGATGCTGTCTGTCCCGAAGTCCAAGGTGGTGCGCGGCTTCTCCTTCTTCGGTGCGTCCTTCGTCTACATCATCTTCGAGGACGGCACCGACATCTACTGGGCGCGCTCGCGCGTGCTGGAGTACCTCAACTTCGCCTCGGGCCGCATGCCCAAGGGCATCACGCCGCAAATCGGCCCCGACGCCACCGGCGTGGGCTGGGTCTACCAGTACGCGCTGCTGGCCAAGGACAAGACCCTGGCCGAGCTGCGCTCGATCCAGGACTGGTATGTGCGCTATCAGCTGACCAAGGCGCATGGCGTGGCCGAGGTGGCGTCCGTGGGCGGCTTCGTGCAGACCTACCAGGTGACCGTGGACCCGGTGAAGCTGCGCTCCTACGGCATCCCGTTGATGCGCGTGGCGCAGGTGATCCGCGACTCGAACCGCGACGTGGGCGGACGCGCGGTCGAGATGGCCGAGACCGAGTACATGGTGCGCGGCCAGGGCTATCTGCGCGGCAAGTCCGACATCGAGCTGCTGGTGCTCAAGGCCGACAAGGGCACACCGGTGCTGATCCGCGACGTCGCGCGCGTGGAGCTCACACCCGACGAGCGCCGCGGCCTGACCGAACTCAACGGCGAAGGTGAAGTGGTGTCTGGCATCGCCATGGCGCGCTACGGCCAGAACGCGCTCGAGGTGATCGCGAACCTGAAGGACAAGATCGCCGAGATCACCCCCGGACTGCCGCCAGGCGTCACCGTGCAGACGGTGTACGACCGCTCCGAACTGATCAAGCGCGCGATCGAAACCCTCAAGCGCACGCTGCTCGAGGAGTCGCTCATCGTCGCTGCGGTGTGCGTCATTTTCCTGCTGCACGTGCGCAGCGCGCTGGTCGCAATCCTGATGCTGCCGGTGGGCATTCTGATCTCGTTCATCGCCATGCGGCTGCTGGGGATGAGCTCGAACCTGATGAGCCTGGGCGGCATCGCGATTGCCATCGGCGCCATGATCGATGCGGCCATCGTGATGATAGAAAACGCGCACAAGCACCTGGAGCGCCTGCCCGCCGAGCACACCACCGAGCAGCGCGCGCAAGCCATGCTGGCGGCGTGCAAGGAGGTCGGGCCCGCGCTCTTCTTCTCGCTGCTCATCATCACCGTGTCGTTCCTGCCGGTGTTCAGCCTGGAGGGCCAGGAGGGGCGCCTGTTCTCGCCGCTGGCCTACACCAAGACCTTTTCCATGGCGGGCGCGGCCATGCTGTCGGTCACGCTGGTTCCGGTGCTGATGCTGCTGTTCATCCGCGGCAAGATCATGCCGGAGGCGAAGAATCCGGTGAACCGGTTCCTGATCTGGGCCTATCGCCCCCTCATCGCCGGCGTCATGCGCTGGAAAAAGCTGACGATACTCGCGGCCTTGCTCGCGCTGGCGCTCTCCTACTATCCGGCCTCGCAACTCGGCTCGGAGTTCATGCCCACGCTGAACGAGGGCTCGCTGCTGTACATGCCGGCTTCGCTGCCGGGCATGTCCATCACCAAGGCGGCCGAGCTGCTGCAGACGCAGGACAAAATCATCAAGAGCTTTCCCGAAGTGGCCTCGGTCTATGGCAAGGCGGGACGCGCCAACACCGCCACCGATCCGGCGCCGACCGAGATGTTCGAGACCGTGATCAACCTGAAGGACCAGAGCGAATGGCGCGCCGGGCTCACCCTCGACAAGCTCATCGCCGAGATGGATCAGGCGCTGCAGTTCCCCGGCGTCGCGAACTCCTGGACCATGCCGATCAAGGCGCGCATCGACATGCTGTCCACCGGCATTCGCACGCCCATCGGCATCAAGGTGTTCGGAAAGAACCTGGACGAGATGGAAAAGCTGGCCAAGCAGATCGAATCCGTGGTGAAGGCGGTTCCCGGGACCACCAGTGCCTTCGCCGAGCGCATCACCGGGGGCTTCTACCTCAACATCGAACCCGACCGCGAACAGCTCGCGCGCTACGGCCTGAGCGTGGGCGAACTGCTGGACGTCGTTGGCACTGCCCTGGGTGGCGAGATGGTCACGACCACGGTCGAGGGGCGCGAGCGCTACGGCGTGGGCGTGCGCTATCCGCGCGAATTGCGCAGCGACCCGCAGCAAATCGAGCGCGAGGTGCTGATACCGACCATGGGCGGCGCCATGATTCCCCTGGGCCAGGTCGCCAAGGTGGTGGTGGCCAAGGGAGCGCCCGGCATCCGCACCGAGAACGCCCTGCTCTCGGCCTACATCTACGTCGATATCCGGGAGCGCGATATCGGCAGCTATGTGGCCGAGGCGAAGAAGGCCGTGGCACAGCAGGTCACGTTTCCCAGCGGCTACTACATCACCTGGAGCGGCCAGTTCGAGTACATGGAACGCGCCATCGAAAAGATGAAGGTCGTAATCCCGGTGACGCTGCTCACCATCTTCCTGCTGCTGTATCTGAACTTCCGGCGCATCACCGAAACGCTGATCGTGATGCTGTCCGTTCCCTTTGCCCTGGTCGGCGGCGTCTGGCTGATGTGGCTGCTCGGCTACAACCTGTCGGTGGCGGTGGCCGTGGGCTTCATTGCGCTGGCCGGCGTGGCGGCCGAGACGGGCGTGATCATGCTGATCTACCTGGATCACGCCTGGGAAGCGGTCAAGCGCGAGTGCATGGAAGCCGGTCGCGCGCCCGGCGTGGACGATCTGTACGGCGCCGTGATGGAAGGCGCGGTCGAGCGCGTTCGCCCCAAGATGATGACCGTCGTCGCCATCATGGCAGGCCTCCTTCCCATCCTCTGGGGAACGGGCACCGGCTCTGAAGTCATGAGCCGCATCGCCGCGCCCATGGTGGGCGGCATGATCTCCTCCACCGTGCTCACGCTGGCGGTGATCCCGGCGATCTACGCGCTGGTGAAACAGTGGGAGTTGTCGCGCCGCCACTGACCCGCGCAGCCTGAGCATCCAGCTCAGGCAAGCGCGCGGGAGCTGCTGGCGGCGGCGTTGTCCGCCTCCTTGCGCCACCGCGCGCTTGGGCACGCCGCACCGGCGACCGGATTCACGCCAAAAATCGTGACATCTTTCCTATATCATTTATATATTTATAAACACGCTCATCCATTTCACATCACCGACTGCTACCCTGACGAGAGCCGCAAAGCGAAATGAAATCCGGGCCATCGAGGCCCGTCGGTCGCCGCGCCAAGCCACCTTCACCAAGATCGGATTCCCATGCTGAAGCTCTTCCGCCACCTCGCCAGCAGCCTTGGGATCGCGCTTCTTTGCGCGGCGCTTGCCCACGCCGAACCTGGCGTGAGCGACACCCGAATTGTCTTCGGCCAGTCTCTTGGTTACGACAGCGTCTGGGGCGGCCTTTTCAAGAACTACAGCGACGGGATGCTGGCCTACTTCGCCTACATCAACAAGAAGGAAGGTGGCGTCTATGGCCGCATGATTGAAGTCAAGCGCATGGAGGACAATTATTCGGTCGAGAAGGTGGTGAGGAACGTGAAGGAATTCGGCGAAAGCAACGAGGTGTTCGGCCTCGTCTGCATGGGCGGTACCGGTCCGACGCTGGCGTTCATGCCGCTGATCGAACAGTACAAGCTGCCCACCGTGGGCACCTTGACGGGCTTCGAGGGCGTGCGCAAGTACAACCGTTACCTGTTCCATACCCGCGCGGGCTACAGCAGCGAAGTGGAAAGAATGGTGAAGCACTTCGGCACCGTGGGCATCAGCAAGATCGCGGTGGTGTACCAGGACAACGCCTTTGGCAAGGGCATGCTGGAGGTGGTGAAGCGCGAAACCACGGGTCCTGCGATCAAGATCGTGGCCGAGATTGCCCATGCCGCCAAGGGCGACGATATCGAGGCCGTGTTGCCCAAGATCAGCGCCAGCGCAACATCCAACGGCGCTCAGGCGATGCTGCTGTTCACCTCACCCGAATCGGTCGCGCAGATTGTCAAAGGC
The DNA here is from genome assembly GCA_903838565.1 of uncultured beta proteobacterium. GTDB lineage: Bacteria > Pseudomonadota > Gammaproteobacteria > Burkholderiales > Burkholderiaceae_C > CAIKVZ01. Next base: position 4,738 of record CAILZB010000068.1, on the reverse strand, counting down.
TATCTGGCCAAGTATGAAAACATGCCCCAACCCTGGGTCCTGTCGGTGACGTCTCCCTCGCTGGTCTACGCAACGCTGAAAGAACAGGCCAGAGGCATCGCGATCACGCAGGTCATGCCGCATCCTCAGTCGCATGCCACGCGACTGGCGCGCGAGTTCAATGACATCATGCCCCGATACGCCAGCAACCCGAAGAACCTGACTTATGAGGCGCTGGAGGGCTACATCACCGCCAAGGTCGTGGTCGAGGCGCTCAAGCGGGCCGGACCAAGGCCCACGCGCGAGGCCTATGTCAGGGCTTTGGAAGGATTTGGCAGCGTCGATTTTGGCGATGTCTTCGTGAAGTACAGCAGGACCGATCATGGCGGTCCGTTCTACACCGACGTGACCATCATGGCGCGCGACGGCACTATCTTTCGCTGAGCCTCAACTGGAGGCGCGCTGCAGCGCACCGCAACGGCTCACTCCCGGGCGATCTGCTGGCCCGTGGTTTCCCAGTCCGGCATGCCGCCGCGGTACCAGTAAACCTTGCCAAAGCCGAGCGCCAGCGCGGTGCGGCTGGCCTTGTAGCTCTTCCAGCACTCCGCCCCGTTGCAGTGAAAGATGGTCGCGGCCTTGCTGTCCAGCAACTTGACTCCGGCGAAGTCGTCAAGCGAGGCCTCGTACACCACGTCCTTCAGGCTCTTCTCGTGGTAGGGAACGAACTTTGCGCCGGGGATGTGCTTTTGCTTGAATTCCTTCTCGGTGCGCGTGTCGATCACGACCGCGCCCTGCGCCATCAGGCCCTTGACCTGTTCCGCGCTGACGACCGTGACGCCAGCCAGGCTGGTCGGCGTGAAGGTGCCGAGCTCAGCCACGCTCTTGTAATGCGCCAGGTCGGCGTGCTGCAGCACCGGCTTCATGCCGACGGAGCGCGCAGACGTGGCAAACCACCGGCTCAACTGGGCGTGCATTTCCGGCGCGAGGTCCTTCTTCAGCGCAACCGAAAATCCGCCGGGCACGGTGCCCGAAGTGGCCAGCACCTTGGCCACGCCGGGATTCTCCTTTTGCCAACTGTCCCAGTCTTCGCGCCGCACCATGGTCGCCTCCGCCATGCGCAAGCTGACGGCGGTCAAACCGGCCTGCGGGTAGCGTGCATAGTCGACGTGACCCAGGTCCTTGAACGACAGGCCATTGGCCGTGAGCAGTCCGCGCGCCATGTAGGTGTAGATCGAATCCTGCTGCGGCAGGTACAGGCGTGCACGGCGCAGTTCGGCCACCGTGTTCAAACTGGCCTTGCCCACCAGCAGATAGGGCTCTTCGGCCTCGGTCGATCCCAGCAGTTCATATCCATGGGCGATGGCCGACGCCACCACTTGCGCCGGGCCAATGAACAGGTCGTAGCCCGCGCTGCGGGTGGATCGCATGGCGTCGGTCAGGTCTTCGGTCATGGTGACGTTGACGCCTTGCCCCAGCAACTTGCCCAAGCCCGCTTCCAGCGCATTGCGCGACAGCATATGGCCGTCCTTGCGCGCAGTGGGTTCGATCGCGACCAGGGCGCTGAGGTCAGCCAAGGCAGGCAACGTGGCCAGGCACAAGACCCCAAGGAAAAAGAATTTTTTAGTCACAGCGCTTCCGATTATGTATTTGAGAAGTATATTTCAGCCCTGAGTTTCCCGAGCTGCGCCGCCGGCTCAATGCCTGAAAACCCCTGCTGCCGACGCGGCGATTGACGCAAATTGTAGACATGCAAGAGCCGAAAAATGGATACCCAAACGTCACTGAATGTTGCGGTTGTAACGCCCGACATGCAGGTACGCTGACCGGGCTTTGTGTCGCGATTTGTCGGATACCATTTACGTAGCAAGGGATGGCGAAAGCTGCATTTCTTGCGCGTGCACCGCGCGTCCTTCATGCGACCCATGACCATCATTTCCCCCGCCAACACCATCAAGAGGAAGATCCATGACCCACAGTGACACTCCCCAGGCGCTGCGCCGCCGACTCCTTGCCGGTGGTGCTGGCGTCCTTGCCAGCGCGGGCCTGGGCCTGCTCGGCCGTTCGGCGTTGGCGCAGTCTGCGGGCACCGAACTGCCCTTCGTCAACGGCCAACGCAAGCTGGTCGCATACCCGGAGAAGCGCCCGCTGATCGTCCTGACCTCGCGCCCACCGCAACTGGAAACGCCCTTCGAGATCTTCAACGAAGGCATCGTGACGCCAAACGACGCCTTCTTCGTGCGCTATCACAACGCAGGACTTCCGACGGCGATCGACGGTGACACGCACGTCATCAAGATCGGCGGCAACGCTGTAGGCAAGCCGTTCGAGTTGACGATGGCCGAGTTGCGCACGCAGTTCAAGCCGGTCGAGTTCCTGGCCGTGAATCAGTGCTCGGGCAACGGTCGCGGCCTGTTCATTCCGCGCGTCACCGGAGGCCAGCTGGCCAACGGCGCGATGGGCAATGCGCGCTGGCTGGGCGTGCCCTTGAAGGACGTTCTGGCCCGCGCCCAGCTCAAGGACAGTGCGCGCCAGGTCACCTTCAACGGCCTGGACAATGCCGTCATGGGTGGTGGCGACTTCGTCAAGGCGCTGGACGTGGGCCACGCCATGGACGGCGAGGTCATGCTGGCCTACCAGATGAACGGCGCCGAGATCCCGTTTCTCAACGGCTTTCCGGTCAAGCTCATCGTCCCGGGCTACTACGGCACCTACTGGGTCAAGCACCTGTCGGAGATCGAGGTCATCGACCAGTCCTATGACGGCTTCTGGATGAAACCCGCGTACCGCATTCCCGACAACGACTGCGCCTGCGTCGAGCCGGGAACGGCGCCCGCAGCGACCCGCCCCATCGGTCGCTTCAACGTGCGTTCTTTCATCACCTCGGTCGCCGACGGTGGACGCCTGCGCGCGGGGCAGCTGGCCGCGGTTCGCGGCATCGCCTTCGACGGTGGCCAGGGCATTCGCGAAGTAGCGTATTCAGTCGACGGTGGGCAAAGCTGGCGCGGCGCCAAACTGGGCGCCGACATGGGTCGCTACTCGTTTCGCGAATTCACCTTCGGCTTCACGCCCGAGCGCGGGCAGCACGATCTGCGGGTGCGCGCCTGGAACCGCTCCGGACAGAGCCAACCCATGGAAGCGCTGTGGCAGCCTGCGGGCTATATGCGCAACGTCGTCGAATCCGTCAAAGTGGTGGCCCTGTGAGGAGCATGAGCATGAAGCGCACCGCCATCATCATCGTCGCACTCCTGTCAGCTGGTGTCGCCTCGGCCACCACCAAGAGCCTGCAGTTGCCGCCCGACGCCGTGCAACTCAAGCCCAACGCGCTGCCCGGCTACGCGCTGGCGCAAAGCCAGTGCGTGGCCTGCCACTCGGCCGAGTACATGCTGTACCAGCCACCGAGCGCTGCGCGAGCGTACTGGGACGCGATGGCCAAGCGCATGAAAGCGGTCTTCAAGGCGCCCGTCGCCGACGCCGACATCCCGGTCATCGTCGATTACATGGTCAAGACCTACGGCAACGAACAGCCCAAGTAGCTGTTCCGGGTGGGGCGCGTGGCTTTCAGCACGCGCCCGGGCATGGATAATGAATCCCATGACACGCCCCACCGCCGCCGACCGCTCGACCCGCACCGCGGGAAGCATCACCCGGGTCGCCGGCATTGAAGTCGGCCACTTCACCGATGCACGCCGGCCCACGGGCTGCACCGTCATCATCGCCCGCGACGGTGCGGTCGGCGGCGTGGACGTGCGCGGCGCCGCACCCGGCACGCGCGAAACCGATTTACTGGAACCCGGGAATCTGGTGGAAAAGATCCACGCCATCGTCCTCGCTGGCGGCAGCGCCTGGGGTCTGGAGGCCGCCACCGGCGCGGTGCGCTGGCTCGAGGAACAGGGCGTGGGCTACGACGTGGGCGTGGGCCGCCTGCCGCTGGTGCCATCGGCCGTGCTGTTCGACCTGATGGTGGGCGACGCCAGCATCCGCCCCGACGCACAGTCGGGGTACCTCGCCTGTGCTGCCGCCTCGAGCCAGCGGCCAGCCGAAGGCAATGTCGGAGCGGGAACCGGTGCCGCGGTCGGCAAGCTGTTCGGCATGGCGCGCGCGATGAAGGGCGGCGTCGGCACGGCGTCGGTCACGCTCGACGGCGTGACGGTGGGCGCGCTCATCGCCTGCAACGCCGTGGGCGACGTGCTCGACCCCGACACCGGCGCCATCCTGGCAGGCGCCCGCACCACGATCCGTGGCCACGGCCTGTTGGACAGCCGGCGCGCCCTGTTGCGCGGCAGACTGGCCAGTCCGCTGCTGGCCGGCACCAATACCACCATTGGCGTCATCGCCACCGACGCCGTCATCAGCAAGGCGCAGGCACAGCGCCTGGCACTGATGGGGCACGACGGACTGGCGCGCGCCATCAACCCGGTGCACACGCAGCTGGACGGCGATACGCTGTTCGCGCTGGGCACCGGCCAGGCCGGCAGGAGTTTGAGCATGCTGCTGCTGGGAACCATGGCGGCCGAGGTCACGGCACGGGCCACGGCGCGCGCCGTGCGGGCGGCGCAACGCTTGTCGGTTGGAACCTTGACGCTGCCCTGCGCCGCCGATCTGGCGCGTCCTCGTTCAACGCGCTGAAGCAGACCCCGGTATTGCGGCAACAATACCCACCTCATGTCCATTCCCCAATCCTTCATCCAGGAACTGCTGGCCCGCACCGATGTGGTCGACATCGTGGGCCGCTACGTGCAGCTGAAGAAGGGCGGCGCCA
>CAILZB010000067.1 GCA_903838565.1 uncultured beta proteobacterium | reverse complement strand
CGTTGTGAACCTGTCCAGCGTGGCGGCCACGCTGGGCGGCGCGGGCCAGTACGTGGACTACGCCGCGAGCAAGGGTGCCATCGACAGCTTCACCGTGGGCCTGGCGCGCGAAGTGGCAGCTGAGGGCATACGCGTCAACGCGGTGCGCCCCGGCGTCATCGACACGGAGATCCACGCCTCCGGCGGCCAGCCCGAGCGCGCACAACAGCTCGCGGCGTTCATTCCCATGCAACGCGCCGGCACAGCCGAAGAAGTCGCCAGCGCCATTCTGTGGCTACTCGGTTGCAGCGCCGGTTACACCACGGGCGCGCTGCTGGACGTGGGCGGCGGGCGTTGAGACTTTGGCTGATGCGCCGCGGCTCCGCTGGCCCGTAACAGCCCGTTTCCGCTCCATCCAATGGCCTGACTTGTGACCGCGGTCGGCCGGGCACGGAGCCAGTTGACATTGTGAACCACTCGGTCCACAATTAATTCATGGCCCGCCTGGTTGAATTTGACGTATCCAAAGCACAGGACAAGGCCCTTGTGCTGTTCTGGCGCAAGGGCTATCAGGCCACGTCCCTCGCGGATCTGCTCGAAGCGATGGGGATCGGCCGAAGCAGTTTCTACGCTGCCTTTGGCGACAAGAGAAGCCTGTTCCTGGCTTGTCTGGACCTGTTTGGCGCGCGCACCCAAGGCATCCTGCTGCGCACGCGATCGGATATCCCGCCGCTGGACCTGCTGCAGAATTTCTTTGAGCGCCAGTTCGTCGGTTCCGGTGCGGCAAGGGCCCAGTGGGGCTGCATGCTGGTGAACACGGTCCTTGAGCTGGCCGATCTGGATGCCGAGCTGAGCGCGCGGGCAAGCCAGCACCTGTGCGAAGTGCAAGCCCTGTTTGAAGAGTGCCTGCTGGATGCCGGCTGCGCGGCGGCGCAGGCGAGCGAAATGGCCGCACTGCTGATGCTGCTGAACGAGGGCGTGCGAGTGTCCAACCGCCGCAAGTTGACCGCTCAACAGCAGCGCGCCCCGATCGAAACCGCCTTTCGTCTGCTGAGGAGCGCCATCGCATGACCATTGATGCCCAATTGCCCGCCAAGAAATATTGCCAGGTCGACGCACGCCGCATCGCCTATGTGGACGAGGGCTCAGGCCCACCGGTCGTGCTGCTGCACGGAAACCCCACGTCAAGCTACTTGTGGCGCAACGTCATTCCGTCCCTGGTCGGGCGTGCCCGCGTCATCGTCCCGGATCTGATAGGTCACGGTGACTCCGAAAAGCTGCCGGCCTGCGACGGACCCGAGCGCTACAGCTTTGACGTCGCTTACCGCTATCTGGACGGGCTGCTGAGCGCCTTGGGCGTGGGCGGCAAGGTCACGCTGGTGCTGCACGACTGGGGCACTGCGCTGGGGTTCCACTGGGCACGCCTGCACGCCTCGCAAATCAGGGGCATTGCCTACATGGAAGGCATCGTGATGCCGCTGCCCGGCTGGGATCACTGGCCGGAGAAAGCCCGGGGCATCTTTCAGGGCTTTCGCTCCCCCAAGGGCGAAGACCTGATTCTCCAGCGCAACCTCTTCATCGAAGGCGTATTGCCGAGTTCGATCCTGCGTCAGCTGAGCGAGGAAGAAATGGCGCATTACCGCGCACCCTTTGTGAACCCGTCAGACCGACAGACGATGCTGAACTGGCCACGCCAGATTCCGATCGGTGGCGAGCCGGCGCAGATGGTCACGCTGGTGCAGCAATACGCCGATTGGCTCAGCACCAGTTCCATCCCCAAGTTGTTCATCAACGCCGATCCCGGCTCCATTCTCGTGGGGGCTCAACGCGAGTTCTGTCGCGGATGGCCCAACCAGACTGAAGTCACCGTGAAGGGGCTTCATTTCATCCAGGAGGACTCCGGGGCCGAGATTGGCGCTGCCGTGGCCCACTGGATGGCGTCCCTCACCTGAAAGGATTTTCCATGGCCGACGTTCCCGTATTCATGCTCGTCAACCTGTTCGTCAAGGACGCTGCCGAGTACCGCCAGTATGAGAAAGGCTTCTTTCCCATTCTGAAACGCTACGGTGGCGAGTTCGTGACCTACGACGATGCGCCTGACACGTTTGAGGGGGTTGCGCCGCGTTCGGGGCGGATGATCATCTTCAAATTTCCTTCGGAAGACATGGCAAGACAATGGTTTGCAGACCCGCAGTACCAGGCCCTGTCTGAACACCGCCGCGCTGGAACCCAACTGGAGTTCCTGACCATGGTGCGCGGCCTGCCGTCGCGCTCCTAGTGCGCCATCGGCGTCGCACGAAACAAATCGTGACGCCGGAACTTGAATCAATGCACCGCAAATCACATCGGCAGGAGACAGTCATGCAAAAAGATATTGGCAGGCAAACCCTGGGGGATCTGCTGCGCCGCACGCGGCAGCGCTTTCCCAAGAAACTGGCCATCCGTTGCGGCGAGACCGAATGGACCTACGCCCAGTTCGACGACATCTGCAATCGCCTGGCCGCAGGCCTTGCCGCAAGGAACATCCAGGTCGGTGATCGTGTGGCCATCATCGCGCGCAATTCCCATGCCTTTGCGGCACTCCGATTTGCACTTGCACGATTGGGCGCGATTCTTGTTCCCATCAACTTCATGTTGAGCCCGGACGAGGCCCGCTACATCCTTGAGCACTCCGCTGCCCGCCTGTTGTGCGTTGACAGTGGCTTCGCTGTTCTGGGCCAAGACGCTGCGGTGGGTACTGACGTGCAGGAGGTCATCTGGTTTCCCAGCGAAAACGCCACGGAGCCGGTCACGGGCCTGCTTCGGTTTGACGAGCTCCTGACATCCCGTGAATTGCCGCAGGTAGAGCTTGACGGGCGCATGTTGGCCCAGATTGTCTACACCAGCGGCACCGAATCCAAGCCCAAGGGAGCCATGCTGACCCACGAAGCAGTCATCGCCGAATACGTGACCTGCCTGGTAGACGCGGAAATCGCCGAGCACGATGTGATCCTGCATGCGCTGCCGCTGTATCACTGCGCGCAGCTCGATGTCTTCTTTGGTCCAGGCATCTATGTGGGTGCGAGCAACATCATCACTGCCGCGCCAACCCCGGACAACATTCTGGCGCTGTTGGACAAACACGGCATCACCTCGTTCTTCGCACCGCCCACGGTCTGGATCGGGTTGCTGCGGTCGCCCCAGTTCGACAAGGTGAACCTTCAGGCGCTTTGCAAGGGCTATTACGGCGCTGCCATCATGCCCGTGGAAGTGCTCAAGGAAATTCAGCAGCGCCTGCCGCAGGTGCGGCTGTGGAACCTCTATGGCCAAACCGAAATCGCACCGGTGGCGACCATCCTCAAACCCCACGATCAGCTGCGCAAGGCCGGTTCCGCCGGTCGCCCGGCGCTGAACATCGAGACCCGGGTGGTGGATGACGAGATGCGCGACGTGGCGGTGGGGCAGGTGGGTGAGATCGTCCATCGCTCGCCCCAGTTGCTGCAGGGCTACTACAGGGATGAAGAACGAACCCAAAGCGCCTTTGCCGGAGGCTGGTTTCACAGCGGCGACCTGGGCGTGCTGGATGATGAGGGTTACCTGACCGTGGTCGATCGCAAGAAGGACATGATCAAGAGTGGCGGGGAAAACGTCTCCAGCCGCGAGGTTGAGGAGTTTCTCTACCGCATTCCAGGCGTCTCTGAAGTTGCCGTCATTGGCCTTCCAGATCCCAAGTGGATCGAGGCGGTGACAGCGGTGGTGGTCATCAAGGCCGGTCACACGCTTTCGGAAGCCGAGATCCTGCAGGCCTGTACCGGGCATCTGTCCACTTTCAAGACCCCAAAGCGCATCATCTTCACGGACTCTCTGCCGAAGAATCCCAGCGGCAAGCTGCTGAAAAGGGAACTTCGCACGCGGCTTGTGGAAACAGCTTGAATGCCATTCGGGGAGAAGGCACATGGCACAAAGAATCACGCTGCGAGTTCCTTCCGGTTGGCCCGATGAACCGGCCCACATGATCACGCGGAACGATCGAGATCCCGGCGTGCGCTCAAGTATTCTTTAGGTCTCGATTTGCCGACGTTCACACTCCATGCTCGCTGCGCTCCTGTCCGCCATTCCGCTGCTGATCTGCATGGGCTACTTCTTTATGGGGTCGCTGCCATTGCTGGTTCTCCAACATGACACGCCGATGGACTCGCGTTTCATCCGCGGCTTCTTCAACACCTACTATGTTGCGGTCGTGTGCACGGCCAGCGTTCCGGCGATAAGTTTCGCGCTTGTCGGTCATCTCGCCTTTTCGGCGGGCATGATGGCGATCGCCGCGCTCGCGCTGTTTCTCAGGAGAGTGGTTCTCTCGCACATGGACCGGCTGCGAACCCGCATCGAGAGCGCAGACTCTACGGCTGCGAAGGAGTTTCGCCATATTCATTTGACGGGCATGGCAGTCAATCTTGTCCAATTGGTGGCCCTGGTCTGGGGCCTGTTCCATGCCTCCAATCCATAGCCTGGACGCGCCTCATCCCCATTGATTCGCGGAGCATGGAGTTCCGCCCCAACCAGGCTTGAGCCGAGGCCTGCGGGATCCTTTCGTCGCGACGCTTGAAGCGCATCGTCCACAATGGGCCATCGATCGCTCCCCCTTTTTTCCGCATGCATGATCTCCCGCCACAAGTGCCCGATCCGGCCCCCCCTGCGATTTCCGCGCTCGCCCTCACCCTGCCGGTGGCGATGGGATACATCCCGCTGGGCACGGTGTTTGGTTTCCTGTTTGTACAGGCGGGAGCCGCCTGGTGGCTGGCCGTGCTCGCGAGCGTCTTCGTGTTCGCGGGCGCGGCCCAGTACATGATGATTCCGATGATGGCCGCCGGCACGTCCGTGGGCGCGATCGCGCTGGCCACGCTGGTGGTGAACCTGCGGCATGTGTTCTATGGACTGTCGCTGCTGAACAGCTTGCCTCAGGGCCGGCTGCTGCGCTGGTACCTGGTTTTCGGACTGACGGATGAGACCTACTCCGTCGTGACCACCATGCCGCATGAACCGGGCCACAGGAAGATGGTGTGGGTGGCATTCCTGAATCAGGCCTGGTGGGTGCTCGGAAGCCTGTTCGGTGCGGTAATCGGCTCGCAGGCGCGGGTCACGCTCGTGGGCCTGGACTTTGCCCTGGCGGCGCTGTTCTGCGTGCTCACGGTCGAGCAATGGCGCGCCAGAAAATCTTCGTCCGCGCTTTGGGTCGCGCTGGTGGCTTACGCGCTGGCCTGGGCGATTTCAGCGCCGCATGCAATGGTGATTGCGATGGCGCTGAGCGTGGCCTGCGGCGTGCTCATGCCGTCCATGGGCAAGGCTGAAACCGGGGAGTCCCGCCATGATTGACAGCGGCTATGTGATGGGCGTGATCGCCGCCATGGGTGCCGTCACCTTTGCCTTGCGGGCCACGCCCTTTGTGGCGAGCCGGTGGTTGAACAAGCACCCTCTGGTGCAGCGTTTGGGTGAGTTCCTGCCGCTGGCCATCATGACGCTGCTGTTGCTGCACTCCGTCGTGGGCGCAGCCAAAGAGGATGCGCGCGGACCTTGGCCGGAACTGTTTGCGGTCGCGACGGTGGCGCTGCTGCAGTGGCGCAGCAGGAATGCCCTGGTGAGCATCCTGGTGGGGACGGGCTGCTACGTGTTGATGCGCAACGCCCCTTTGTTCGGCCACTGACCTCGCTTTCAAGTTCTCGGGTTTGGGTCTGTCATCTCCGCGATCTTGGTCACCATTGAACTGTGTCGCACCCCGGAGCGGGCGCCAGTCTGCCCAGGGCTGACTGCGGTGTTTTTGCCAGGGGTGAAAGAAAGCGATCGCCGGCTAACGGGCGCTTGAGGTGGCGGCGCGCCACACCAGCGCCGCCCGGGAGAACCGCGTGGGCGGCGCCATCGATTTGTTCCAGTTGTCGGCATTCCAGCGCACGCGCGCTGGAAGGGACTGCATGCTTGCCGCGCCGAAGTTCCGGGTTCACATGGCGTTCTGCGTCCCGGTGAAGTAGTTGATGACGTAAGCCTTGAGCGTGCCGTCGGCTTGCGGCACCGCCGACACGACGACCTTGGCGTTGAGCGCCAGCCCGCTTGTCAACGCGGCGAGTCCGGCCGCAGTCGTGATGTCCTGGGGCGTGATCGTCACCACGTCGTGCGTCCGGTCGACCTGGTAGACCAGCGTGGCGGAGCCCGCCGTGGTGCTGAAGTTCACGGTCACCGCGTTGGCGCCACCGGCCGCATTGACGCTGAAGCTGTTGCCCGTCACCCCCGTTGCCACGGTCGTTCTGGGCATGACCGCAGGAATCAGGTCGGCAAAGGGCGCGCTCCAGCCGGTGGCCGAGGGGTCGCCCCAAGTGGCGTAGGTCAGGGCGCGGGCACGCACGCTTGCGGCCGTTCCGCCAAAGCTGATACCACCCGCCGTGGCCGCGACAAAACTGCTGATGGCGCTGGCGCCGCTGGTGACGAGGCCCGGATAGGCGAAGACCCAGTACTTGAAGCCGGTGATGGCCGCGCCGCTGGCTGGGTCGCGGCCATTGGCCGTACTCGGTGCGATGTAGCTGAATGGAACCGTGTAGCCGTCTCCCAGGGTCTTGAAGACCCGGCTCAGGCTGAAGCCGGTGCCGGTCGCGGCCGTGATCCGTCCCTCGTAGGGCGCGGCCTCGATGTCCACCGCAGCGGCCGTGACGGGCGTGGCACTCACATCCACCGGCGTGACGTGCACCTTGAAGCCTCGCACCAGGTTGAAGCTCTTGAGGAAGCCCGGTCCCACGCCAATCGCCGCTACGTCGGCGGCAGCGCCGGGGTTGCGGAAGTAGAACTGGGTGCTCGCGTTCACGTTGATGGGTGTCGATGCGCCGTCGGCGCTGTCCACGCTGAAGCCCGCTCCGGTGGCGTTGTCCACGTGCAGGACGTGTCCTTCGGGGCTGACGAAGACGCCGTTGAAGGTGGCGGAGGACCAGATGCGGGTGGCGACGAGGGAACCGTCGGCCTGGTAGCGTGCGGCGATGCGGACGAACTCGCCTGCGGTGAGCAACGGGCTCACGCTGGAGAAGTCCTTGATCAGCACGCCCGCCTTCTTCGCGTCGACATCGTAGAACAGAGTTCCATTGGCTGCATCCACCTTGATGGCGATGGATGCGCTGGTGCTGACGGCCGTCTCTGGCGACACGATCGGCATGGTTGGCAAGTCCTTGGTGAGCGTGAGGCTCAGGTTGTCGCTCGCCACGGCGGTGACCGTGCCGTAGCTGTGGCGCAGGATCAGATGCGTGATGTCCTGGATCGGCTTTTGCTTGACCGGGCCATTGAAGTTCACCGCCCACTTGGTCGCGCCGCCGCCCACCGGCACATGGGCCACGATGAAGGCCGGGTGGCTCAGGTCAAAGTCCAGGTTCACCGGGGCGCTCGTGGCCCCCGCCGCGGGCACGGTGAAGGCCGGCGACAGCTTGATCGGAATCGTCACGGTCTGGCTGCCGACAGCACCGGCGGTGCCCTGAATCTCGATGTCGGCCGGGGCGATGACGCTGTTTCCCGCGACGGCGAAACCCGCGCTCGGGTCTTCCGATACCTTGAGCACCACATCGCCCGGATTGGCGCTGATGGTGAGCGTGGCCTGGGTGTAGGTCGCGCCGGGCGTGAGCTGGGCGCTGTTCAGCACCTCGCCCAGGTTGTCCAGCTGGGCCAGATTCACGACGTAGGGGGTGCTCGGCAGCGGCACGCTCACGGTGGCTCCGGTCGAGTCGGTCAGGGTCAGGGAGAGCAGGCTCACCTGGATCTTGGACCAGTCCTCGGTCGCAGCGTCGCTGACCATGATGGGCACGCTGACCGGCTGAAGTGCCGTGGGTGTGGGCGCAGAACTGCTGCCGCCACCACCACCGCAGGCGGCAAGGCTGGCCAGGACAATCACGCTCAAAGCGAAGGATTTGGAATTCATGTGGGTTCCTTGAAGTTGATGAGGGTAAGCACGCCTCCATCATATGTGCAGATTGCACATATTGGCAAGAGCTCCCGATCAATGGCCGGAATAATGTGTGACCGATTGCTACAGGCGGGGCGGCCGCCCGAAAAAATACGGATCCACTTGATATGGACAATTTGCACAGTTATAGTCGGGGCTCGTCAGTCCCGACAGTCACTCCACCCCGCAGCCGGCTTTTACGCTCCATGTCCAACCCCGCCGACCCGTCTTCCGCCGACGATGTCCAGGCCGCCCTGCGGGAGGCGCTGGAACGCCTGCTGGCGCCGCTGGCGCAGCTGTGCCTGGCCAAAGGGATGCCGTTCGCCGTGGTGGAGGAGATGCTCAAGCGCGCCTTCGTCGAATCCGCGCGGGCCCAGCAGACGCCCTCGCTGGGGCCGCGCGATATCAGCCGGGTCAGCGCCGCGACGGGCTTGACGCGGCGCGAAGTCACCCGCATCACGCTGGACGAAACGGCGCGTGCGGCGCTCAGACCGTCCCCTGCAACCCAGATCTTCACGCGCTGGATGGGCAACCGACGCCTGCACGACAGGCAGGGAAACCCCAAACCCCTGAAGCGCCAGGGAAAGTCGCCCAGCTTCGAGGCGCTGGCGCAATCCGTGACGCGCGACGTGCATCCGCGCACGCTGCTGGAGGAGCTGTGCCGGCTGGGTCTGGCGCAGCTGGATCCGCTCACGGACATGGTGTCGCTGCTGCGGCACAGCGTCGTTCCGGGCAAGGACAAGGCCCGGGCGTATGCGTTTCTGGGCAACAACGTGGGCGACCACCTGGCTGCGGCGGTGGAAAACGTGGTCGCGGACGAGCCGGCCCATCTGGAGCAGGCCATCTTTGCGGATGAACTTTCGGTCGAGTCGCTGCGCAAGGCGCGCGAACTGGTCAAGGCGCAATGGAAGGACCTGCTCAAGGGCCTGGTGCCGCAGATCGAGGCCCTGGTCGAGGACGATATCGAATCCGGGCGGGTGGCAGACCAGCGCCTGCGCGTCGGCCTGTACAGCTATCGGGCGCCGATGGACGCGCCCACCCAACAAGTCAAGGATGAATCATGACAGCGGCAAGCCTTTTCCAGACACTGAGACGCGCGGCCTTCCTGGCGCTGAGCCTGCTGGCCACCACACAGCTCGGCAGTTGCGGCGGCGGCGGAGCGACGCTGGTGGCTGGCGGCGTGGACAGCGGGGGCACGGGCTACTCGACCACCCTGGTCGCCGGCCCGGTCAACGGGCTGGGGTCGGCCATCGTCAATGGCGTGCGCTTTGACGTGAGCACGGCGGCCATCGTGGACGAAGAGGGCAACGCGATGAGCTCCGACCAGTTGCTGATGGGAATGATGACGAAGATCGACTCGTCGGATGTGGTGAGCGCCAACGGCGAGATGAGCGCCACCGCGAGCAGCGTGCTGGTCAGGAGTCAGCTCGTGGGCCCGGTGGACAGCGTCGATCTCGCATCCGATTCCCTGGTGCTGCTGGGACAGGCGATCACGGTGACTCCGGCCACCTGGATCGACCCCGCTCTGGCGGGCGGTTTCAGCGCCGCTCTGGTGGGCAGCGTGGTCGAGGTCTATGGCCAATTCAATCCGCACGCCAAGCACTATGTCGCCACCCGGATCGCGCTGCACACGGATCACACGGCGTACAAGATTTGCGGCCTGCTGCTGAGCCAGGACATGGTCAACTCGACCTTGAACGTCGGCGGTCTGGTGGTGAGCTATGCCGCCATCGCTCCGGCCTCGATGCCGATGCTGGCGGCAGGCGACCTGGTCCGGATCAGGCTCGCGATCAAACCGGTTGCCAGCGTGTGGAAGGCGCTGGTCGTGGCCCAAGGTCACATGCCGCTGCCAGACCGTCACGTCGTCAGCATGACGGGGCGCATCTCGGCCTGGACGTCGAGTCGCAACTTCAGCGTGGACGGCCTACCGGTGCTGGCGCCGAACGCGCTGTTCACGGGTGCCGAATCGGGTGCGGTGCTGGGCGCCCGGGTCCGGGTCGACGGCGCCAGCGTCAAGGGGGTGGTGAATGCCGCGGCGGTGACGATCCTGGGAGACGAGACCGCAGCCGGTTCGCTGTTCGAGGTGCACGGCGCGATCGACACGCTCGACAGCGCGCTGCAGACGCTTTCGCTGCACGGCGTGAAGCTGACGTTCTCGGCGCAGACCACCTTTCAGGCGGGCACCCTCAGCGACCTGGCGGTGGGACGAAAGATCAAGGCCGTGGGCCCGCTTTCGGCCGACCGCGCCAGCGTCGCGGCGCAAAGCATCACGTTTGAATAAGCGCTGAGCTCAGGGCGTTCGGGAAACTCCCTATTCGAACCGTGGCACGGTCATTGCATCATCAACTCCTGAAACTTGACCATTTGGTCAGATTCCAGGATTTGATCTGCCTTGGACTTCACAGGAGTTGCCAGCGTGCCCACCTCTCCCACCCCCGACGTCCGTGCCGGTCGCATCAGCGCCGCAGAGTGCGCTGAGCGCTTTGCCGACGCGGCGCCGCGCTTCACCCCGGCGCAGGCCGTGCTCGAGGCCGAGCGCTGCCTCTATTGCTTTGACGCGCCCTGCGCCACGGCCTGCCCGACGCACATCGATGTGCCGTCCTTCATCCGGCGCATCGCCGACGGTAACCTGCGCGGCGCCGCCCACGCCATCCTCGACACCAACCCGCTGGGCGGCATGTGCGCCCGCGTCTGCCCCACCGAGAACCTGTGCGAGCAGGTGTGCGTGCGCAACACCCAGGAAGAAAGACCAGTCGCCATCGGCCGACTGCAGCGCCACGCGGTCGACGCCTTGATGGAGTCTCCCAAGCCGCAGTTGTTCACGCGCGCGGCCTCCACCGGCAGGAAGGTCGCCATCGTCGGCGCGGGGCCCGCGGGACTGGCCTGTGCGCATACGCTGGCGCGTCTCGGTCACGACGTGGTGCTGTTCGACGCCCGACCCCAGGCGGGCGGTTTGAACGAATACGGATTGGCCGCGTACAAAACCCCGGACCACTTCGCGCAACGCGAGATCCGGTGGCTGCTGGCCATCGGCGGCATAGCCATCCGCAACGGCTGGAAACTGGAGTCGGTCGCGCAACTCGACGCACTGCGGAAGGACTACGACGCCCTGTTTCTGGGCATGGGTCTGGCGAGCACGCACCGTCTCGGCGTGCCCGGCGAAGACCTGGTCGGCGTGCAGGACGCGGTCGATTTCATCGCCACGCTGCGCCAGACAGATGACCTCACCACGCTGCCTGTGGGCAGACGCGTGATCGTGATCGGTGGCGGCATGACGGCCGTGGACGCAGCCGTGCAATCCAAATTGCTGGGCGCGCAGGACGTGCACCTGGTCTACCGGCGCGGGCCGCAAGCCATGTCGGCGTCGAAGGCGGAGCAGGCGTGGGCCCAGACCCATGGCGTCAACATTCACCACTGGCTCGCGCCCGTGGAGATCATCGGCACCGGCCATGTCAGCGGCGTGCGCTTCGCGCGCCAGACTCTTGTCGCCGGCAGGCTCACGCCCACCGGCGAAGAGGAGGCCATGCAGGCCGACATGGTGTTCAAGGCCATCGGCCAGGACCTGGGAAACCCGGTGATGGCCGCCGCCGGATTGAAGCTGGAAGGCGCGCGCATTGCGACCGATGAGGACGGTCAAACCAATTTGCCTGGCGTCTGGGCTGGCGGCGATTGCCGCGCCGGGGGACTGGAACTGACGGTGCAGGCGGTGGAGCACGGCAAGCTTTCTGCACGCTCCATCCACGCCCAACTCACGGGCGCCTGAGCCATCAACCACACCAAGATTCAAGGGTTCACTATGGCCAATCTGCACACCACTTTCGCCGGCATTCGCAGCCCCAATCCGTTCTGGCTGGCTTCAGCGCCACCGACCGACAAAGCCTTTAACGTGATCCGCGCCTTCGAGGCGGGCTGGGGCGGCGTGGTCTGGAAGACGCTGGGTGAAGCCGGTCCGCCCGTGGTCAACGTGAACGGCCCGCGCTACGGCGCGCTGCTCTCGCCGGACCGGCGCTTGCTCGGATTCAACAACATCGAACTCATCACGGACCGCGACCTGGAGGTCAACCTCCAAGAAATCGCCCAGGTCAAGCGCGACTGGCCCGATCGCGCCCTGGTCGTGTCGCTGATGGTGCCGTGCGAAGAGGCCAGCTGGCGCGCGATCCTGGCGCGCGTGGAAGACACGGGCGCCGACGGCATCGAGCTCAACTTCGGCTGCCCGCACGGCATGAGCGAGCGCGGCATGGGCGCGGCGGTAGGCCAGGTGCCCGAGTACATCGAGATGGTGACGGCCTGGTGCAAACAGTATTCCAAGCTGCCGGTGATCGTGAAGCTCACGCCCAACATCACCGACATCCGGCATCCGGCGCGCGCGGCCAAACGGGGTGGCGCCGATGCGGTCTCGCTGATCAACACCATCAACTCCATCATGGGCGTGGACCCGGCCACGCTCACGATGACGCCGTCCACCGGCGGCAAAGGCTCGCACGGCGGCTACTGCGGACCGGCGGTGAAACCGATCGCCTTGAACATGGTGGCCGAGATCGCGCGCGATCCGCTCACATCGGGATTGCCGATCTCCGGCATCGGCGGCGTGGGCAACTGGCGCGACGCGCTGGACTTCATCGCACTCGGTGCGGGCAATGTGCAGGTCTGCACCGCCGCCATGGTCTACGGCTTCAAAATCGTGCAGGAGATGAGCGACGGCCTGTCGAACTACATGGACTCGATGGGCTTCACTTCGATCGACGATTTCCGCGGACGGGCCGTGCCCACGGTGTCGGACTGGCGCTATCTGAATCTGAACCACATCTCCAAGGCGGTGATCGACCAGACGAGCTGCATCCAGTGCGGACGCTGCCACATCGCCTGCGAAGACACGTCGCACCAGGCCATCGCAACGACGAAGGATGGAAAGCGCCACTTCGAGGTGCGCGAGCAGGACTGCGTCGGCTGCAACTTGTGCGTGACCGTGTGCCCGGTGCCGGACTGCCTGACTCTGCGCGACCTCGCTCCGGGCGAAGTGGATCAGCGCACCGGCAGGACCGTGGTCGCCACCCACGCCGACTGGACCACACACCCCAACAACCCGATGCGCGTGGCGGCGTAACATCCCGCTTCAGCACCTTTCTTCCTTCAGGAGAAAAACATGACAAGCCTGCTCATTCGCGGCGGTACCGTGGTCAACGCCGACCGCTCCTTTGTTGCCGACGTGCTGTGCCAGGACGGCCTCATCGTCGCTGTCGGCGACAAGCTGCAAGCCCCGGCCGGCGCCACCGTCGTGGACGCCGGCGGCCAGTACGTGATGCCAGGCGGCATCGACCCGCACACGCACATGCAGCTGCCGTTCATGGGCACGACCACCATGGACGATTTCTTCAGCGGCACGGCGGCGGCGATGGCCGGCGGCACCACCACCATCATCGACTTCGTCATTCCCAATCCGCAGCAGCCGCTGCTGGAGGCGTACCAGACCTGGCGCGGCTGGGCCGAGAAAGCGGCGAGCGATTACAGCTTTCACATGGCGATCACCTGGTGGGACGAGTCCGTGAAGCGCGACATGGGAGAGCTGGTGCAGCAGGAAGGCATCAACAGTTTCAAGCATTTCATGGCCTACAAGAACGCCATCATGTGCGACGACGAAACCCTGGTGAACAGCTTCAAGCGTGCGCTCGAACTCGGCGCCATGCCCACGGTGCACGCCGAGAACGGCGAGTTGGTGTATCTGCTGCAAAAGGAAGTGGCGGCCATGGGCATCACCGGCCCCGAAGGGCACCCGCTGTCGCGTCCGCCGATGGTGGAGGGTGAAGCCGCGAACCGTGCCATCGCCATCGCCGACGTGCTGGGCGTACCGATCTACGTCGTGCATGTGTCGTGCATCGAATCCGCCGAAGCGATTGCGCGGGCCCGCGCAAGAGGACAGCGCGTCTACGGCGAGGTGCTCGCCGGGCACCTGCTGCTCGACGACAGCGTGTACCGCCATGTGGATTTCGCCACCGCCGCAGCCCACGTGATGAGCCCGCCGTTCCGGCCCAAGGGACACCAGGAGGCGCTCTGGCGCGGGCTGCAGTCGGGCAACCTGCACACCACAGCGACCGACCACTGCACGTTCTGCGCGGCACAAAAGGCCGCAGGAAGGGACGATTTTTCCAAGATCCCCAACGGCTGCGGCGGCGTAGAGGAACGCCTGGCCGTGATCTGGGACGCGGGCGTGAACTCCGGGCGTTTGACGCCGAGCGAGTTCGTCGCCATCACCTCGGCCAACACCGCCAAGCTTTTCAACATCTACCCGCAAAAGGGCAGCGTCTCCGTGGGCGCCGACGCCGATCTGGTGGTGTGGGATCCGCAGGGCACGAAGACCTTGTCTGCGAAAACGCAGCACAGCAAGGGTGACTTCAACGTGTTCGAAGGCCGCAGCGTACGCGGCATCCCCAGCCACACCGTGAGTCAGGGCGAACTGGTGTTTGTGCAGGG
>CAILZB010000066.1 GCA_903838565.1 uncultured beta proteobacterium | reverse complement strand
TACCTGCCTGCTGCTGGCTCCAATACGCCGATCATGAAATGGCTCCATTACGGCGATCACGCCGTGGCTCCATTACGCCGGTCATGGACTGGATCCTATACGCCGATCACACAATGGATCCTATATGCCGGTCGGTGACACCCACCCAGCAGGCCCAGTGCCACGCCGCCTTTTCGCGCGCCATAAAAAAGGCAAGCAAGAATGATCGCTATCTGCAGAACTATGTCCATATCCGGCTCCTTATGAGATGCCTGACTGTAGTCTCAATAAGGGTTAACCCTAGTTGCGATCGGGAGCATATCTTGACGCATATCACGCTTGATGCATCGAGCGCGGCGTTGAAGAAATCGACTTTGCCATGGCGAAGCCGTGGAGTGATTGTGGTAACGCCGTGAACCGACGACGATAGCGCGCTTCAAGGAGACAAACGATGCAAACCCCGGGAACGGACAACGCCACACGAACACTGGACGCCGCGACGCTGGCGCATCTGCAGGGCTGGGTCGGCAAGAGCGAGACCCTGCAGGACGACATCGCCGCTGCGCCGGTGCGAGGCTTGAGCGCCACGCTGGACCGCGACGACCCGCGGCCGGCGGTTGGCACGGCACTCCCGCCGCTGTGGCACTGGCTGTACTTTCTGCCTCAGGCGCGCCAGAGCGAGATCGGCCCTGACGGCCATCCGCGGCGCGGCGGTTTCCTGCCACCGGCGCCGCTGCCGCGGCGCATGTGGGCTGGCGGGCGTCTGCGTTGGCTGCCCGCGAACCCGCTGCGCGTGGGCGACGCCGTGCAGCGCGTCTCCACCATCGCATCGGTGGTGGGCAAGGCGGGGCGCAGCGGCGACCTGCTGTTCGTCACCGTGAAGCACGAGGTGCATAACGCCAACGGCCTGGCGCTGACCGAAGAACACGACATCGTTTACCGCGCCTCTGCGTTGCCCGGCGACCCGGTGCCGGCGCCGCTGGCGGCCGAGACCGGCGCGGCCTGGCAGCGCGAGGTCGCGCCCGACGACGTGCTGCTGTTTCGCTACTCGGCCCTGACCTTCAACGGGCATCGCATCCATTACGACCGCCGCTACGTGACCGAGGTCGAGGGCTATCCGGGGCTGATCGTGCATGGCCCGCTGATCGCCACGCTGCTGCTCGACCTGCTGCGCGGCCAGCTGCCTGACGCCTATGTCGAGTCCTTCAACTTCAAGCTGCTGCGCCCCACCTTCGACCTGCAGCCCTTTCGCCTCAACGCCCAACCCTCGGCCGACGGCAAGAGCGTGCGCCTGTGGGCGCAGGACCATGAAGGCTGGCTGACCCTGCAGGGCGCGGCCGAACTCGCCTGAACGCACGATAACCTATCCAACAACCCCCTGATCAAGACCGCCCCCGACCAGTACCAGGAAATCCGCGATGCCGTGCGCGCGCTGTGCGCCCAACTCCCCGATGCCTATCACCGCAAGGGCGACAGCCGGCGCAGCGGCTTCGCGGCCACGGTGTATTCACCCGGCCCAGGTGGCGGCGGTGAATGCGGCCTTTGCGCCCGACGAAGCCGAGTTGGCATGGGCGCTGCGGGTGTTGCAGGCTTACCAGGCAAGCGCATGAGCGGCGTGCGCCAACACAGCGCGGGCTAAGTGAGGCCGTGTCGTGTGCGCTGCGCCTGAGTCCGGTACGCGTCCTAAAATCCGGCGCAGAACCGGTTCGCGGTGTTCTGGCAGGTTAAGCTCAGGACCTGAGGCAAGGCGGCCTACTTTGGCTGGGTACAGAAGGAATGATGTGAATAATTTGAATCTGGTGAGGGGCTTGGTGCTGATGGCGATTGCCCTGCTGTTCGGCTTGGCATCGCGAAGATACGACATCGGTGAATTCAGCAGAGCGGGCCCCGGCTTGTTCCCGCTGATGGTGAGTTGCCTGGTGTTCCTGATCGGCCTGATCACCGTGGTGCGGGCGCGCTTCGTCACGCCGGTTCCCGTGAACTACAACATGAAGAACATCGCCCTGGTGCTGGCCGGTCTGTGCGGGTTTGCGCTGCTCTCCACCTACGTCAACATGATCGTGGCAATCATTTTTCTGGTGTTCTGCTCGTCCTTTGCCGCCACCACCTATTCGGTGGTGCGCAACCTCAAGATCTCGGCTGGCTTGATCGTCATTGCCTTCATGTTCAAAAACCTGCTCGGCCTGCAACTGCCCCTCTATTGATGGACGTCCTACACAACCTCGCGTTCGGTTTCGAGACCGCGCTGACGCTCAACAACCTCATGTACTGCGCCATCGGCTGCGTGGTCGGAACGCTGGTCGGCCTGTTGCCCGGGCTGGGTCCCTTGTCCACCATCAGCCTGTTGCTGCCCCTGACCTATTCGATTCCCACCACGGGTTCGCTCATCATGCTGGCCGGCATTTACTACGGAGCCCAGTACGGCGACTCCGTGAGCGCCATCACCATGAAGATCCCGCACGCCAGCAGCATCGTGGCCTGCATCGACGGCTACCAGATGACGCTCAAGGGCAAGACCGGCCTGGCCCTGTTCACCGCCGGCATTTCCAGCTTCATCGGCGGCACCGTCGCCATCGTCGTGCTGTCCACCATGGCGCCCGCGCTGGGCGAGGTGGCGTTCCTGTTTGGCCCTGCCGATTACTGCGCCCTCATGCTGTTCGGCTTCCTGTGCGTGAGCTTTGTCACCACCGGCAGTGTGCTCAATGGCCTGGCCATGGCCCTGATCGGCGTGCTGCTGGGATCGGTCGGAACCGACGTGAACAGCGGCGCTGCACGCTTTACCATGGACCTGCCCTTCCTGATGGATGGCATTGGCCTGATCAGCATCGCGCTGGGCTGTTTCGGCATCGCCGAGGTGGTGAAGAACCTGGACAGCGGCAGCCAGCTCACGCCCTTCAACGGCAAGATCAAGCTCATGCCGACCTGGCCCGAGTTCAAGCGCATCATTCCCAGCGCGCTGCGTGGCAGCGTGGTCGGCTCGGTGCTGGGCCTGTTGCCAGGTGGCGGTCCCACGATCGCGCAGTTCGCCGCCTACGCCGTGGACAAGCGCTTCAGCAAATTCAAACACGAGATCGGCGACGGCGCGATCGAGGGCGTGGCCGGTCAGGCCGCTGCCGACGAAGCGGCGGCCCGCACCAGCTTCATCCCGCTCATGGCCATCGGCATTCCCGAGAACGCCGTGATGGCGTTGATGATGGGCGCCTTCATCATCAAGGGCATACAGCCGGGCCCCAACATGATCGGCAACCACCCCGATCTGTTCTGGGGTCTGGTGGCCAGCATGTGGGTGGGCAACTGTTTCCTGGTGATCCTGAATGTGCCGCTGGTGCGCTACTGGCTGTCGGTGTTCAAGATCCCCTTCAACGTGCTGTTCCCGGCGATCCTGTTCTTCTGCTGCATCGGCACCTACAGTATCAACAACAGCCTGGATGACATCTACATCACCGCCACCTTCGGCCTGTGCGGCTACATGTTCATGCGCCTGGGTCTGGAGGCTGCGCCGCTGATGCTGGGCTTCATCCTGGGGCCGATGCTGGAAGAGAACTTCCGCCGAGCCCTGCTGCTGAGTCGCGGGAGCTTCAGCGCCTTCGTCACCCGTCCCATCAGCGGCAGCCTGTTTGCGTTGATCGCCCTCTTCATCGTGTGGCAACTGGTGGCATTTTTCTACCCGTCGAAAAAATCAAGCGCGCCGCTGGTCCGATAGAAAGATCAGAAAAACGGAATTCGCAGACGACAGATGAGTGCTGGGCGTTCGACGTGCCGGCCAGCCTGATCGGGTGATTGTTTCTGTCAATTCATTTGATCAGTTGGGCCATTGGCGCGACGTGGCCGGCTGCCTAGACTCGGTGGATTCTTCGAAAGCTGTTCATGCCTCAGTCCACCTCAGAGCCGTCTCCTGCTACTACCGGCCGCGGCGCGCCCCTCCAGGGCGTGCGCGTGCTGGATCTGCCCCGATTGCTGCCGGGCCCCATGGCCACGCGGCACCTGGGTGACCTCGGCGCGGCTGTCATCAAGGTGTAGGACACGGGCGCTGGCGACCTTGCGACACTGAATTTCGGGTGTGCAGCGAACCTGTTGTCCTTGATGGGCCGCTTTCGGGAGCCCCGTTGGCGAGAATTTGGAAAGAGCCATGCTCTCGCTCACGGTAAGCCAAAAGAGGCATCCCCCGTGGGGCCTGTATTTATATTTCAATTGGTTCAGCTTCAATCTGCGCGAGCTGCTGTTCAAACGCTTCGATGGGCACCGGCCTGCCGAAGTAGTAACCCTGAAACTCCCGGCAACCGTTGCGAATCAGGAAGTCCAGCTGTGCTGATGTTTCCACGCCTTCGGCGATCACACCCAACTTGAAGTTCCGGGCCAGGTCGATGATGCTGCGCACCATCACGGCGTCATTGGGGTCGGTCTCGATGTCGGTCACGAAGCTCTGGTCAATCTTGATCTGATCGAGTGGCAGAAGCTTCAGATAGGACAAAGAGGAATAGCCGGTGCCAAAGTCATCCAGCGACAGGGCGACACCCAGGCTCTTGAGCAGATGCATCTTGGCGATGATTCCATCCACGTCTTCCAGGATGACGCTCTCGGTCAATTCAAGCTTCAGGCGTGACGGATCGATCCCGTGGCGAAGCACGGCGGCGGTGACCAAGTCAACAAACTGCGGCTGCTTGAACTGATGGGCGCTGACGTTCACGGCAAGCGTCAGATGCTGGGTGGATGAGCGGGCGGACCATGCCTTGAGCTGCTGGCAACCGGCGTCAAGCACCCAATTGCCGATATCGATGATCAGGTTGCTTTCCTCGGCAATGCCGATGAAGTGTGCGGGCGGCACCAGGCCTCTGACGGGATGAAGCCAGCGCACCAAGGCCTCGGCACCCAGTGCCACGCCATCCTGGTCAACCTGAATCTGATAGTACAGTTGCAGCTGTTGCTCCAGCACGCACTGGCGCAACTCGATGTCCAGCAAGGACCGGATCTCGACCGCCAGCTGCATGGCATGGTCAAAGAAGCGCACCAGGTTTCTGCCATCGTCCTTGGCCTTGTACATGGCCACGTCGGCGCCCTTGAGCAACTCCTCCGCTTCGACCTCATTGCCCAGATACATGCACACGCCGATGCTCGGCGAGCTGTAGCGCTCGTGGTCATTGAGCTGGTAGGGTGCGGCCAGAGCGAGGCGGATTTTTTCCGCCACTCGCGCCGACTTGCGGGTGGCGATAGCCGCATTGGCATCGAGATCGTGGAGTATGACGACGTATTCGTCACCCCCCAGGCGCGCTACCGTATCGGCTTCGCGCAAGCAGGACTGAATGCGCAGCGCCACCTGTTGCAGCATGATGTCGCCATGGTCGTGGCCCAAGGTGTCGTTGATGGTCTTGAAGCGGTCCATGTCAAGAAACAGCAGGGCGCCAAAATGCCGCGTGCGCGCGGAGAAGGCCAAGGCGGTCTGCAGCCGGTCCATGAGCAAACGCCGGTTCGGAAGCTTGGTCAACACGTCATAGAAAGCAAGCTGGCGAATTTCGTCGTCGGCATTTCGGCGTTCGGTGATGTCGTGCGACAAGACAATATAGGTGGCCGCACGCCCTGCAAGCTGCTGGTGTTTGGCCACCGAGAGTTCAAACCAATGCTCGTCCCCGGACGGCAGGATCAAGGCGATTTGACGCCCGAAGGAGTAGCCAGTGGGCGCGCCATCCGCTTCTTCGATAGCGCGGAACACTTCCTGGGCGGCCGCCTGCGGCAGCACATCCTGCACCCGGCGCCCCAGCAGTTCACTGGCGGGAGCCGAAAGCAAATCATCGCGGACGCCCCAGATATTCAGATAGACCCCTTCACGATCGACTTCAAACATCAGATCCGGCACGGCTTGCAGCACGGCCGAAAGACGCGCTGTCGCCTCGTTTCTCTCCTCGTCGCGCTGCTGCAGTTCTGCCATCAAGTGGTTGAAGCTTTGCCCCAGTTGACCGATCTCGTCGTCGCTCGTTCTTTGCACCCGCCCGTTCAGGTCACCGTCTTTGCGAACGCGATGCATGGTGTTGCTCAACGCCAGCAGGGGCCGGGTGATGGTTGTTTGCAATCGGTTGAGCAGCAAAGTCAGCAGGGCGAAGGCCACGAGGCTGGTCAGCGCCAGCACCGCCAATTGCCCCCACAATTGTGTGTAGGCATGCTCCAGCGATTGGTTGACAACCAGAGTGCCAATCGGGGTGACGTTGTCCGCCGGGTCCAGCATCTTGAACACCACCTCGTCGAAATCCTTGAAGAAGGGCGCATCACTTTGCTCCCCCGAAAACGCCACTCTTTGGAGCGATGCATCGACGCCGGCGCGGCGATGGCTGGCAAACAGGCGACCGGCCGCGTTGTAGAGGTTGGCGTAACGGATGTCCTGGGTTTGCGACAGCCCATTCAGCGTGAGGGAGGCGGTCTTTGCATCGTCGAACAGCAAGGTCGAATTCAGACTCTCTGCCAGTGCGCGTACCAGGTTGTTGGCGTTTCTGTGATGATCCTCCATCTGCGATTGATACAGGAAGAAGGTCAGGCTGAACGTGCTCAAAAGGGCCACCAAGGTGACCATCATCAGGTTGATGGCCTTGAGCTTGCTGCCGATGGAGAGTTGACTGAAGCGCTTGCGCATCGCGTCCTCAATTCACCTGCGCAGCAAGCTTCAACAGATTGGAGCTCAGAACCAGCGAGCGTGTTCGCGCTCCGGTCTGGTAGATCTTGAAGCTGTAACGGCCCTCCTGCAAGCGCAAGGCAATGATGACATCGTTGGGGTTGAAGTCATCCTCCTCGGCCACGAGCAAGACGGGCAAGGCTCGCGTGAGCAGGCTGATCTCGTGGATTCTCGGGTGTTCTTCCTGGCCGACAAACAGCACCTGGCATGACGCGGCCTGCTGCGCGGTGGCTATGGCCTTCACACTCAGCGCCTTGCCCTTGATCTGTCTGTTTTGCAGACGGGTGAGTGCTTCATGCAGCGCCGCATCTCCCATGACACAAAACTCTATCTTGTCCGCTCGCAAGCTCGGCCAGTCGGTGTAGACCGCGAAGTTGTACAGCAACGCCGCCTGCAGCGTGGCTTCGGTTGCCACCGTGCCCTGCGCCTGCGCCAGTGGCGCAGCGCAGCACAGCAGAATCGCGCAAGACAGTTTAAAACGCATAGCTCAGCGTGGCACTGAGTTCGCGTCCCGGCTGCGGCACGCTCGGGGACAGTATCTCGGGCGAAGCCGGATGGGCAATGGCGCGATCGAATAGGTTGCTGATGCGCAACTGAGCGCTTAGCCCCTGCAGCAGCACCTTGGGAAAGCTGGCGCTGAGGTTGGCCAACGCTTGAATCGGCGCCGAATAGCGGGTGGCATTCCAGTGGTAGTCATGCGGGCCGATCAACTGCAGTTCAGCGGCCAGCAGCAGGCTGTCACCGAACAGGGGGGCGCTGCCAGAGGTCTTGGCAATCCAAGGGGGACTGGTGTCGATGCTGGCGTTCACGCCGTCCGCGCCGGCACGGTTCAGTGCCAGGCTGGCACGCCATTGCGTGCCGCCGCTGTAGTTCTGCTCCAGCCCCAGCTCGGCGCCACGAATGCGGGCGTTACCGAGATTGCGGAACTGGAGTCTGCCAGTGCCGTCAACGTCGACTTGCTGGATCAGCTTGTCGAGCTGATTCTGGTAGAGCGAGAACTGCCAGCGACTGCCCTGCGAGCTGCGCCATTCGAGCACACCCTCGGCGGAGCGAATGGTTTCAGCCCGCAGATTCGGGTTATTCAGGTAGTACCCGCCGCTGAACTGGCTTTCATAGGCGTTGCGCGAACGGTAGGCGCGACCGGTGAGGAACTTGACGGTCCATTCCGGCGACGCTTGCCAGATCACGGCCAGCCTGGGGCTGGTGCTGGTTTCCTGTCCGCTGGCGCTGTCCATGCGCAGCCCCAGACTCAGCATCCACGCCGGGTCGAGTTGCCATGCGTCTTGCACAAACAGCCCGCTGCGCGTGATCGGCGTATTGATGTTCACGTCCACGGTGCCCAGGGTGGCTGCGGGGACCGAATTGAAGTTTTTTTGTCGCGCCAGCAGGTCCCGCGAAAACTCGGCACCAGCGACCAGCTGATGGGTTTTGTTGTGCCATTGGTAACGCAGTTCCCCGTCCACCACTCGCCCCTGCACATCGTCCAGGTTGCGGTAGTAGCCGATGCCTGCATCCAGATAGGCGTAGACCCCGCGATAGATGAAGTCGGAGTAGCCCACCCGGGCGTGCAGGCTGCTGTTCTCGCTCAGCGCATGGTCGACCGAGGCGCTGATTTGTGTACCCCGGTCGAAGACAGTCAAGGACGGGTCGTCAAACACGGTCATGTAATTCGCTGCCGAGGGGTGCGTGGTGCGCTCGTGGCTGATCAGGCGCACGCTCCATTCGCCGCGGTCGACGCGCGCCATCAGGTGCTGGTTGCGCCCCTTGTCGAGCCCATGCGCCACGCCGTCAGACGAGACGCTGCCGTCGGCCAGCACCAGTTGCCCCAGTGGGTCGCTGTAGGCGAGGTCGCGACCGGTCTTGTTGTCTGCCGAATACTGCAGGAACACCCGCGTGTCCTGCTCGGCGACTTGGACGGTGTGACTGCTGACCAGATTGACGCCGTTGCCGTAAAGGCCAGACAGGCGAGCGGCAACCTCGCTTTGTCCCTTGCCGCCGCCCTGGCGAGTGATGACGTTGATGACACCAAACATGGCGTTGGAGCCGTACAGGGCCGAGCCAGGGCCGGGAATGTATTCGATGCGCTCGATGGTCGATAGGTCCAGCCAGCCTTCCGAGCCGGTCATGGCCGACTGGAAAATGTTGTCGTTGTTGCGTTGCCCGTCCACCAGCAGCAGGAAGCGGGTGTTGTAGTCGCCGGTGATCTGAAAACCGCGCGCTCCCTGAAAGTCGTAGGCTTTGTCGTTGCTGGCGTACAGACCGGGCAGTGTATTCAGTGCCTCGGTCAACGTGCGCCAGCCGTGGCGGCGGATCTCTTCGCGACCGATGACCTGAACCGCAGAAGGCGCATCGCGCCCGCGCTGCTCAAACTTGGAGGCTGAAACAACCTTGACTTCGAGCAACTTCTCCAGGGACAGGTCGATCAAATCGACATCAGCGGCCCGGCTGTCTCGGGCGACCAAGAACAGACCGGAGAGAAGCAGGCAAAGCACCCAACGGTTGCCAGGCAGAAGATTGAAATCCTGCGCGTTGTGCTCCCGCATCTGTGGGTGTGGTTGGGTCGTGTAGTCGCCTGGATTCATGGGGTAGTGCTGCATCAGTTGTCCATCGGGTCGAAGACAGTCCTCGGAATGAATTTGAAAATGACCATCGACAGCGCAGCTTAGGGGGCACTGCCGCACATGTATGTGCGCAAGCACACCGACGCTTCCCTGCTTGCTGGCAAAGGCATGGTCGGCGGCAACGCAGTTTCAAGAGGTCGATCACCTGTTTGTCCTTCCCCTAACAACGTCCTTTCGATCGGAATCGCAGAACCAGTGTGGCATGCACAAACCTATCGATATGTGCGTTGCCGCACAGAGACGGGCAGGCCTGAGCAACACAATGAAGCCGGCAAGTGTGATGGCCTTGGGGTCTGTTCTCGCGAGAGGCGGCATCGGGGCCGGGATCGCAGCGTGCCTGCCGTTGCGCGATTGACCCCCACGTTCGACAAACAGATTTCTATGGAGAGTTCGCCTTGACGGCGAGAGCTTGGAACTGCGCCTTTTGTGACCCAACCACTGCCGAGATGACTCATGAAAATTGCCAATCTACCCATCGCCCAGCGTCTGACTCTGGCGTTTGCCGCGGTGATCGCCGTCTTCCTGCTCGTGGCCGTGGCCGCGCTCTACAGCGCCTCGAGGCTGGCGCAAGCCGAGAGTCTCAATATCCACACCTACAAGATGCTGAGCATTGGCGACGCCCTGACCGAGGACATGGTCAACATGGAAACCGGCGCCCGCGGCTATCTTCTTGGCGGCGAGGAACGCTTCCTGGCGCCCTGGACAGAAGGACAGCAAAGCTTTGACAAGGACTGGAAAGAAGCCAAGGAATTGACGCACAACCCGCTGCAGCAAAATCGACTGGATGAAATGATGGTGCGACATCAGGCCTTCAAAGCCGTGGAAGAGTCCCTGATCCAGATGCGCAAGGAGGTGATAGCGGGCCGCAGCTCCATGACTGACGTGGCCGCCGCCTTTGGCGAGGGCCGCGGCAAGGCCGCCATGGACGCTTTTCGCGCCCTGAAGGTTGATTTCGAAAAAGTCGAAGCGGACTTGTTGGTGACCCGCATGGCTGAAGCGGACGCTCTGCGCGAACTCAATCGCGGTGCCATTCTGGGTGGCAGCCTGCTGGCCCTGATATTGGCCACCCTGCTGGGCAAGGGCATCACCCATTCCATCATTGTCCCGATCAGGCAAGCCGTGCTGGTGGCGCAGGCGGCGGCTGGCGGCGATCTGAGCCTGCCGATTGAAATTCGCGGCAACGATGAAACCGGTCAGTTGCTGGGCGCACTGAAGGACATGCAGGCCGGTCTGGCGACCGTGGTGGCCAATGTCCGTCAGGGGGCGCAGAGCGTTTCAAGCGCCTCCGGCGAAATTGCCCAGGGCACGCAGGACCTGTCCTCCCGCACCGAGCAGCAGGCCAGTGCGCTGGAGCAAACGGCGGCCTCGATGGAGCAACTCAGCGCCACCGTCAAACAAAATGCCGATAGTGCGCGCCAGGCCAACCAGTTGGCCGTGAGTGCCAGCAGCATCGCGGTGCAAGGCGGTGAAGTCGTCGCGCAGGTGGTGGACACCATGAAAGGCATCAACGACGCGTCGCGCAAGATCGCCGACATCATCGGGGTCATCGACGGCATTGCGTTTCAGACCAATATTCTGGCGCTCAATGCGGCAGTGGAAGCGGCCCGCGCCGGTGAGCAGGGTCGCGGTTTTGCGGTGGTGGCGACGGAAGTCCGCTCCCTGGCAGGCCGCTCGGCGCAAGCGGCCAAGGAAATCAAGGCCTTGATCAACACCAGTGTCGAGCGCGTCGAGCAGGGCACGGCTCTGGTGGACCAGGCCGGCGTCACCATGGCCGAGGTGGTGGGTTCCATTCGACGTGTCACCGACCTCATGGGCGAGATCAGCGCGGCCAGCAACGAGCAAAGCCAGGGTGTCTCTCAGGTGGGTGAGGCGGTGGTTCAGATGGATCAAGTGACGCAGCAAAACGCCGCGCTGGTCGAGGAGATGGCGGCCGCGGCCAGCAGTCTGGAATCGCAGGCGCAGGAATTGGTCAAGTCGGTGTCCGTGTTCAAGTTAGACCCGGGTCAGGGCGCCGCGATGATGCGCCCGGCTTCACCCAGGCCGATCAATCGCGCACCCATTTCCAGCACCGCGCCGCGCAAACTCGCCAGTTCCATCAAGCCCAAACCCCTGTCCCATTCCAATGCGGCGTCGATTGCCGGCCCTGCAAAAGTTGGCGCGAAGGCGGCTGGCGATGAATGGGAAAGTTTCTGATCCGTTCGACGGATCGACTGTGACCACCGAAGGGCTACGGATGACGGACAAGCTCGATGATTCTGACGGTCCCGATGCACCCTGGGCCGAACTGGCGGATGCATTGGTTGTGTTCCGAGATGCACTGACGCAAACGTCGCTTTGCCTGAACGACTATCTGTTCGAGCATGATGTGGTTGGCCGGGGAGAAGCATCAGACATGGCGCAGCAGTTGGCGCAAAAGATCACGCTGAAGGCGCAAAAACCGCAGTGAACGCAGGCCTTCTGTCGCGACGGTCGAGTGCAACTGCAGGAATTGTTCGACCTGCCGGTGCGCGGCTTCGTCTACCCGTTCGGCCGCTTTGACGACGCCGTTGCGCAGGCAGTACAGGACGCGGGCCACGTCTACGCACGCACCCCACGTACGGCAGCGGCCGGTGTCCAGACGTGCGAGCCGACGGCCGCCGCGCCGAGCTGCCGCTTTCTCGCACCCGACTTCTGGCAGCGGTTCGATCGAGCGCGCCCAAGCGGCGCTGTCTGGTTCTGGGGGCACTCGTACGAGCTCGTCGACGAGGCGATGTGGACAGCCCGCGATAATTCCCTTGCGCGGCTGTGCGCCGAGCCCGGCGTGCAGTGGTGTGGCCCAACCGACCTCTTTGATGGAGAAGGACTATGACCCGAACCTTGATCTCGCGCCTGCTGGCGACGGCCCTCGCTGTCCTCACGGGCCTCGTCACATTTGGCGCCACCGCGCGAGATTTCGCCTCGACCCGGCCCGAGGCCCGCGTCGAGTACTGGCAGCAGCGCCAGGCCACGATCGAGGCCCAAGTGGCGGATAGCGCGCGCCTGCCAGCGGTGAAGCTCGTGTTCGTTGGCGACTCGATCACCGACTTCTGGCTGCTCGGTGACGACCCGTGGATCCCGGGCCGTATGCACGGCCGCCGCATCTGGGACGAGTCCTTCGGCGGCGCCGTGCCGCAGAACCTGGCGCTGAACATCGGCATCTCGGGCGACCGCACCGAGCACCTGCTTTACCGGATTTTGCCGAAGGCGCAGGGAGGTCTGGGCGAGCTCGACGCCGCCGCGCTGGCGCCCGAGTTCTTCGTGCTGATGGTGGGCATCAACAACTCCTACGCGCCCGAGGCGCCGGTGGCCGACAGCGTATTCGAGGGCGTGCTCGCGGTGCTGCGCTCGCTGCACGCGCGCAAGCCTGGCGCGCGCCTCTTGCTGCAATCGATCCTGCCCACGTCGGAACCCGCGCGGGACGATGCGGTCGTGCGCCCGGTGAACGCGCGCCTGCTGGCGCTGGCGAAGAGCCCGGAGTTCGTCGGCTTCACCACCTGGCTCGACCTGTATCCGTCGTTCGTTGACGCGCAGGGGCACCAGGATACGCGGCTGTTCGTTGACGGCCTGCACCCGAGCGAGGCGGGCTACCGTGTCTGGCGCGACCGGCTGGTGCCGGCCTTGGCGTCGGCGCGCGCCTGGGCGCGCTAGCGCCCAATGCGTGGGGCAACGACAGTCCTTGGAAGCCGGGCGCGCCGAACCTCGGGCATTTGAAAAAAGCAAGAAGAATGGCCCGCACAGATGCGCTGCGAGCCAGCGAACGGACTTGCTCAAACCCGACGCGCAGCGACTAAAAGCCACGGCCATGCCGGCTGCTGCGCCCGCTTCGCGCCCATGCCCAGGTCAAACTCGGGCGTGGCCCAGGCTACAGCGCCGGCTCAAATGGGTGCAGAACCATGCACAGCCGCCTGCAAATAGTCTGCACGAGCCCCAAAGAAAAATGGTTTGCTTCTATTTTAATAGCAGCAAACCCTGATATCTATTGGTGCCGGAGAGGTGACGCCCGATCTGACTGCTTATAGTGCCATTGAGCAGGCATGCGGAATGGCGCGGAACAATGCGGATTTGCAATTCTGATCCGGCGGCATTGTCACAGATGAGAGCCTCTGGAAGTTGCTTCGGTTTGGTGGGCAATTGTCACCGACTGAGTAGTTCAACGTAGGCTTGGTAGCTGTAGCTGCGGTTCTTTTTCTGGCCAGTCATCTCCGTCACGATTCCCAGGTCCTCCAGGACCTTTACGGCTGCCGTAGCGGTGGGGAAACTGGTTTCCAGTTGCTGGCGAACGCGTTCGATGGTGAAGCGCGGCATCATCGGCAACATCTCGAACAGCCGGTAGCTCGCCGGGCCTGCCTTCGGGGACTGCAGCAGGCGTCTGCGGTCAGCGGCAACAAGGCTGGCGACTTCAATGATGTTCTTCTCTGCGTCCCCTGCGGCGGTTGCCACCCCCTCCAGAAAGAAGGTGACCCACGACTCCCAGTCGCCGTCGTTACGGATGGCCGACAAGCGACGGTAGTACTCGGCTTGGTGTTGCTTCAGGTAGCCGCTGAGGTACATCAAAGGCTCAGACAGCAATCCCCAATGCTCGAACAATGCAGCGATCAGTAAGCGACCGATCCGCCCATTTCCATCAAGGAAGGGGTGAATGGTTTCAAACTGCGCGTGGATGAGCGCCACTTTGACCATGGGTGGTAAATCCGTCCCAGCGTCGTGAATGAACCGCTCCATGTCGGTCAGCAAAACGGACACGCGCTCCGGCGGCGGTGGCACAAATACGGCATTGCCAGGCCGTGTGCCACCGATCCAGTTTTGTGATCGGCGCAGTTCCCCGGGCTGTTTTCCAGCGCCCCTGGCACCGTCAAGCAGCAACCGATGGGCATCGCACAGCAGCCGCACGCTGATGGGTAGTCCTTTTGGGTCACGTAATTGTTCTTGAACCCAGCGGAAAGCGCGGAGGTAGTTGGTTACCTCCTCCACATCGTCAGTGTTGCTCACCTTGAAGCCCGCCTCTTGATCGAACAAATCGGTCAGCGTTGCCTGCGTTCCCTCAATCTGCGACGTGAGCAAGGCTTCCTTGCGGATAGCGCTGTACAGCAGCCAGTCCACTGACGGAACCAGTCCGGACACCCCGGCCAAACGAGCAAGCGCAAGTTCGGCCTGGCGATTGAGGTCGGCGAAGATAGCGGGCAACAACGCAGGGTCAGCCGGCGGCAAGGAATGAGGCACGAACGCCCGAATCGACTCTCCGAGGGTCGTCGAAATAGTGTAGGCACCAGTGGCACGGGTCATTGAAAGCACGGATTAGTTGCGAAAATTAAATTAAACCATTCTTTAATTAAACTCGCAACTGTTAAAGAATGTTTTAATACCGGCGTGAGGCGCCCCTGCGGACTAGGTCGGAAAGTTGAGGGGTTGCGTTGAAATATCGCCTGCTTCGTCGAGCGATATTCGATAGCCCATTGCCTTGTAACCGCGCCGTCTCTTATCCCACATGCGCAGGAGTGCCGGGTGGCCGGTATCCACAAAATCCAGGATTCGGACATCGGTCTTGGTCGCGTGTTCACGATGTAGGCGGCCCGCGTATTGCTGCAAAGTTCCCTTCCACGAGATTGGCATCGCCAAAACCAACGTGTCGAGGGGAGGGTGGTCAAATCCCTCGCCGACAAGTTTTCCGGTCGCCAGCAGGATGCGTGGCACATCAGGTGGCAAAGCGTCCAGTTCAGCGATCAGGGCTGCCCGTTGCTTCTTGGACATCCGGCCATGCAGTACGAATGGCGTGGGCACATTCCCATTCAGTGCGGACGCAATCGCATCGAGGTGCTCTGTGCGCTCGGTCAGCACCAGTACCTTGCGCCCCAACCCAAAAGCTGCCTTGACCTCAAGTGCGATGGCCTCTGTGCGGGCGTGATCGTTGGCAAGATGTCGGAACACATCCTGTATTCCGGCATTCGTCGCCAAGTCGATGCGCGCAAAGCGCGAGCATGGAATTACTTCCAGGTCGTGCGGCGCGCTGGCCGCCTTGGTAGCCGTGTACCGGATTGGCCCACACTGCATGAAGATGATTGGCTGCTGGCCATCACGGCGGATCGGCGTGGCGGTGAGCCCAAGTACAAACTTCGCCTTGGTGCGCTTCAGGATGGCATCAAAAGACGCAGCGCCAATGTGGTGGCATTCGTCAACGATAACCTGCCCGTAGTTTTCGACCAGTGGATTGACGTCTCCCTGGCGGGACAGTGACTGCATTACTGCGATATCAATCTTGCCCGTCGGTTTGGCTTTGCCGCCGCCAACGGTGCCGATCACGCCGTTGCCAACATTGAGGAAGGACTGCAGGCGCTCCTGCCACTGCTTGAGCAACTCAGTGCGATGCACCAGAACCAGGGTGTTGACACCGCGACTTGCAATCATCGCCGCAGCGGTCACCGTTTTGCCAAATGCCGTCGGAGCACAAAAGACACCGGCGTCATGTTTGAGCATTGCGATCACGGCGGTCGCCTGATCAGGTCGCAGTGTGCCGACAAACGTGACGTCCAGCACTTCACCGGCATGTCGCGCGTCACGCAAGTCAGCACGAATGCCATTGGCCTTTAGCAATTCCAGCGCAGGTTCAAGGCATCCGCGAGGTAAGGCTATATGGTTCGGGAAATTCTCGGCGCAGCCAATCACGCGAGCCTTGTCCCAGGTCGACAAGCGCATGGCTTGCGCCTTGTAGAACTCTGGATTTTGGAAGGCGGCGAGGCGAATCAGCCGGTTGGCCAGCGGCTGCGGCAACTCGGTTTTCTCGAAATAGACCATGTTGGACGCCGTCACCCTCAGCACTTTTGGCATGGGGCCCGGCAGCTTGTTGGTCGCGACAGCAGTCCGCTTCCATGGCTCCTTGAGATCTTCCTCGTCGATAAAGGTCACGTCCAATGGATGCACACCGCCGGTTGCCCGCAATACGGTCGGATCGATGTCATGAGGTGCCATCGGCTGAATCGACGCCAGATACGCCCACTGGTCGGGATAAGGTTGCAGGTCGGAATCAACAAATACGCTGAAGCCGCTTTCACGCGGGACTTTTTGCAGCGGCAGCGCTATCAAATTCCCAAAACCGCCCCTGGGCATGGTGTCCTGGTTGGGGAATAAACGGTCGTAGGAGTCGAGTTTCAATTGCCGGGTCCGCGCACAGGTGTGGCTGATCAATGCTGTACCCAACCGACGCGCATCGCGCGCAGACACCCGGCCCGAGAAAAATATCCAGATATGTGCCCCGTTTCCAGATCGGGATATTTCCATGGAAGCGGGCACGCCCAACTCATGACAAGACTGTCGCAAGGCCAGCGCGTCCTGCCTCCATTCGGCCTCGTCAAAGTCAACCGCCAAAAAGTTGCAGGTGTCATCCGTCAGTAACGGATAGACACCAATGGTGCGCTTGCCGGCCAGGTGATCAAACAGTACCGAATCGGACAAAGGGATCAGTTCCCGGTTGCCGCAGTCAGCGCACTTGATGCGGGGCTTTTCGCACACACCAGCCAACCATTCGTTGGCACATGCAGGGGCATAACCCGTCTTGCCACTGGACTTGCCCTCCCATCGGATGGGAAAGACATCAGTGCGTCCACGGAACAGCCGCCGGAACAGCGCCACCTTTTCAACTGTAGAAAGCCTTGACGCCTCTGGCTCTCGAATCACAAAAGTCGGAGACTGCGGCGGTCGCCACTCAATGCCGTGTGATTCGAGCAGCGCGATCAGGCGAGCATTTTCGGCCCGAAGAACTGCATACGCAGACGGGTCAGTCATCGACCCCATGCTCAACAAGCAATTCATCCATGGCATCACCGACGCCATAACCAAAGTTGTGGCTGATGCGTCGCACCATATTCAGGCGTTCCCAGAGGGTTGGCCGTGACCCGTGTGGCAACGCAGCAATCATATTTAAGGCCAGTTCGAACATCCGAACCAGCGCATCGAAGTAACCTTCGTTTTGCAGACCGATGTCACTGCTGAAACCGGCGGCTCGCTCGCAGTAATAAACCATCAGTTCCGCCAGCCCGTCAGATTGGCCGACGGCTTTCTTGTATTCGGATATGGCTTTCTTGGCCTTGGCAACTGAAGTGTTCTGGTTTTTGAAAACATCAGGCCACAGCCAACGGTCAATGATGGCCTTGTACGGTTTCAGCACATCGTCGCCGAGTGCGAAGCGGGCATGCAGGAACGCTTGGTTTTCCTTGCTGGCGACGTACAGGTCTTGCACCAGACCGATCAGGCCGGTGCGGTCAAAGCTCGCGAGACTGGCTTTTACGTCGCCCCAACTGGGCGTATTTTTCTTCGTGGCCATTCGATCTATTCCACTTCGATCGCAGGTTGGCAGTAGTGCTCGGCATTGTATTCCTTGTCGTGTGCGGTTGTTATTCGAAATTTGCAAATAACCGAATCCTCCTGCAACCCACTGTCTGCCAACACCTACTTCATGTGATCGTCTGGGGTTTGGGCTTCCATGTCATAGAGATGCCCGTCATCTTGGTGAATGCAACACGCGCAAAGGGTGAATTCAATTCCATCCCTTATCTTGCGCGGGTGATGGGATACCCCGCCCTGATCCTGCAAGGGGCGATGGGAATCCCCCCTTGTTTCAATTTGCACGCGTAAAAATTCATCCTCGCGCACGCGTTGCGGTCGGTGGAGTGTAGAGATTTACCCCCCCCCATCCCCATGGCAGGCACGTTAGGGTGGCTATGGTGGATATTGTTTTGCAGCGACCACAACCATAGGAGATCACCGGCACCGCCATCACATCCGTCACAGATCCGGAAGCTCAGTTTCTGAATTGACCTGCCAGACTGCGTTCATCGGAATACCGATTGCGTGTCACCTGCCTACGTCTGCTGAGCGGCAAGCATTTTCGAAAATCCTACACCCGGTTCCGACCATAAGCGGGTGCCCATTGGTGGCAGCTTTCGGGCAACCAAAACAGTTTTGTCGCCGAGGCGCCGCAAAGCTGTCGCTCAATTTGGTGCGTCCCTTGCACATTGCCGACCGTGGCGGCGAGGAAGTCGGAGACAGGACTGCAGCGGGAACAGACGTAGCTCATCCCAAAATGCTTGCTCCATACCCGAAATTCACTGTGTAGCCTGACCGGCAGCAATGGGACGCGGATTTCGACGGTGGGGGCACCAGCTTCCGACCAGGTTCGGGCATAAAACTTCGTCCCAGACACCAGTCCGAGACTTGTCGAGAAAATCGGCGGTAGTCAATTTCCTGCTAAAGCCGGATTTATGGACTGGCGGGCTACAGTGAGGCGAATTCCGTCCAGCTTGCAGTCTTGGAACTGCTTGCCACGACAGTCGCCATGAAGTTGGATACCCATTGCCGATCTTGTGTATTCCGATGTGCGTCTGGCTGCAACGGGGGCTAGGATTCCTTTCGCCATCAACTTCGCGCCTGAGATATTGCTTGCGCAGCTAACTTTATGAAAATGCCGCGATGCCGGTCTGGGCCCGGCCCAGGATCAGCGCATGGATGTCGTGCGTGCCTTCGTAGGTGTTCACCACTTCCAGGTTCACCAGGTGCCGCGCCACGCCGAACTCGTCGCTGATGCCGTTGCCGCCCATCATGTCGCGCGCCAAGCGTGCCACATCCAGCGCCTTGCCGCAGGAGTTGCGTTTCAGCAGCGAAGTGAGTTCCACAGACGCCGTGCCTTCGTCCTTCATGCGGCCCAGGCGCAGGCAGCCCTGCAGGCCCAATGCGATCTCGGTCTGCATGTCGGCCAGCTTCTTCTGGATCAGCTGGTTCGCCGCCAGGGGACGGCCGAACTGCTTGCGGTCCAGCACGTATTGGCGCGCGCGGTGCCAGCAGTCTTCGGCCGCGCCCAGGGCGCCCCAGGCGATGCCGTAGCGCGCCGAGTTCAAACAGGTGAACGGACCTTTCAGTCCCTGGACCTCGGGGAAGGCGTTCTCTTCCGGGCAGAACACGCCGTCCATGACGATCTCGCCGGTGATGGAGGCGCGCAAGCCCACCTTGCCGTGGATCGCCGGGGCGCTCAGGCCTGCCATGCCTTTTTCCAGCACGAAACCGCGGATCGGGCCGACTTGGCCACCCACGCTGACTTCCTTGGCCCAGACCACGAACACATCGGCGATCGGGCTGTTGGAGATCCACATCTTGGAGCCCGAGAGCTTGTAGCCGCCGTCGACCTTGTGCGCGCGACACGCCATGGAGCCGGGATCCGAGCCATGGTCGGGTTCGGTCAGGCCGAAGCAGCCTATCCATTTGTTCTGGGCTTGAACGAAGGCTGGCTATGGACTGCCAATTAACCGAAAATAACCAGAATTGCCATTTTCGGTTGTTTCCGGTAACCGAAATAATCCCCTCCCCCTATGGGGGGAGAGATTTTCGGTGGTTATTTCCGGTGATGTGCTATGACTGATTTTTAGCTGGAGCAACAGTCGCACCAATGAACGCCCGGAGTCTTCCTCGCTGGTGGAGGTGCTGAAGGCACTGCGGCCACATCCCGCCGTGGTATGGTTTGAGCGACCCCTTGAAAACGTTTATTGAGCCGCAGGAATATGGGGGTTCGAGTGGGACTACTGACGGACATGGTTACGTGTTCAATCGAGACAATGACGATGTTACTCACGGAGCCTATTCAAGTCAGGGCTAAATGGGTTTTTTACCATACAGGGGTAAGTTCAGTGTGGCGCAAATTGCCATTACGCAGGGAACCGAAATGGCGCAAACTGAGCGTTGTTGAATCGAACCCAATATATTGGGTACTTAGACTTAAAGGGAATGCAAAGTGAAGAAACTAATTGGATTAACTTTGATAGTTTTATCGCACATATCTTACGCAGCGGAATGGACGCTGATTGAGTCAGCAAAGAATGGAGTTAGATGGTATAGCTCAGAGTCTTTTGATTTACCCGACGGAACAATTCGAACTTATCTCAAGGCTGAAGGTCGAAACATAAATATTCAACCATTTGCAATTTTAATAAATTGCAAGACTCGCAGTGTTCGCAATTATGTTCTAGGCCCTCTTGGCGGTGAATTTCACGAGCCGTGGCAACCGATAGTCCCCGACTCTGCGGGAGAAATTGCATACAAGGCATTTTGCAAGAAAAGCTGAGTTATTCAACACATTGT
This sequence comes from uncultured beta proteobacterium, assembly GCA_903838565.1. GTDB lineage: Bacteria > Pseudomonadota > Gammaproteobacteria > Burkholderiales > Burkholderiaceae_C > CAIKVZ01. The sequence goes on along the minus strand of CAILZB010000066.1, from coordinate 19,762 downwards.
TGATTAATCCTAAGGTCAGCAGTAATTTTGGCGCTTCCTTTACGGTTTTCTGACCCAAGCAAATTCCGGAAGATATCTATCAGCAGACATCATTTCTGGCGGCGAGTTCTCCCAAACTCTGAATCTGCTTACTATATTTGCTTCATTGCCAGCATCAATATTAATGAGCATTTTGTAGTTTGAATTGCATTCAGTTTTAACGCTGGCCACAATTACATCAAAATTTGGATTTAGAGCACTCTTTTGAACTTCAAACTTAATACTTTGAAATTTTGTCTTCAATTGAGGCGCAATTGTTGATAAGTTTTCATTGGTGGTTTTTGTGGCGGTTTCTTTTATCGCTGAAACCAAGTTTCGCATCCTAGGCTCATCTATATCTACGCATTTTTTAGCTGCAATTTCTTGTTGTTTTTCAGCCTTTGCACCTGCGACTCGATTTTGGCAAATAAGTTGACCTTGAAAGCTATTAGGATGCACTTTCTCGCACTCCAATACAACATCTTCGTCCAACCACCCATGGGGAATGACGACAAGCCAAAAAATGGGGAATATTATTGCCAAACTTACTAGACAGTATTTTAAAAATCTGTAGATTTCTGCGACCGAACGTATTAGCCAGTATTTAAAAGATTGTTTCATTTTTAATTTGAATCATTCAATTCAAGAGGATTCATTTGGCCGAAGTCTAAAAGAATGCAACTTTAGTTAAGCATCTGCCAGCAACTTTCGGATTTTGGGTAACTTCTCACTGACCCTGTGGGCCTACTTAGCCCAGCAAACAGAATTGCGTCCAGCAGAGTGCGAGTGAGAGTAGCATGGGAACCTTCTTTGCGCTACAAGCAGGAGAACGTTATGGCATGGTGGAACATCTTTGGGCACACTGCTGTTTCCGATAGCGGCGAAGTCATAAACAAGCTTTCAGACACCACTAGCGTTTCGTCGGACGGGACTACCTACACCCGCATGGGGTCAACAACAGTTGGTTCAGATGGCTCTGTGTTCACTCAAATGGGCAGCTTTAGCTCAGATGGAAGCACACGCATGGGGAGCGGTGCTAGTGGCCTTGGTGCGGTCTTTAACAAGCCTCACAACGGTTTCGATGATGGCGGCTTTGGTGGCTAAGCAATCCGTCGAGAGTCGGAGGATGGGTTTGCCGTAAGACTGCTGAACGTTATTTTTTTATTCCACTATATGAAATTGCGATAACGTTTGAATTCCGCACAGAGCAATCAAGCGTTAGCAGTAATTTTTGGAAAAAAAACTGCGGGTCGGGTATCGGCCCTCCCCTTTTCCCCTCTGTAGCAGGGGTACCCTCCCAAGCTAACCGACCCAATAAGCTGCTGATGGTTGCAATAGGGAGGGGTCAACAGATTCCAGCGTTGGGTGGGCAGTCATTCCAAGGGTCAAGACCGCACATTGCTGCCGTTACTTGCCTGCGCCTCAGATGCTCTTTTATCGATAACTGCTAGTAACGCTACACCGCTAGATGGTGTCGAAGTGCCGATTGACAACGCATTGAGGTTGCTTGGACTTGGCAAAGTTGCCTACAGATTGCCTACAACCCCACAAAATAAAAAGAGCTTGCTACCAAGTTACTAGCAGCAAACCCTTATATCTATTGGTGCCGGAGAGATGAATCGAACACCCGACCTTCTCATTACGAATGAGCTGCTCTACCGACTGAGCTACACCGGCTTTGGTCGCGCTTGCGGCGCAACCAGTCTTGAATTATAGCGGGACCTCAGTCGGCCAGAGCCCGCGACACGACTTCGCGCACGTCGTTGCTCAGATCGGTCTTGGCGGCGACTCGTTTCAGGGCTTCGTACGCTGCGTTGCGGTAGGGCTGGGCCAACTTCTTCCATCGGTCCAGGGCGCGGGCCAGGCGTGCGGCCACCTGCGGGTTGATGGCGTCGAGCTCCATCACGCGCTCGCTCCAGAACACGTAGCCGGCGGCATCGGCGCGGTGGAACGCTCCCGGGTTGGCGCTGCAATAGCTGAAGATCAGGCTGCGCGCGCGGTTCGGGTTGCGCAGGCTGAAGTCGGGGTGGCTCAGCAGCTGGCGCACCGCGGGCAGCACGTTGCCGCCGTGGTCGCTGCTCGCCGCCTGCAGCGCAAACCATTTGTCCAGCACCAGGGCCTCGCCCTTGAACAGCGCGTGAAAACGCCGCAACGCTGGCGGCGCGAGTTCGTGGTTGCTGCCGACCAGGGCGCTCAGGGCGTTGAAGCGGTCGGTCATGTTGCCGGCGTCCTTGAAGCGCTGGTACGCCTTGCCAGGCCAGGTCACGTCGTTGCTCTTCTTGGCCGACAGGCACAGCTGGGCCAACGCCAGGCCCGCCAGTGCGCGCCGGCCCGAAGACGCTGCGTCGGGCGAATAGGCTCCCGTGTCCTTGTTCGCCTCATAGGCCCACTGCCAGTCGGCGTCCAGCGCCTGTGCCAGCTGCTCGCGCATGGCTTCGCGCACCGCATGCACGCGCTGCGGATCCACCACTTCCAGCTGCTCGGCGATGTAGGTTTCACTGGGCAGCGTCAGCGCCAGTTCCTTGAAGGCCGGGTCCAGCTGCGCATGGCGCAGCACGCTGCGCATGGCTTCGAGGTAGGCGCTGTCGAGCACGACCTCACCGCCGTGGGCGATGGCGTGCAGCGCGCGCGCCAGTCCCAGGCGCTGGCCTGCTTCCCAGCGGTTGAAGGGGTCACTGTCATGTGCCAGCAGCGTGAGCAACTGGGCGTCGGTGTAGGCGAAGTCCAGCACCACGGGTGCGGAGAAGCCGCGCAGCAACGAAGGAACGGGTTCGGCGTCGATGCCGGTGAAGGTGAAGCTGTGCTGCGCCTGCGTGAGCACGGCCATGCCGGCGCTCAGGGGCGTGCTGTCTGACGTCAGCGTCAGGGGCAACTCGCCGCCATCGGCGCCCAGCAGGCCCAGAGCGACCGGTATCACGAACGGCTCCTTGCTGTTCTGGCCGGGGGAGGGCGGGCAGCTCTGCGTGAGCGTGAGCGTGTAGCTTCTGGCCTCGGCGTCGTAGGCACCGGTGGCGTGCAGGCGCGGCGTGCCGGCCTGGCTGTACCAGCGCTTGAACTGCGGCAAGAGCGACGCCAGGGACGAATGCGGATTGGCGTCGGCGATGGCCTGGGCGAAGTCGTCGCAGGTCACGGCCTGGCCGTCGTGGCGCTGGAAGTACAGCGTCATGCCCTGGGTGAAGCCCGCGCGCCCCACCAGGGTCTGCATCATGCGCACCAGCTCGGCGCCTTTTTCGTACACCGTGACGGTATAGAAATTGTTGATCTCGACATAGCTGTCGGGGCGCACCGGGTGCGCCATCGGGCCTGCGTCTTCGGGGAACTGCATGGTGCGCAGCACGCGCACGTCCTGGATGCGGTTCACGCTGCGCGCCGAAGCCGCCGCTGCGCTGTAGTTTCCCTGTGCGTCCGGCGCACCGGCCATGTCGAGCGAGAACTCCTGATCCCGGAACACGGTCAGGCCTTCCTTGAGCGAGAGCTGGAACCAGTCGCGGCAAGTGACGCGGTTGCCGGTCCAGTTGTGGAAATACTCGTGGCCCACGACCGACTCGATGTTGGCGTAATCGGTGTCTGTGGCCGTGGCCTGACTGGCCAGCACGAACTTGGTGTTGAAAACGTTGAGCCCCTTGTTTTCCATGGCACCCATGTTGAAGTCGCTGGTGGCGACGATCATGAAGCGCTCCAGGTCCAGCGGCAGGCCAAAGCGCTTCTCGTCCCAATCGACAGAGGCCATGAGCGAGTTCATCGCGTGCTCGGTCTTGTCCAGGTCGCCCGGGCGCACGTAGACCTGCAGCAGATGATCCTTGCCGCCGCGCGTGGTGATGCGCTGTTCGCGCGCGACCAGCAGGCCGGCCACGAGCGCAAACAGGTAGGAGGGCTTGCGGTGCGGGTCCACCCATTTGGCGAAGTGGCGGCCGTCCTCCAGCGTGCCCTGTGCCACCAGATTGCCGTTGGACAGCAGCACCGGGTACTTCGCCTTGTCGGCGCGCAGCGTCACGGTGTAGCTGGCCATCACGTCGGGGCGGTCCAGGAAGTAGGTGATGCGTCGGAAGCCCTCGGCCTCGCACTGGGTGAAGAAGGAGTCGTTGCTCAGGTACAGGCCCATCAGCTTGGTGTTCTTCACGGGCGCGCAGGTGGTGAAGATCTCCAGCTCGAACGTGCCCTCAGCGGGCAGGTTCTCCAGCACCAGGCGCGAGCCTTCCATCCTGAACGAGCAGCCCTGGCCGTTGACCAGCACGCGCGCCAGGTTCAGCTCCTCGCCGTCGAGCTTGAGCGCCTGCGCCGGCACATCCGGGTTGCGGCGCAATTGCATCTTGTTGAGCACACGGGTCTTGGCCGGGTCCAGGTCGAAGCTGAGGTCGACGGTGTCGATCCAGTAGGCCGGCGGCGTGTAGTCTTCGCGCTTCACCAGCGTGTGGGGTTGATCAGGCAACATTCAGGTTCTCCAAAAAGGCCGAGTTCAGCAACTCGTTGTAATCGCTTACGGCGGCCAGCACATGCGGCCCCGCCAATTGCGTCGGGGTATGGGTCGAGCAGATGGCCACGGCGCGCATGCCGGCGCGGCGCGCCGACTCGATGCCGAACGGCGAGTCTTCGAACACGATGCAGTGCTGGGCTTGTTTGTTCAGGCGTCGCGCGGCTTCCAGGAAGATCGCCGGCTCGGGCTTGCCGGGCAGGCCCTCATCGCCGCCGACGATGGCGTGAGGCGCCTGCGGCAGGCGCAGGTGCGACAGCACGAAGGCGATGTTGTGCCGGTCGCCCGCCGTGCCCACGCCTACCTTGAGTCCGCGTGCGCGGGCGCTGGCTTCAAACTGCGTGAAGCCTGCGACCTCGGTGAACACCGGGGCAAAGAGCTCGCGATAGAGTTCCTCCTTCTGCTCCGACAACCGTTGGTAGTGCGCATCTTCCAGCCCCGCACCGAACAGCTCGACCATGCACTCGGGACCGGTGCGTCCCGTCGTGCGGCGCATCACCTCGTCCAGAGGGATGTCCAGGTCGTGTAGCCGCGAAAACTCGACCCAGGTCCTGGCGTGCCAGGGCATGGAGTCGATCATGGTGCCGTCCATGTCGAAAATCAACGCTTCAACCTTCATCACACGCCCTGCTTGAGCGAGGCTTCGATGAAGACGTCCAGATCGCCGTCCAGCACCTTTTGCGTGGCCGAGACTTCGACGTTGGTGCGCAGGTCCTTGATGCGGGAGTTGTCCAGCACATAGGAGCGGATCTGATGACCCCAGCCCACGTCGGTCTTGCTGTCCTCGAGCTTTTGCTGCTCGGCCTGACGCTTGCGCATCTCATGGTCGTACAGGCGTGAGCGCAGCCGCTTCCAGGCCACGTCGCGGTTCCCGTGCTGGCTGCGACCGTCCTGGCACTGCACCACGATGCCGGTGGGGATGTGCGTCAGACGCACGGCCGAGTCGGTCTTGTTGATGTGCTGGCCGCCGGCGCCGCTGGCGCGGAAGGTGTCGACGCGCACGTCGGACGGATTAATGTCGATCTCGATCGAGTCGTCGATTTCCGGATAGACAAAGACCGAGGCAAACGAAGTGTGGCGCCCGCCCGAGGAGTCGAACGGACTCTTGCGCACCAGGCGGTGCACGCCGGTTTCGGTGCGCAGCAGGCCAAAGGCGTATTCGCCTTCGATCTTGATGGTCGCGCCCTTGATGCCCGCAGTGTCGCCCGCCGTTTCGTCTTCGATGGTGGTGGTGAAGCCCTTGCGCTCGGCGTACTTCAGGTACTGGCGCAGCAGCATGCTGGCCCAGTCGCAGGCCTCGGTGCCGCCGGCGCCGGCCTGGATGTCCAGAAAGCAGGGCAGGGGATCGGCCGGGTTGTTGAACATGCGGCGGAACTCGAGCCCCTCGATGATCGTTGCCAGTTTGGCGGTCTCCGCTTCGATCGTCAGCAGGCTGGCCTCATCGCCGTCGGCCTTGGCCATGTCGTAGAGCTCGGAGTTGTCCGACAGCTCGGCGTGGAGCTGGTCCAGCGTGAGCACCACGCCGTCCAGCGCCTTCTTCTCGCGGCCCAGTTCCTGGGCGCGCTTGGGATCGTTCCAGACGCTGGGGTCTTCGAGTGAGGCGTTGACGGTTCTCAGGCGTTCGGATTTGGCATCGTAGTCAAAGATACCCCCTGAGTTCGGCCGTGCGTGCGCTCAGGTCTGTCAGGGTGGTGCCGATGAGGTTGATGCGTTCTGCGTCGATCATGATGTGCTTTGCGAAAAAAAGGAATGCGCGATTTTCTCACGACATCCGGTTCTGCACCCACACGGGGCCATGTGGCGCGGGGCAACGCCAAACTCAGCGCTGGGCCAGGCGCCGTTTGCGCGCGTTGCCCAGCGTCTTGCGCATGATGTCGGGCAGGACCGGCTTGATGCAGAAACCGTCTACGCGCTGGTCCATGGATTTTCCGAAGTCCGCGGGCGTGTGCGATCCCGTCACCATGATCGCCACGATGCCGGGTTGAATGCGGCGCAGGCGGTCGAGCAAAGCCCAGCCGTCGACCTGGGGCATGTAGATGTCGAGCAGCACGAAGTCGGGCTTGTGTTGCTGCGCCAGGCTGCAGGCGCGGTCGGCGTCGTTGGCGGTGAACACTTGGGTCGCTCCGATGCGTTCCAGCACGGCGCTGACGAACTCGCACTGGAGGTCGTCGTCATCGACCACCAGGTAGCTGCATTCGCTCAATTCGGTCTTTGTCATACGGTTCTCCGGTGGTGCAGGGTTCAGGACGGGGTTGGGGTCGTGGACTCGTCCGCCGTGGCGGCTGGATGTTGTTGGATGGCCAGCGCCGCCGCGGTCCATGTCGGGGGCAGTTCCTGCGCCAGGCTGCGGCACGCGGATTCCTCCTGCGCACGCGCCGCGCTCTCCAGCGCCTGGCACAGTTCGCCCAGCGCCAGCGCACCGACCGTGCGCGCCGACGATTTGAGCGTGTGTGCCACGTCAGCCACGCCGCGGACGTCGCCCGCGCGCGCTGCGGCAAGGATGGCGTGGACCTGGGCCTGCGCAGTCAACTGAAATTTATCCAGCAGGCGCCGGTGCAGTATCGGGTTGTCTCCCACCATCTGCACCAGTGTCGTCGCATCCCACGCGGCCGCACCCCGGGTCCCGGGCGAAGTCGGTGCGGGTTCGAGTGCCGCCTGCGTGTAGCTCGGATTGGCACCCTGCGGCAACCAGCGGGCCAACACGGCACCGAGTTCCTTCAGGCGCAGCGGCTTGGACAAATAGTCGTCCATGCCGCGTTCGCGACAACGCTGAGCTTCGCCCTGCATGGCGTTGGCGGTGACGGCGATGATGGGCAGGTGCGTTCCGGCCGGCTCGGTTGCACGAATCGCCTGCGTCAGCTCGAACCCGTCCAGTCGCGGCATGTGGCAGTCCGTCAGCAGCAGGCCATAGCGCGTGTGCAGCCCGCTGCGCCACAACTGCAACGCCAGCGCGCCATCGGCCGCGGCTTCGCTCGCATAACCCAACATGCTCAGCTGCTCCTGCATCACCTCGCGGTTGGTTTCGTTGTCTTCGGCCAGCAGCACCAGGCAGCCGCGTGCTGCCGCCTCGTCCACGCTCGGAGCCGGCCTGCGCTCGGGTGCGCGGCGGCGCTCCAGTGCGCGCTCCTCCCCGGTCACGCTCGCGCGGCCGCTGGCCGCGGCCAGCGCGTGCAGCAGTTCGTGGTGCAGCAGCGGTCGCGCGCACACCGTGAGATCAGCGCTGGCCGTGCGGCTGCTGCGGCTCACCAGCCGCACCAGGCCCACACCTTGAGGCAGCTCGAAATCCAGCACTTCGGATTCCATCGACAGCGCCAGCAGCACGACCGTGGCCTCGAAATGCAGCGGGCGCTGCAGCTGTTCGCGCGCCGCTGCCAGGTTGCTCACGATGGTGACCTGGGCGCCCGCGGCCCGGCAGTAGGCCGGTACGATCTCCATCGTTGTCGCATGCCGGGTCACGACCAGCACCTGCATGCCGGCCAGGCTGGGTTCGTCCTTGAAGGGGCGAGCGGCAGCGGCCTGGCGCAGCGGCAATTCGACCGAGAACTCCGAGCCTTCGCCCAGCGTGCTGCGCACCGTGATGCGGCCGCGCAGCAACTGCACCAGGCGCTGGCTGATGGACAGGCCCAGACCGGTGCCGCCAAATTGGCGCGCCGTGCTCTCGTCGGCCTGGGTGAAGGGCAGGAACAGAGTCGCCAGCGCCTGTTCACTCATGCCGATGCCGTTGTCGATGACGCGCAGCCGCAGCCCTGGGCCGCCCTCGTCCCGAACGCAGGGTTCGACCCTGAGCGAGACGCGCCCGGGCCGAGCTTCGCGGCTGTGGGTGAACTTGAGCGCGTTGCCCATCAGATTGAGCAGCACCTGGCGCAGCCGGGTCGGGTCACACAGAATCCAGCGCGGCAGTTGCGGCGACACGAACAGGCTGAGCTCGATGTCGCGGGCGGTGGCACTCGTGACCAGCAGCTGCGCCACCTCCTCGACCACGTCGCGCAGCGGGGTGGGAATGTCTTCCACATCGAGCTTGCCGGCTTCGATCTTGGAGTAGTCCAGAATGTCGTTCAGGATGTGCAGCAAGGCCAGCGATGAGCCCTGCATGGTGGTCAGCATGCGCCGCTGGGCATCCGTCAGCTCGCTCTCGAGCAGGATGTCGAGCATGCCCACGACGCCGTTCATCGGCGTGCGGATCTCGTGACTCATGTTGGCCAGGAACTCCGACTTGGCGCGGTTGGCGGCGTGCGCCGCGGCTTCGGATTTCTTGCGCTCTGTGATGTCGCGCGCAATGCCCATCACGCCGACCAGCAGTCCGTCGGCATCGCGCACCGGGGTCTTGACGGTTTCCAGCAGGGCGCGGTGACCGTCGTCGGCGAAGCTCACCCACTCCTCGTTCAAGGTCGGCGTGCCCGCCGCCATGGCTGCGCGGTCGTGGGCGCGGAACGCGTCCGCGAGTTCTGGCGCAACGAAGTCATAGTCGGTCTTGCCGACGATCTGTGCCTCGGGCACGCCGAAAAATCGCTCGATCATCGGGTTGCAGGCCAGATAGACGCCGTCGCAGTTCTTGATCCAGACCAGGTCGGTGAGGGTCGTGAAGATGGTGTTCAGGTGGGCCTGGCTGCGGGCCCAGCCGAGGCTTTTTTCCTCCACCAGTGTTTCCAGGCGCGCGCGGTAAAGGCTGAGCGCCAGCTCATTCGCCCGGCGCTCGCTGATGTCCTGGATCGTGCCGTGCATCTTGCGCGGCTCGCCCTGATCGTCAAGGACCAGCCGACCCAGGCCGTGCACCCAGTGGGCCGTGCCGTCGTCGTGGCGCACGATGCGGTAGACGCGGTCGAAAGGGTGCTTCTTCGCCAGCACTTCCTGGCTGAAATAGTCGGCCATGGCAGCGCGCTCGTCGACATGGACCAGTTCCAGCCACCCTGCCACCGAACGATCGTAGGCGGCGTCGATGCCGAACAGCAGGTCAAACACCGGCGAGCTCTCCCAGGTCCCCGCCCTGACATCCAGCACATAGCTGCCCAGGCCCGCCACCGACTGCGATTCCAGCAGCAGATGCCGGCTCTCCGTGAGCGCCTGTTCGCGCTGGGCCAGGGTTTGCAGCAAGCGGTTGAAGCTCGTGATCAGCCGGCCGACCTCGTCATCCCGGTGCACCGGCAGTGGCGCGATGGACGCTTCGGGCTGCGACAACTCGTTCAATGCCACGACGGCGTCGCGCATCGGCGCCATCTGGCGCCGCAGCGTCCACCAGCTCAAGGCCGCTGCCAGCAGCGTGAAGATCGCCGCCACCAGCAGGTTGCGCCGCTGCAGGTCCCGAATCGGGGCAAAGGCCTCGAACGTGGGCAACTGTGCCGCCACGTACCAGTCGGAGAGCGCGACGCCCTTGACCGACGCCAGCACTTGCACGCCTATGGGGTTGACGCCGACCATGGAACCCTCATGGCCCTGCATGAAGTGGTCCACCATCGGGTTCACGCCCGTCGCCGGAAGCGAAGTCATGACGCGGCTCTTGTCCGAGCTGGCGATGACCATGCGCATCGAGCGCGAATTCAGCAGGAAGCTGCCGGTCCTGCCGGTCCGGCTTCGCGCGATGCGGTCCAGAAAATTGCGCTGCCCCAGGTCGGTCACGCCCACCAGCGCGCCGACGATGCGGCCCTGGGCGTCGCGAATCGGCGCCGCCATGGAGATCACGGGCGTCTTCAGCACGCGCCCGATGCTCGGCTGGCCGATGACCGTCTTGCCCTGCTTGAGCGCCGTGGCGACGTGATCGCGGTCCATGTAATTGACGCCAACGCGTGGCGTCGCCAGCGGCAACGAGGCCAGCGCCGTGCCGTCGGCGCCGGTGATGAAGGTGCCGGCGTTGAACAGGCTCTGAAAGGTCTGGCGCTCGTCCAGAAAACGGTCCAGAGCCGCCTTGCTGCCCAGCATCTGAGGCGTGATCCGGGCCGCGACCCGATCCAGTGCCCGCAGCCGATCGTCCAGTTCCTGGTCGACCTCATGGGCGAGCATGGAGACCGACTCGAACTGCTGTTCGCCCAATATCGCCTGCATGTCTTCGCGCAGCATCCGGCTGCCGAAATAGGTCAGCGACCAGATCCCGGTCAGCGCAATCGCCAGCGTGAACAGCGTCAAGCGGGTCTGGAGCGAGCGCAAGTTCAGGGCGCGCAGCAATTGCATCATGTCAAGCCCTGCTTGATCGCTTGCGCGGCAAGGTCAAAGGTCGGCTCCAGACCACGACACAGCGCCACGCACAGCGCCGCGTCGCCTTCTCGGCCCGCGGTTTCCATGCGCTGGCACAACTCCCCCAGCGCAGGCGCGCCCACGGTGCGCGCCGCGGATTTAAGTCCGTGTGCCACATCGGCCACGGTGCCGATATCGCCCGCGGCGGCTGCAGCGCCGATGGCCGCGACTTGCCGCGCGGCGTTCAGAACGAACTTGTTCAGCAGGCGCCGTTGCAGTTCGGGGTTGTCGCCCACCATCCTGCCCAGCGTGGCCGAGTTCCAGGCGATGCTGCCAGGCTCGGCGGGCGCGCTCTGGGCTGTTCCGATGCTGGCCAGGTCGCCGCCCAGCGGCAGCCATTTGGCGAGCATCGCGCGCAGTTCCTTGAGCCGCAGCGGTTTGGACAGGTAGCCGTCCATGCCGCGTTCCACGCAACGCTGGGCCTCGCCCTGCATTGCGTTGGCGGTGACGGCGACGATGGGCAGACGCTGGCCCGGGCCCTCGGTCTGGCGAATCGCTGCGGTGAGCGCAAAACCGTCCGTATGGGGCATATGGCAGTCGGTGAGCAGCAGGCCGTAGCGCTCGCCATGGCCGCTGCGCCACATCTGCAGCGCCACGGCGCCGTCGCTGGCCACTTCGGCGGCATAACCGAGCAGTCCCAGTTGCTCCCGCATCACGTCGCGGTTGGTTTCGTTGTCCTCGGCCAGCAAGATCAGCTGCCGGCGCGCCAGCGCCTGTTCCACGGTCGGCGCCTGGGGGCGGGTCAGGATTTGACGCCGTTCCTCGTTCACCCGAGGCGCCGGCACCCGTCCGGCGGCCAGCGCAACGCCCTGGATCAGCTCGTGGTAGAGCAGGGGGCGGGCTGACACCATCACTTCGTTCTCGGACCGGAGGTTGCTGCCGCTGCGCCGCACGATGCGCACCACGCCCAGTCCCTCTGGCAGATCGAGTTCCGCGGGTGTTTCGCTCACATCCAGACCGAGCACGACCACGGTGGCCTCGCTGGCGTTGCCGGCCTGGTGCAGCCAGAGGCGTGCCGCCGCCAGATCGGCCACGGCCGTGATGCTGGCGCCCGCGGCCACACCGTAGGCGCTGGCGTCGCGCAAGGCCTGCGCATCCTGGGTCACGGCGAGCACCCTGACGCCGTCCAGCCGTGGCTCGGGCGGCAATGGGCGACCCGGCGGGCATGCCAGTCGCGGCAGCTCGACCGTGAACTCGGAGCCCACGCCGACCGCGCTGCGCGCCTGGATCTGGCCACCGGAGAGCTCCACCAGTCGCTGCGTGATCGACAATCCCAGACCGGTGCCGCCGAAACGTCGGGCCGTGCTCTCGTCGCCCTGGGTAAAGGGCTGAAACAGCCGCTCCAGCTGCTGCGGGCTCATGCCGATGCCGTTGTCGCTGACGCGAAAGCGCACGCCCGGCCCACCCTGTGCCAGCGTGCAAGGTTCGACGTGCAACTTCACCCGACCCGGTCGCGCCGTGATGAACTTCATGGCGTTGCCCAGCAGGTTGAGCAGAATCTGGCGCAAGCGCGTGGGGTCCAGCAGCATCCAGCGCGGCAGCTCAGGGGCGACAAAGATGGCCAGGTCGATATCGGAGGCGCTGCCCGGCGTCACGACGAGTTGCGCCACACCTTCGACCACCTCGCGCACGGAGGTTGCAATGGCCTCGATTTCGAGCTTGCCTGCCTCGATCTTGGAGAAGTCCAGGATGTCGTTCAGGATCCCCAGCAACGACAGCGAGGAGCGGTGGATGGTGTCGAGCATGCGCTGCTGCTCCGGCAGCAACTCGCTCTCGCGCAGGATGTCGATCATGCCCACCACACCGTTCATCGGAGTGCGGACTTCGTGGCTCATGTTGGCCAGGAATTCCGACTTGGCGCGAACGGCCGCGAGGGATTTTTCTTCGGCGCGCTTGCGCTCGGTGATGTCGGTGCGAACGCCGATGTATTGGCGCGGTTTGCCGTCGCTGCCCATGAAGGCGGCGATGGTGGTGTCGACCCAATAGAGGTGGCCGTCCTTGGCGCGGTTGCAGACCTCGGCGTGCCACACGCCGCCGGCGTTGATCGTGGCGTACATCGCCGTGAAGAATTCCTGCGGGTGATGGCCGGATTTCAACAGGCGGTGGTCGCGTCCCATGAATTCGGCGTGCGTATAGCCGCTGATCTCCACGAAACGGTCGTTGCCGTAGCTGATGCTGCCGTCCACTTCGGCCACGGTCACGATCGCATGCTGATCGAGCACGAACTTTTGCTGTTCAAGCTCGTTCAGTGCGCGCTGTGCCAGCACCATGTTGCGCTGCACATCGGCGGTCTTTTGCTGCACCAGTTCTTCCAGGTGCAGGCGGTGGCTCTGGAGTTCGATGTCGCTTTGCTTGCGTTGCGTGATGTCGGTGATGGAACCATGCCACAGCACCGCCCCATCGTCGTTGCGCTGCGGCATCGCATGACCCGCGATCCAGCGCACGCCACCGCGCTCGTCGGGAACCCGGTACTCGAAGTGAAGCGGCGAGAGCTGCTGCGCCGACAACTGCACGGCCCGGATCACCAGTCCGCGATCCTCGACATGAATCGATTGCAGCAGCTGCTCGGAACTTTCACGGACCTCGTGCGGACTCAGGCCGTGCAGTTCGCGCAGCCCTTCGCTGGCGTAGGGCATGCAGGTGCGGCCATCCGGGTAGCGCCTGAACTGATAGATGCAACCGGGCACCTGTTCTGCGATCTTCTGGATGAATTCCACGGACTCGCGCTGCGCCTGCTCGGCCAGTTTGCGCGCCGTGATGTCGGAGCCAATCGCCACATACATTTCGGCTTTGCCGTCGAGTCCGAAAAACGGCGAGATCGTCGACTGCAGCCAGTACAGCCGCCCGTCCATGGCGCGGTTGCAGACCTCGCCGCGCCAGACGCGGCCCTCGGCCATGGTCTGGTAGACCTCGGCATAGAAACTGTCGGCGTGCACTCCCGACTTCAGCAAGTGAACCTCCTGCCCGAGCAACTCGGCGCGCGAGTAGCCGCTGGCGTCGCAATAGTTGTCGTTCACCGAGATGAAACGCCGGTTCATGTCCACGGTAGACACCAGGGCGCTGCGGTCCAGCGCGTCCATCACATTCTTCAGTTCCTGGCTCAAGCTGGCTTCGCTCTGGCGCAGCGTTTTCGTGAGCCTTCTCCCTGCTTCGATTTGCGCGGCCAGCGTCAGGCTCACGAGCGACAGGGCCAGGCTGAAGAACCAGTAGTTCGTGAGTTGCAGTGGCTGCGCTTCCCGGGCAAAAAAGCCCAGGTTCTGGTGCACGCCGGTAATACCCAGAGCCGCCACCAGCAGCAGCGCCAGCGTCGTTCCCCGCAGGCCCAGGCGCAGCGCCGCCCAGGCGACGAAAAAGAACATCCAGTATCCGTTGCCCACCGCGTCCAGTGACAGGTGTAAGGATGCGGGCAGGCTGGAGTGAAACCATTCCAGGAAGACGATGCCACCGGCGAGCAGGGTCAGCCCCAGGATGGCCGCGGCTTCGAGCAGCCATCGGTTGCTCGGCCGCAGGCGGGGTTGTGTGGCGCCAGGCCACCAGGCGAGGATCAGTGGTGTCATCAGCACCACACCCAGGCTGTCGCCCATCCACCAATCGAGCACGCTGGAGAAATAGCCGGCGCTGCCGACGATTCCGGCCAGCAACAAGGCGATCGAGCCGATGACCGCGCTGACGACCGAGCCGCCAAAGCCGCCCAGGCCCAGCACCCGCACCAGTTCGCCCAGGTTGACGTGCTGTGCGTCAAATCCGTGTTTGCGGCGCACCAGCCAGGCCCCGGTCAACGCAGCGAGGGTCGAAGCGCTGGCGATGCCCAGCGTGATCCAGGCCGCACTGCCGCGCAGCGCGTCGGCCGCGAGCGCACCCGCCAAAACCGCCCAGGCGTAGCGCCGGCCGCCGATCAGCACCGCCGCCAGCGCCACGCCGCTGGCGAGAAAGAAGATGCTGGCCTGCCCCTTGGGCGAAAAGTACAGGATGACGATCCAGCGCGTCAGGCCGTAGCCGACGGCTACGCCCAGAAGCTTGGAAAAATCGACCGGCCACAAGCCCTTAGCCGATGGCTTCATGCAAGCTCCAGACGCCAAGGGGCGCAGCAGAGCGGCACCGGGCCAAGGCCCGGCCAATCTCGTTGAAACTCACGGCCATCTTCATCGACGACCGGAGTCATGCTTGCTGCGAGCGTCAAAATGGGTGGCCCTTGCTGGTTCTGGGGAGGTGCGCCGGCGCTGCGGATCAACTTGATGATACGTGCGCAATGCGGGGCAGGGCTGCTGAAAAACCCTGATTTTCGCGACTATATTTTTTTTGGTTTTCCCAGCTCGGTCATTGTGGGTCGAAGCGAAATAGGCTATGCGGCGTCCATCGTTTTGGTCGCTCTTGGCCTTCAGCCGCAGCTGGCGCGCGGGTGAGTGCTCAGCGCCGCGGTGGGGTCACCTTGGCGCCAGGTCGCACGCGCTGGCGCACCGCTTCGCGCAGCAGGTACTCGACTTGCGCATTCACGCTGCGCAGTTCGGCCGCGGCCAGACGCTCGATCTGCTGCCATAGTTCGGGATCGATGCGCAGTGCAAATGACTTTTTGTCCGGACTGGCCATGGTGTTGCAGGTATCCCTTGATCGGCTTGGTGGCGCTCAGTTGTACAGCGTGCCGGTATTGACCACGGGCGTGGCGTCATGGTCGGAGCACAGCACGACCAGCAGGTTGCTCACCATGGCGGCCTTGCGCTCATCGTCCAGATTCACCAATCCGCGTTCGGACAGGCCGTTGAGCGCCAGTTCCACCATGCCCACGGCGCCTTCGACAATCTTGGAACGCGCCGCAACCACGGCCTCGGCCTGTTGCCGGCGCAGCATGGTGCCGGCAATCTCGGGGGCGTAGGCCAGGTGGGTCAGTTTGGCGTCGATGACATGGATGCCGGCCAGAGCGAAGCGCGCCTGCAATTCGGCGCGCAGCGCGGCGCCCACCACTTCGGCCCCGGAGCGCAAGGTGGTTTCGATCTTGCCGGAGTGGTCCGATTCATGCAGGTTGTCGTAGGCGAAGCTTGATGCCAGATGGCGCACGGCGGCTTCGGACTGGGTCAGCACATAGCGCTCGAAGTCCTCCACGTCGAAGCTGGCGCGCGCCGTGTCCTGCACGCGCCAGACGATGGCGGCGGCGATCTCGATCGGATTGCCACGCAGGTCGTTCACCTTGAGCTTCTCGCTGTTGAAGTTGTGCGCGCGCAGCGACATCTTCTTCTTCACGTAGAACGGATTCGACCAGCGCAGGCCTTCGCTGCGGTCCGTGCCGCGGTAGCTGCCGAACAGCATCAGCAGCGCGGCCTGGTTCGGCTGCAGCATGTACAGGCCCCCAAAGACCCACGAGGCGCCCAGATCCATGGCCAGCGCCGTGATGCCGCCGGCCACGCTTTGGCTCCAGTAGACCACGGCCACGGACCCCAGCACCAGGGCCAGCCCGAACACGGCGCTGACCAGGCCGCTGTACGAGTGCACGGAACGTTCCTGCGCGATGAGCTTGTCCATATCAATTCCTCCAAAGGGCTCACACGTGCGAAACGCTGAACCGGTGACCCCATCGAACCCCTCTGGTGCGATTTCAAAGTGATATCACTTTAGTATTGAAATAAAGGCCTGTCAAGAATTCTTTTCGACCGTGGAACGCAGTCAGTCGCCGGCCAGAAACGCTTCAAGCAGCCCTGCCAGTTGCTGCGGCTGGTCGTGGTGCAGCATGTGGCCCGCGTCCTCGATCACGGCGACCTGGCACTGCGCCACCGCCTGCAGCCGTTCGTGGTACTGCTCCAGCGTGTACCTGCCCTGGTACCACTGTTGCATGCTGTCGTTGCGCGCCTCGATGGCCAGCAGCGGCGCGCTGATGCGCTGCCAGGCGGCCCGGACTTCTTCCCAACGGTACAGCTGGGCGTTGACGATCTTGTGCGCGGCGTCGCCCAGGATGCGCCATTGGGTCGAGCCGTCGGCCTGCACGGTAGCGGCGGACCAGTATTGCGCCAGCCAGTGCGCCTTGTCCGGACTCAGGCGCGCATTGGTCTTCATCAGGCGCCTGGCCACACCCTCGAGCGAGGCGTAAGGCTTGAGGGCGAGCTCGCCCCGATGCAGGGCCTTGAGTTCATCCATCCACTTGGCGTAGCGCAGCGGTGCCTGCTCGGGCTGTGTCTCGGGCATGCCGAAGCCTTCCAGGTTCACCAGGCGGCGAACGCGCTCGGGGCGCACGCCGGCGTACAGCATCGCGACGTTGCCGCCCATGCTGTGCCCCACCAGATCCACTGGCCGCTGGCCCGCAAAATGGTCCAGCAGGAAATCCAGATCGGCCAGGTAGTCGGGAAACCAGTAATGGTCTGCGCCGCCCGAGGGCGTCAGGCCAAAGCCGCGCCAGTCGGGTGCAATCAGGGTGCGGCCCCGCAGAAAGTCTTCGCTGAACGCGTCCACCATGAACTGGTAAGAGGCGGCCACGTCCATCCAGCCGTGCAACAGGACCAGCGGTGGCAGGGCGTCAACTTGGGGCGCGTGGTCCCAAACGAGGACGTGGTAACGCACGTTACGTATGGAAACGGTCTGGCTGCGAGCGACTCTTTGACAGGTGTACATGAGCCCATCATACGGGGGCGAAGCGCCTTTTTCGGTCGCCTGCAGGACGGTTGAATTCCCGTTGAAAGTCGCCCTTGGGCTCTTTTTTGGGAGCTTATTCGCCTTGCCCGATCACCTTCTTTTGGGCAAAATGAAATTTCGCTTCACCCCAATTCGTGAAAGTGAGCACTCCATGAACAAGCTGCTGGCGTTTCTTCTGACCCTGGTCTGCGCCGCTGCCGTGGCGCAATCGACGGACGTGGCAGCGCCCCGCGGCTTGCAGATCACGGCTGAGCCCACGGGTGTCAAGCTGGGGCTGGGGGTGGATGTGGGTCAGCAGACCCAGAACGTCGGACTGCGCATCGACTCCAGGAGCTGGAGCTTCAATCTGGTGATCCCGCAAGTTCTGACCAGCACCAGCTTGCCGCTGTCGGGCGTGGGCGCATCCTGGAATTTTTCGCCCGCCAGCAGCCTGGGTTTGAATTACCGCCTTGAAACCAACCTGCTGCCCGATGCGCCCGCGTCGCGCAGCCTGGGCCTGTCCTATGGCTACCAGTTCACATCCGGCCTGCGCCTGAGCACGAACCTGGGCCACGGCTTGTCCGACACCGCGCCGCGCTGGGGTGCGGGGCTGTCGCTGTCGTTCAGCCATTGACGGATCGTCCTGCGGATGACGCCAAGCACGGATTCCGTCGCGCCTGATCACTACGCCGAATTGCACGCGCAGTTCAGATGGCAGGTTCCAGAAAAATTCAATATTGCCCGTGAATGCTGTGGGCGCTGGGCCGATGGCCCGGACGCGGCGCGGCGCATCGCGATTCGGTTGCACCAGGGATCAGAGCCTGGCAGGCACTACAGCTACGCCGATCTGCAACAGCAGGCCAATCGCTTGTCCAACGCGCTGGTGCAACTGGGCGTGCAGCGCGGCGACCGCGTGGCGATCGTGCTGCCGCAGCGCTTCGAGGCTGCCGTGGCCTACATGGCGGTGCTGCAGATGGGCGCGGTGGCGATGCCGCTGTCCACGCTGTTTGGCCCGGATGCGCTGGCCTTTCGGTTGCGCGACAGCGAGGCCAGGCTGGCGCTGTGCGACGCCGCCAGCCTGGGCTCACTGAGCGCGGCACGCAGCGAATTTGCACTGCTGCGCCGGTTGATCGCCATCGACGCCGGCGGCGCAGCAGATTGCCTGGATTACGCTGCCCTGTTGGCCGCTCAGCCGGACGCCTTCGTTGCGGTGGACACCGACGCCAAAGAAGCCGCGCTGCTGATCTACACCAGTGGCACCACCGGCGACCCCAAGGGCGCGCTGATTCCCCATCGGGCGCTGCTCGGCAACCTGAGCGGCTTTGTCTGCAGTCAGAACTGGTTCGGCTTCGAGCCGGGGATGAGCCAGAGTCCACCCTCCCCCGCGCGGGGGAGGGCCGGGGTGGGGGCGGACATGTTGCGGACAAGGTCCGGTCTGCCGCAGCCAAAAGCGCGAAGCGTCTTTTGGTCACCGGCAGACTGGACCTGGACCGGCGGCCTGATGGATGCGCTCCTTCCCACGCTCTACTTTGGCCAGGAGATCGTCGCCTACCCGGGGCGCTTCAGCGCCGACGCGGCGTTTGACATCCTGCAGACACACCGCGTCACGCACACCTTCCTGTTCCCGACGGCACTCAAGGCCATGATGAAGGCCTACCCCCATCCCGGTCAGATGTTCAAGCTCAAGCTGCAGGCCATCATGAGCGCCGGTGAAGCCGTGG
Organism: uncultured beta proteobacterium; assembly: GCA_903838565.1. GTDB lineage: Bacteria > Pseudomonadota > Gammaproteobacteria > Burkholderiales > Burkholderiaceae_C > CAIKVZ01. The sequence continues at coordinate 733 of CAILZB010000066.1, read as the reverse complement.
GCGACGCGGTGTTTTCCTACTGCCAGCAGCAACTGGGCGTGACCGTGAACGAGATGTTCGGCCAGACCGAGATCAACTACATCGTGGGCAATTGCTCGCTCATGTGGCCTGCAAGGGGCGGCAGCATGGGTCGGCCCTATCCCGGGCACCGTGTGGCGGTGATCGACGACGACGGCCTGGAGTGCCCGGTCGGTGTGGCCGGTGACGTGGCGCTGAACCGCCTCGACATCCACGGCGACGCGGACCCGATCTTCTTTCTGGGTTACTGGAAGAACCCGGACGCGACTGCGGCCAAGTTCACGCTCGAATGGTGCCGAACCGGCGATATGGCCACGCGCGACGCCGACGGCTACCTCTGGTACCAGGGGCGCTCCGACGACATGTTCAAGGCCGCGGGCTACCGCATCGGCCCCGGCGAAATCGAGAACTGCCTGGTCAAGCACGCGGCGGTGGCGAATGCCGCCGTGGTACCCAAACCGGACCGGGAGCGCGGCGCTCTGGTCAAGGCCTACGTGGTGTTGTCACCCGAATTTGCGAAAACGCGCGCGACCCTGGGCAGCGCCAGGCCGCAGTGGGATGCCGAGATGGTGGTGCAGTTGCAGGCGCACGTGAAAGGCCGGCTGGCACCTTACGAATACCCGAAGGAAATCGAATTCATCGACGCGCTGCCGATGACCACCACCGGCAAGGTGCAGCGCCGCGTGTTGCGGCTGCAGGAACAGGCCAGAGCCGC
>CAILZB010000065.1 GCA_903838565.1 uncultured beta proteobacterium | reverse complement strand
TGTTGGACTTGGTATCTGGACTTCCCCCTCTGTATGCGCCGAGCAGCGCAGCAAAACGGGGATCAGCGAGACGCATGTTTGAGCGAAGCGAGTTTGCGTATCGCCCCCGTTTTGAGAGCAGCGCAGGTTGCCCGCAGCGAAGCGAAGGGACGCAGACAGCGGGGTCGCCCTTTCTTTGCTTACTTTCTTTCGGCGACGCGAAAGAAAGTGAGTGCGCAGTCGGGCGCACATCCCGACAAAGCAGCGCACTCCGCGCAAGACCGGAGCAACCCACCTCGCCCGCCGGGGCGAGACCCGGCATGCCCCGCGGGCAACGAATACATCAGGACTCGCATGACGGTCACAAAAAAAGGCCCGCAGTTGCGGGCCTTTTTTCATGGTCGCCATCGGGGCCAGGCCCCGACAAGCTATCAGCCTCCGTGGATCTTCATCATCACCGGCACGATCAGCAGTGCCACGATGTTGATGATCTTGATCAGCGGGTTCACGGCCGGGCCGGCCGTGTCCTTGTACGGGTCGCCCACGGTGTCGCCGGTGACGGCGGCCTTGTGGGCTTCGGAGCCCTTGCCGCCGAAGTTGCCGTCTTCGATGTACTTCTTGGCATTGTCCCAGGCACCGCCGCCGGTGCACATGGAAATCGCCACGAACAGACCGGTCACGATCGTGCCCATGAGCAGGCCACCCAGCGCCTTGGGGCCGAGGATCAGGCCGACCAGAATCGGCACCACCACCGGCAGCAGCGACGGGATCATCATTTCCTTGATTGCGGCCGTGGTCAGCATGTCGACTGCGGTGTCGTACTCGGGCTTGGCCGTGCCTTCCATGATGCCCTTGATCTCGCGGAACTGACGACGCACTTCCACCACCACCGAGCCGGCAGCACGGCCCACGGCCTCCATCGCCATCGCGCCAAAGAGGTAGGGAATCAGGCCACCGATGAACAGGCCGATGATGACCAGCGGGTCCTTCAGGTCAAAGCTGATCGCGTGTCCGTAGCCTTCGAGCTTGTGCGTGTAGTCGGCAAACAGCACCAGCGCGGCCAGACCGGCGGAGCCGATGGCGTAGCCCTTGGTCACGGCCTTGGTGGTGTTGCCCACGGCGTCCAGAGGATCGGTGATGTCGCGCACGCTCGCGGGCATTTCCGACATTTCGGCGATGCCGCCGGCGTTGTCGGTGATGGGGCCGTAGGCGTCCAATGCGACCACGATGCCGGCCATGCTCAGCATGGAGGTGGCGGCGACGGCCACACCGTACAGACCGGCCAGCCAGTAGGCGGTGCCGATGGCCATGCAGACGAAGATCACGGGCCAGGCAGTGGAACGCATGGACACGCCCAGGCCGGCGATGATGTTGGTGCCGTGTCCGGTGGTGGATGCTTCTGCAATGTGGCGCACGGGCGCGTATTGCGTGCCGGTGTAGTACTCGGTGATCACCACCAGCGCAGCGGTCAGGATCAGGCCGACGGCGCAGGCGCCGAACAGCGCGGTGGCCGTGAGCGTGCTGCCGTCAGCCAGCTTGATGGCGGTCGGGAACAGGCTTTGGGTCACGAAGTAAAACGCGATCAGCGACAGGATGCCGGCGACGGCCAGACCCTTGTACAGCGCGGGCATCACATTCTTCATGCCGGGCGAGGCCTTGACAAAGAAGCAGCCGATGATGGAGGCAACGATGGACACCGCGCCCAGGGCCAGCGGGTACATCACGGCGGTGGTGCCCACGCTGGTCAGCAGCAGGGCGCCCAGCACCATGGTGGCGATCAAGGTCACGGCGTAGGTTTCAAACAAGTCTGCAGCCATGCCGGCGCAGTCGCCCACGTTGTCGCCGACGTTGTCGGCAATCACGGCCGGGTTGCGTGGGTCGTCTTCCGGGATGCCGGCTTCAACCTTGCCCACCAGATCGGCACCGACGTCAGCGCCCTTGGTGAAGATGCCGCCGCCCAGACGCGCAAAGATGGAGATCAGCGAGGAGCCGAAGGCAAAGCCGATCAGCGGGTTGAGCAGTTGCGCCAGGGTGAGCGTCGTGTTGGGTCCGGCGTTGCCGACCAGGAACCAGTAGAAACCGGTGACACCCAGCAGACCCAGTCCCACCACCAGCATGCCGGTGATGGCGCCGCCGCGAAACGCGACGTCCAGAGCCGGGCCGATGCCCTTGGTGGCAGCCTGGGCCGTGCGCACGTTGGCGCGCACCGAGATGTTCATGCCGATGAAGCCGCAGGCGCCCGAGAGCACCGCACCCACGACGAAACCGATGGCGGTCAGGTTGTCCAGAAACACGGTGATGAGCACCGTCAGGACCACACCCACCATGGCGATGGTCTTGTATTGACGTGCCAGGTAGGCGGCTGCGCCGGTCTGAATAGCGGCGGCAATTTCTTGCATCCGCGCATTGCCGGCGTCTTGGGAAAGGATCCAACTGCGCGTCCAAAAGCCGTAAGCCACGGCAATGAACCCGCAAATGAGCGCCAGAATCAGCACTGAATTGCCAGACATAAAGAGAACTCCTAAATGGATTGTTGTTTCGCTCGGGAAGGAACAGCTCGCGTTGTTGCGGCGTCCCCGCTGAGTTGCTTCCTCGTGTCGCTGCGGCAGGTGAGTGCGCGGCGCCCGATTGGCCAACCCGCAGAATGTACTTTGAAAACCCTTGAGTTAACTGACTGAGCAAGCGGCAAGTCAGTAAAATCAGGGTTAATACTGAACAGTTCCTGATCTTCCTCAACACAAAGAAGCCACCATGTCGCTTGATAACGTCACCGCCGGTAAGAATGTTCCTGAGTCCTTCAACGTCATCATCGAGATCCCGATGAATGCCGACCCCGTGAAATACGAGGTGGACAAAGCCACGGGCGCCATCTTCGTGGACCGCTTCATGAGCACGGCCATGCACTATCCCACCAACTACGGCTACGTTCCCAAGACGATCTCCGGCGACGGCGACCCGGTGGACGTGCTGGTGATCACGCCTGTGCCGCTGATTCCGGGCGTGGTCGTGACCTGCCGCGCCATCGGGATCCTGAAGATGGAAGATGAAGCCGGCATGGACGGCAAGGTGCTGGCCGTTCCCATCGACAAGATCCTGTCGCTCTACACACGCTGGCAAAAACCGGACGATCTGAGCCCGGTGCGCCTGAAGACCATCGCCCACTTCTTTGAGCACTACAAGGATCTGGAAGACGGCAAATGGGTGAAGATCCTGGGCTGGGAAGGTCCCGAGTCGGCACGCCAGGAAATCATGGACGGCATCGCCAACTACGAAAAAGACAGCGCCACCAAAGCCTGAGGCTTTGGTGGATGGATTGCCGTACTGCGAAGCCGCATGCCGCGGCAGTCCCCGCCCCGGCGTTCTTCAGTCCTCTTGCGGTTGCGTCTCCCGATGCAGTGACGCGAGCTTGATCTGCGTTGCTGGCGGCACCGGCGCATAGTGCGAGAAGGCGATGCTGTAGGAGCCCTGGCCTGCGGTCAATGACTTCAGCCGCGACTGGTATTCGTCGAGTTCTGCCAAAGGCACGAGAGCGCTGATGGCAGTCGCGCCCAGACCTCTGGGCTGCGTTCCCGTGACTTGGCCGCGCTTCGCTGCCAGATCTCCCGTCAGGTCGCCGATCGATTGTTCCGGGGCCTGCACATCCATATTGACCATGGGCTCCAGCACGATCGGCTTGGCGGCGCGGATGGCTTCGATCGTGGCCTTGCGAGCTGCCGCCACAAAGGCGATTTCCTTGCCATCGACCGCGTGCGTCTTGCCGTCGTAAACGGTGACGCGCAGGTCGTGCACCGGGAAGCCCGCGACCACGCCGTCCGAGAGCGCCTGGCGCACGCCTTTTTCCACCGCAGGAATGAAGACGCCGGGGATGGCACCACCCTTGACCACGTCGACGAATTCGAAGCCGGCACCGCGCTCCAGCGGTTCAATGCGCAGCGACACTTCGCCGAACTGGCCCGCACCGCCGCTCTGTTTCTTGTGGCGGCAGTGACCTTCTGCATGGGCGGTGATGGTTTCGCGGTAGGCGATCTGCGGCGGCGTGCAGTCCAGTTCGAGCTTGAATTGCTGCTGCAGGCGCGCGAGTTTGGCGCGCAGATGCATTTCGCCCAAGCCGCGGATCACGGTTTCGTTCGTGACCGGATGGCGCTCGACCTTGAAGCAGGGGTCTTCCAGTTCGAGCTTGTGCAGCACGTCGAACAATCGCTGCTCGTCGCCCTTGCGCCGCGTCTGCACCGCCAGGCCCTGCATCGGCTGCGGAAACTCCAGTGCTTTCAGGTGGATGTGGTCTTCATCGTGCGAGTCGTGCAGCACGCAGTCGAAGGCGATCTCTTCCACCTTGGCCACCGCGCCGATGTCGCCCGGCACCAGCGCCTCCACTTCGACATACTCCTTGCCCTGCAACTGGTAGAGGTGACCGACCTTGAATGCGCGGCGCGAGTCGCCTGCAAACAGTTGCGCATCGCGCCGCACGGTTCCCTGGTGCACGCGAAACACGCCCACCTTGCCCATGAACGGGTCGCTGATGATCTTGAAGACGTGCGCCAGCACCTGCTTCTCCGGGTCGGCTTCGGCGTGAAAGGCCTGCGCTTGGGCGCTGCCGGGTTCGCCGCGGAAAAAGGGCGCTGCGTTGCCTTCCAGCGGATTGGGTGCAAGCTGCGCCAGCGCGTCCAATAACTGCGGCACACCGGCGCCGGTCTTGGCCGAGACGAACAGGATGGGAATGAGATGGCCGGCGCGCAGCGCCCGCTCGAACGGCGCATGCAGTTCATCCGGACCCGGGTCGGCGCCGTCTTCGAGGTAACGCGCCAGCAGGCTTTCGTCTTCCTCCACGATCTGGTCGATGAGCGCGCGGTGCGCTGCGGCCACGGACGAGAAGTCGCTCTCTCCCTGGTCGTGTCCCAGCAACTCCACCACTTCCTGTGCGTGCCTGACCGGCAGGTCCAGCAGCAGGCATTCGCGCCCGAAGCGCTCGCGGATGTCGCTCACAAGCTGCGGCAGATCGACGTTGTCGGCGTCGATCTTGTTCACCACCAGCATGCGGCACAAGCCCCGCTCGGCGGCTTGTCGCATCATGCGTTCGGTCGTGAGCTCGATGCCCGTCTGCGCGTTGATCACGATCAGTGCGGTGTCCGCCGCGGCCAGCGCGCCCAGCGCTTGCCCCGCGAAGTCGGGATAGCCGGGGGTATCGATGATGTGCAGCAGCGTGCCGCGCCAACTGGCGCTGACCAGGGCCGATTTGATCGAGTGGCCGAGCTCCTTTTCCTGGGGATCGAAATCGCAAACGGTGTTGCCCTTTTCGACCGAGCCGCGGCTGGGAATCGCACCACTGGCGGCCAGCAGCGATTCGATCAAGGTGGTCTTTCCGCTGGCGCCGTGGCCCACCAGGGCCAGGCTGCGGATGGAGTCGGTGCGGTGCAGGCTCATAAATCTCCCTGTGCGTTGGGCACGTGCGAAGAGCCGTGAATGCTGCACCGCAGGTGTCGTGAAACGATTCGAACGCGAGCACATTGATTCTAGCGCTGCCATTTGGCGCCAGGATGCGCCACTTTTGCGCCGATTGCGTGACTTGCCATCGGTTATCCTGAGCGGGATTCAAACCATTGAACACTCTGGAGAATGACCTTGAACAGCTTGAAGATTTCCACCAAACTGGCCGCGCTGATTGGCGTCCTGTCGATGTTGTTGCTGATCATCGGAGGTATCGGCCTGTATGGCATGAGCAAAGGCGACGCCGCCCTGGAATCGATGTACACCGATCGCCTGGTGGCGACCGACCAGCTCAGCGAAATCGATTACCTGATGCTGCGCAACCGCCTGGTGGTTGCGAATGCGCTGATCGAGCAGACGGCTGAGCGCACCGGCAAATCGGTCGCCGAAGTGGAGACGAACAATGGCCGGATTGCCAAGCTGTGGGATGCCTACATGCTGAGCTTTCTGGATCCGCAGGAGGTGCAGCTGGCCAAGGACTTTGCCGAGAAGCGCAAGCAGTTTGAGCAGGATGCCATGCAGCCCGCCATGGTCGCGCTGCGCGCCAGCGACTACAAGCTCGCTCAAAGCGTGGTGGTGGAAAAGATCCGGCCGCGGTTTGACGCGGTACGCGACGTCGTCACCGCCCTGGTCAAGCATCAGGTGGACGAAGCGAAGAAGGAGTTCGACATCGAGTCCGCCCGCTTCCATACCATCCGCACCGCGTCCATTGCCTCCATCGTGCTGGGCCTGCTGTTTGCCGTCTGGTTTGGCTGGACCCTGATGCGCGGCATCACCAGGCCCTTGCAGCGTGCGGTGGATATTTCGGACGCCGTGGCACACGGCGATTTGACGCAATCCATTGCCACCGATGGAGCGGACGAAATCTCGGCCCTGATGCGCGCACTGTCCGCGATGCAGGCCAGCTTGTCCCAGGTCGTGACGACAGTGCGCCAGGGTTCCGAAGGCGTGGCCACGGCCAGCGCCGAGATCGCCTCGGGTAACCACGACCTGTCCAGCCGCACCGAAAGCCAGGCCAGCGCGCTTGAGCAGACGGCAGCGTCCATGGAGGAACTCAGCTCCACCGTGAAACAGAACGCCGACAACGCGCGCCAGGCCAACCAGCTGGCCATGAGCGCCAGCACCGTGGCCGTGCAGGGCGGCGAAGTCGTGGGCCAAGTGGTGGAAACCATGAAGGGCATCAACGACGCCTCCAGGAAGATCTCCGACATCATCAGCGTGATCGACGGCATTGCCTTCC
>CAILZB010000064.1 GCA_903838565.1 uncultured beta proteobacterium | reverse complement strand
GTCTCCAGGGTTTCTTCGCGCGTGAATCGAAACCTCGAGACCATCACGAACTGGTCGAACTCGCGCCGCATCGCGGGGGTGAATGCGCCAAAAGGCGCAGCGCTTTTGGCAATCGACTGAGCACGCCGGTCCAGCAAGCGGTTGCCCGAGCCCTGCACCACTTCAGTGGCCAGCACCCGGCCGTCGTGGTTCACGGTGATGATCATCGTGAGTTCGCCGTAGAGCTTGTTTCCGGCGGCGCTGGGAAAGTCCTGTGTCCCCTTGGCCTCGATCGCCTGGCGCACGCTGTCGTAATAGATCGCGTACACGGCGCCCTGGGTGGCGGCGCTGACGTAGCGTTTTTTCGGCCTGGCGTTCTGGTCGTTCACGCGCCGCTCGATCTCGCCCAGCAGCTTGATCAGCTGGCGCCGCCGGTCCTCTTCGGCCTGGGCCTCGGGGTTCTTGCTGGTTTGCGCCAGCTCCGCGGCCGGCATGCTCGCCAGCTGGGTTTTGATCTGCGCCAGCAGCAGGCTTTGCTGCTCCTGCAGCGCCTCGAGCTTGCGCTGCGCGTCCATCGCCGCGTCGCCCATGTCGGCGACGAGCGAGGGCGGCAGCGGCGTGCTGGCGCGCCCGGCTTCATGCTCGCCTCCACCCGCCAGGGAATACTGCGCAATCGCCTGCGCCTTGTCGGGCGACTGCTCGCTTTTGGCGTTGACCAGGATCACGTCCAGCGGCGTGTCCTGAAACACGCGCTTGAACCCCTCGGGATCGATGAAACGCACGCTCAGCAGCAGCGCGTGCACCGCCACGGACACGCCCAGGGCCCACTGCAAGGTGCTGAAGCGTCTCAAATTCACGGCGCTGCTGTGGCTGCTGCGGGGTCTGCGACCGGGTCGCCTTCGCTCGTGTCCATGGCGATCGCGATCGGCCCCACCGGCGCGTCGTCGTCTTCGCCGTCCAGTTCCTGCGCCGGTGCGTCAACCGTCGCCGCGTCGTCCTGGTCGAGCCGCTCCAGCAGCGTGCCGTGAATGTCCAGCGTGATCTCGTCTACGGCGCCGAGTTTGACGCGCAAACGCGCGCCGCGTGGCAGGCCGGATACACCCATCACCGGCAGCACCAGCGGCAGTTCCTCGGCGCGCACCAGCACGCCGCCGGGGATGTCCTTGAACACGCTGGCCACGAGCTCGGTGATGCCCTGTTGCTGCAGGTATTTGAGCGTCCAGAAACGCTCCATGCCTTGCTGGTAGCCGTTGTAGGCGCTGTAGGCCGCGTCAAAAGCCGAGATGATGGCAAAGAGTTCGGTGTCCTTGGGCTTGAACGGAGCGGCCAGCGCAGCCGTCTTGCCGTGGCGCGCGCAGGCGATGATTTGCCACTGGTTCACCAGATCGGTATAGCGGCGCAGCGGTGAGCTGCTCCAGGCGTAGCTGGGGACGCCAATGCCCGCATGCGGCAAGGCCTTGGTGCCCATGCGCACCTTCACACCCGGCGCCATGCTGGCCTGGCTGCGGTAGATGCCGGGAACGCCGAGCTCGGCCATCCATTGGCCCCAGGTGCTGTTGGCCAGAATCATGGCCTCGGCCACGATCAGGTCCAGCGGCGCGCCGCGCGCTCGCACGCTGATCTGCACCTGTTCGTTGCCCTGGGGTTCGGCCCCGGCGTTGCCGACGAGCTTGAAGTTGTAGTCGGGCCGGTTGAAGTTCTCGGGCTTGCCGCGCACCACTTCGCGCTGCGCCTTCAAGTGCTTGGCCAGACGGAACAGGAACGAGAGTTCGGTGCGCTCGATGCGCGCCGGCAGCGGTGTGTCCACATGCTCGAACGCCGGGTTCTCCAGCCACTCGGGGGTGACCACGGCGTCGAGCTGATCGTGGCGCAGGTTCACCGCGATCGGCACCCGCTCGAGACGGGTCTGTGTGCTTTGGATCTGCAGCGTGGCTTCGTCCAGCGTCACGTACAGCGAGACCGCAGGGCAGTTCTGCCCTTCCTGCAGGGTATAGCTTTGCACCACCGCGTCGGGCAGCATCGTGACCTTGTAGCCCGGCATGTAGACCGTGGACAGGCGCGAGCGTCCCGCCAGGTCGATGGGGCTGCCGGGCAGCACGGCCAGACCCGGCGCAGCGATGTGGATGCCCAGCACCACCGTTCCCGTGCCCAGGCCCTGCACCGAGAGCGCGTCGTCGATTTCGGTCGTGGCCGAGTCGTCGATGGAGAAAGCCTGCACGCTGGCCAGCGGCAGCTCGTCCTGGATCGTCGGCGCCGTGAGCGCGGGGAAGCCCGTGCCCTTGGGAAAATTGTCGAACAGGAAGCGCTTCCAGTGGAACTGGTAGGGCGACGCTATCGCACCGGCCTGCTGCAGCAGGTCCAGCGGCGGCTTGTGCGTGGCGCGCGAGGCCTCGACCACGGCCTTGTACTCGGGCGCATTCTTGTCGGGCTTGAACAGGATCTTGAACAACTGCTCCCGAATCGGCTCGGGGCAACGGCCTTCGCCCAGGTCCCGGGCCCAGTCGGCGATTTGCTGCAGCAGCTGCTTCTTCTTTTCGATGCCTGCGAGCGCCTGCTGCAGGATTTCTGCAGAGGCTTTCTTGAAGCGGCCCTTGCCGGCACGGCGGAAATAATGCGGTGCCTCGTACAGGCAAAAGAGTGCCGCCGCCTGCTGCTCCAGGCTGGGGTTGGCGCTGAAATACTCGCGCGCCAGATCGGCAAAGCCAAACTCGTCCGCGGGCGCGAACTCCCAGGCCAGGTCCAGCTCGATGCTCTGGCTCAGCGCCTGCGCCTGGCGCATCAGCTCCGCGGGCGCGGGCTTGTCGAACTTGAGCAGCAGATTCGCGCTCTTGACCTTGAGACGCTTGCCGCTGTCGAGTTCAACCTGCGCCGACGCCTCCGCCTCCGACAGCACGCGTCCTGCCAGGAATTTTCCGGCTTCTTCAAATAGTACAAACATGGGCTCGATTGTCCCATGCGCTGCGCTCCCTTTGCCGCCAGCTGGCGCCAGCACCCGGCGCAGTTGGGGATAATCGGCCCATGGCTTCCGTATTTGACAAACCTTCCCTGTGGCGGCGCGTGCCGCTGTGGTTTCGCGGCTTTGACGGCCCGCTGGCGTTGGCGGTGCTGCTGCTGGCCTGCGCCGGGCTGTTGACGATGTACTCCTCGGGCTACGACCACGGGACGCGTTTCGAGGACCACGTGCGCAATATGCTGATCGCCGGGGTGATCCTGTTCATCGTGGCGCAGATACCGCCGCAGCGTCTCATGGCGCTGGCGGTTCCGCTGTACGTGGTGGGCGTCACGCTGCTGATCGCCGTGGCCGTTTTCGGCGTCACCAAGAAGGGCGCCAGGCGTTGGCTGAACGTGGGCGTGACGATTCAGCCCAGCGAAATTCTCAAGATCGCCATGCCCTTGATGCTGGCCTGGTGGTTTCAGAAGCGCGAAGGCCAGTTGCGTCCGCTGGACTTTCTGGTCGCCGGGGCCTTGTTGCTGCTGCCGATCGCGCTGATCGTGAAGCAACCCGATCTGGGCACGGCGGTGCTGGTGCTGGCCGCCGGCATGGGCGTGATCTTCTTTGCCGGATTGAGCTGGAAATTGTTGTTGCCACCGGTCCTGCTCGGTCTGGTCGGAGTGGTTCTGCTGGTGTGGTTTGAACCTCAGGTGTGCGCCGATGGCGTGCGCTGGCCGCTGATGCATGACTACCAGCAGCAGCGTATTTGCACCCTCATGGACCCCAGCCGTGACCCGCTGGGCAAGGGTTTCCACATCATCCAGGGAATGATCGGCATTGGCTCGGGGGGCGTGCTCGGCAAGGGGTTCATGCAGGGCACGCAAACCCACCTGGAGTTCATCCCGGAGCGCACCACGGACTTCATCTTTGCCTCGTTCTCCGAGGAGTTCGGGCTGGTCGGCAATTTGCTGCTGATCTCGGGCTTCATCTTCCTGGTGCTGCGCGGACTGGCGATCGCGCTCGAAGCCCCCACGCTGTTTGCCCGCTTGCTGGCCGGCAGCATCACGCTGATCTTCTTCACCTACGCCTTCGTCAACATGGGCATGGTCAGCGGCATCCTGCCGGTGGTGGGCGTGCCCCTGCCTTTCATCAGCTACGGCGGCACCGCCATGGTGACCCTGGGCATGGGCTTGGGAATACTGATGTCGATCGCGCGGTCGAAGAGGTTGGTGCAATCCTGACACCCGCCGCCACCTAGAATGGCCCCATGACCTCAATCGAATCCTTTTCTGCCCGTCCGAACGCGCGCGGCGCGGCCCCGCTTCGCCAGCCCACTTCTGACCGGCTGGCCGTTGCCCAAAGCCTGCTGCTGGAACCCTTTGGTTTGACCACCGCTGACCTGACGCGCGCGCTGGCTGAAATCACCACGCACAAGGTGGACGACGCCGATCTGTATTTCCAGTACACGCGCAGCGAAGGCTGGAGCCTGGAGGAAGGCATCGTGAAGACCGGCTCCTTCAGCATCGACCAGGGCGTGGGCGTGCGCGCGGTGAGCGGCGAGAAGACGGCTTTCGCCTATTCCGACGATATCTCGCTGGCCTCGCTGCTGGACGCGGCGCGCACCGTGCGCAGCATTTCGGCAGCGTCGCAGTCGGCCAAGACCAAGGTTGCAACCACCAAGATCGCCGCGAGCCGCTCGCTCTACGCCGGTCTGGATCCGATCGACACGATGGACAGCGCGGCCAAGGTGGCGTTGCTGGGGCGGGTGGAAAAACTGGCACGGGCCAAGGATCCGCGCGTGGCGCAGGTCATGGCGGGGCTGGCGAGCGAATACGACGTGGTGCTGGTGGCGCGCGCCGACGGCACGCTGGCGGCCGACGTGCGGCCGCTGGTGCGCCTGTCGGTGACGGTGATCGCCGAAGCGAAGGTGAATGGACAGATGCGGCGCGAGGTCGGCTCGGGCGGCGGCGGCGGGCGCTTTGGCCTGGCCTATTTTGACGACGCGCAGATCGTTGAATACGTGGACGCGGCGGTGCATGCGGCGCTCACCAACCTGGAGTCGCGTCCCGCTCCAGCGGGCGTGATGACCGTGGTGCTGGGCCCGGGCTGGCCCGGTGTGCTGCTGCACGAGGCCATCGGCCACGGGCTGGAAGGCGACTTCAATCGCAAGGGTTCCAGCGCCTTCAGCGGGCGCATCGGCCAGCGCGTGGCGGCCAAGGGCGTGACCGTGCTCGACGACGGCAGCATCGCACTGCGGCGCGGCTCGCTGAATGTGGACGACGAGGGTCACGCGACGCAGCGCAATGTGCTGATCGAGGACGGCATCCTCAAGGGCTACCTGCAGGACTCGATGAACGCGCGTTTGATGGGGGTCAAACCCACGGGCAACGGCCGACGCGAAAGCTACGCCCACGTGCCCATGCCGCGCATGACCAACACCTTCATGCTCGGTGGCGGCACCCCGGCACAGGAGATCGTCGCCAGCATCAAGAAGGGCCTGTATGCCACCAATTTCGGCGGCGGCCAGGTCGACATCACTTCGGGCAAATTCGTGTTTTCTGCCAGCGAAGCCTATTGGGTGGAGAACGGCAAGATCCAGTATCCGGTCAAGGGCGCCACGCTGGTAGGCAGCGGTCCCGAGTCATTGAAGAAGATCACCATGATCGGCAACGACATGGCGCTGGACACCGGTGTGGGCGTGTGCGGCAAGGAAGGCCAGAGCGTGCCGGTCGGCGTGGGTCAACCTACGCTTCGCATCGAAGGCCTGACCGTCGGCGGCACAGCTTGAGCCCGCGGCTCCAAGCCTGCCTGCGCAGGCTTGGACGGGCGAAAGAGGAGCCTGCCTCTGGCAGCGCCACGTTGAGCCCTGCGGCATTTCGCAGGCTTGGACGGGCGAAATAGGAGCCTGCCTCTGGCAGCGCCACGTTAGCTGACTAGCGCAAACCGTCCCACAGCAGTTTGGCGCCGGACAGAAACATCCCCGCGTACAGTACGCGGTAGAACAGCGTGGGTTGCATGGTCTTGGCGATGCGCACACCGATCCACACGCCGATGGGGGCAAACGGCAACAGCGCCAGCGAGGTGCTCATGTTGCGCCAGTCCAGCAATCCCAGCCAGGCGTAGGGAATCCATTTCGCCAGGTTGATGACGAAGAAGAACGCGGCCATGGTCGCGGTGAAGACCAGCGGCGCCAGCCGCATCGGAATCACATAGAACTGGATCGGCGGCCCGCCCGCGTGTGCCACAAAACTGGTGAAACCTGACGTGACGGTGAGCAAGGCGCCCAGCCATCGGGGTGGAGGCGCACTGTCGGCGCGGGGCGGGAACAGCAGCCGTTGCGCCAGAAAGGCAAGTGTCACGGCGCCGACGATGGCGGAGACGGTCCTGGCATCCAGCAGCCTGAACAGCGCCGTACCCAGCGCGATGCCCAGCAGACCGAAAGGCAGCAAGAACTTGATCAGTCGGCGATCCAGATTGTGGCGCAGCGCGCCCAGCGCCATCACGTCCATCACGAACAGCACCGGCATCAGGATCGCCGCAGCTTCGGGAACGGTCACCACCAGTGCCATCATCGGCACCGCGAGCGAGCCAAAGCCCGCGCCAAATCCGCTCTTGCTCAGGCCCAGCAGCACCACGGCGGGGATGGAGATGGCGTAGAAGCTGAGGTCGGTGATCATTCGTCCCGCACCCTTGCGGCGAAGTCCTGGCCCGCACTGCGGGCGCGTATTTGGCGATGGATGGTCATGGTGCCATCATAAGTTGGGGGAGAATCCCGCCATGTTCACACCCTCTCCCTCCGATGTGCGCCGCTTCTTTTGCGCCGTTTACCAGAAGTCCCTTACCGGGCAGCCACTCGAAGCGATCGAGGTGATCGCCAGTGGCTGGATGGATGAGCATCCCGAATTCCGCGTCGAAATGGCGGATCTGGACGCTGCGCTGAAGGCGATTGCGGACCAGCCGGCAGGCGAGGGTAACGCGTTCCTGCACCTGTCCATGCACCTGAGCATCACCGAGCAATGCAGCATCGATCAGCCGCGCGGCATCCGTCAGGCGGTGGAACTGCTCACCGCTCGCCGCGGGGATCTGCATCAGGCGCACCACGAAGTCATGGACGAGCTGGGGCAGATGATCTGGGATGCCCAGCGCGCCAATCGCGCGCCCGACGGCGCGGCCTACATCGCCGCCGTGCAGCGTCGCGCCACAAAAGATTAATTGGGGTCAGATTCCAATTATCATGATACGGCACATCACTCCTTCTTTTGTCCCATGGCACGTCTTCCCCGGCTCACGCTTCCCGGCTATCCGCACCACGTCATTCAGCGGGGCAACAACCGCCAGCCGATTTTCGCCAGCCATGCCCACTATGAAGACCTGCTCGGTCTGCTGAGCGAAAACGCCTCACGGTTCGGCGTGGCGATCCACGCCTATGTGCTGATGAGCAACCACTTCCATCTGCTGGCAACGCCGTCCAGCGCCGAGGGTTTGCCGCAGTTGATGCAGGCCGTCGGGCGGCGTTACGTGCGGCACTTCAACGACACGCAGGGGCGCAGCGGCACGCTTTGGGAAGGGCGCTACAAATCGACCCTGATCCAGACCGAGCGCTACCTGCTGGCTTGCATGGTCTACATCGACCTGAACCCGGTGCGCGCAGGGCTGGTGGCGCAAGCGCGTGACTATCCCTGGTCCAGCCATGGGCACTATATCGGCCTGCGCACCGATCCACTGGTCACGCCGCACCCTCTGTATTGGGACCTCGGCAATACGCCTTTTGCGCGGGAGGCGGCCTACACCGAACTGGTGCAGGCAGGGATCTCACCAGAAACTCAGGCGGCGCTGACGCAGTCTGCGCTGCGCGGTTGGGCGTTGGGTGAGCCGGATTTTGTGGCGGAGCTGCAAAAGCGCACCCAGCGCCGGGTCAGTCAGGCGGCGGCGGGCAGACCTTTTCTGGCGCGAAATTTGCATGACAAGGTCGACGAGTGAGGCCATCACCAAGGGCCCCCTCGCTGCATCTTTTGATATGTCCCTAATTAATTTTCAAAAATAGAAAAGGTAAATTAATTGGAATCTGACCCCAATTATTCTGCTTGAAAAGATTGCTGCGCTGCACTATGCTTGAGGTCTTTGTGAAATCCTGAAGGAATCGCCATGACCACGGCCAGCGAAATTGCGCATCTGCAGAATGAGGGTTTGTATACCGCCGGAGCCGAGCACGACGCCTGCGGCGTGGGTTTTGTGGCCCATATCAAGGGTACGAAGTCGCACGACATCGTGAAGAACGCGCTCAAGATCCTGGAAAACCTCGACCACCGCGGCGCCGTGGGTGCGGACAAGCTCATGGGCGACGGCGCCGGTATCCTGATCCAACTGCCTGACGTGCTGTACCGCGAAGAGATGGCCAAGCAAGGCGTGACGCTGCCGCCACCGGGCGAGTACGGCGTGGGCATGATCTTCCTGCCCAAAGAACACGCCTCGCGCCAGGCATGCGAGCAGGAACTGGAGCGCGCGATCAAGCTTGAAGGCCAGGTGTTGCTGGGCTGGCGCGACGTGCCGGTGAACCGCGACATGCCGATGTCGCCCACGGTGCGACTCAAAGAGCCGGTGCTGCGCCAGGTGTTCATCGGCCGCGGCAACGACGTGATCGTGCAGGACGCGCTGGAGCGCAAGCTGTACGTGATCCGCAAGACCGCCAGCGCCAACATCCAGGCGCTCAAGCTCAAGCACAGCAAAGAGTATTACGTGCCCAGCATGTCCAGCCGCACCGTGATCTACAAGGGCCTGCTGCTGGCCGATCAGGTCGGCACCTACTTCCGCGATCTGGAGGATGAGCGCTGCGTCTCGGCGCTGGGCCTAGTGCACCAGCGCTTTTCCACCAATACCTTCCCCGAGTGGCCGCTGGCGCATCCCTACCGCTACGTCGCGCACAACGGCGAGATCAACACCGTCAAGGGCAACTACAACTGGATGAAGGCGCGCGAAGGCGTGATGTCGTCGCCGGTGCTGGGCGCGGACCTGAAAAAGCTCTACCCCATCAGCTTTGCCGATCAGTCCGACACCGCCACTTTCGACAACTGCCTTGAGTTGCTGACCATGGCCGGCTACCCGATCAGCCAGGCCGTGATGATGATGATCCCCGAGCCCTGGGAGCAGCACACGACGATGGACGAGCGCCGCCGCGCGTTCTACGAATACCACGCAGCGATGATGGAGCCCTGGGATGGCCCGGCTTCCATCGTGTTCACCGACGGCCGCCAGATCGGCGCCACACTGGACCGCAACGGCCTGCGTCCTTCACGCTATTGCATCACCGACGACGACCTGGTGATCATGGCGTCCGAGTCCGGCGTACTGCCGGTGCCGGAAAACCGCATCGTGCGCAAGTGGCGTCTGCAGCCCGGCAAGATGTTCCTGATCGATCTCGAACAGGGCCGCATGGTCGATGACGAGGAGCTCAAGGCGAATCTGGCCAACAGCAAGCCCTACAAGCAGTGGATCGAAAACCTGCGCATCCGTCTGGACGACGTGTCCGTGTGTCGAGTTTCGGGTGGCGAAGCCGAGCCGGCTAGCCCAAGCCCGAGCACGGTGAGCTTGCTGGATCGCCAGCAGGCGTTTGGCACGACCCAGGAGGACATCAAGTTCCTGCTGGCACCAATGGCGCAGGCGGGCGAGGAAGCACTCGGCTCCATGGGCAACGACAGTCCGCTGGCGGTGCTGTCCGACAAGAACAAGCCGCTGTTCAACTACTTCAAGCAGTTGTTTGCCCAGGTCACGAACCCGCCGATCGACCCGATCCGCGAAGCGATCGTGATGTCCTTGGTCTCGTTCATCGGCCCCAAGCCGAACCTGCTGGACATCAATCAGGTGAACCCGCCCATGCGGCTCGAGGTGAGCCAGCCGGTGCTGGACTTCGCCGACATGGCCAAGCTGCGCGACATCGAGAAGCAGACGCAGGGCAAGTTCCGCAGCGCCACGCTGGACATCACCTATCCACTGGCCTGGGGCCACGAAGGGGTCGAGGCCAAGCTGGCGTCTCTTTGCGCCGAGGCGGTGGACGCGGTCAAGGGCGGCAAGAACATCCTGATCATCAGCGACCGCGCCATCTCGTCCACTCAGGTGGCGATACCTGCGCTGCTGGCGCTCTCCGCGATCCATCAGCATCTTGTGCGGGAAGGGCTGCGCACCACGACCGGCCTGGTCGTCGAGACTGGCACTGCGCGCGAAGTGCACCACTTTGCCGTTCTTGCCGGCTACGGCGCCGAAGCCGTCCATCCCTATCTGGCGATGGAAACCCTGGCCGATCTGCACAAGGACCTGGCCGGTGACCTGAGCGCGGACAAGGCGATCTACAACTACATCAAGGCGGTGGGCAAGGGTCTGTCCAAGATCATGTCCAAGATGGGCGTGTCCACCTACATGAGTTACTGCGGCGCGCAGTTGTTCGAGGCCATCGGTCTGAACAGCGCCACCATCGCCAAGTACTTCACCGGCACCGCCAGCCGGGTCGAGGGCATCGGCGTGTTCGAGATCGCCGAAGAGGCGATCCGCATGCACAAGAGCGCCTTCAGCGACGACCCGGTGCTCGAGACCATGCTCGACGCCGGTGGTGAATACGCCTGGCGTGCCCGCGGCGAAGAGCACATGTGGACGCCCGACGCCATCGCCAAGCTGCAGCACAGCACGCGCTCCAACAACTGGAACACGTACAAGGAATACGCGCAGATCATCAACGACCAGAGTCGTCGCCACATGACGCTGCGCGGCCTGTTCGAATTCAAGATCGATCCGAGCAAGGCGATTCCCGTGGACGAGGTCGAGCCCGCCAAGGAGATCGTCAAGCGCTTTGCCACCGGCGCGATGTCGCTGGGCTCCATCAGCACCGAGGCCCACGCCACGCTGGCCGTGGCCATGAACCGCATCGGGGGCAAGAGCAATACGGGCGAAGGCGGCGAAGATCCGGCGCGCTATCGCCAGGAACTCAAGGGCATTCCGATCCGAAAGGGCGAAACGCTCAAGAGCGTGATCGGCGACGACGTGGTCGAAGTTGATCTGCCGCTGCTCGATGGTGACTCGCTGCGCTCGCGCATCAAGCAGGTGGCCTCGGGGCGCTTTGGCGTCACGGCCGAATACCTGGCCAGTGCCGACCAGATCCAGATCAAGATGGCCCAGGGCGCCAAGCCCGGCGAAGGCGGTCAGCTTCCCGGCTCCAAGGTGACGAACTACATCGGCAAGCTGCGCTATTCCGTGCCCGGCGTGGGCCTGATCTCGCCGCCGCCGCACCACGACATCTATTCCATCGAAGACCTGGCGCAGCTGATCCACGACCTGAAGAATGTCGCACCGCACGCGTCCATCAGCGTCAAGCTGGTGAGCGAAACCGGTGTCGGCACCATCGCCGCCGGCGTCACCAAGTGCAAGGCCGACCACGTGGTGATCGCCGGGCACGACGGAGGCACCGGTGCCTCGCCCTGGTCCTCCATCAAGCACGCCGGCAGCCCCTGGGAAATTGGTCTGGCGGAAACGCAGCAGACGCTGGTGCTGAACCGCCTGCGCGGACGCATCCGGGTGCAGGCCGACGGTCAGATGAAGACCGGCCGCGACGTCGCCATCGGCGCGCTGCTGGGCGCCGATGAATTCGGCTTTGCGACGGCCCCGCTGGTGGTGGAAGGCTGCATCATGATGCGCAAGTGCCACCTCAACACCTGCCCGGTCGGCGTGGCCACGCAGGACCCCGAGTTGCGCAAGAAGTTCTCGGGCAAGCCCGAGCACGTTGTGAACTATTTCTTCTTCATCGCGGAAGAGTTGCGCCAGATCATGGCGCAACTGGGCATGCGCAAATTCGACGACATGATCGGACGCGCGGACCTGCTCGACATGAAGAAGGGCATAGAGCACTGGAAAGCCAGCGGACTCGATTTCGGCCGCCTGTTTGCGCAGCCGCAGGTGGGCCCCGAAGTGCCGCGCTTTCATGTCGAAAATCAGGAACATGGGTTGGAGAAGTCGCTGGACAACGTGCTCATCGAGAAGTCCAGAGCCGCCATCGACCGCGGCGAAAAAGTCAAGTTCATGGAGGTGGCGCGCAACGTGAACCGATCCCTGGGTGCGATGCTCTCGGGGGCACTGACCAAGGTGCGACCCGAAGGCCTGCCCGACGACACGCTGCGCATCCAGCTCGAAGGCACGGGCGGCCAGTCGTTCGGCGCCTTCCTGGCCAACGGCATCACGCTGTATCTGATCGGCGACGCCAACGACTACACCGGCAAGGGCTTGAGCGGCGGCCGCATCGTGGTGCGACCCAGCATCGACTTCCGCGGGGACGCCACGCGTAACACCATCGTGGGTAACACCGTGATGTACGGCGCCACCAGCGGCGAGGCCTTCTTTTCCGGCGTCGCTGGAGAACGCTTTGCCGTGCGCCTGTCGGGCGCCACGGCGGTGGTGGAAGGCACGGGCGACCACGGTTGCGAATACATGACCGGCGGCACGGTGCTGGTGCTGGGCAAGACCGGGCGCAACTTCGCCGCCGGCATGAGCGGCGGCGTCGCCTACGTCTACGACGAGGACGGACAGTTTGCCAAGCGCTGCAACACCGCCATGGTGTCGCTGGAGAAGGTGCTCACCTCGGCCGAACAGCAGACCACGGTGGACCGCGGCATCTGGCACCAGGGCCAGAGCGACGAAGCGCAGTTGAAGAAACTGCTGGAAGAGCACAACCGCTGGACCGGCAGCAAGCGCGCGCGCGAGCTGCTGGACAACTGGGACGCGTCGCGCGCCAGGTTCGTCAAGGTGTTCCCGAACGAGTACAAGCGCGCCCTGGGCGAAATTCACGCGAAGAAAGCGGCGGATGCGTCGACCGAAAAGGCACAGACCAGCGCCAAAACCGCGGCGACCGCCAAATAACATCCGTCTCCCTGCGGCCACGAACCGCAGGGGCAACAGCATTTGAGAGGTAGGGGGCATCATGGGAAAAGTCACAGGCTTCATGGAATACGAGCGCATCGAAGAGGGCTACAAGCCCGCCGCCGAGCGTCTGAAGCACTACAAGGAATTCGTCGTCGGCCTCGATCCGGCGCAGGCCAAGATCCAGGCGGCGCGCTGCATGGACTGCGGCACGCCGTTCTGCAACAACGGCTGCCCGGTGAACAACATCATCCCTGACTTCAACGACCTCGTGTACCGCGGCGACTGGAAGAATGCCAGTGCGGTGCTGCATTCGACCAACAACTTTCCCGAGTTCACGGGACGCATCTGCCCCGCGCCCTGCGAGGCGGCGTGCACGCTGAACGTGAGCGATGACGCGGTCGGCATCAAATCGATCGAGCACGCCATCATCGACCGCGCCTGGGACGAGGGCTGGGTCGTGCCGCAGCTGCCCAAACACAAGACCGGCAAGAAGGTGGCGGTGGTGGGTTCGGGCCCGGCCGGGCTGGCGGCCTCGCAGCAGCTGGCGCGCGCCGGCCACGACGTGACGCTGTTCGAGAAGAACGACCGCGTCGGCGGTTTGCTGCGCTACGGCATTCCGGACTTCAAGATGGAGAAGACGCACATCGACCGGCGCGTGAAGCAGCTCCAGGCCGAGGGCGTGACGATTCGCACCGGCGTGCTGGTGGGCGAGATGCCCAAGGATTCGAAGGTCACGAACTGGGCCAAGGAAAACGTTTCGGCCGGTCAGCTGCAGAAGGATTTTGACGCCGTGCTGCTCACCGGCGGCGCCGAGCAGTCGCGCGACCTGCCGGTGCCGGGGCGCGAGCTCGACGGCGTGTATTTCGCCATGGAATTCCTGCCGCAGCAGAACAAGGTGAACGCGGGCGACAAGCTCAAGGGCCAGCTGCGCGCCGATGGCAAGCACGTGATCGTGATCGGCGGCGGCGACACCGGCTCCGACTGCGTGGGCACGAGCAACCGCCAAGGAGCTGCCAGCGTGACGCAGTTCGAGGTCATGCCGCAGCCGCCGGTGCAGGAGAACCGGCCCCTGACCTGGCCTTATTGGCCACTCAAGCTGCGCACCAGCTCCAGCCACGACGAAGGCTGCACGCGCGAATTCGCCGTTTCCACGAAAGAGTTCGTCGGCAAGAACGGCAAGCTCACGGGCTTGAAGACCGTGCACGTCGAGTTCAAGGACGGCAAGCTGGTCGAGATCGCCGGCACCGAGAAGGAATACAAGGCCGACCTGGTGCTGCTGGCGATGGGTTTTGTGAATCCGGTCGCTACCGTTTTGGAAGCCTTTGGCGTCGACAAGGACGGTCGTGGCAACGCAAAAGCGAGCACTGACTTCGGCGGCGGTTATTGCACGAACGTGGCCAAGGTGTTTGCCGCGGGCGACATGCGCCGCGGCCAGAGCCTGGTGGTCTGGGCCATCCGCGAAGGCCGCCAGGCAGCGCGCGCCGTGGACGAGTTTCTGATGGGGACGAGTGAGCTCCCACGGTAAATAACCGTAAAGCCGGGGTCATGTCGGGCGCCGATCGAGGTGCTTAGGTGTAATCCCTTATGATTCAAAGGCCGGACGACCTCCGGCCTTTATTTTTCTGAACCCTGGGTGACGGGTGTCTGTCCCCCATCGCCCACCAACCTATGTCCGTTCCTTCGTCTGAATCACTGGTCGAGTTCCGCCACCTCACGTTTGGCTACGGTGAGCGTGTGGTGCTGAACGACATCTCGCTCACGCTGCCGCGCGGCAAGGTGACGGCGCTGATGGGCGCGTCGGGCGGAGGCAAGACCACGCTCATGCGCCTGATGGGCGGCCAGTACCGGGCACAGAAGGGTGAACTGCTGCTGCACGGCAAGAATGGCACGCAGGACATCACGCAGATGGATCAGGCCACACTGTACAAAGCGCGTCGCGGCATGGGCATGCTGTTCCAGTTTGGCGCGCTGTTCACCGATCTGAGCGTATTTGACAACGTGGCTTTTCCGCTGCGCGAACACACCGACCTGCCAGAGGCGCTGATACGCGACATCGTGTTGATGAAGCTGCACGCCGTGGGGCTGCGCGGCGCGCGCGACCTGATGCCAGCCGAAGTATCCGGCGGCATGTCGCGGCGCATCGCGATGGCGCGTGCCATGGCGCTGGACCCGGAACTGCTGATGTACGACGAACCCTTCTCCGGACTGGACCCGATTTCTCTCGGGACGGTCGCCCAATTGATACGCCAGTTGAACGACACGCTGGGCTTGACCAGCGTCGTGGTGTCGCACGAACTGGAACAGACCTTTGCCATGGCCGATTACGTCGTGCTGCTGGCCAACGGCCAGATCGCTGCGCAGGGCACACCGGACGAGGTGCGCCACAGCACGGATCCGCGCGTGGTGCAGTATGTGCTGGCGCAGGCCGATGGACCCGTGGCGTTTCACTATCCTGGACCCGGCGCCGAGCAGGACTTCGGTGCCAGTGCGGGAGGTCGGGCATGAAATGGCTTGATCCCGCTGCGGTCGGGCGTGCAACGCGCACCCAGATCAACGACATCGGCAACGCGGCTCGGCTGTTCCTGCGCCTGCTGGCCTCGCTGGGCTCCAGCTTGAAGCGCTTTGGCTTGATCCGGGATCAGATCCATTTCCTGGGCAACTACTCGCTCTCCATCATCGCGGTGTCGGGCCTGTTTGTCGGCTTCGTGTTCGGCCTGCAGGGCTACTACACCTTGCAGCGCTACGGCTCGTCCGAGGCGCTGGGCCTGCTGGTGACGCTGAGCCTGGTGCGCGAACTCGGTCCGGTTGTCACGGCGCTGTTGTTTGCCGGACGCGCCGGAACCTCGCTCACGGCCGAGATCGGATTGATGAAGGCGGGCGAGCAGATTTCCGCGATGGAGATGATGGCCGTGGATCCGATCGACCGCATCCTGGCGCCGCGCTTCTGGGCCGGCGTGATCGCCATGCCGCTGCTGGCAGCGGTGTTCAGCGCCGTCGGCATCATCGGCGGCTGGGTCGTGGGTGTGCTCATGATCGGGGTCGACGCCGGATCGTTCTGGAGTCAGATTCAGGGTGGCGTCGATGTCTGGGCGGATGTGGGCAACGGTGTCGTGAAAAGCGTGGTGTTCGGCTTCACTGTCACGTTCGTGGCGCTGCTGCAGGGCTTCAATGCCCAGCCCACGCCTGAAGGGGTGTCGCACGCCACGACGCGTACCGTGGTGGTGGCTTCGTTGGCTGTGCTGGGTCTGGACTTTATCCTGACCGCAATGATGTTTAGTATCTGAAAGGTTCGCATGGAGCGCAACAAAAACGATTTCTGGGTAGGGCTGTTCGTGCTGATCGGGGCCGTCGCCATTCTTTTTCTGGCACTGCAGTCAGCCAACTTGCTGAGCCTGAACTTTCAGTCGACCTACCGCCTGACGGCCAAGTTCGACAACGTGGGTGGACTCAAGCCCAAGGCGGCGGTGCGCAGTGCCGGCGTGGTCGTGGGACGGGTCGAATCGATCACGTTTGACGACAAGTCCTTTCAGGCCCTCGTGACCCTGGCGATGCAAAGCCAGTACCGTTTCCCCAAGGACAGTTCGCTGAAGATCCTCACCAGTGGCCTGCTGGGCGAGCAGTACCTGGGCGTGGAGGCCGGTGCCGAGGAAAAGTCGCTGGCCAACGGCGACAAGGTCACGACGACGCAGTCGGCGGTGGTGCTGGAAAACCTGATCAGCCAGTTCCTGTTCAGCAAGGCTGCTGAGCCAGCCGCAGCGCCTGCCGCAACGGCCTCTGCTGCCAAGTGAGACTGGCCATGAGCGACCTGAAGCCCGGCAGTGTCGCAGCGCGCAAGGCGCTGTGGCTCATGATGGCGGTCACGCTCGTGTTGCTGGCGGGTTGTGCCACCGGGCCCAACGCGAATCCGCACGATCCCCTGGAACCCATGAACCGCGAGGTGGCCAAGTTCAATGACGGCCTGGACAGCGTGGTGCTCAAGCCCGTGGCGACCGCGTACAAGAAAGTGACCCCGTCCCTGGTGCGCACCGGTGTCAGCAATTTCTTCAACAACATCAGTGACGTCGGGTCGCTCATCAACAATGCGATGCAGCTCAAGGCCGAAGCCACCGGTGAAATGGTGATACGCGTGAGCTTCAACACGGTATTCGGTTTTGGCGGGCTGTTCAATCTGGCGGGGGAGCTCGGAGTGGAGCGTCACCCCGAGGATTTTGGTCAAACCCTGGGCCATTGGGGGGTTCCGTCCGGGCCCTATGTGGTGTTGCCGCTGCTGGGTCCATCCACCATCCGTGATGCGGCGGCAACCTACGTGGATTACAAATACGACGTCACAAGCTACCGCGACCCCATCGAGACGCGGACCGCGTTGGGTGTACTGCGAATTGTGAATACCCGCGCCAATTTGCTGAGTCTTGGAACGATGCTGGAAGAGGCGGCGCTCGACAAATACAGTTTTACCCGCGATGCCTATTTGCAACGGCGCCGTTCCCTGATCTCGGATGGAGACGACCCGAGTGGTGGCGAAGACGCACCGCCCCAGTAAAGACGGGGCAAACCACGGCGGCTGGCGTCAGCGGACGAAGTGGATCGTGCGTTGAGACAGTGTCAGCTTGTACAAATTTTTAAGGATGATCATGAAGCATCGCTCTATTAGCCGATGGGTTGCCAGGTTGTTGGTTGCCATGGGGATGTTGGGAATGTCGGCTGCGTACTGCGCCGACGAAGCGCCCGATGCCTTGGTCAAGCGCCTTTCCACCGACGTGCTCGCGGCGATCAAGGCGGACGCCGCAGTCCAGGCGGGCGACACTGCCAAGATCGTGAGCCTGGTTGACAACCGCGTCATGCCCTACGTCAACTTCCAGCGCATGACGGCTTCGGCGGTCGGGCCGGGATGGCGTCAGGCGACGCCGGAGCAGAAGCAGCGTTTGCAGGATGAATTCAAGATCCTGCTGGTGCACTCCTATGCCGGCGCGCTGGGGCAGGTGGGGGACCAGAGCATCACGGTCAAACCCTTGCGCGCTGCCCCCGATGACGCCGACGTTCTGGTGCGCACGGAAATTCGCGGTCACGGAGACCCGATTCAACTCGACTACCGGCTGGAAAAGACACCCGGTCAGGGTGCGGGATGGAAAATTTATAACCTCAACGTCATGGGTGTCTGGCTGGTGCAGAACTACCTCAGTCAGTTCTCGCAGGAGATCAATGCCAAGGGCATTGACGGGCTGATTGCCAAGCTTGTCGCAATGAACAAGTCCAACAACGCCAAGAAGAGCTGATCGTGCTGAGCTTTCCAGCCGAAGTAACGAACGTCCAGGCCACGGCTTTGCTGCAGCACTTGGTTGAACAAGTGGCTGCCGAGACCGGCGCCGTGTTGACGGTGGATGCAAGCGCCATGGAGCGCTTTGATTCTTCGGCGCTGGCCGTGCTGCTGCAACTGCGGCGCGACGCCTTGGCGCAGGGAAAGACGTTTTCGGTCAAGGGTTTGCCCCCGCGCCTGCGCGAACTCGCCGGCCTCTATGGCGTGGCCGAGTTGCTGACCGCAGCGACCTGAGTCCGCGCCCCGGTCGCCAACGCTGGCCCGGTTTGTGAGGCCGTAAAATCACCCTGCCCATGCCTGCCATCTCCTTTCAATCCGTCTCCAAAATCTACCCCGCTGCATCCGGCGCCCAGAGCACTTCACTCAAGGCGCTGGACGGCGTGAGCTTTGACATCGAAGAGGGCGAGTTCTTCGGACTCCTGGGCCCCAACGGTGCCGGCAAGACCACGCTCATCAGCGTGCTGGCCGGCCTGACTCGCGCCAGCAGCGGGCGCGTGCTGGTGCAGGGCTGCGACGTGCAGACCGAGTACGCGCAGGCGCGGCGCAAACTGGGCGTGGTGCCGCAGGAGCTGGTGTTCGACCCGTTCTTCAATGTGCGCGAAGCGCTGCGGTTCCAGTCGGGCTATTTCGGCATCCGCCACAACGACGCCTGGATCGACGAGTTGCTGCACAGCCTGGGTCTGTCCGACAAGGCCAACGCCAACATGCGCCAGCTCTCGGGTGGCATGAAGCGCCGCGTGCTGGTGGCGCTGGCGCTGGTGCACAAGCCACCGGTGATCGTGCTGGATGAGCCCACGGCCGGTGTCGATGTGGAGTTGCGCCAGACGCTGTGGCAATTCATCGCCAGGCTGAACAAGCAGGGCCACACCGTGCTGCTGACGACGCATTACCTGGAAGAAGCCGAAGCCCTGTGCAGCCGGCTGGCCATGCTCAAGAAGGGCCAGGTGGTGGCGTTGGACCGCACCAGCGAACTGCTCAAGGCCGCGGCTTCGAACGTGTTGCGCTTCAAAATCGACAGCGAACTGCCACCCGCGCTCAAGGCCAAGGCCCGCGTCACCGGTCGCATTGTGCAACTGCCCGCGAATACTGCGGGCGAGATCGAGCAGTATCTGGCGGCGGTGCGCGAGGCCGGTGGTGTGGCGCACGATATCGAGATTCGCAAGGCCGATCTGGAAGATGTGTTTCTCGAAGTCATGGCGCGCGCGCAGGGCACCACGGGCATGAGCGCCAGCGAAGAACGCACGGGGGCCATGGCATGAACGGCTGGCAGATGCTGTTCTACAAGGAAGTGCTGCGCTTCTGGAAGGTCGCGTTCCAGACCGTGGCCGCGCCGGTGATGACGGCGGTGCTGTACCTGCTGATCTTCGGCCATGTGCTTGAAGGCAGCGTCAAGGTCTACAACCAGTTGAGCTACACGGCGTTCCTGGTGCCGGGCCTGGTGATGATGAGCGTGCTGCAGAACGCCTTTGCCAACAGCTCATCCTCGCTGATTCAGAGCAAGATCATGGGCAACATGGTGTTCCTGCTGCTCACGCCGCTGTCGCACTGGGCCTGGTTCTTCGCCTACGTGGGTTCTTCCGTGGTGCGCGGCTTGGTGGTCGGGGGCGGTGTGTTTCTGGTCACGGCCTGGTTCGCGCACCTGAGCTTCGTGGCGCCGCTGTGGATCCTGCTGTTTGCCCTGCTGGGCGCAGCGCTGATGGGAACTTTGGGCCTGATCGCCGGACTGTGGGCGGAAAAGTTCGACCAGCTGGCCGCGTTCCAGAACTTCTTCATCATGCCGCTGACGTTCCTCAGCGGTGTCTTCTATTCGATCCATTCGCTGGGCCCGTTCTGGCAAACCGTGAGTCACTTCAATCCGTTTTTCTACATGATCGACGGATTCCGTTACGGATTCTTCGGCGTCAGCGACGTTGCGCCCGAGCTCAGCCTGGCCGTGGTCGGGCTGTTCCTTGCGATCGTGAGCGCGATCGGCGTCAACCTGCTGCGCATCGGCTACAAAATCAGAAGTTAATAACGGAACCCCCATGAACGCAGAGCAACTCAAAACCATCATCCAGGCCGGACTTCCCTGCGAGCACATCGAAGTCACAGGCGACGGCGTGCACTGGGAGGCCATCATCGTGTCGGCAGGCTTCGAGGGTAAACGCAAGATCCAGCGTCACCAACTGGTTTACGCCACGCTGGGCGACCGGATGAAGACCAACGAAGTGCACGCGCTGTCGATGCAGACCGTGACGCCGGCGGAATGGACGGAATTGAATGCGTAGCAAGCCATGATCACGCTCGCACTCTCCAAGGGCCGCATCTTCGACGAAACCCTGCCGCTGCTCAAGGCGGCGGGCATCGAGGTATTGGATGACCCGGAAACCACGCGCAAGCTCATTCTCGCGACGAACCAGCCGCAAGTGCGCGTGGTGCTGGTGCGCGCCAGCGATGTCCCGACCTACGTGCAATACGGCGGCGCAGACCTGGGCATCACCGGCAAGGACACCTTGCTGGAGCACGGCAGCCAGGGCCTGTACCAGCCGCTGGATCTGCAAATCGCCAAGTGCCGCATCAGCGTCGCAGTGCGCGAGGGATTCGACTACGCCGCCGCCGTGCAGCAGGGCAGCCGTTTGCGCGTCGCCACCAAGTACGTGGCGATTGCGCGCGAGTTCTTCGCCAGCAAGGGCGTGCACGTGGACCTGATCAAGCTCTACGGCAGCATGGAACTGGCGCCACTCACGGGCCTGGCCGACGCCATCGTCGATCTGGTTTCCACCGGCAACACGCTCAAGGCGAACCACCTGGTGGAGGTGGAACGCATCATGGACATCAGCTCGCGCCTGGTGGTGAACCAGGCCGCGCTCAAGCTCAAGCAGCAGCCCATGCGGGCCATCATCGACGCCTTTGCGGCGGCATTGAAAACTCCAACTTCCGTCTAAGGCAACATGAGCTCCAGCGCGAAACCCCTGCGTCTGTCCACGGCCAGCCCGACGTTCGAGGCCGACTTTCAGGCGCGCCTGCATTGGTCGGCCCAGACCGACGCGGCGATCGAACAAGGCGTGGCCGACATCCTGGCCGATGTGCAGCAGCGCGGCGACGCGGCCGTGCTCGAGTACACCGCGCGCTGGGACCAGGTGCAGGCGGCGTCCATGGCGCAACTGGAACTGACCCAGGACGACCTCAAGGCCGCGTTTGACACCCTTCCTGCGGCCCAGCGCGAAGCGCTGCAGGCCGCAGCCGTGCGCGTGCGCAGCTACCACGAGGCGCAGAGACAAGCCTCGGGCGAGAGCTGGAGCTACCGCGACGCCGATGGCACGCTGCTCGGGCAAAAGGTCACGCCGCTGGACCGCGTGGGCATCTACGTACCGGGTGGCAAGGCGACCTATCCTTCGTCGGTGCTGATGAACGCGATTCCGGCCCATGTGGCAGGGGTCGGCGAGATCATCATGGTCGTGCCCACACCGCGCGGCGAGAAGAACGCGATGGTGCTGGCAGCCGCCTATGTGGCCGGCGTGACGCGCGTCTTCACCATCGGTGGCGCGCAGGCCGTCGCGGCCCTGGCCTACGGCACGGCCACCATTCCGCAGGTGCACAAGATCACCGGGCCGGGCAACGCCTATGTGGCGGCGGCCAAGAGGCGCGTGTTCGGCACCGTGGGCATCGACATGATCGCGGGTCCATCCGAAATCCTGGTGCTGGCCGATGGCTCCACGCCGGCGGACTGGGTGGCGATGGATCTTTTTTCACAGGCCGAGCACGACGAGCTGGCGCAGAGCATTCTGCTGTGCCCCGACGCCGCCTACATCGACGCGGTGCAGGCCGCGATCGATCGCCTGCTTCCCGAGATGCCGCGCGCCGACATCATCGCCAAGTCGCTGAACGACCGCGGTGCCCTGATCCTCACGCGCAGCATGGAAGAGGGCTGTGCCATCAGCAACCGGATCGCACCGGAACACCTGGAGGTGAGCAGCCGGGACCCGCACCGCTGGGAGCCGTTGTTGAAACACGCAGGCGCCATCTTCCTGGGCGCCTACACCAGCGAGAGCCTGGGCGACTACTGTGCCGGTCCGAACCACGTGCTGCCCACCAGCGGCACCGCGCGCTTCAGCTCGCCGCTGGGGGTATACGACTTCCAGAAGCGCAGCAGCCTGATCGAGGTGAGCGAGGCCGGCGCCCAGATTCTGGGCAAGATAGCCGCTGAACTGGCATATGGTGAGGGCTTGCAGGCGCACGCCCGGGCTGCTCAGATGCGCTTGAACCCCGTCTGATGCCATGGTCCCCAAACACAATATGACGCAGCCCATTCAGCGCATCCGCCAGGACGTCCAGTCCATGCACGCCTACGCCATCCAGGACTCCGTGGGCATGATCAAGCTCGACGGCATGGAGAACCCGTACCGCCTGCCGCCAGAACTGCAGGAGCAGCTCGGCCAGCGACTGGGCAAACTCCCCTTGAACCGCTATCCGGATGGCCGCGTGAACGACCTGCGCCGCGCCTTGGCCGCGCACGCACACATGCCCGAAGGCTTCGAGCTGATGCTGGGCAACGGCTCGGACGAACTGATTTCGCTGATTGCCCTGGCCTGCGATCTGCCACCGAGCGCAGCCAACAATTTCCAAGCGGCAAGCATCCTGGCGCCGGTTCCGGGCTTTGTCATGTACGGCATGAGCGCGCAACTGCAGGGATTGAAATTTGTCGGCGTCCCGCTCACGGCCGACTTCGAGCTGGATGAATCGGCCATGCTGGAGGCCATTGCCCAACACCATCCCGCCGTCGTGTACCTGGCCTATCCGAACAACCCCACGGCGAATCTGTGGGACGACGCGGTGATTGAACGAATCATTCGAGCTCAGGGCGAGCAGGGCGGTCTGGTGGTGATGGACGAGGCCTACCAGCCCTTCGCCGCCCGAAGCTATATTGACCGCATCCGGCAGCACGACCACGTGCTGCTGATGCGCACTCTGTCCAAGTTCGGACTGGCTGGTGTGCGCATCGGCTACCTGATGGGCCCCCAAGCCTTGGTGGCCGAGATCGACAAGGTGCGCCCCCCGTACAACGTGAGCGTGCTCAACTGCGAGTGCGCGCTGTTTGCGCTGGAGCACGCCGACGTGTTTGCCGCTCAGGCCCGCGACATCAGGGCGCAGCGCGCCGTGCTGCTGCAGGCTTTGCAGGCCATGGCGGGCGTCCACCCTTACCCCAGCGAATCCAACATGATCCTGGTGCGCGTGCCGGATGCGGCGAAAGCCTTTGAAGGCATGCGCGCACGCAAGGTGCTGGTGAAGAATGTTTCTAAAATGAATACACTACTTGCCAACTGCCTGCGCTTGACGGTCGGCACCGCCGAACAGAACCGCGCGATGCTGGAGGCATTGGGTGAGGCTTTGCGGGACTGACCGCAGCGACACAAAGTGAGCCAGCTCTGTCCCCAACTGAATAGGTAACATGAACCCCATGAATCCCCGCACCGCCGAAGTCTCCCGCAACACCGCCGAGACCCAGATCGCCGTCAAGATCAATCTGGACGGAACCGGACAGGCCCGATTGAGCACGGGCATTGGTTTCTTCGACCACATGCTGGACCAGATCGCGCGCCACGGCCTGATCGACCTGGACATCCAGGCCGTTGGCGACTTGCACATCGACGGCCATCACACGGTGGAAGACGTGGGCATTGCACTCGGGCAGGCGGTGAACCAGGCCGTGGGCGACAGGAAGGGCCTGCGCCGCTACGGCCACGCCTATGTGCCGCTCGACGAAGCGCTGAGCCGGGTCGTGATCGACTTTTCCGGGCGTCCGGGACTGGTGATGCACGTGCCGTTCAAGAGCGGCATGATCGGCAGCTTCGACAGCCAACTGGCGTTCGAGTTCTTCCAGGGCTTCGTGAACCACGCCTTCGTCACGCTGCACATCGACAACCTGCGCGGCGAAAACGCGCACCACCAGGCCGAGACCGTGTTCAAGGCTTTTGGCCGCGCGCTGCGCGCTGCACTGGAACTGGATGCACGCGCGCCGAACGCCATTCCCTCGACCAAGGGCAGCCTGTAACCGAACCCGCCCGCCCTGGCGAAAGTCATTGCATCGCACGTCATGAAAAAAATAGCAGTCGTCGATTACGGCATGGGCAATCTGCGCTCCGTGACGCAGGCCGTGGTGCACGCGGCGCAAGGTTCGGGCATTGACGTCGTGTGGGCGCGCACGCCGCAGGAAGTGATGGACGCCGAACGCGTGGTGCTGCCGGGGCAGGGCGGCATGCGCGACTGCATGCGCGAGCTGCACGACTCGGGCATGTACGCCGCGGTGATGCACGCGGCCGCGCACAAGCCCCTGATGGGCGTGTGCGTGGGCATGCAGATGCTGCTCGATCACAGCGCAGAACTCGATACCCCCTGCCTCGGACTGATCCACGGCGAGGTCGTGAAGTTCGATCTGGCCGGGCAACTGCAGCCCGACGGCAGCCGCTACAAGGTGCCGCAAATGGGCTGGAACCAGGTCTATCAGGCCGACCATGGCGTGGGTCGGCACCCGGTCTGGGGCGAAGTGCCCGACGGCAGCTACTTCTACTTCGTGCACAGCTTTTATGCGCGACCGTCAGATGCGCGCCACAGCGTGGGCGAGACCGACTACGGCGCGCGCTTCACTTCGGCGATTGCACGCGATAATATTTTTGCGACACAATTCCACCCTGAAAAAAGCGCTGCTCACGGGCTTGCGCTGTACCGTAACTTCCTGCACTGGAACCCCTAGGCCATCATGCAACTCATCCCGGCAATTGACCTGAAAGACGGCCACTGTGTGCGTCTGAAGCAAGGCGACATGGACCAATCCACGACCTTCGGTGAGGAGCCGACGGTGATGGCGCGAAGCTGGGTGAGCAAGGGGGCCCGACGGCTGCACCTGGTGGACCTGAACGGTGCTTTTGCCGGCGCTCCCAAGAACGAGATGGCGATACGCCAGATCCTGAAGGAGGTGGGCAGCGAGGTCGACGTGCAGCTCGGTGGCGGCATCCGCGACCTGGACACGATCGAGCGCTATCTGGATGCCGGTCTGCGCTACGTCATCATCGGCACTGCGGCGGTGCGCAACCCCGGTTTCCTGCAGGACGCCTGCACCGCGTTTGGCGGCCACATCATCGTCGGCCTGGACGCCAAGGACGGACGCGTCGCTACCGATGGCTGGAGCAAGCTGTCCGGTCACGAGGTGGTGGATCTGGCTAAGAAATTCCAGGACTACGGCGTCGAGTCCATCATCTATACGGACATTGGCCGCGACGGCATGCTCAGCGGCATCAACATCGAAGCCACCGTGCGCCTCGCGCAGGCGCTGACGATACCGGTCATCGCATCCGGCGGCCTGTCCAACATGGCAGACGTGGAGAGGCTGTGCGAAGTGGAAAGCGAAGGCATCGAAGGCGTGATCTGCGGCCGCGCCATCTACAGCGGCGACCTCGACTTTGAAGCAGCGCAGGCCCGTGCCGATGAACTCAATGGCTGACGCCGGCGACGTTCGCGATTTCGCCCACCCGAGCGGCATCGCATGCTAGCCAAACGCATCATTCCCTGCCTGGACGTGACCGGTGGCCGTGTCGTCAAGGGCGTGAATTTCGTCGAACTGCGCGACGCCGGCGACCCGGTGGAAATCGCCGCACGCTACAACGATCAAGGCGCGGACGAACTCACTTTTTTGGACATCACCGCCACCAGCGACGGGCGTGATCTGATCCTGCACATCATCGAGGCCGTGGCCTCGCAGGTATTCATTCCGCTGACGGTCGGTGGCGGCGTGCGCACGGTCGAAGATGTGCGCCGCCTGCTCAACGCCGGCGCCGACAAGACCAGTTTCAACTCGGCCGCAATTGCCAATCCGCAAGTCATTGCCGACGCCTCGGCCAAGTACGGCGCGCAGTGCATCGTGGTGGCGATCGACGCCAAACGCCGCACCGCTCAGGACTGCCAGCGCCTGGACGAAAGTGGCCGGCCCTTGGGCGCGGGCTGGGACGTTTTCAGCCACGGCGGGCGCAAGAACACCGGGCTGGACGCGGTGGCCTGGGCCAGCAAAATGGCATCCATGGGCGCCGGCGAAATCCTGCTCACCAGCATGGACCGCGACGGCACGAAGTCGGGCTTTGATCTCGAGCTGACGCGCGCCGTGGCCGACGCCGTGGGCGTGCCGGTGATCGCCTCCGGGGGTGTCGGCACGCTCGATCATCTGGCCGACGGCATTCAGCTCGGCGGCGCCGACGCGGTGCTGGCTGCCAGCATTTTTCACTATGGCGAATACACCGTGGCCCAGGCTAAGCAGCGCATGGCCGAGCGCGGCATACCGGTAAGACTATGAACTGGCTCAATGAAGTGAAATGGGACGAGAACGGGCTGGTGCCGGTGATTGCGCAGGAGGCGTCAAGCAACGATGTGCTGATGTTCGCCTGGATGAACCGCGAAGCGCTGGCGAAAACTGCCGAACTGGGAGAAGCCGTGTATTTCAGCCGCTCGCGCAAGCGCCTGTGGCACAAGGGCGAGGAATCGGGCCACACGCAAAAGGTGCACGAGATCCGCCTGGACTGCGACAACGATGTGGTCCTGCTGAGGGTGACGCAGCTCGGCCACGAGCCCGGCATCGCATGCCATACCGGACGCCACAGTTGTTTTTTCAGCCTGTACAAGGATGGGGCCTGGCACGCGACCGAACCGGTGCTGAAAGACCCCGCCACCATCTACAAGACACCATGAACGCACAAGATTCCCTGGCCCGACTGGCCGCCGTGATCGAAAGCCGCAAGCCGCAAAACGGCGGCGACCCGCAGGCCAGCTACGTGTCGCGCCTGCTGCACAAGGGACCGGACGCCTTCCTGAAGAAGATCGGTGAAGAAGCGACCGAGGTCGTGATGGCGGCCAAGGACGCGGACCATGGCGGTGATGTGCAGAAGGTTGTGTACGAAGTGGCGGACCTCTGGTTTCACTCGATGATCGCACTGGCGCATTACGGCCTGACACCGGCGGATGTCATCGCCGAGCTCGATCGGCGCGTGGGCACCAGCGGCATCGAGGAAAAGGCGCTGCGCAAGGTGGCGTCGCGCGAACTGGACGAAGGTGGCCAGGCATGAGCGAAGCGAACTGCATCTTCTGCAAGATCGTCGCCGGGAAGATTCCCTCGCGCAAGGTCTATGAAGACGATGGCATTTTCGCCTTTCACGACATCCATCCCTGGGCGCCGGTGCACTTCCTGCTGATCCCGAAGCTGCATCTGGCATCGATGGCCCAGGTTGCCCCCGAGCACGAGGCGCTGCTGGGCCGCATGATGGCGCTGGCGCCGCGTCTGGCGCTGCAGGAGGGCTGCAACCCCTATCCCGAAGGCGGCTTTCGCCTGCTGTGCAACACCGGCGCCGAAGGCGGACAGGAAGTGCAGCATCTGCATTTTCACGTCATGGGCGGACCGCGGCCCTGGCTCAGGGGTTGAATTACCCGACTGCGCGGCGAGCGCGCCGACCAGGGTCTAAAATCAGAGCAACAGTTTAGGAGGACGCCATGGGTTTATCGACTACGCATCTGATCATTTTTCTGATCATCATCATCGTGATTTTCGGCACCAAGAAGCTGCGCAATATCGGCTCCGACTTGGGCGGTGCGGTGAAGGGTTTCAAGGACGGCATGAAGGACGGAACGACCGAGAAAAGCGCTGAGCCGACCGCACCGGTGCAGCAGGTGACGGGTGCGCCGGCCGCGCCCAAAGACACGATCGACGTCGAAGCGAAGTCCAAGGCCTAAGTGCTGGACATAGGCGTCACCAAGCTGGCCATCATCGGTGGCATCGCGCTGGTCGTGATCGGCCCGGAGCGCCTGCCGGGGCTGGCGCGCACCATCGGAACCCTGCTGGGGCGAGCGCAGCGCTACGTCGCTGACGTCAAGGCCGAAGTGGGGCGCTCCATGGAACTGGAAGAACTCAAGAAGATGAAGGACACGGTCGAGGCGGCGGCACGCGACGTCGAGCAGACGGTGCAAACCTCGGCCGCCGATTTCGAGAATTCATGGTCGCAAACGACCGACGGCCTGGAGCACTCGGACAGCCACTCCATCTACGCCCCGGCGGCGCCCGAATACAAGCATCCCAGGAAGAACTGGCGGCTCAAGGCCGGCGCCACGCCGCAGTGGTACAAGGCGCGCTCCGGCACGCGCACCAAGGCGCTGTCAGGCGCGGCGCGGGTGGCACGTTTTCGTCCGCAGAAGATCGGCCAGTCCTAGTCCATGGCAGACGAAAAACCCCAGATCGACGAGCTCGCCGGTACCGAGCAACCCTTTGTGCAGCACCTGGTGGAGCTGCGCGACCGCTTGCTGCGCGCCGTCTATGGCATCGCGGCGGTCTTTGCCGTGCTGGTGTTTTACCCCGGCCCCTCGCACCTGTACGACCTGCTGGCGATGCCGCTGGTGAAAGCGCTGCCCGAAGGCTCGAAGATGATCGCCGTGGGCGTGGTTTCGCCGTTTCTGGTGCCGATCAAGGTGTCGGTGCTGGCGGCCATCGGCCTGAGCCTGCCCTGGATCCTGTATCAGGCCTGGGCCTTCATCGCGCCAGGCTTGTACAAGCACGAGAAGAAGCTGGTGTTGCCGCTGGTCGCGGCGAGCACGCTGTTGTTCTACATGGGCGCGGCGTTTTGCTATTTCGTGGTGTTTGGCCAGGCCTTCCCGGCGATCCAGAGGATGGCACCGGCGTCGGTCGCGGTGACGCCCGATATCGAAGCCTATCTGGACTTTGTCATCACGCTGTTCATCGCCTTTGGCGTGGCGTTCGAGGTGCCGATTGCCGTCATCATCCTGGCGCGCATCGGCATCGTGAGCATCGCGCAACTGCGCGCTTTCCGCTCCTATTTCTGGGTCGGTGCGGCCGCGGTGGCCGGCCTGGTGACGCCGCCCGATCCGGTATCGATGGTCGCGCTGCTGGTGCCCATGGGCCTGCTGTATGAGGTCGGTATCTGGGCTGCACAACTGTTCATCAAGCACACCAAGGCGCCTGACGCCGCAGAGGAGCCGGCGAACCCCTGACCTTGAAGTCAAGCAGGGGAATGGCGCTCACTGGCGCGGCTGCACCTTCGGTTTGGGGCGCAAGCCTGGCGTCACGCTGAGTTCAACCTTTTCTTCGCGCCGCAGCAGGCCAAAGCGCGCCGGTGTACCGGGCTGGAGTGCGGCCACCGCCGAGAGCAGTTCGGACACGTTGCCCACGGGTTTGCCCGCGACACTCAGGATCACGTCACCGGGCTTGATGCCGCCCTTGGCGGCCGGGCCGCTTTGCATCACGCCGGTGATGATCACGCCCTGAAAGGCTTGTGCGTCGTCCGTCTTTCGCGGCTTGATGCCAAAGGTTTCCGCCAACTCGGGCGACATTTCATTGGGCTCGACACCGATCCAGCCGCGCGTCACACGCCCATCCTTGATGATGCCTTCGAGCACCTGTTTCGCGGTCGTGACGGGAATGGCAAAGCCAATCCCCATGCTGCCTCCCGAGCGCGAATAGATGGCGCTGTTGATACCCTGCAGCTGCCCGTTCACGTCCACCAGCGCGCCGCCGGAGTTGCCGGGGTTGATGGCCGCGTCGGTCTGGATGAAGTTCTCGAAGGTGTTGATGCCCAGTTGGTTTCGCCCCAGGGCGCTGACGATGCCGCTGGTCACCGTCTGGCCCACGCCAAAGGGGTTGCCGATGGCCAGCACCTGGTCGCCGACCTGCAGGTTGTCGGTGTTGCCCAGCGTGATCACGGGCAGGCGGTCCAGTTCGATCTTGAGGATGGCCAGATCTGTGTCGGGGTCGGTGCCTATCACTTTGGCGCTGGCGTGGCGGCCGTCGTTCAGCACGACTTCGATCGCATCCGATTCCTCCACCACATGGTCGTTGGTCAGGATGTAGCCGTCGGCGCTGACGATCACGCCGCTGCCCAGTCCCATCTGCGGTTCATCGCCGCGGTCGCCAAAGAAGAACCTGAAGAACGGGTCACCCTGACCGGGATTCCTGTGCGCCGCCTTGCTGGTGTTGATGCTCACCACGGCCGCTGAGGCCGTCTTCGCGGCCAGTCGCAAGCTCCCCGCAGGAAGCACGCCCGGGGGGCTTGCCGGGGCTTCCAGCACCGACACCGCGGCGGACGCGGCGGGACGCCGGTTCAACCATTCAGGCTTGAGCGTGCCCACGACGAAATACGCCGCCAGCAGCACGGTGACGGATTGTGAAAACAGCAGCCAGAACTTTTTCATAAGGTGTTTCGTTGACGGGCGATTCCTGCACCAGGACTTTGCATCGCAATTTGCAAATTGTAGGACTCCGGCGCGACTGGCTAAGATTTGGGGATGTTCCCGCCCCAAGACAACGCATTCAGGCAGGACCGGGTGATCCACATTCAACCATCGGCCCCGCGCAAACCCGCCTACGGGCAAGCCTGCAATGGCTGCGGCATTTGCTGTCTGGCCGCTCCCTGCCCGCTGGGCATGCTGGTTTCAGGACGCCGACAAGGTGCCTGCGCGGCGCTGCTCTGGGATGAGAGTCCGGGGCTTTATCGCTGTGGTGCGCTCAGCCAACCGCGCCTGACGCTGCAGCGCGCGCTGCCACGCGGGCTGCAGTTTCTGGTGCGGCCGCTGGCGTGGCTGCTGGCGCGTATGGGTCGACGCTGGATCGCTGCCGGTCAGGGTTGCGACAGCCTGCTCGACGTGCAGGCGGGTGCCGACATCGCCGACAATGCACCGACACACTCGCAGGATTTCCATGACCGATAGACAGCAACTTTTGCGCGCCTTGGATGCACTGCTGCAGCCCGAGCGCTTCAAGGACTATGGACCCAATGGTCTGCAGGTTGAGGGACGCGAGCCGGTGCGAAAGATCGTGTCCGGCGTCACAGCCAGCCGCGCGCTGATCGAAGCCGCCATCGCCGCCAATGCGGACGCGATATTGGTGCACCACGGCCTGTTCTGGCGCGGCCAGGATGGACGCGTCACCGGATGGATGAAACAGCGCCTGGCCTTGCTGCTGGCACACGACATCAACCTGTTCGCCTACCACCTGCCGCTGGACGCGCACCCGGAGTTGGGGAACAACGCGCAGTTGGGTTTGAGGCTGGGGCTGAAGGCCGACGCGAGATTTGGCGAACAGGAACTGGGATTTCTGGGAACACGCGTCAGCGGCGACGGCTTTGTCGACGCCGCGGCGCTGTCGGCGCATGTGCAGCAGGCATTGGCGCACCCGGTGACCCTGGTCAGCACGCATGGCAGGGCGATCAGGAACATCGCCTGGTGCAGCGGCGGCGCGCAGGGGCACTTCGAGGAAGCCATCGCGGCCGGTGCGGATGCCTACATCACCGGCGAAATTTCCGAGCCGCAGGCGCACTACGCGCGGGAGTCGGGCGTGGCGTATCTGGCCTGCGGCCACCATGCGAGCGAGCGCTACGGAGCCCCGGCGGTGGCGACGTACATTGCCTCGCAGTTGGGCCTGGCGCACGAGTTCATCGACATCGACAACCCGGCCTGAGCCTGGAGACACGCATGACTGCCAAACCCATCGCCATCACGCAGGGCGACCCCGCAGGAATAGGTCCTGAAATCATTGCCAAGGCATTTCGCGATGCGCCCGATGTGACGCGAGGTTGCTTTGTCGCAGGCGACGTGGCCACCCTGCGCCGCGCTTCGGCGCTGATCAGCTCGGCCGGTTCGCTGCCCTTGCCGGTGGCGCTGCTGGACAGCGCTGCAGACGCCTGGAACCTGCCACCGCGCTGCATCGGCGTGCTGCAGGTGCTGCCCGAGGCGCCGCTGGTCGCGCTCGGCCTGATCAGCGCGCAGGCAGGCAGGGCGGCGGCGTCAAGCGTCGAATGGGCCGCGCGCGCGGCGCTGTCGGGCGAGATTGCCGCCCTGGTGACCGCGCCGCTGCACAAGGAGGCGCTGGCTGCAGCGGGCGTGAGCTTTCCCGGTCACACCGAACTGCTGCAAGCCGAGGCGGCGGCGCATCTGGGACGCCCGGTGACCGATGTGCCGGTGCGCATGATGCTGGCGAACGACGAGTTGCGAACGGTGCTGGTGAGCATCCACATGTCGCTGCGCCACGCCATCGAAGCCGTGACGTTTGACAGTGTGCTGCAAACACTGCAGATCACGCAGCGCTCGGTGCAGGCCATGCTGGGGCGAGCGCCGCGCATCGCCGTGGCGGGGCTCAATCCCCACGCCGGCGAGGGCGGCCTGTTTGGCAGCGAAGAGCAGACCATCATCGCGCCGGCCGTGGCCGCGGCGCGGGCCCAAGGCCTGGACGTGAGCGGGCCCTTTGCGCCCGACACCGTGTTCATGCGGGCCCGGGCCAAGGGAGATGTGCCGGGCGAGTTCGACGTGGTGGTGGCGATGTACCACGACCAGGGGTTGATACCCGTGAAGTACCTGGGCGTGGAGAAGGGCGTGAACGTCACGCTGGGGCTGCCTCTGGTGCGCACCAGCCCGGATCACGGCACCGCCTTCGATATCGCCGGCACGGGACGCGCGGACGCGTCCAGTCTGATCGCGGCCATACACATGGCCCGCGCCCTTTCTCGCTAAGCCGCTATTTCTTCAGGCTGTCGCGAATCTCGCGCAGCAGAATGACGTCTTCAGGCGTCGCTGGCGCGGGCGCAGCGGGCTCGGATTTCTTCAGTCGGTTCACCTGCTTGACCATCATGAAGATGATGAACGCCAGAATCGCGAA
The DNA here is from genome assembly GCA_903838565.1 of uncultured beta proteobacterium. Classification (GTDB taxonomy): domain Bacteria; phylum Pseudomonadota; class Gammaproteobacteria; order Burkholderiales; family Burkholderiaceae_C; genus CAIKVZ01. The sequence goes on along the minus strand of CAILZB010000064.1, from coordinate 10,066 downwards.
GTTGACCGCGACGGTGATGAAGTTGCCATAGGCAAACACCGGCACGCCGGCCTTCTTCAGCGCATCCAGCGTCGTCCCCGTTCCCGCGGGCGGTGTTCCCAGCACCACGAACAGGTTGGAGAAATCGAATTTGCCGAAGATGGCTCCCACCAGCGGCATGATCAGGTCGCCCACGACCGAGTCGACGATCTTACCGAAGGCCGCGCCGATGATCACGCCGACCGCGAGGTCCATCACGTTGCCCTTGACGGCAAAGGCCTTGAATTCCTGCATCATTCCCATGTTCGCTCGCTCCGATTGTTAAGGCCCCGGAGTATTCCACGGGAACGCCGGCTGTCAATCGGGGTAAACGAAGTTTTCCCCTTCATGCTCGCGTCCCGCCTTGAACGCCAGCCCGCTGCGCAAGGGGGCGTTGCGCGTCGTCAGCTAGAATCAGAGGTTAATCCAAGTTAGCGACGATATAGAGGATTTCCATGAGTGACACCCTTGTCGATTCCACAGAGATCGACTCCAGCAAACGTACCTGGCTGATCGCGTCCAGCTGTGCCGGCGCCGTCGGCGTTGCGGCCGTAGCCGTTCCCTTTGTCAGCAGCCTGAATCCGTCGGAAAAGGCCAAGGCTGCCGGTGCCGCGGTCGAGGCGGATATTTCCGCGCTCAAGCCGGGTCAGAAAATGACCGTCGAGTGGCGCGGCAAACCCGTGTGGATCGTGCGCCGCACGCCCGAACAACTGGCCGCGCTCAAGGCCCTGGACCCGCAGCTCGCCGACCCCCAGTCTCAGCGCAAGCCCTCGGAGCTGACGCCGGAATACGCGCGCAACGAGTACCGCTCGATCAAGCCCGAGTTTTTTGTCGCAGTCGGGATCTGCACGCACCTGGGTTGTTCGCCCTCGGAAAAGTTTCAGACCGGAGCGCAAGCCTCGCTGCCCGATGACTGGGCGGGCGGTTTCCTGTGCCCCTGCCACGGTTCCACCTTTGACATGGCCGGGCGCGTGTTCAAGAACAAGCCGGCACCCGACAACCTGGAAGTGCCGCCCTATATGTACCTCTCCGATGCAAAGTTGCTCATCGGGTCTGACAAGAAGGCCTGAGGAAAAACACCATGGCTGAATTCCACGAAATTTCCCCCAACGCTTCGGCGCCCGAGAAACTGCTCAACTGGGTGGATAACCGCTTCCCCTTGTCCAAGCTCTTCAAAGAGCACATGAGCGAGTACTACGCGCCCAAGAACTTCAACATCTGGTACGTCTTCGGCGTGCTCTCGCTGCTGGTGCTGGTGCTGCAGATCGTGACCGGCATCTTCCTCACGATGCACTACAAGCCCGACGCCGCCCTGGCCTTCGGCTCGGTCGAATACATCATGCGCGACGTGCCCTGGGGCTGGCTGATTCGCTACATGCACTCCACCGGCGCGTCCGCGTTCTTCGTGGTGGTGTACCTGCACATGTACCGCGGACTGATCTACGGCAGCTACCGCAAGCCGCGCGAACTGGTGTGGGTCTTCGGCTGCGCGATCTTCCTGGCGCTCATGGCAGAAGCCTTCATGGGCTACCTGCTTCCCTGGGGCCAGATGAGCTACTGGGGCGCTCAGGTGATCGTGAACCTGTTCTCCGCCATCCCCTTTGTCGGCCCCGATCTGGCGCTGCTGATCCGTGGCGATTATGTGGTGGGCGACGCCACGCTGAACCGCTTCTTCAGCTTTCACGTGATCGCCGTTCCGCTGGTGCTGCTGGGCCTGGTGGTGGCGCACATCATTGCGCTGCACGAAGTCGGATCCAACAATCCCGATGGCATCGAGATCAAGGAAAAGAAAGATGCCAAGGGCATTCCGCTGGACGGCATCCCGTTCCATCCGTACTACTCGGTGCACGACATCTTCGGCGTGAGCGTGTTCCTGTTCGTGTTCGCGGCGATCATCTTCTTCGCTCCCGAACTCGGCGGCTACTTCCTCGAATACAACAACTTCATCCCCGCAGACTCGCTCAAGACGCCGCTGCACATCGCACCGGTCTGGTACTTCACGCCGTTCTATTCGCTGCTGCGCGCCGTCACCTCCGAGATGATGTACGTGCTGATGGCCTGCATGGTTCTGGGTGCGGGCCTGGCCGTGACCAAGCTCAAGATGCACAACATCTTCAAGGCGGTGATCGTTGGCGGTGCGGTCGTCGTGGTGGCCATGATGTGGGCCATCGACGCCAAGTTCTGGGGCGTTGTCGCCATGGGCGGCGGCGTCGTCATCCTGTTCTTCCTGCCCTGGCTGGACAACAGTCCGGTCAAGTCGATCCGCTACCGTCCGGACTGGCACAAGTACCTGTACGCGGTGTTCGTCATCAACTTTGGCGTTCTGGGCTATCTGGGCACCTTGCCGCCTTCGGACATGGGTGGGCGCGTCTCCCAACTGGGCACGCTGTTCTATTTTGGCTTCTTCCTGCTGATGCCATGGTGGAGTTCGATCGGACGCTTCAAGACGCCCCCGGACCGTGTCATCTACCACGCGCATTGAGCGGAGAACAAGATCATGACATTCACAGGCTTCTCCAAAAAACTCCTCCTCGGTCTCATCTGCGCTCTGGCCGTCAGCGCCGGCGCGTTCGCTTCCAGCGAAGGTCTGCCATGGGACAAGGCACCGAACCGCACGCAAGACAATGCGGCGCTGCAAAACGGCGCCAAGCTGTTCGTCAACTATTGCCTGAACTGCCATTCGGCCGCGTTCATGCGCTACACGCGCCTGACCGACCTCGGCCTGACCGAGCAGCAGATCAAGGACAACCTGCTGCCACCCGGCGCGAAGATCGGCGAGACCATGAAGGCCGCGATCGACCCGAAGCAGGCGTCCGAATGGTTCGGCGCGAATCCGCCCGACCTCACGGTGATCGCGCGTTCGCGGGCGGGTGAAAAAGGCGCCGGCGCCGATTACCTGTACACCTATCTGCGCACGTTCTACCGCGACGAGACCCGCCCCACGGGCTGGAACAATCTGGCCTTCCCGAACATCGCCATGCCGCACGTCCTGTGGGAACTGCAGGGTGATCGCAGCGCGGTGTTCGAAACCAAGAAAGAGCACGGACAGGACGTCCACGTCTTCGTCAGCTTCGAGCAGATCAAGCCCGGAACGATGACGCCCGCGCAGTACGACGACGCCATGGGTGACCTGGTGAGCTACTTGCAGTGGATGGGCGAGCCGGTTCAAAATACCCGCAAGCACATTGGCGTATGGGTGCTGCTGTTCCTGGCGGTCTTGAGCTTCTTCACATGGCGGCTGAATGCAGCCTACTGGAAAGAAGTCAAGTGAGATGTTGATCCGGCTCCACCCGCGAGCCGGGTAGGTGGATCGATTTTCACCCTGTGTGTTGACAAAAAAAGTGAGTGGCGCCGCCACTCACTTTTTGATTTTTAGGAGCCTTGACTATGATGGTACTTTACTCGGGAACGACTTGCCCTTTTTCCCACCGCTGCCGGTTTGTGCTGTTCGAGAAGGGCATGGATTTCGAGATCCGCGATGTCGATCTGTACAACAAGCCCGAAGACATCAACGTGATGAATCCCTATGGTCAGGTGCCCATTCTGGTGGAGCGCGACCTGATTCTGTACGAGTCCAACATCATCAATGAATACATCGACGAGCGCTTTCCGCATCCGCAACTGATGCCCGGCGATCCGGTGGACCGCGCCCGCGTGCGCCTGTTCCTGCTCAACTTCGAGAAGGAACTGTTCGTTCACGTGTCGACGCTGGAGTCGCGCGCCACCAAGGCGAATGAAAAGGTTCTGGAAAAGGCGCGCGCCCATATCCGCGACCGCCTGACGCAACTCGCGCCGGTGTTCCTGAAGAACAAGTACATGCTGGGCGAGAGCTTCTCCATGCTTGACGTGGCGATTGCGCCGCTGTTGTGGCGCCTGGACTACTACGGCATCGATCTGAGCAAGAACGCCGCGCCGCTGCTGAAATACGCGGAGCGCATCTTCTCGCGTCCGGCCTATATCGAGGCGCTCACGCCTTCAGAAAAGGTGATGCGCAAGTAAGTTGCCAATAGCGCAGATGATGAGCACCACGCCGACCACATCGACGCGCCCGTACCTGATCCGGGCGCTGTACGAATGGTGCACCGACAACGGGTTGACGCCCTATGTCGCGGTGCGGGTGGACGACACGGTGCAGGTGCCGCGCGAATTCGTCAAGGACGGCGAGATTGTTCTGAACGTCAGTTTCGACGCCACGCAGGCGCTCAAATTGGGCAACGACTTCATCGAATTCACGGCCCGCTTCGGCGGCGTGGCGCGCAGCATCATCGTTCCGATGGGACGCGTGGTCGCGATCTACGCCCGCGAAAACGGTCAGGGAATGGCGTTCCCGCAGCCCGAGTCGCCCGACGCTGCGATTCCCGGCAGGCCGGTGGCGAGTGTCGCGACAAGCGCTGCGAGCGACGCCGCCGCGACTGGCTCACTGCTGTCGGTGGTGCCGGATGCGGCCAAAAAGACCGAGTTGCCGACCGACCCCGAACGCCCCCCACCGGGACCTCGCCCGGCGCTCAAGCGCATCAAGTAGATTCGGCTTGGACAGGCCTTGCGCGCGTCCGGGGCACGCCGAGCATCCGGTAGAATCGCCAGCTTGTGCCGATTTAGCTCAGTTGGTAGAGCAACCGCCTTGTAAGCGGTAGGTCATCAGTTCGAATCCGATAATCGGCACCATTTCATCGTATCAGGCAGCGTCAGAAGCCCTCAAAACCCGCTCTGGCTATAGCTACAGCGGGTTTTTTGTTGTCTCAGACGGTTTCATGGGCTAACATGACATACCGACAAATTGACGGTACTTTTGTCGGTAGCTGCGCATACCGTCAATGGACATACCGTCAAATCTGGAGACTGCGATGGCTCTGAACGACACTTTCATCAAGAACAGTACCAAGTACAGCGGCAAGAAAGCCGGTGACAAACACGCGGACGGCGGCGGAATGTACCTGCTGGTGAACGCTGGCGGAAAATATTGGCGCATAGATTACCGATTTCAAGGCAAACGCAAGACACTGGCGCTCGGGGTGTACCCAGAGGTTTCGCTGGCAAAGGCCAGAAAACGTAGGGAACAGGCTCGGGAGCTTTTGGCCGACGGTATTGACCCGAGCGCAGCGAAGAAGGAATCGGTTGCAGAAAGGATGGCATTGAGCAAAAACACGTTCAAGGCTATTGCACTTGAGTGGCACGCCATGAAATCCAAAGGGTGCGCAGAAAACACTTCGGCCAAAAGGTTGACTCAATTGGAGAATCACATCTTCCCGGCCATAGGCAGCCGCCCCATTGCGGACGTAAAGCCCCCCGAAATCCTGGCGATTCTTCAAAAGGTGGCAGCGTCCGGAACGGCTTACACAGCTGGCAGGCTGCGGGAGATTTGCGGGCAGGTGTTCAGGTTCGCCATCCAGACCGGACGGGCCACCTATGACCCTGCTGCTGCCATGCGCGGTGCTATCGAGAAACATACCGTCAACCATCGGCCTGCACTAACCACCCGGCGGGAGTTTGGCGAGTTTGTGCGCGACCTGCGCGACACCACTCGGGCAGACCCCTTAACCAAGCTGTGCGCACGCTTCGGGCTACTGACCTGGACGCGACCCAAAGAGCTACGGCAAGCCAAGTGGGAGCAGATCGATATGGAGGCCGCAGAATGGCGCATCCCGGCCATTCAAATGAAAACGGGCAAGCACCTACAGGCCCACACCGTAGCACTGTCTGCCCAGGCTTTGGAGATACTGCCCACGCTGCGGGACCTTTCAGGCCACACCGACAGGCTGTTTCCCAGCGGTGGCAGTAGCGGCGGCGTTATCAGCGAGAACACGATCAATAACCTGTTTCGGCGCATGGGCTACATTGGCAAGCAAAGTCACCACGGCCTGCGGGCGTCGGCGCGCAGTCTGTTGAGTGAGCGCGGATGGTCAACTGAGGCACTGGAGCGCCAGCTAGACCATAAAGAAGCAAATCAGGCCGTGGCAGCGTATGCGCGAAGCCAGCACCTAGACGAACGGCGGCGATTCATGTCTGACTGGGGAGCGCTGGTGGCGGCGCTTGAATCAGGCGATAACGTGGTGGCGTTCCCCACCAAGGCGGCATAACAATTTCAGCCACGCCTAGCTATCGGCTGATCCCCGATGGTGAAAACCGGGATACCCTGACCCGGTGGCGCTGGCTCCTTATCGGGTGCATCGGGGATTCAACGTGGGAATGAGTGAAATCAGAAGGGCGGCAGAAGCGCTCGGGAAGGCATTTAAGGACGTCTTGAAGGGAGAGCGTGACGCAGAAAGCGCGCTTCGGTTGGCAATATGGGATTTTGCATATCAACGCGGTTTGAAAGATGGAAGGTCTGGGAATACGTCGCGTGCTTCAAATGGGCGGCGATTGATTGGGGCAACAACCCGCCAACGAGCAGAATTGGCGTCTCAGGAATACCGGCATTTGTCGAAGGACAAGGCTGCTCCGATAGTTGCGGATCTCATTGGCAAGTCGCCGAGCTTAGTCAGGCGCTATCTATCTCAAATCACCAACTGGACTCGCTGAACCCCTGTCGTATCGGACGATGCGACAGGGCGCATCGTCCGATACGGTGTAGAAGAAATCTTCTCACACCGACACACTGCGTATCAGGCCGCCTAGGAGAGGCCAGATATGCAATATCCCAAACCGAGAACACCCCAATTCCCGTTTAAGCCCAGCGACCGGCCCGAGCAGGCACTCATCAACCATTCCTTTTTTGATGCACTGCCAAACAGTGCATACATTCGAGAATCCAAACTGGTGCAAAGCCCCAAAAGGCCAGGCACACCGGCACTCTTGCCATTCTCTGCGCCGACGCTGTGGCGAAAAGTAAAGGCCGGCACATTCCCGAAGCCCATCAAACTGTCGGAGCGCGTAACTTGCTGGAAAGTATCCGAGGTGCGCACATGGATGGCTGCGCAGACGGCACACGGATACACCCCAGCACTGGTGGCTAAGAAGCGCAGCAAGTGCATTTCTCCCGTCGCGGCGTAAGGGGGAACATGATGTCCAACACCACCAATAGAAAAGCCCCAGCACCGACCAAAGTACAAGGGGCCTTCCAAAACACCAACGACGCGGATTCTCGCACGTCAGCCACCGAAGGTAAAGCACTGGCGACGCAGATCGCATGGCTTGCACTCGCAGGCCACGTAGTGCACAAAGGCCAGCTCGGCGATTTCCTTGTGTGTAAGTACGGCATGAGCCGCTGGTGCAAGGACTTCGCGGAGCTCCAGGCGTTTTCCCGGAAACTGGGAGTGACGCAATGAGCGACCCAATCGAACTTTTCCGGCTAGCCATCGCGGCAGCAGGACTGACACGACCTGACACGATCAATGCGGACGGCGCTATTCACCGATTCAGCAGCAACGGCAAACGCGGCGACGATTCGGGCTGGTATATCTTGCACTTGGACAGCATTCCAGCTGGCGTGTTCGGATGCTGGCGCGAAGGATTTTCGCAGCCATGGTGCGCGAAATCCGGCGACGACATGACGCAGGTCGAACGCGGAATCCACCGGCAGCGCATCAAGGCCATGCAAATGCAGCGCGAAGCCGAACACGCACAGCGCCAGCAGCAGGCCAGCGAATCAGTGGCAACCCTGTGGGCGCAGGCAGACCCAGTAGAGGTCCATCCCTACCTGACGGCAAAGGGCATCAAGCCCCACGGCCTGAAGTTGTTGGGCGACAAGCTGCTGATCCCCATGCGCGACACGGTGGGTACGCTTCACAGTCTGCAAACGATCGAGGTGGACGGTGAAAAACGGTTTCACCCCGGCGGACGGGTGAAGGGCTGCTATCACTCCATTGGCAAGCCTGACGGCAGACTAATCATTTGCGAGGGCTACGCAACAGGGGAAAGCATTCACCAATGCACCGGCCTCGCTGTCGCAGTTGCCTTCAACGCGGGCAACCTTGGCTCGGTGGCAGTGTCCCTGCAAGCCAAGTACCCGACACTGGCAATCATCATTGCAGCGGACGATGACCATCTGACGGCCGGCAATCCCGGACTGACAAAGGCGACGGCAGCGGCGCAAGCTATAGGCGGCTTCCTGGCGGTGCCAGTATTCACAGCGGATCGCGCCGAAAAACACACCGACTTCAACGACCTGCACCAGACCGGGGGCGCGGGCGCGGTGAAGGCGTGCATTGATGCGGCGCGGGAACTGATGGCAGCGGCACCATTGCTGCGCGATGGTGTGATCCTGATCAGTGGCTCAGACCTGACCCCAGAGGCGGTGCGATGGCTCTGGCATGAGTGGCTGGCGCTGGGTAAGTTGCATATTCTGGCTGGGGCGCCTGGGCAGGGCAAGACTACCATCGCCATTGCATTCGCGGCAACCATTACCAGTGGCGGGCGCTGGCCTGACGGCTCACGCTGCGCACCCGCCAACGTGCTTATCTGGAGTGGTGAAGACGATCCGGCAGACACGCTATTACCCCGTCTACTGGCTGCTGGCGCAGATCGCTCTCGATGCCATTTTGTGATTGGCACGCGCATTGATGGCGAGGTTCAATCCTTTGATCCGGCGCGGGACATGGCGGACCTGGAATATGAGGCGCAGCGCGTCGGCGGCATCAAGTTGTTGATCGTTGATCCTGTTGTCTCTGCTGTTGCAGGGGACAGCCACAAAAACACCGAAGTGCGCCGGGCGCTACAACCGCTAGTTGATCTGGCAAGTCGACTAGACGCTGCGGTGCTGGGTATCAGCCACTTCAGCAAAGGCGGCGCAGGAGGCGACCCAGCTTCGCGGGTAGTCGGTTCCATTGCATTTACTGCTGTGGCCCGTGTCGTGCTGGTGGCGGCAAAGGTCAACAGTGAAGAAGGCGAAGACCGGCGCATCCTGGCCCGTGGAAAGTCCAATATCGGGCCGGACGATGGCGGCTTTGAATATCACATCGAGCAATCGGAGCCATTGCCCGGAATCCACGCCAGTTACATCGCATGGGGTAACGGTGTGGCAGGTACAGCGCGGGAACTGCTGACAGAGCCAGACGGGCACGATGGCAACGGCGAAGACAAAAGTGCGGTTGATGCGGCGGCTGATTTTGTGCGCCAAGTGTTGGCCGATGGCCTGACGCCAGCGAAGACTGTCAAGGAAGAATCTGCCAGCGCCGGGGTATCGTGGGCGTCAGTGCGGCGGGCTGCTGACGGTCTCAGAGTCCTAAAGTCCAAAGGCGCGGGCGGTGCTTGGTACTGGAAATTACCCTCGACGTTAGGTCAAGGTGCTCAAGGTGCTCAACGTTTGAAAGTTGAGCACCTTGAGCAAGTTGAGCACCTTGAACCTGAAAACACGGCTGGCGCTGACGCCGAAACCGAAGACGCCGAGGTGTTTTGATGGATGCTCAACACGGCAAACAAGTGGTTGACGCGATACAGGCGGCGGGGCTTTCGGTGGTCTTGACGGCGGATCAATCGGTCAAGGTTACGCCAGCGAGTGGCCTGACGCTGGACCTGCGGGCGTTGATTCGCTCCAATAAATCGGCGCTGGTGAAATGGTTGCAGAAACCACCAGCCAGCAATCCGGCGGGCACGCCATCGACAGCACCGGACAAGGTGCGGGCTGCATCGCTGGCACTTGACGCTGTGATTCTGGCGTCTGGCATGGAGGCTGACCCGGACTGCTGGTGCTGGCCAGAAAGCACGGCATTGAACACCGCGGAGATGGAGGCCTTCACGGTGCGGTTATCCCGCTTTACCGACATGGGGCTGACCATGTCACTTTCCGAGTCGCTGGCCGACAAGCTGGTGATCCGAGATCGCGATGGAGACGACCGACGTCTGTGCCTGGAATGCCCTCACCTTGCCGGCTACGCAGGAACATGGCGCTGTGGCAATTGGGAACAAGCCGAGATTGCCACTCGAGCCGTGGACGCGCGGCTTGCCGGCGAGGAAGTAACGCTGCTTCGGCGATGCGCCGGCTTCGGCGGTCAACTTTAAGGAGCGCCCATGGAAACTGACCACTCCACGCCTGAGCTGGTTCCCACCAACGAGGCAACACTGACCGCCCAGCCGGTGGTCACCGAGAGCGCCCTGGCCAGCGGTGTGATGG
>CAILZB010000063.1 GCA_903838565.1 uncultured beta proteobacterium | reverse complement strand
GTCTTGCATTCTGGTTGTTTGGACTTCGTGCTCTGGACTTCCCCCTCTGTATGCGCCGAGCAGCGCAGCAGAGAGCGGGGTCGCCTTTTCTTTGGTGACTTTCTTTTGGCGACGCAAAAGAAAGTTACTGCGCAGTCGGGCGCACATCCCGACAAAGCCGCGCACTCGACGCAAGACCCGAGCAACCCACCTCGCCCGCCGGGGCGAGACCCGGCATGCCCCGCGGGCCACAGGCTAAGAAAAGCTCTCCCTCAGAAAGCTCTCAGGAAATCTTTTCCAGAGCCAGCAACCCGGTGGCCGTATTCGAAATCGGAATGTGGTAGTTGCTGTGCACCTTGCGCACACCGGCGTTCGGGCCGCTGGTGAGGGCGGCGCGCATGGCCAGCCACATCAGCAGCTCCACGCCCTGGGTGCCGGTTTTTTCCACCAGTTCGTGGATGCTGAATTGCGTCGTCCACTCGGGATTGCTCAGCAGGCTTTCCATGAACTGCAGGTCAAAGGCCTTGTTGATGAAGCCGGCGCGTTCGCCGTCGAGCTGGTGACTCAAGCCGCCCGAGGCGACCACGGCCACGGTCTTGCTGCTGTCCCAGGCCGCGATGGCCTCGCCCACGGCCTTGCCCAGCGCATAGACGCGGCTCGCCTTGGGCAGGGGAAACTGCACGGTGTTGATGCAGATCGGCACCACCGTGACCGGACATGGCCCTTCAGGCCAAAGCAGTTTGAGCGGCAAAGTGCAGGCGTGGTCGACCAGCATCTCCTGGCAGGTGACGATGTCGAATTCCTTCTCGACCAGCGTATTGATGATCTGCCACGACAGATCCAGTTCACCCTGGAACGGCGGCAGCGTCGGTATGCCCCAGCCTTCGTCCGCGTTGTGATACTGGGGCGCAGCGCCCACGGCAAAGGTGGGCATCTTGTCGAGGAAGAAGTTCAGACCGTGGTCGTTGTAGAACATCACCACAACGTCGGGTTTGACCTGGCCCAGCCAATCGCGGATCGGCGGAAAACCATCGAAAAAAGGCTTCCAGTACGGGTCTTGCTGCAAGCCCTTGTGGATCGCGCCGCCGATGGCGGGTATGTGGGATGTGGCGATGCCGCCGATGAGTTTTGCCATGGTATCTGTCCTGCTTACTGATGCGCGGCGGCGCGCAGTTTGGCCTTGAATTCGTCCTTGCTCATGCCCGTCTGCTGGGCGCCAATGTCCTGCATGTCCAGGCCGAAGATGCCCGCGAACTTGGCCAGGTAGTAGGCGTTGCCGCCGGCCGCAATCAGCTGCAACACATTGCGCGCGCGGATCGCCGCGGCCTGCTGCTCGTTCAGCCCGTAGCAATGCATATAGGCCTCTTCGTCCTTCAGAAAATCGGCGCGATTCTTGGCGTCATTGAAGGAAAAGCACATCTTGTTCAAGGCGTAGCCCTTGCGCGCCTGCTCGCCGTCAAAGGGCGTGGTGCCGGGGATCTTGGCTGGAGTTTGGACCATATGCGTTGCGATCAAAGTTGAAGTTCTAGGCGGTGCCGCCCATCGGTACGCCAAACAGCTGGGCGGTCGAAGACAGGTTGATCTCAACCTCCAGCAGGATCTCGCCCAGACAGTCGGCGTTCAGTCCCAGCGTCTGCCAGGCGAAGGGTTCGATTTGGGCATCGAAAGCCACATTCCCGTCTTCGACGATGCGGCCTTCGGCCAGCAGTGCGGCGATGTGCAGCAGGGACGCTTCCAGCGCGTGTGCGCCGGCCTTGTGCGGCGTATTCTGCTGGCGGATCACCGCGCCGAAGCTGGCCGGAAGCTTCCACGCGTCCGTCAGCGCGCCGCCCACCTGGGCAAAGTCGCAGCCGATCAACTCGCGCTCGACCCAGGCACGCTTCCAGGGTTGATCGCGGGTCTGCTCCTTGGCTTGTGCGGCGAGTTCAGGCACCTTGAGGAAGAGCACCATGTGACCCAGATCACTCATCAACGCCTGTGTGAACACACGGCCGGGGTCGACCAGACCGCTCTTGCGCGCCAAAGCCGTCGCCGCCAGACTGCGAAACACTCCGGCGCGCCAGAACTTGCTCACATCCATCAATTCTGGTCGCACCCGTTCGAAAGTCTCGACCACCGAACTGGCCAACACCAGGTCGTGGACCGGGTTCATCCCCAGCATCGTGACCGCATGCGAAAGCGAGTCCACTTGACCGCCAAGACCCAGGTAGGCGCTGTTCACGAGCTTGAGCACGCGCGCCGTGATCGCGGGATCCGTAGCGACGACCTGCGCCAGATCAGCGACGGACGAATCGGGGTCATCGATCACGCTTTTCACCCGCGCAAAAATCACGGGCAGTGTGACCAGGTTCACGCTCGACGCGACAAGCTGTTCAGCGGTGGTCATGGATGCAATGGCTCGCTAGGGGATTGATGCCAGATCTTAGCCGACCCGCGCCAGCCATTCGTCACAGCTTGCAACAGGACAGCAGCGTTTTCTTCACTCGCCGAGCTGGCGCTCCAGCTCGTGCAGCACCTGGTAGCAGGGCAGCACCTGCGCCACACTGCTGTTGGGCTCGCGGCCTTCGCGGATGGCTGCGAAGAACTCCCGGTCCTGCAGCTCGATGCCGTTCATCGAGACCGCCACCTGGCTCACGTCGATCTTCTCGTCCTTGCCATTGAACAGGTCGTCGTAGCGCGCGAGATAGGTCGCGCTGTCGCCGATGTAGCGAAAGAAGGTGCCCAGCGGACCGTCGTTGTTGAAGCTCAGCGAGAGCGTGCAGATCGCGCCGCTGGCCGCCTTGAGCTGAATGCTCATGTCCATGGCGATGCCCAGGGTCGGGTGTATCGGCCCCTGCACGGCGTTGGCCTTGACGATCGGAGACCCACACTGCCAGGCGAACAGGTCCACCGTGTGCGCGGCGTGGTGCCACAGCAGGTGGTCCGTCCAGGACCTGGCCTGGCCCAGCGCGTTCATGTTGCTGCGCCGGAAGAAATAGGTCTGCACGTCCATCTGCTGGATGTTGAATTTCCCCGCGGTAATTTGCTGGTGCACGAACTGGTGGCTGGGGTTGAAGCGGCGCGTGTGGCCGCACATCGCCACCAGACCGGACAACTTTTGCATCGCCACCACCGCCTCGGCACCGGCGAGCGAATCGGCCAGCGGAATCTCCACCTGCACATGCTTGCCGGCGCGCATGCAGTCCATCGCCTGATCCGCATGCATCTGCGTGGGCGTGCACAGGATGACGGCGTCCACCTCGGGCAGCGCCAGGCTGTCGGAGAGCTCCGTGCTCACGTGGGCTATGCCGTATTTCGCCGCGACCTCCCGGGTCTTCTCCAGGTCGCGACTGACGAGCGAGACCACTTCTACCCCCTCGATGTTCTTGATGCCGTCCAGGTGCTTGATGCCGAAGGCACCTGCGCCCGCGAGCGCGACTCTGATCGTTTTTGTCATGTTGGATTCTCCAGAATGAGGTGCCCCACGGCGGTGTTCGACGCGGGCACATGGTAGAAGCGATGCTTGACGATGGGGGGCACACTGCTTGCGGCGCCTCCTTTTTCACCGGCAACGTCGCTCATCGCACCGCGCGCAATCAGCCACATCACGAGCTCGATTCCTTCGGAACCCGCTTCACGCACGTAGTCGATGTGTGGCATCCGCGACAGCCCTTCGGGGTCGGCGATGAGACGATCCAGAAACGCGTTGTCGAAGTCCTTGTTGATGAGGCCGGCACGGGGCCCCTGCAACTGGTGGCTCATGCCGCCCGTGCCCCAGATCTGCACCTTCAGCGGCCGATCATAGGATTCCACGGCGCGGCGTATCGCCTGGCCCAGCATGAAGCAGCGCCGCCCCGAAGGCGCCGGGTATTGCACCACGTTCACCGCGAACGGAATCACCGGACAGGGCCAAGCCTGGGGCTGTCCGCACATCAGCGACAGCGGCACGGTCAGGCCGTGGTCCACATCCATCTTGTTCACGATCGTCAGGTCGAAGTCCTGCTGTATCACCGACTGCGCGATGTGCGCGGCCAGCTCCGGATGCCCTTGCACCACAGGCACGGGGCGCGGCCCCCAGCCTTCATCGGCGGGCGCGAACGACGCCGCGCAGCCGATGGCGAAGGTGGGAATCATCTCCAGGCTGAAGGCCGTGGCGTGGTCGTTGAAGACCAGGATGATGACGTCGGGCTTGTTCTCCTGCAGCCATTGTTTCGAGTCGTCGTAGCCCTTGAACACCGGCTGCCAATAGGGCTCGTGGCTCTTGCCCAGATCGAGCGCGGCACCGATGGCGGGCACGTGCGAGGTATAGACGCTGGCCGTGATATTGGCCATGTTCAGCCCCTTCCCTGCGGCTGGTGCTGCGCCTGCGCATCACCGTCCTCGCCGATATAGCGGTTGCCTTCGATCGAGCGACCGCCGGCGATCATCATGTCGCGGTATTGCGTTTCGCTCATGCCCGTCATGCTGCCGGCCATCTGCTGGAAGCTCTTGCCATCGGTGGCGCCGATTTTGGCCAGGAAATAGATGTTGCCACCCAGCGCAATGCAGCGGTTCAGGTCGCGCGCTAATACCCCCAGTTTCTGCTCTTCTGTCATGGCCCACTCGTCCAGATAGGCGCGCTCATCCGCCTTGAAGCGCGCGCGGTTTTCCGCCTTCATGAGCGACATGCAGAACTGGTTCAGGTGGTAGCCGCGGCGCGACTGCTCGGCGTCGAAGATGGTCGTTCCGGGAACGTCCAGATAGGGTTTTTCTAAAGCCATTAACTTTTTTCCTCTGGCCAGTACAGGCGCATGGGGTTGTCCACCAGCAGCTTGTGCTGCAATTCGGGCGTGACGGCGATGTGCGGGATGAAGTCCACCAGCAGACCATCGTCGGGCATATGGTCCTTCAGGTTCGGGTGCGGCCAGTCCGTGCCCCAGAGCACGCGATCCGGGAAGGTCTCGACGATGGTCCGCGCAAACGGGATCACGTCACGATAAGGGTCGCGTTCGCCGTTCAGCGCCTTCGGTCCCGCAATGCTCAGGCGCTCGGGGCAGCTCACCTTGCTCCACACATTCGGATGCTCGCGCATGAACTTCACGAACAGCTCGAACTGCGGCCCCTCCACCGGCAAGCCCACGTCGGGCCGACCCATGTGGTCCACCACCACGGTCGTGGGCAGTGCGCTGAAGAAGTCCCACAGTTCGGGCAGGTCCACCGCCTCGAAATAGATCACCACGTGCCAGCCGAGTTGGGCAATGCGCGCGGCAATCTCCATCAGCTCATCCTTGGGCGTGAAGTCCACCAGGCGCTTGACGAAGTTGAAGCGCACGCCACGCACACCGGCGGCATGCAGTTCCTGCAGTTCCTGATCGGTGACCGAACGCTTGACCGTGGCCACGCCGCGGGCACGTCCATTCGAATGCAGCAAGGCATCGACCATGGCGCGGTTGTCGGCGCCGTGGCAGGTGGCCTGCACCACCACGTTGCGCGCAAAACCGAGGTGGTCGCGCAGCGCATAGAGTTGCTGCTTGGACGCGTCGCAGGGCGTGTACTTGCGCTCGGGCGCGAAGGGGAATTCGGCTCCGGGGCCGAACACGTGGCAGTGCGCGTCCACGCTGCCAGCCGGCACCTGAAACGTCGGCTTGGAAGGACCGGCATACCAGTCCATCCAGCCCGGTGTTTTCTCGAAACTCATGGCATCAATCGATGTAGCGCAGACCGGCTTTTTCCAGCGGTTCGCGCATCTTGTACATGTCCAGGCCCAGCACGCCGGACGCGAACTTGGCGCGCTTGTCGGCCTCCAGCGCTTCGCGCGCCTCGGCTGCGTCGGCCACCTGCTGGGCCAATGCCGCGGGAACGATCACCACGCCGTCGGCGTCGGCGATCACCACGTCGCCCGGGTTCACCAGCGCACCAGCGCAGACGACGGGGATGTTGACCGAACCCAGCGTGGCCTTGATCGTTCCCTTGGCGTGGACCGCGCGTGAAAAGACGGGGAAGTCCATCTCGGCCAGGTCTTTCACGTCGCGGCAGCCGCCGTCGATGATCAGGCCCAGCGCGCCGCGGGCGCGAAAACTGGTGGCCAGCAGGTCGCCGAAGAAGCCGTCGTCGTTGTCGGTGGTGCAGGCGGCCACCACCACGTCGCCGGGCAACAATTGCTCGGCCGCGACGTGCATCATCCAGTTGTCGCCTGGCTGCAGCAGCACCGTGATGGCCGTGCCGCACATGTGGGCCCCGGTGTAGATCGGCCGCATATAGGGCTTCATCAGCCCCACGCGACCCATGGCCTCGTGCACGGTGGCAACGCCGAAGCGCGAAAGCTTTTCGACGGCGGCGGGGTCAGCGCGAACGATGTTGCGCTTCACGATGCCGAGTTGGTTCAAGCTCATGTCAGAGGCCTTTCAATTTGAGCGCGGCGTCGAGCCGCGGGAACACGCGGCGCGCATTGCCCTCGTAGATCTTGTGGCGGTCGTCGCCCACGACGATAGTCGAGGCCTCGATGTAGCGCTTGGTGTCGTCGTAATAGTGGCCGGTCTCGGGGTCGATGCCGCGCACCGCGCCGATCATCTCGCTGGCGAACAGAATGTTCTCCACCGGAATCACCTTGGTCAGCAGGTCGATGCCGGGCTGGTGGTAGACGCAGGTGTCGAAGAAGATGTTGTTCAGCAGGTGGTCCTTCAGCAGCGGCTTCTTCAGCTCCTGCGCCAGCCCTCGGAAGCGCCCCCAGTGGTAGGGAACGGCGCCGCCGCCGTGCGGGATGATGAACTTGAGCGTGGGAAAGTCCTTGAACAAATCCGACGTCAGGCACTGCATGAAAGCCGTCGTGTCGGCGTTGAGGTAATGCGCGCCCGTGGTGTGGAAGCAGGCATTGCAGCTGGTGCTCACGTGCACCATGGCCGGGATCTCGTACTCGACCATCTTCTCGTAGATCGGGTACCAGGAACGGTCGCTCAAGGGCGGACTGGTCCAGTGGCCGCCGGAGGGGTCCGGGTTCAGGTTGATGCCGACGTTGCCGTATTGCTCGACGCACTTCACCAGCTCGGGGATGCTGGTGGCAGGGTCGACGCCGGGGCTTTGCGGCAGCATCGCGGCGGGGATGAAGTGATCGGGGAACAGCTGGCTCACGCGGTAGCACAGCTCGTTGCAGATCGCGGCCCAGGTGCTGGAGACCTGGAAGTCGCCGATGTGGTGCGCCATGAAACTGGCGCGCGGGCTGAAGATGGTCAGGTCCGAGCCGCGTTCCCTCATCAGGCGCAGCTGGTTCAGTTCGATGGATTCACGCAGCTCGTCGTCGCTGATCTTCAGATCGCTGACTTTGGGCATCAGGGTCGGGTCCTTGATCCCTGCGATCTGCTGGTTGCGCCAGGTCTCCAGCGCCTTCGGCGCCGTGGTGTAGTGGCCGTGGCAATCGATGATGAGGCTCATGTTCTTCCTTTTCTCCTGATACTTTGCGGGACCGGGTTTTTGGGGTCAGAGCCCAAATTCGCCGAGCCTTCGGCTCCACCGCAAGGTGCGGCGCTTGGCGCCGTAGCGAAATTGGTGTCTGACCCCAATAACCCTCAACTAACTAGGGCGGCCGGCACCATGACCTCGCCGCGCATGATCAGGCGCGCTGTGCGCAGCAGGGCCGCGCGCAACACGTTCTGGGGGTTGGTCGGATCGATCTCCAGCTCCACGCTGAACTCGCCCGTGGGGTGTTCCACCGCGATCGTCTTGGCCGCGCCCGCGGGCACGACGGCGACGCCCTGCGTGGCCGAGCCCTCGAGCACGCAGGCCGTGCCCACCGTCACCGCGGCCAGCACGCCGATGGCGTCGTGGCACACATGGGGGATGAAGCTGCGCGTGCTGAGGCTGCCCCCCGCGCGCGGAGGTGCGATCAGCGTCATCTTGGGGTAGTTCTTGTCTGTCACGTCGCCCAGCCCCATCGCGTGGCCGCAGGCGATGCGCAACTTTTCAATGCGGGTTTTCAGCCCGGTGTCGGCGTTCAGCGCGTCGACGCTCTCATAACCGGTGCGCCCCACGTCGGCCGCCTTGAAGATCACCAGCGGCATGCCGTTGTCGATGCAGGTGACCGCGATGCCGTCGATCACATCGAGCACGCGGCCCGTGGGCAGCAGGCTCGCCGCCACCGAGCCCGCGGTGTCGAGGAAATTGATCTTGATCGGCGCCGAGGTCCCCGGCACGCCGTCAATGCGGGCGTCGCCCTCATAGCTCACGCGGCCATCCGGCGTCTGCACCGTGATGTCGCACTGCATGTCGGTGTTGAGCGTGAGCACACGCAGCGTCGTCTCCTCGCCACGGGCCGCAATCAGCCCGCGCTCCAGCGCAAAGGGCACGACCGCAGCAAGCATGTTGCCGCAGTTGGGCGTGGTGTCGACCGTGTCCTTGTCGGGCTGCAGTTGCGCGAACAGAAAATCCAGGTCCACGCCGGCGGTGTGGCTCTTGCGCACGATGCCGACCTTGCTCGTGAGCGGATGGGCGCCGCCCAGTCCGTCGATCTGGCGCCGGTCGGGCGAGCCCATCACGGCCAGCAGCACGCGGTCGCGCCGCGCGCTGTCAGACGGCAGGTCGGACTCCAGAAAGAAGGGCCCGCGGGAAGTGCCGCCGCGCATGAAGCAACAGGGGATCGGAACTTGCATTTGTCATCCAGGATGTAGAGGCCTCGATTTTGACGACAGCACCGCGTCGAGCCAAGCAGACGCGCCCACTACTAGCTATCGCGTTTTGGTATGGGCAGGCTCGGGCGCGCCGGCACCGGACTGCACCAGTTCCTGCAGCAGGCGCAGCACCTGACGCCCCAGCGGCGTGGCCGGCTTGTGCGCCGACACGGCCAGAAACAGCGTGCTCGTCAGAGCGGGCTTCACCAGCGGACGCAGGCTGAAGGCCTCGGGCCGTCCCGAAGCGGCCAGCGCCGTCTGCGCCAGCACGCCGTAGCCGTGGCCCGCAGCCACCAGTTCCAGAATCGACTGGACGCTGGAGACCTCGAGCGCCACGTTCAGCTTGAGCCCCGACAGCGCCGCCTGCGTCTCCAGCAAGCGCCGCATGGAATGGGTGCGCTCGGGCAGGATCAGCGGATAGGCGGCGAGCTCGGCCAGGGTCAAAGGCTTGACCTTGCCGGCGCGCCCCTGCGCCGGCCCCACCAGGCCCAGAACCTCGTCCAGCACCGGTATCACCTCGATCGCCGGATTGGGCTCGGGGTTGTGGATCAGCGCGATCTCGACGCGCCCGGTGGCGACCCATTCGGTCAGGTGCGCCGAGAGTCCTTCGACGATGGCCAGGCGCGCCTTGGGGAACTGGCGGCGAAAGGCGTCCACCAGCGGCAGCGTCAGACGCCGCCCCATGCTGGGCGGCAGGCCGATGACGATGCGCCCCGACGGCACATTGCGCGCGGCCTCGATCTCCTCGGTCACACGCGCCACCAGCTGCAGGATGCCCACGCTGTGGTCGAACAGGCGCTGACCCATTTCGGTCAGCACCACGCCGCGTCCGTTGCGCGTGAGCAGCGTCACGTGCAGGTCGGTTTCCAGCAGGCGCACCTGGCGTGAGAGTGCCGGCTGGGCGATGCTCAGCACGGTGGCAGCCTTGCTGAAGCTGCCCAGTTCGGCGACGCGCACGAAATATTCAAGTTGCTTGAGATTCACTGTTCACTTCCGTTGCGGTTGACAGCTGCACCCGGTTCGAGGGAAACGGCCTGAGCGATTATCCCCAAGCGGGGCAGGCCGATTCTGCGCCAGCGGCACAATCCGCCCATGTGCACCAACTACACGCCCAGCGCGCGCGACCAGCTCGTGGCCATGCGCCTGGGGTTCGATCATCTGCCACCAGGCGATTGGCCGCCGGAGGTGTTTCCGGGTTACGAAGCGCCCTTGGTGCTGGCCAACGACGCAGACGCCGCGGGCGCCGCGCGCTGCGTGCTGGCGCGCTTTGGCCTGACGCCGCGCTGGAGCCGGGACGCTCAGCACGCCCGGGAGATTTCGCGCCACACCCTGAATGCGCGCAGCGAAACCGTGGCCGAAAAGCCCAGCTTTCGCGGCCCCTGGCGCGAGCGGCACTACGCGCTCGCGCCCATGCAGAATTTCTACGAACCGTGCTGGGAAGCCTCGGCACCAAGCGGCAAGTCGATGCGCTGGCGCCTCGCCCAGGCCAACGGCGAAGCCTTCGCTGCGGCTGCGCTGTGGGAACGCTGGACCGACGGCGGCAGCGGCGAGATCGTCACCAGCTTCAGCCTGCTCACGGTGAATGCCGACGCGCATCCGCTGCTGCGCCGCATGCACCGCCCCGGCGACGAAAAGCGCAGCCTGGTGATCATTGCGCCCGCCGACTACCCGGCCTGGCTGCACGCCACGCCCGAGCAGGCGCAAGCCCTGCTGCGTTGCCCGCCAGCGGAGTTATTGGTGGGAGAACCAGCCCCTATCGTGCGCAAGGCGGCGCCACGGCCCCTGGCGAAAACGCAGGACCTGTGGCGCTGACGCAAAGGCGATCAGCCGTTCTTTGAGCTCCGCCCCTGCACCAGCGCGCCCAGCGCGATGCCGGCCAACGCCCACAGCAGGCTGAAGTTGCCCGCACCCAGGCCGGCGATCGCCGGACCGGGACAGACGCCGCAAAGGCCCCAGCCCACGCCGAACAGCGCCGCGCCCACCGCCGTGTCGCGGTTCCAGACGCTGGGGTGGACGTGAAAGTGGTCGTCCCACAGCGGCAGCTTCATCAGGCGCGGCGCCAGTTTGTAGGTGAGCAGCACCAGCACCACGGCGCCGCCCATCACCAGCATCAGGCCGAAGTCCCGAAAGCGCAAGAAGCTCAGCACCACCTCGGGCCGGATCATTCCGGACACCGACAGGCCGAAGCCGAACAGCGCGCCCGCGGCCAGCGTGGCCAGGGCGCGCGCCAAAGTCCTGTTGTTCGTGCCGCTCATGCCAGCCACCTTGCCGCCAGATTGGCCGTGAGGAAAGCCGTGGCCATGAAGGTCAGCACGGCCAGCAGCGAGGGCCACTGCAGCGATCCCAGCCCGCAGATGCCGTGCCCGGAAGTGCAGCCGTTGCCCAGCCGTGCGCCGTAGCCCACGAAGAAGCCGCCGACCAGCAGCTGCCACACCGGCACGGACGTGGCCTCGGGCGCGCCACCGGCAAAACCCAGCCACCAGACGAGGGCGCCCAGGATCAGGCCCGCCGCGTACACCAGACGCCAGCTGCGCGAATCGACAAAGCGCGGCTGCTGGAAGAACGGGCTGCGCAACACATAAGACCAGGTGCTGGAGAACACCGTGCTCATGCCGCCGATGCGACCCGTCAGCACGAACAGCAGCGCCGCACCGCCACCCACGAACAGGCCGCCCAGCAGGTAGTGCTGCCAGCCCAGGGGAAAGAGAGAAAGGGTAAAGCTCATGGTCTAGAATTATCTGCGCTAAGCTGTCTGCACAGACCGAATAAGCTTCTACGCATTCTCTTCACCCATCCACCAGGAATCCACGATGCAGCCACTGATCCAAAAACTCCTCCCTCTCGCAGGCGCAATGGCCTTGGCTCTGGCGGGTGTGACAGCCCAGGCCGCGAGTTCGGCCTCCAGCGCCGCATCGGATTCCGTGGGCAGCTCGTCGACCTCGATCCAGAAGTCCAGCGACAGCTCGTCCGCCAAGAACAAGGTGGCGCAGGGCGACTACACCATCGTCGAGATGACCGCACTCGCGCAGCAACCCGACATGATGCGCTTGCGCCTGCAGGCCGTGGCGCCCTTGGCGGCGCAGGAATTCTTCCTGCTGCTACCGCGCGACGCCGTGACGCGCGGGCAATTGGCCACGGGCGACACGGTGCAGGCACAGCAGCGCGCCTACGGTCTGGCCTTTGCCGCCGTGACCGCTCAGGGCGCTGCCAGCCCCTTCTTCCTGGTGCTCGACGACGCCTGGTACCGGGAGCTGGACAGCCGTCCGGTGAGCATCTGACTTTCACGTTGACCCCGGCCTTCGCTTGCGTTTGACATTGGCGCGCCAATGCAGCGCATTCAGAAACGCCCTGCTGCTCGGCGCGCTCACTGCCTTGACGGCGCTGCCGGCGCAGGCCGCATCGCTGCGTTACTGCGACGCCCACACCGAGGTGGATGCGGCGGTGCAGGACCGCTTGATCCAGGTCGCCGGCATCGTGAAGACCGAACTCGACCGCTCCGGCCAGAGCGTGGCGCTGGTGGCGCGTTCGGGCCTGGCGCTGGAGCGCTTCGATCAGCGCTATTCGCACGCAGGGGTCAGCCTCAAGGCCAGCGCCAACGCGCCCTGGTCGGTGCGGCAGCTGTATTACGCCTGCGACGAGCAGCGCCCGCGCATCTTTGACCAGGGCATGTCGGGCTTTGTGCTGGGGGTGCACGACCCGTCAGAAGGCTATATCTCGATCGTGTTTTTGCCAGGCGACGACGCTGCCGCGCTGGAGCGCGCCGCGCTCGACGACCGGCGCGCGCTGCAACTGCTGGGCGCGACCTACAGCGCCAACGCGTACGCCTTCAGCCAGCACTACCAGAACTGCAATCAATGGCTGGCCGAGTTGCTGGCGCTCGCCTGGAATGCCCGGGCTTCCAGCGGCGATGCGCGCGCCCAGGCGCAGCAGTGGCTGCAAAGCCAGGGCTACAGCCCGAGCGTGATCAAGCTCGGCTGGAGGCCGCTGGTATGGCTCACCGACCTGCTGTTCTGGCTGCACAGCGACGACCACCCGGACGACGATCTGGCGGCCGCGCAGTTTCGCGTCAGCATGCCCGCGTCGATCGAGGGCTTCGTGCACAACCGTACGCCTCTGGCCACGCGCATCGAGCTGTGCTACACGGCGCAGCAAGTCGTGCTGCACCGCGGCTGGCAACCCATCGCCCGAGGCTGCGTCGCCGGCGCGGGTGACGAGGTCGTGGCCCTGGCCGGCCCGAGCACGACGCTGGCGGCCGTCACGCCGGCACACGCGGACCTGCGATAGATCGAGAACAGCTCAGGACGAGCGCGACCACACCAGCAGCAGGTTGTTCGCAGGCATCTGCAAGCGCTGCGACAACTGAAGGCCGGCCGCTTGAGCCTGCTGTTCCACGTCTTCCAGATGGCGTATGCCCCAGGCCGGGTCGCGCGCGCGCAGGCTCTGGTCGAACGCCAGGTTGCCCTCGGAGGTGTGGACCTCGTCCTCGAGATACGGCCCGTAGGTGACGAGCACGCCTTGGCTTGACAGGTGCCGCGCGCTGCCCTGCATCAAGGCCGCGCAGGTGGACCAGGGCGAGATGTGCAGCATGTTGGCGCAATAAATCGCATCGAACTCGGTGCCCTCGCCGAACCAGCGCGGCGCCATCACGTCCAGCAGCAGCGGCGGCAGCACGTTGCTCAGACCCTCCTGCGCCGCGCGCGCAGCAATCGGTGCCAGCGCTGCGCCCTGCGGCTCCGTGGGCTGCCACGACCAATGCGGCAATCCTGCGGCGAACCACACCACGTGCTGCCCCGTGCCCGAAGCGATCTCCAGCGCGCGCCCGCCCCCAGGCAGCAGCTGGCGCAGCACCTCGAGGATGGGCTGCTTGTTGCGCTCGGCAGGGGCGCTGTGCGGGAGTTCGGTCATGGACAGTTTTCGAGCTGATCAGTGCGTCACGAACTCGTAGGCCACATCCTCGCTCTCGACCATGTCCAGGATGTCGTTGAGCACATCCTCGTCCTCGGTGCTCTGCCAAGTCTCTTCCGGATCAGTGGCAAACAAGGGCTCGATGGCGATGTCCATAAACTGATTGCCGGGCAGCTTAAGTACCTGACCGCCCTCGGAGGTCTCGACGAGTTCCCAGTCATCCGGGACGGACATCGTGAGCTGGATGGTGACGTTGAGTGTTTTCATGGTGGCTTCCTTTGTGAATGCCCCATTAGGCCACTGACCAGGAATCGCCCTTGCCTGATGCCACGACGCGTATTGAAACCTCACGCCCTGCTCATTACTTCCCCCAACTATCCTTCAACCCCACCGCCCGGTTGAACACCAGCTTGCCCGCGCCGTGGTCCTTGCGGTCTGCCACGAAGTAGCCATGCCGCTCAAACTGAAACTTATCGTCGGCGCTCGCGCTGGCCAGCGACGGCTCGACATAAGCGGTGACAGTCTTCAACGAATCGGGGTTCAGGCTTTCGATGAAGTCCCGTCCGCCGGCGTCGGGCTGGGCTTCGGTGAAGAGGCGGTCGTACAGGCGCACTTCGGCGCTCACGCCATCGGCCGCCGCCACCCAGGTGATGACCCCCTTGACCTTGACAGCGTCGCTGCCTGGGGTGCCGCTCTTGGTATCGGGGATGAGCTTGGCGTGCACCTCGGTGATGTAGCCTGCGGCATTTTTGGCGCAGCCGGTGCATTCGATCACGTGGCCGTATTTCAGGCGCGTCTTGTTGCCGGGGAACAGTCTGAAGAAGCCCTTGGCCGGCGTCTCTTCGAAGTCGCTGCGCTCGATCCACACTTCCTTGCCGATTTTGAAGTGCCGCCGGCCCAGCTCGGGCAGATGCGGGTGCACGGGCGCCGAACAATCGTCCACGAAGCCCTCTCCCATGACCTCGTCCCAGTTGGTCAAAACGAGCTTCACCGGGTCCAGCACGGCCATGGCGCGCGGGGCGCTCACGTCCAGCGTCTCGCGCAGGCAGCCTTCGAGCGTGCTGTAGTCGATCCAGGAGTCGCTCTTGGTCACGCCGATGCGTTCGGCAAACAACTGGATCGCCTCGGGCGTGTAGCCGCGCCGGCGCAGGCCCACGATGGTTGGCATGCGCGGGTCGTCCCAGCCGCTCACGCGTTTGTCGTACACCAGCGCGGCGAGCTTGCGCTTGCTGGTGATGACGTAGGTGAGGTTCAGACGCGCAAACTCGTACTGGTGCGGGTGCGGCTGTGCCAGCAGGCCACCCACTACCCGCCCGTCGGGTAGTGTCGTCATGTCGCACAAACGGTCCAGCAGCCAGTCGTAGAAGGGTCGCTGATCCTCAAACTCCAGCGTGCAGATGCTGTGCGTGATCTGCTCCAGCGCGTCCTCGATCGGGTGCGCAAAGGTGTACATGGGGTAGATGCACCACTTATCTCCCGTGTTGTGGTGCGTGGCGCGGCGGATGCGGTAGATGGCCGGATCGCGCAGATTAATGTTGGGGCTGGCCATGTCGATCTTGGAGCGCAGCACCATCGAGCCGTCTTCGTGTGCACCGTCGCGCATCTCGCGAAACCGCGCCAGGTTCTCCGCCGGCGTGCGGCTTCTAAACGGGCTGTCCACGCCGGGTTTGCCGAAGTCGCCGCGGTTGTCGCGCATGGCTTCGGCGCTCTGCTCGTCCACGTAGGCGTGGCCGGCCTCGATCAGGTACTCGGCCGCGCGGTACATGAAGTCGAAGTAGTCGCTGGCCTGGTACAGGTGGCTCACGCCATTGGCGTTCCAGTCGAAGCCCAGCCACTGAACCGTGTCCTTGATGGCGTTGACGTACTCCAGGTCTTCCTTCTCGGGATTCGTGTCGTCAAAGCGCAAGTGACACACACCACCATAGTCGCGCGCCAGGCCGAAGTTCAGGCAGATGCTCTTGGCGTGGCCCACGTGCAGGTAGCCGTTGGGCTCGGGCGGAAAGCGCGTGCGGATTTTGGCCGGGTCGCTCTGGCCCGCGGCGTGGTGCGCGGCGTCGCCGGGGCTGCCGGCCCAGCGGCGCGCGGCGTAGGTGCCGTCGGCCAGGTCGTGCTCGATGATCTGGCGCAGGAAGTTGCTGGGCTTGGTTGGCGTGCTGTCGGGTGTCGTGGGGGTGGGTGCGCTCATGGCGTTGATTCTAGGCGGGACGCTTGCGTGGCCAGGGGTTTGACCGTATCTTCGTGGTTCATTCCCCACGGGCCACACCATGAGCGCAGCCATAAACACCCCCGCCGCAGCCAACGTGGCGCAGATTCGGCACCAGGATCTGAGCGCGGCCGCGCAGGACGGCGTCATCACGGCGGAGCAGGCACAGGCCCTGTGGGCGCGCTGGTCGGCGCCGGGCAGCGCCATGATGGCGCGCCGATCCCTGCCGAGCGCGCCCCACAGCGGGCCGCGCTTCAGCTTCACCAACACCCTGTATTACTTTGGCGGCATGGTGGCCATAGGCGCGGCGTCGCTGTTCATGACGCTGGGCTGGCAGGCGTTCGGCGCCTGGGGCCTGATGCTCATCAGCGCGGCCTATCTGGTGGCGTGCCTGAAGGTGGCGGACCACCTCAAGCGCCGACAACTGCCCGTCCCCGCAGGCATCCTGGCGACACTGGCGGTGGTGCTGGTGCCGCTGCTGGTGTGGTGCGCGTAGCAAGCCATGGGCTTGTGGCCCAGCGGCG
This sequence comes from uncultured beta proteobacterium, assembly GCA_903838565.1. Lineage (GTDB taxonomy): Bacteria > Pseudomonadota > Gammaproteobacteria > Burkholderiales > Burkholderiaceae_C > CAIKVZ01. The sequence continues at coordinate 25,031 of CAILZB010000063.1, read as the reverse complement.
GGCCCGGGGACTATGCGGCCTACCACACGCACATCGACTGGCGCTGGATGACGCTGGAGTTCGCCACGCTGGCCGCCGGCGTGGTGATGCTGTGGCGCTACCGCCTGCCCTTCATGGTGATGCCGATTGCGGTGACGCTGTGGTACATGAGCATGGACGTGGCCAACGGTCTGATGCAGACCGAGCATTGGGACTGGGCCTTCATGCGCGACGTGTCGCTGCTGTTTGGCATCGCCACCTGCTGCATCGCGGTGTGGGTGGACATACGCAGCCGCCGCGCGCTTGAGGCCGAGTGGCGTCAGGACTACGCCTTCTGGCTCTATCTGTTCGGCGCGATCATGTTCTGGGGAGGTTTGAGCCTGCACGATTCGGCCAACGAATGGGGCAAGCTGCTGTATTGCGCGATCAACCTGGCGCTGGTGTTCTGGGGCGCCGCCATTGGCCGCCGCGTGTTCACTGTGCTGGGCGGACTGGGTGTGACCATGTACCTGGGCCATCTCTCGTACGAGGTGTTCAAGGACAGCCTGGGGTTCCCGTTTGCGCTGAGCCTGCTGGGCCTGGGTCTGGTGTGGCTGGGCGTGTGGTGGCAGCGGCACGAGGCGAAAATCCAGCAGCGTTTGAGCCGCTGGGTGCCGAGCGGTTTGCGCGATATTTAGCCCGACGACCCCGGGCAAACCCGGTCACAAAAACGTCACCGTTCGTTCATATACTGCGCCGATGTCATCCATCGAGCTCGTCGGCATCTCCAAGGATTGGGGCGGCGCCAAGGCGCTTGAAGCCATCAACCTCACGATAGAACCCGGCAGCTTCTGCGTGCTGCTGGGCCCGTCGGGTTGCGGCAAATCCACCACGCTGCGCATCATTGCCGGGCTCGAGTCCGCCAGCGCCGGCCAGGTGTTTGTGGACGGCCGCGACGTGACGAACGCGCCGCCGGCGCAGCGTGGCATCGCCATGGTGTTCCAGAATTACGCACTGTTCCCGCACCTGAGCGTGGCCGACAACATCACGTTCGGCTTGTCGGTGCGCAAGTTCGAAGCCACTGAAGCGGCGCGCCGCCTGCAGACCACGGCCGAGCTGCTGGGACTGCACAACCTGCTGGAGCGCAAGCCCTCGCAGCTCTCGGGCGGGCAGCAGCAGCGCGTGGCGCTGGGCCGGGCCCTGGTGGCGCAGGCCAAGGTGTGTCTGATGGACGAACCGCTTTCCAACCTCGACGCCCAGCTGCGCCAGGACATGCGGCGCGAGTTGCGCGAACTGCAGCAGCGCCTGGGCCTGACCGTGGTCTACGTCACGCACGATCAGACCGAAGCCATGAGCATGGCCGATCAGGTGGTATTGCTGAACAAGGGGCGCATCGAGCAGAACGCGGCGCCGCGAGCGCTGTATTCCAGCCCCGCCACCACCTTTGCTGCGCGCTTCATCGGCACACCCGCCATGAACCTGCTGCGTCTGGAAAACGGCCGCATCGCGGGCAGCCAGGTGGCGGTCGAGCACGCGGGTGCGCTGCTGGGCATCCGACCCGAATCGGTGACGCTGGGCGGCGACGTGCCCGCCACGGTGCAGAGCCTGGAATACCTGGGCGCCGATCTGGTGCTGCGCTGCGCCGTGGGCTCCGAGGTCATCACCGTGCGCGCCGACGGCCAGTGCGATCTGGCGGCGGGCGCGCAGGTCGCGCTGCAATGGCCGGCGCAGGCTGAGCACTTTTTCGATATTCAGGGCAACAGAGTCGATTAACCAACATCCACAACAGGAGACACACATGCAAAAGAGAACATTCAACCGGCTTATTTCCATCACTGCACTCGCACTGGGCATCCTGCCCCTGGGCGCGATGGCGCAGGCGCCCACCGACGTGTCGTTCTTCTACCCCGTCGCCGTGGGCGGCACCATCGCCAAGTACATCGACGACCTGGCAGCCGAGTTCTCCAAGGAAAACCCCGGCATCAAGCTCACGCCCATTTACGCCGGCAGCTACCAGGACACCATCGTCAAGGCCCTCACCGCGCACAAGTCGGGCACGCCGCCGGTCACGTCGGTGCTGCTGTCCACCGACATGTTCACGCTGATCGACGAAGACGCGATCGTGCCGATCGACAACTTCGTCAAGACCGCAGACGACAAGGCCTGGCTGGGCGGCTTCTACAAGGCCTTCATGGCCAACAGCCAGACCGGTGGCAAGACCTGGGGCGTACCGTTCCAGCGCTCCACCATCGTGCTCTACTACAACAAGGAACTGTTCAAGGCCGCGGGCCTGGACGCCAGCAAGGGCCCGGCCACCTGGGCCGAGATGGCGGACTACGCGAAGAAGCTCACGAAGAAGGACGCGTCCGGCAAGGTCACGCAATACGGCGTGCAGATTCCATCCAGCGGCTTCCCCTACTGGCTGTTCCAGGCGCTGGCAGTGGAGAACGACGCGATCCTCGCCAACGACGCGGGCAACGCGGTGAAGTTCGACGACCCCAAGGTGATCACTGCCCTGCAGTACTGGGTCGATCTGGGCAAGCAGGGCGTGCACCCGACGGGCGTGGTCGAATGGGGCACGACGCCCAAGGACTTCTTCGAGAAGAAGGTCGCCATGATGTGGACCACCACCGGCAACCTCACCAACGTCAAGAACAACGCCAAGTTTGATTTCGGCGTGGCCATGCTGCCGGCAGGCAAGCGCAAGGGCTCGCCCACGGGCGGCGGCAACTTCTACATCTTCAAGAAGTCCACGCCGGCGCAGCAGGAAGCCGCCTTCAAGTTCATCAAGTGGGTGACGCAGCCCGAGCGCGCCGCGCGCTGGAGCATCGAGACCGGCTACGTCGCCGTGTCTGAAGCCGCCTACGGCACCGACACGCTGCGCAAATACGGCCGCGAGTTCGCACCGGCCCTGGTGGCACGCGATCAACTGCCATTCTCGATCGCCGAGTTCTCCACGCACGACAACCAGCGCGTCACCAAGGCGCTGAACGACGGGTTGCAGGCGGCGCTCACCGGCGCCAAGACGCCCGCCGCGGCGATGGCCGACGCGCAGAAGGAAGCCGACCGCATTTTGAAAAGCTACAAATAAGAGAGCACCGCCCCAGCCACAGCGCCGGGGCGCCTTGATCCCATGAACTCCAGAACCTCCGGCACCTCGGCGCTGCACGCTTACCTGCTGCTGTTGCCGGCGCTGGTGCTGCTGGTGGCGTTCACGCATTACCCGGCGGTGGCCACGCTCATCGACAGCTTCTACTCCACGCCCCGCGGCGGTCGCGCCGGCGTGTGGGTGGGGCTGGAGAACTACGAAATGATGGTGGGCGACCCGGTGTTCTGGAAGGCCGCCAGCAACAATCTGTGGTTCGCGCTGGCGACCATTCCGTTTTCCATCGGTCTGGCGCTGGTGATGGCGCTGTGGGTGAACGAGCGCATCGCCGGGCGCGGCTTTCTGCGCATGGCCTACTTCACGCCCACGGTGCTGCCCATGATTGCGGTGGCCAACATCTGGCTGTTCTTCTATACGCCGGGTTACGGCTTGTTGGAGCAGATCACCGGCTTCTTCGGCCTGCCCTCGCACAACTGGCTCGGTGACCAGAGCACGGCCTTGGGCGCAATCACGCTGGTGGCGATATGGAAGGAGGCCGGCTTCTTCATGATCTTCTACCTGGCGGCGCTGCAAAGTTTGAGCCCGAGCCTGCGCGAGGCCGCGGCGATCGAGGGCGCGTCGCGCTGGTATTTCTTCCGGCGCGTGCAGTGGCCGCTGCTGATGCCGACCACGCTGTTCGTCATGATCAACGCCGTCATCAACGCCGTGCGCATGGTGGACCACGTGGTGGTGCTGACGCGCGGCGGGCCCGACAACGCCTCCACGCTGCTGCTGTACCACCTGTACGAGGTGGGCTTCAAGTTCTGGGACACGGCCTACGCCGCCGCGCTCACGGTGGTGCTGCTGGCGGTGCTGGCGAGCGTGGCGCTGTTCCAGTTCTTCGTGCTGGACCGCAAGGTGCATTACCAATGAAAACGGCACCCACGCGCCTGGTCTACAACGACCCCGGACGCATCGACACGCTCGCCGCCTGGATGCTGGCGCTGCTGTGGATATTGCCCCTGGTCTACACCGTGTGGACGGCGTTTCACCCGTCCGAGTATTCGACGCGCTTCGAGCTGCTGGCGCCGCTCACGCTGGACAACTTTTCCCGCGCCTGGGACGCGGCGCCCTTCGCCCGTTATTTTTTGAACACGACACTGCTGGTGACGCTGATCCTGTGCAGCCAGCTGCTGCTCAGCACGCTCGCGGCCTACGCCTTTGCGCGCTACGACTTCCCCGGCAAGGGGCTGCTGTTTGCGCTGGTGCTGGTGCAGCTGATGATCATGCCCGACATCCTGCTGGTGGAGAACTACAAGACCATGGCGCGCCTGGGTTTGGTGGACACGCTGCTGGCCGTGGGCCTGCCCTACTTCGCCTCGGCCTTTGCCATCTTCCTGCTGCGCCAGACCTTCCTGAGCATCCCCAAGGAACTGGTGGAGGCGGCACGCGTGGAAGGCGCGAGCGCGCTGCAGATCCTGTGGCGCGTCTACGTGCCGCTGGCCAAGCCGATCTACACCGCCTTTGCCCTGGTGTCGGTGAGCTTTCACTGGAACAACTTCCTGTGGCCGGTGATCATCACCAACAGCGTCACTTCGCGCCCGCTGACGGTGGGCCTGCAGGTGTTCTCGAGCACGGATCAGGGCGTGGACTGGTCCATCATCACGGCCGCCACGCTGATGACATCGGCGCCGCTGCTCATCGCCTTTTTGCTGTTCCAGCGCCAGTTCGTGCAGAGCTTCATGCGCGCCGGCATCAAATGAAAGTTGACGCATGAAACTCATCACCTGGAACGTGCAGTGGTTCTGCGGGCTCGACGGCGTCGTGAGCGTGGAGCGCGTGCTGCGCGAGGCCCGCGCCATGGCCGACTTCGACGTGCTGTGCCTGCAGGAAGTCGCCGTCAATTACCCGCAGCTCGCAGGCAACGCCGGCTTCGACCAGGTGGCGCGCCAGCGCGATCTGCTGCCGGGTTTCGAGGTTTTCTTTGGCGCGGCCGTGGATGAGCTGGGGCGCAGCGGACAACGCCAGCGCTTCGGCAACCTGATCGCCACGCGATTGCCCGTGGCCCAGGTGCAGCACCACGCCCTGCCCTATCCGGCCGACGCCACGGTGGCCTCCATGCCGCGCATGTGCACCAGCGCCACGGTGCTCACCGCAACCGGCCCGCTGCGCGTCATGACCACGCACCTGGAGTTCTATTCCAAGCGCCAGCGCATGGCGCAGACGCTAGCGCTGCGCGAGCTTCACGCTCAGGCCTGCGCGCAGGCAGCGCAGCCGCCGCTGGACGACGGAAGCGAGGGACCTTTTCAGAAGAAGATCCACACGGGCAGCGCGCTGCTGTGCGGCGACTTCAACTTCGAGCCCAGCGACCCCGAGTACGCCTGCATCCAGCAGGTGGTTCCTGACGCGAAGCCGTTGCTTGACGCCTGGTGCGTGCTGCGCGACGACGCGGCTCGCGACCCGACCTTCCGCCTGTATGACCGGCGCTACGGGCCCGAGCCCGTGTGCTGCGACTTCGTGTTTGCCAGCGCGGACCTGCGTCCACGCCTCCAGCGCATCGAGGTCAACACGCAAACCCGCGCTTCCGATCATCAGCCGGTGCTGCTTGAATTGAGCTGAGGCGGCGCCGGCTGGTCGAGGCGATGGTGCACGACTTGGGCGCGGCGCCAGAGATTCGCTCGATCCGACAATTTCGGCCACTTTATTTGATAAAGTCGGCAAGCCTGCCTGGTTGATTTGACAAGTCGTTCAATATTCGACGCAGGCTTATCAGGAGAACCCCTTGACTATCAACCGCTACGCCTATTTGCCATGGATCTTGACCGGACTTCTGTCACTTGTGGGGTGTGCCCACCAGGAGGAGTCGAGAACGCTGGCGATCCAGAAAGTGGAATCTGCCGGCCAGGTCTATAACGGCCCTCGCGTTGCCATTTCCCTGGGCAAATTTGAAAACCGCTCCTCGTTCATGCGCGGCGTGTTCTCCGACAATGTCGACCGCCTGGGCGGTCAGGCTCAGACGATTTTGGTCACCCACCTGCAGCAGTCGCACCGCTTCAGCGTGCTGGACCGCACCAACATGACGGAAATCAAAGAAGAAGCGGCACTTCAAAAGAAGGCGCAGACCCTCAAGGGTGCCGAGTTCGTGGTCACGGGCGACGTGTCGGAGTTTGGTCGCAGGGACGTAGGCGACAAGCAACTGTTTGGCCTTCTGGGGCGCGGCAAGACACAGATTGCCTACGCCAAGGTGAACCTGAACATCGTGAATTCGCTGACCTCGGAAGTGGTGTACTCGTCCCAGGGCGCGGGCGAATTCAGCCTGTCGGAACGTGAAGTCATCGGCTTCGGCGGCACCGCGGGCTACGACTCGACGCTCAATGGCAAGGTCCTGGAGCTCGCCATTCGCGACGCCGTGAACCACCTGGTCCAGGGCATCGACAGCGGCGCATGGCGTCCGGCTCCTTGAACGTTCGCAGCTCACATCGCGGAGAAACCATGTCTACATTTCGATCAACCACGGCCGTGGTGCTGCTAGCCTGCGCCGTGCTGGGCGGCTGCGCCACCAAACCCACCTCGCTGTACCAATGGCAGGGCTATCAGAGCCATGTGGACGCCTACTTCCGCGCCGACAAGCTCAGCCCGGATGCGCAAACGCAGCTCATGGAAGAAGACCTGCGCAAGATCCAAGCCACTGGCGGCACGGTTCCCCCGGGCTTCAACGCGCACCTGGGTCTGCTGTATGGCCAGCAGGGCAAGCTCGACCAGTTTGCCCTGCAGATGCAGGCCGAGAAGAAACAGTACCCTGAATCGGAAACCTTCATGGATTTCCTGTTGCGCAATTTCAAGAACAAGGCGACGCCATGAATCTGAAAAGACATTTCGCCGTGCTGGGCGCGGTTGTGGCGCTCGTCGCGATGACGGGGTGCGCCACCAAGAATGCGCCCTTTGACTACACGGACTACAAGGCCAGCCGCCCGCGCTCGATCCTGGTGCTTCCGCCGGTGAACAACTCGCCCGAAGTTCAAGCGACCTACAGCATGCTGTCGTATGCCACCTTGCCGCTGGCCGAAGCCGGCTACTACGTCTTGCCCGTGACCCTGGTGGCCGAAGCCTTCAAGGAAAACGGCATGACGCAGCCGACGGATATGCACGCCACGTCGGCGGACAAGCTGCGGCAGATATTTGGTGCGGATGCCGCCCTGTACATCACGATCTCGAAGTACGGTACGACGTACCAGGTCATCACCAGTGCCACGGTCGTTTCGGCCGAGGCCAAGCTGGTCGACTTGAAGACGGGGAAACTGCTGTGGACAGGCGCCGCTACCGCATCCAGCGAGGAAGGGCAAAGCCAGGGGCAAGGGAGCCTGGCGGGTTTGCTGATCTCGGCCATCGTCAAGCAGGTCATGGCATCGGCGCTGGACCAAGGCCACCGGATTGCCGGCGTGACCACCGCTCGCCTCCTGTCCCCGGGCCGTCCCAATGGCATGCTCTATGGCCCCCGTTCGCCCAACTACGGCAAAGACTGATACGCCTTGCCGTGAAGGATAGCGCCGGTGGGCCCCGCGGCCAGCGGGGCCCACCGCACAGTTACCGGGTGGGCTGATCAATCCGCCTGCGCCGAAATGCGCCGCAGCTTCCACGAGGCGGCGTCACTTCACTCCCGCTGGGCAGCCTTTCGCGCTGCCACGGCGCATTTCGTCTCAGGACGGCTGCGCACCCGAAATGCCTTGACTACAGTTCGCTGCATCAGCCACTTGTTCAACGTTCACGGGAGCCACCCATGCCGCTTTTACGCGCTTTCAAAATTGGCCGTCGCGCAGCGACCGCCATCGCCTCTTTAGTATTCGCCAGCAGCGTCTGGGCCATTCCCGAAGCCCAGTTTCAGCCGGCATTCGAGCTGTTCATGCAGGCCAGCAAGGGCGACGACGGCAGCATCGTCAGGTCCGCCGAAGCCTTCACCGCCCTGCTCAAGGCTGAGCCGGGCAATCCCGTGCTGATGGCCTACGCGGGTGCTGCCACCTCGATGAAGGCCAACACCACGCTGCTGCCCTGGAAGAAGATGGGCTACGCCGAAGACGGCATGGCGCTGCTGGACAAGGCGCTGGCGCTGCTGACGCCGGCGCACGACGCCCCCCTGCAGCGCGGCGTGCCCGCGGCACTGGAGGTGCGCTTTGTCGCTGCCAGCACCTTTCTGGGTGTGCCCGGTTTCATGAACCGCGGCACGCGTGGCACCCGGCTGCTGAACGAGGTCTTGTCCAGCCCCTTGCTGGTCAGCGCGCCGTTGGGATTTCGGGGCAATGTGTGGATGAAGGCCGCTACCGTTGCTACCAATGACAAGCACATCGACGAGGCACGCAAGTATCTGACTCTGGTGATCCAGGCCAACGCGCCGCAGGCCGATGCCGCCCGCGCCCAACTCGCCAAGCTGCCGTCATGAACGCGTCCAGTTCGAATGCCGTGGTGGAACTGCACGGCGTACACAAAACCTACCACCTGGGCGAGCACGTCATCCCCGCGCTGCAGGGCGTGGACCTGGCGGTGCGCCGCGGCGAACTGCTGGCGCTCACCGGACCTTCGGGCAGCGGCAAGAGCACGATCCTGAATCTGTGCGGACTCATCGACACACCCGACTCGGGCGAGATCGTTTTGAGCGGACAGCAGGTCAACGGTCTGGACGAAATCCAGCGCACACTGCTGCGCCGCGACGCACTGGGATTCGTGTTCCAGAACTTCAACCTGGTGCCGGTGATGACCGTGGCCGAGAACGTGGACTACCCGCTGTTCATCGCCGGCGTGCCCGCGGCGGAGCGGCGCGAGCGTGTGGCCGCCCAGCTCAAGGCCGTGGGCTTGCTGGAGCATGCACAGCACCGGCCCGACGCGCTCTCGGGCGGGCAACGCCAGCGCGTCGCGATAGCGCGTGCACTGGTGAAACGCCCGCGCCTGGTGATCGCCGACGAGCCCACCGCCAGCCTGGATTCGCACACCGCGGACCAGGTGCTGGACCTGATGCGCGAACTCGGCCATGCCGAGGGCGCGGCCTTTGTCATTGCCACGCACGACAGCCGCCTCACCGGCCGCTGCGACCGCGTGCTGGCGCTCTTGGATGGGAGATTGGTATGAACTTGATGTGGTTGAAATTTGCGCTGCTCAACACGCTGCGCAACCGGCGCCGCTCGCTGGTGACGGTGTCAATCGCTGCCCTGGGCACGGCGGGCATCCTGCTGGCCGGAGGCTTTGCGCTGTTCACCTACGAGTCGCTGGCCGAAGCGGCCGCGCGCGACTCCGGACACCTGGTACTGGGCCAGCCGGAGCAGTTCACCCAGGACGAGGAGACGCCGCTGCAGCATGGCCTGGAGAATGCGGACGCATTGCGCGGCCAGTTGCTGGCGGATCCGGCGGTGCGCGCCGTGTTGCCTCGGGTGGAGTTCAGCGGCCTGATCAGCAACGGCGACAAGTCGGTGGTGATGATGGGCCTGGGCGTGGAGCCCGACAGCGAGTTCTCGGTGAAGGGGCCGTTCCTCACGATCAAATCGGGAGAGGTGCTGGCCAGCGGCGCGAAGGAGGCCGAAGTAATGCTGGGCGAGGCGCTGGCGCGCAACCTCAAGGCCACGCCGGGCAGCAGTCTGACATTGCTGGCGAGCACCGCCGACGGCGCGCTCAACGCGCTGGACGTGCGCGTGAAAGCCGTGTTCTCTACCGGCACGCCCGAGATCGACAAGCGCCTGATCTACGCCGACATCGCGACCGCGCAAAAGCTGCTGAACACCCAGAAAGTGTCACGCCTGGGGGTCTTTCTGGCACGCATGGAGCAGACGCTGCCGACGCAGGCGCGTCTCGCCAGCGCGTATCCGAAACTCACGGTGCAGACCTGGGAAGACCAGGCCTTCTTCTACAAGTCGGTGCGCGACCTGTACAACCGCATCTTCGGTGCCCTGGGGCTGATCATCGGCGTGATCGTGGTCTTCGTCGTGACCAACGCCATGTCCATGGCCATCATCGAGCGCACCCGTGAAATCGGCACGCTGCGCGCGCTGGGTACGCTGCCGGGGCAGCTGCTGACCACGCTGTCGCTCGAAGGCATGGTGTTGGGCGGCGTGGGCGCGCTGGCCGGCTCGCTGATCGCGCTGGCGGTGTCGCTGTTCCTGTTCATCGTGCCGGTGTCCATGCCGCCGCCGCCCGGACGTTCGGTCGGTTACCCGCTGAACATCAGCATCGACCCGCTGATGTATCTGGTGACGATCGCCGCCATGATCGCCCTGACCATGGCCGCCTCGGCCTGGGTCGCCCGCCGAACAGTGCATATGGCCGTCGTAGACGCATTGGCTCACACATGAAAACCACTCTTCTTTTCGCCCTCGCACTCACTGCCTTCGCCGCTCAAGCCCAGGACGTGGGCGCCCTGCTCAAGGCCACCGACAAGTTCCGCATGAGCTCGGACAACCTCCAGGTCGAGACCCAGATCAACGTCGTCAACGCCGACGGCACGCCCGACAAGGAGCGCCGCTACAAGGTATTCGCCCAGGCCAGGCGCCAGTCGCTGGTGCTGATGCAAAGCCCGGCCGAAAAGGGCCAGAAGGTGTTGATGCTGGGTGACGATTTCTGGCTGCTCATGCCCGAGAGCCAGCGCCCCTTGCGCATCACGCCGATGCAAAAGCTGCTCGGTGACGCCTCCACCGGCGACATCGCCACCATGAGCTGGGCCGAGGACTACAGCGGCAAGTTGGTGGGCGAAGAGCCCTGCGACCCGGCGGAGTCCAGCGCTGCGAAGCCCACCTGCCTGCACCTGAGCCTGGCCGCGTTGCGCAAGGGCGTGACCTACCAGCGCATCGAGCTGTGGATGGGCAAGACGCGGCACGAGCCGGTGCGCGCCGACCTGTATGTGCTCTCGGACAAGCTGGCCAAGCAGGCGCGCTTTGTCATGGACAAGCCCTTCGCCCCGACGATGGTGACCGAGATGGTCTTGAGCGATCAGGTGAGCAACCACAAGACCACCCATGTGCGCTATCTGAGCCGCAAGGACAGGCAGGTTCCGCCCGAGTGGCTCAACCCCATGTTCCTGGTGCGCAACCCATCGCTGGACTAGACCATGCGACACCTGACCTGGGGCGCGATCGCGCTCGTGCTCGCCGGCGCTGCCGCAGCGCAGACTGAAAGCCCTGCGCCGCCCCTCAGCGGCCAGATCCGGCTGCAGTGGGACCAACGCCAAGCCAGCAGCGGTGGGCCTCTGGCTGCGGCCGACAGGCTGCTTCCCGGCACCGTCGCAGCGCCCGGCGACGGCGCCACGCTGGCGGTGGAATTACACGGCAGCGGCAAGGGCTGGAATGCCAGCGCCACGCTGCAGCAGCAGACCCAGCGCGGTGTGACCACGCAAAACCGGGCCTGGTTCAACGAGCTGGTGGCCACGCACGACGCGGGTGCCTGGCAGTTCAGCGCCGGTAAAAAAATCGTGGCCTGGGATGTGGGCTATGCCTTCCGGCCCAATGACGTGGTGCAGCAGGAAGTTCGCCGCACGCTGGTCAGCACACTCGATGAAGGGCGACCGGTGCTGATGGCCGAACATTTTGATGCCGACACCGCCTGGTCCTGGGTCTGGGTCAATCCGACCCGGCCGCGGGCTCAGACCGGCTCGCAGGAGCCAGCGCTGGCAGCGCGTATGTACCGGCATCAGGGCAGCGTGGACTGGCATGGCTTTGCGCGCCTGGGCGCTCATACCGGTGGCAGTGCGGGCGCGGCCGTGGCCTGGGTCGCCAGCGACGCGATGGAATTGCACGCCTCGGCGCGCTGGATGAAGCGCGCCGACAGCCTGGCCGTCAACTCGAATGCCACCGGCTTGGTCCACACCGATCCTTGGGGCGCGGCGAGCGTGGCGCATCCGCTGCAGGCGCTGATCGGCGGCACCTGGACGAACGAGAGCCAGCTCGGCGTGCTGGCCGAAGCCTGGTGGGACGGCACGGCCTTGTCCGACAGCCAGTGGGCCGCCTGGGGCTCGCGCAACGCCCTGCTGGAGAAACTGCCGACCCTGGGCGCGCCAGCCAGCGCGGCTGCGGGCAATCTGGCGTGGCAGGCCGACGCTTTCAGCGCCGCCAGCAGCCTGCGCCGCAGCAACCTCTACCTGCGCCTGAGCTGGGAGCATGAGGCCTGGCAGCCCACGCTGGACATGCTGTATCAGCCCGCCGACGGCGGCCACGCGGCCACGGCCGCACTGCTGTGGAAAGGCGACCGCGTGCAGTTGCAGGGCGGCGCACGCGCCTATGGCGGGCCCGCCGGCGCGGTGCTGGCGCAGTTGCCGGTGCGCCGCCAGGCCTACCTGCGGGGCGTGTGGTCGTTCTAGCTTTCACCTTGACGCAGTTGTTTACAAGGCTTTGCATGGCTTTGCGCGCGGCAAGCGGCTTGTGTGTTGAAATCCACGACTCCCGACACAGATGAACATCCTTGCCTGCAAGAATGACCGCCATGAAAAAGAAACTGCTCTGGTTAGTTCTGGCCCTCGCCCTGGCGGCGCGGGGCGCGGTGCCGAGCGCGGCATCGCCCTATGCGCCCGAGCTCAAGCCCGAACAGCAAGAGGCCCAGGCGGCGCACTTGACGGCCGAATTGCTCTCGCGCTACCACTACAAGGCCCAGCCACTGAACGAGGCGCTGTCGGCGAAGATCTTCGATCAGTACCTCAAGACGCTGGACCCCGAAAAACTGTTCTTCATCCAGTCCGACGTGGACCGCCTGTCGGTGCACAGAAACCGCCTGGGCGACGCCATCCTGAAGGAGGACCTGAGCGTTCCCTTTGCCATCTTCAACCTGTACGAACAGCGCGCAGCCGAGCGCTTTGTCTACGCGCGAACGCTGCTGCAGCAGGGCTTTGATTTTGCGGCGCTCGAAAGCTACCAGTACGCGCGCGACAAGCAGGTCTGGGCGCAGACCGACGAGCAGGCGCGCGAGCTCTGGCGCAAGCGTGTCAAGAACGACTGGCTGCGCCTCAAGTTGGCCGGCAAGGACGACAAGGGCATCGCCGACATACTGGACAAGCGCTACGAGAACTTCCTCAAGCGCATCGCCCGCACCAAGAGCGCGGACGCGTTTCAGACTTACATGAACGCCTACACCATGGCGATCGAGCCGCACACCAACTACATGGGGCCACGAGCCGCGGAGGATTTCGACATCTCGATGCGGCTCTCGCTGGTGGGCATAGGCGCCGTGCTGTCCGAGGTGAACGAGTACACGACCATCCGCGAGCTGGTGACCGGCGGGCCGGCCAGCCTGTCGAACCAGCTCAAGGTTGGCGACCGCATCGTGGGCGTGGCCCAGGGCGAAAGCGGCGTCATGGCCGACGTGCTGGGCTGGCGCCTGGACGACACCGTGGCACTCATTCGCGGCGCCAAGGACTCGGTCGTGCGCCTGGACGTGATCCCGGCCGACGCCGGGCCCGACGGCCAGCACAAGCTGGTGTCGCTGGTGCGCAAGACCATCAGCCTGCAGGAGCAGTCGGCCAAATCGACCGTGCACACGATCGATGAGGGAGGCGTTTTGCGCCGCATCGGCGTGATCTCGCTGCCTTCGTTCTACGAAGATTTCGCGGCCCGCCAAAGCGGTGCCGGCGATTACAAGAGTGCGACGCGCGACGTGGTCAAGCTGCTGGCCGAACTGAAAAAGGACAAGGTCGACGGCGTGCTGGTGGATCTTCGCAACAACGGCGGCGGCTCCCTCGTGGAAGCGGTCGAACTCACCGGGCTGTTCGTGGGCAAGGGTCCGGTGGTACAACAGCGCAATGCCCGGGGCGAGATCTCGGTCGAGCGCGACGCCCGGGCCGGCATCGTCTGGGACGGCCCTCTGGCCGTGCTGATCAACCGAGGGTCGGCGTCGGCGTCGGAGATCTTTGCCGCAGCCATCCAGGACTACGGGCGCGGACTGATACTGGGCGAACCCAGTTTTGGCAAGGGCACGGTGCAGACCATGGTCAACCTCGATCAGATCGCCAAGAGCGAGAAACCGCTGCTGGGCGAAGTGAAGATGACCGTGGCGCAGTTCTTTCGCGTCAACGGGGGCACGACGCAGCTGCGCGGCGTCGTGCCGGATATCCCGTTCCCCGATGCGTCCGACCCCTCGGAGTTTGGCGAATCGAGCTTTGACAACGCCCTGCCCTGGACGCAAATTCGCGCCGCCAACTATGCGCCGGTGGGCAAGCTCGACGGCGTGTTGCCGCTGCTGTCCACGCGGCACGCCGAGCGCGTGAAGAATGACCGCGACTTCAACGACCTGCAGGAAGACATTGCCCGCTTCCAGCTGGCGCGCAATAAGAACCTGGTGTCGCTGAACGAAGCTGAACGCCGCAAGGAGCGCGACGAACAGGAGGCGCGCATGGCGGCGCGCGAGCTGGCTGCCGACGCCGGCACGACGTCGCCGCAGGAGGGCGCGGCCAGGGCCGCAGCGGCGGCGTTGAAAAGGGCGCGCAGCGATGACGGACTGCAGGTCAACGAGCGCAATCTGGCGCACGAACTGGCCAGTGAAAAGGCGCAAAAAGACGCCAAGGACGTGCTGCTGCTCGAAGCCGTGCACATCCTCAGCGACGAGGTGGCGGTGCTGCGCAGCGGCGTCGAACTCGCCACCAGCGCCAAGCCTGCGCCGCTGCTGATACCGAATTAGCGCCGCGCCGCCAGGCCCTGCACCGCCTGCAACAGCGCGGCGCTGGCCTGATCGACGATCTGCGTCTTCCAGGCGTCGGTGTCGGTGAAGAAGGCGTCCAGCAATTCCTGCTTGATGCGCCGCGCCTGCTCCTGAGGCGCACGCGGATGCAGCGTGAGCCACTGCTCGGCGCGCAGCGCAGGGATCACGCGCTCCATCGGCACGGTGCCATATTCGAGCGCGATGCCGGTGTACTCGGCCTGCGGGCACTCTTCATAAATGGCGTTCCACATCAGGCCCGTGAGCAGGGCTGATGTGGACGTTCCGTCGTAGATCGACGTCACCGGCGTGGCGCCTTCGCTGCCCCACCATGCGCGGGCGCGCGCCAGCGCCACCGGGTCGTCGCGGCAGGCGCAGATGCGCTCGCCCACGCCGCTGGGCCCCAGACCCGTGTGCAGGTCGATCCAGGCGATGCGACTGGCGCGCGATCCATGGTCGCGCAGCACCTGGCGCAGCGTGCGGTTGCTCCAGGTCGGCTCGGTTCCGCCAAAGAACAGGCCCTGCGCGAATTCGTGCTGGCCCGAGGTCACGGCCGCCTGAAACGCCTTCATGCCGACGCGGGCAATGTGGGCGTCGACCGCGGCCTGATTCTCGGCGCTGGGCGGCCACACCTCAGGCAACAGCAGCGCGTGCAGCTCGGCATAGGCCGGGTTCGCCGGCAGAGCCTGGCTGAAGTCCTGAAAGTTGCGGTTGATGTCGACGTTTTCGTGCGTCACGCGCCGGATGTGCGAGAAGCCATACGGGTTCAGCGCGTGGATGTAGAGCACGGCCACGCCCTGGGCCGCGGCCTGGGCGCGCCAGGCCGCATCGTGCAGCGCGTGCACTTGCACGCCGCTGCCGCAATAGCCTTCAGCGCCGTGGCAGGCGCTGCTCACGATCAGCAGCCGGTCGGCATCCGGCGAGCCGTCCAGCGCGACGTCCATCGCCAGCGTTTCGCCGTCGCGGCCGGGAAGCGGATGGACGTGCGACTCAACGCGTGCGCCCACCGCGCTGGCGGCCTGCAGAAATTTGGCGCGGGCGCTGGCGTAGCTGGGAGAGAAAGATTCAATGGTATTCATGATTCCTTTGTGGGACAGAGGTTTTTGGGGTCAGAGTCCAAATTCGCCGAGCCTTCGGCTCCCCCGCAGGGTGTGGCGCTTTGCGCCGCAGCAAAATTGGCGTCTGACCCCAATAACCTGCTCTGTACTCAACTGATGAAGTTTTTGGACAGCCCCCATTACATCGCACGAAACAGATGCGCGTACAGCCGGCTCACGGCCAGGCGTTCGGTGCGGCCGCGCAGGCTCAGGCTGAGCTTGCCGGACTCGTCGCGCAGCACCGATTCGATCTCGCTGGCGCGCACCACGGTGCCGCGGTGGATTTGCCAGAAGCTGTGCATGTCCAGTTGCGCCAGCAAGTCCTTCAGCGGCGTGCGGATCAGATGCTCCTGTTTGGAAGTGAGCACGCGCAGGTATTTGTCGGCCGCCTCAAAGTACACCACTTCCGCCAGCGGCACCATGCGTATCGTCGTCCCCGCGGCCGTGGTGCTGCTGGCCTGAAGCAGCTGCAGCGGCGCGGCGGCGCTGACCGCGCCGCCCGCGCCCAGCAGCGCGCGCAGCTGCGACAGCGTCACTTCCATCTGCGCCAGCGATGCGCTTGCGACCACGCGCTGCGCCAATGCGGCCTGCACCTTGGCCACGGTCTTTGCCAGGCGCGCGGACTGCACCGGCTTGAGCAGGTAGTCCACGGCCTGCGCTTCAAACGCCTGCAGCGCGTACTGGTCGTAGGCCGTGGCGAACACGAGCGAGGGAAACGGCTTCGCAGCCGTGTCCCATTCGTCGGCGAGCGCGACCGCGGCTTCCAGGCCGTTCATGCCGGGCATGCGGATGTCAAAGAACAGCACGTCAGGCACCAGGCGCAAGGCTTCAGACACGGCCGAGGCGCCGTCGCCCACGACAGCGAGCACGCGCAGCTCGGGCCAGGCCTGCGCCAGCTCGGCCTGCAGCGCCTGCGCCAGCAGCGGCTCGTCTTCGGCGATCAGCGCCGTGGGTGTGGCATTCATGATTTCAGCGGCAAGGTGATGCGGGCCACGGTTCCTGCCGGATCGCTGGCGAGCAGTTCCAGCGTCGCCGCGCCGCCGTAAGCCGTGGCCAGGCGCTCGCGCACCTGGGTCAGACCAAAGCCGGTTTCCTGTATCGGACCGTCGCCCAAGCCCACACCGGTGTCGCTCACTGTCAGCAGCAGACTGTCCCCGCGGCGCTGTGCCTGCACCCGAATGCTGCCGCCGCCAACGCCGGGCTCCAGACCGTGCTTGATGCTGTTTTCCACCAGCGGCTGCAGCAGCAGGGGCGGCACGGGAAGATCGCTCAATTCGTCGGGAAGCTCCAGCGTATAGCGCAAGCGCGGCCCCATGCGCACGCTCATCAGTTCCAGGAAGTCCTGCAGTCGCTCGAACTCGGCGCCCAGAGCATGCGTGGTGGCGCGCGAGGCGCTGAGCGTGGCGCGCAGGTAGGCGATGAGCCGGTCCAGCATCTGCGTGGCGCGGACCGGATCGGCGTTGATCAGTACCCGCAGATTCGCCAGCGTGTTGAACAGCATGTGCGGCTCCAGCTGCGACTGCAGCAGCTTGAGCTGGGCTTCTGCCGCGTGGCCCCGGATCACGCCCAGCTCGGCTTCGTAGTAGGCGCTCTTGCCGCGCACATAGTAATGGTAGGAAATGACGCCGCCGATGGCAAACGACATCAGGAACACGGCGGCGGCGGATTGGCCGCTGGCAAAAATCCGCACCCAGCTCTGCTGGTGCGCGTAGGCGTCGCCGATCATCGTGCCCAACACGCTGCCCATGACGATGCCAAAAGCCACCAGTGCAAGTCCGCGCCAGCCACGCGGCCAGCCAATGGGAGAATCCCGATCCACGAGAAATCGACCGTTGTCGATGATGAGCCAGATCGACAGCCCGATGGCCTCCGAATACACCCACTGCGCGACGAAATTGTGTCCCGACGACGCCGCCCAAAGCACCACCGCGATGAGTGTGTTGATGCCAAGGTTTTGCAAGCCGTGGCGCGCCAGCGCACGCCAGGAAAATGGAAGTCGGCGGGTAGGGCGGGTGGACATGATGGGCTGGGTTTCTTCGCGCTATTCTGCTTGAGTCAAGTGTCGCCGAAAAAACTCAACGCAGCGACCTGCCGCCCGCACGGCGCTCCAGCTTGCGTGGGCGCCGTTGGCACGCTGCGCGCCTCGCATGGCTCAGGCGGCCAAGGGCGAAGCGCTGGCGCTGTCCGGCCGCAGCGCCAGCCGCCAAAGGCGCGCCGCACGGGCCACAAAGACGCCACTGAAAGCACCGTAGAGCAGCGTGAAGAATGCGGCAAACAGCGGTTCATGCGCCAACCCGGGCTGCATCGCGGTGGCGGCACCGACAAAATATTTGATCGCGAAGATCCCCAGGATCAGCGCCAGCGGCACCCCACTTCCCGGCAGACTGAAGCGGCGGGTTGCGGCGTCGTAGTGGGTATTGTCCGCCAGCGCACCTTGCATCAGCAGCGCCGCCGCCGCGCCGGCGGCCAGCAGCCAGAGCAGCAGCGTCTGCGGCTGCGCACCGAAGGCGCTGAGCGTTCCCGAGAGCGACAAGCCGACCATGGCCAGCGGCAGCAGCGTGATGCGCCTGAGCGAAGCGCTGCGCTGGCGCGTCTGACTCAGGCCCAGCGCGAGCAGGGCCAACAGCAGCAGCCAGACCCAGCGCGGTGTATGGGAGAGAATTTGATTCAACATGGCGGTGTCCTTGGGTTTCGGTGATGGGTCGGACTGTGGGGCAGCCGAGCCACCGCCGCCAGCGCCAGGCGACGAGATGTGGCGCTGGCGGCGCCAAACGCCTTGGGCGCAGCGCCAGTGGCGGCTCCGTCTCGGGGTAACATGCGCCACTGCAAAACCCCAGCGACAGGAGATTCGAGCATGCGTTGCACCCAGTGCGGAAACATCAACCTTGAACCGACAGGCTCCTGCCAGGTTTGCGGTGCCGCGCTGGCCGCCACGGATCCGGATCCGCTGAGCCCTGAGATCGGTGCCAGCGCCCAGGCCGAACAGCCGCTGACCGCGACGCTGTACCAGGCATTGATCGGCCCGGTGCACACCGACTACTACCTGAAACGTTTCGCCCGCTTTGACGCCGCGGGCAAGGCGGGCATCACCTGGCACTGGCCGGCCTTGTTCGTCACGCTGGGCTGGCTCGCGTTTCGCCGCATGTGGACCCAGGCGCTGGCCTTTGCCGCGCTGGCGCTGACCGCCGCACTGGCGCTGTTCGGCGTGCTGCCGCTGATCTTCGGCAGTTCGCCGGAAATGCTCTGGTCGCTGCTCGCGCTGTATCTGCTGGCGCTGGCGCTGTTGCCGCCGCTGTGGGCCAATGCCGTGTATTACCGGCACTGCAATCGGCGCGTGACGCAGGCGCTGGTGGCCGCAGCCGACATACGCCAGACCTGTGAGCAGCTGGCCGCCCATTCCAGCCGCTGGCGGCGCACCTGGGTTGCGGCTGGAGTGGCCTGTGCGGCCTGGCTCTTCAATGGCGCCATCGCCGCGTGGCTGCTCGCTGCCAGCGGCGTGCTCGGACCCATGGGAGTCAAGTCGTTGCCTCATCAGGCGGCGCAAGGCCCGGTGCTCGCCGCCAGCGCCGTCCCCGCAGCCGCCCCGGCAACGCCCGCGAGTGCGGCTTTCGCCGCTGCGGCCCCGCAGGCGGCCAGTGCGCCGGTGCCGTCCGCGTCCGCGCCCGCGCCTGCAGCCAGTGTGCCAAAGGCCCCGCTGCCAATGGCCTCTGCGCCAAGTGCGCCAGCGTCGGCCCCCGCCACCGCGGTCCCGCCCGTGCCGGCACCGGCGGCATCGGCTGCGCAATCGGCAGCACAGCGCAAGGCGCCGGCGGCGCCCAAGGTGCCTGCCTCGGCCGCAGCGGTCGCCAGCAAGACCGGCAAATTCATCGTGGCGGTTGGCCAGTTCGCACAGGAGAAGAACGCCAGCCGCGCCTACGACAAGCTGGAGGCGGCAGGACTGCCGGTGCACAGCAACACGGTGCAGACCGCCTCCGGAGCGCTGCTGCTGATCCGGGTCGGACCGTACAAGAACCTGGCGGACGCCCGCTCCGCGGCGCAGCAGGTCAAGGCGCTGGACCTTCCCGCCGTGGTGATGAAGCGCTGATGGCGCCGCTATTCGCTCGCTACAATCGTTTCGACTTTTCCCCATTTGCGCCGGTCGGGCATGCACGCGATGCTCAACCATTCCATTTCTCCACCTCACTTCACGTTGACGGACACCGCCATGCAACCCACGGTCAAACCCAAGAATCCCAATTTTTCTTCCGGCCCCTGCAGCAAGCGCCCGGGCTATGACGTCGCCAAGCTGCAGCTCGACACGCTGGGTCGCTCGCACCGCTCGGCGCTGGGCAAGAAGGCGCTGGGCCTGTGCTGCTCCGAGACCGCGCGCATTCTGGGCTTGCCCGAAGGCTACCGCGTGGCCGTGGTGGCAGGCTCGGACACCGGTGCCGTGGAGATGGCGCTGTGGTCGTTGGTGGGGCCGCGCGGCGTGGACGTGCTGGCCTGGGAGTCGTTCGGCTCCGGCTGGGTCACCGACATCGTCAAGCAGCTCAAGCTGCCGAACGTGCGCAAGATGGAAGCCGCTTACGGCGACATCTGCGATTTCACGAAAGTCAACTTTGACAACGACGTGGTGTTCACCTGGAACGGCACGACCTCAGGCGTCAAAGTGCCCAACGGCGACTGGATTCCCGCCGACCGCGCCGGCCTGACCATCTGCGACGCGACCTCGGCCGTGTTCGCCATGGAACTGCCCTGGGACAAGCTCGACGTCATCACCTACTCCTGGCAAAAAGTGCTCGGCGGGGAAGGCGCGCACGGCATGCTGATCCTGAGCCCGCGCGCGGTGGCGCGACTGGAGAGCTACACGCCACCGTGGCCCATGCCGAAACTGTTTCGCATGACCTCGGGCGGCAAGCTCACCGAAGGCCTGTTCAAGGGTGAGACCATCAACACGCCTTCGATGCTGTGCGTGTCGGACTACCTGGACGCACTGCAGTGGGTGCAGAGCCTCGGCGGCGTGCGGGCCACGATGGCGCGCAGCGAGGCCAACCTCAAGGTGATCTCCGACTTCGTCGCCGCCAACGACTGGATCTCGTTTCTTGCCAAGGACCCGGCCACGCGTTCCAACACCAGCGTGTGCCTGACGCTGAAGCTGGCCGAAGACCAGGTGAAGAAGATGGCCAAGCTGCTGGAAGCCGAAGGCGTGGCCTACGACATCGGCGCTTACAAGGACGCGCCGGCAGGCCTGCGCATCTGGTGCGGTGCCACGATAGAGTCCAGCGACCTTGAGGCGCTGCTGCCCTGGCTGACCTGGGCCTACCAGCAGGTCAGCGCCCAGGTTCAGGTCTGAGCCTCACCTGCACGGAGCCAGAGTCCATGTTCAAGGTTCGCACCTACAACCAGATTTCGGTCAAGGGGCTGGAACAGTTTCCACGCCAGCGCTTCGAGGTGGGGGGCGACATCGCGCATCCCGACGCCTTCCTGCTGCGCAGCCAGAAGCTGCATGACATGGCCGTGCCGCCCTCGCTGCTGGCCGTGGCCCGAGCCGGCGCCGGCGTGAACAACGTTCCCGTGGCCGAGTACGGCAGACAAGGCATCGTGGTCTTCAACACGCCCGGAGCGAATGCGAACGCCGTGAAGGAGCTGGTGCTGGCGGGCATGATGCTGGCCACGCGCGGCATCTTGCCCGGCATCGCCTATGTGCAGACCCTCACCCACATGCGCGACGCGGCCGAGATGTCGGCGCTGCTGGAAAAGGAAAAAGCGCGCTTTGCCGGCGGCGAGCTCAAGGGCAAGACGCTGGGCATCGTGGGTCTGGGCGCCATCGGCTCGATGGTGGCCGACATGGCGCTGGCCATGGGCATGAAGGTGCTGGGCTTTGATCCGGCGCTGTCCATCGACGCCGCCTGGCGACTGTCCAACGCGGTCACGCGCATGGAGAACCTGCCCTCGCTGCTGGCGCGCTCCGATTACGTCAGCCTGCATGTTCCGGCCATGGACGCGACGCGCCACATGATCAACGAAGACGCGCTGGGCTCAATCAAGAAGGGCGCCATCCTGCTGAACTTCGCGCGCGAAACCATCGTCGATCCGGCGGCCGTGCTGCGCGCGCTGGACCAGGGCCGACTGAGCCGCTACGTATGTGATTTTCCGGAACCCGAGATGCTGGGCCGCGGCGACATCATCGCCATGCCGCACATCGGCGCCAGCACCGAAGAGTCTGAAGAAAACTGCGCCGTGGCGGCGGCGAATCAGCTCATCGAATATCTGGAAAACGGCAACATCGCGAACTCCGTGAACTTCCCCGCGGTGAGCATGGCGCGCGTTGCTGGCACCTCGCGCATCACCTTCTCCAACGACAACGTCTCGGGTGTGCTGGGCAACGTGTTGTCCATCCTGGCCGAGCACCAGGTGAACGTGATCGACATGATGAACAAGAGCCGCGCCGACCTGGCCTACAACATCATCGACGTCCAGGACGTGCCGCCTGCGGCCGTGCTCGTTGCCATCCAGGCGGCGGCGCACGTGATTCGCGCCCGCGTCGCCTGAAACGGCGCCTTCATTTTCCTTGCGGGCGAGACCCGCGTTCAACTTTTTCGGAGATTCTGTGGATATTGCATTGCTCATCAAAGCCGCCATCATGGGCGTGGTAGAAGGTCTGACCGAGTTCCTGCCGGTCTCATCCACCGGGCATCTGATCCTGACCGGCGCGCTGCTGGGATTCGACGACGACAAGTCCAAGGTGTTCGACATCGCGATCCAGTCCGGCGCGATCTTCGCGGTGATCCTGGTGTATTGGCAAAAGATCAGCGCGACCGTGCTGGCCCTGCCCACGCAACCACAGGCCCGCCGCTTTGCGCTGAACGTGTTCATCGGCTTCCTGCCCGCGGCCGTGGTGGGACTGCTGATCTACAAGACCATCAAAACCCATCTGTTCAACGCCCCCGTGGTCGCGGGCGCCTTCATCATCGGCGCCTTCATCATCCTGTGGGTGGAAAAGAAGGCCAAACTCACACCGCGCATCCAGAGCATCGACGACATGAGCGCCATGGACGCGTTCAAGGTGGGCCTGGTGCAGTGCCTGGGGATGATCCCGGGAACCAGCCGCAGCGGCGCCACCATCATCGGCGGCATGCTGCTGGGCCTGAGCCGCCAGGTGGCGACCGAGTTCTCGTTCTTCCTCGCGATCCCCACCCTCATCGGCGCCGGCGTGTACAGCCTGTACAAGGAGCGCGCGCTGCTGTCCATGGCCGATCTGCCGCTGTTTGGCGTGGGACTGCTGGTGTCCTTCATCAGCGCCTGGCTGTGCATCCGCTGGCTGCTGCGCTACGTCGCCACGCACAGCTTCGTGTCGTTTGCCTATTACCGCATCGCCTTCGGCCTGGTGGTGCTGGCCACGGCCTGGAGCGGGATGGTGAAGTGGGTGGCCTGAGGGACGGCACCGCGCCATCCCCCGTGCGGCCGACGCCGACCTCCTCCAGCATTGCCCCAAGGGGCAATGCTGGCATTTAGGCAAAGGTGTAGCATCCAGCCTTCACCGGACCTGACCACCGATTTGCGTGGTTCTCTACACCATGGACTCAGCTCTGCAATCGGCACGATGGTCTTGCGCCAACCTGCGCCCCGGCGATGTGCTCGTGCATCGCCGGCCTTGCAGTGAATCCCGGGGTCTCCTGACACGGAACCTACTGCAGGAGCGAGCTTGACAGCGTCGGCAGCAGTCATGCCCGCGCATGAACCGAGCGCCAATGCCGCGCCGCGCGTGCTGTTGGCTGACGACGAACCCAACATGCTCAACAGCCTGCACGACCTGCTCAAGGGTCGGGGCTACGCGCTGACCAAGGCCAGCTGCGGGCGCGAAGCGATCGAGCAGCTGAGCCGTGCGCCATTTGACCTGGCGATCCTGGACCTGCACATGCCGAATGCGGATGGACACGCGGTCATGGATTTCATGAACACCCAGCGCGCGCGCGCCCATGTCATCGTCGCCAGCGGCGCGGTCGAAATTGACGCTGCCATCGGCTCGTTCAAGCGCGGCGCGTGCGATTTTCTGCGCAAGCCCTATTCGCGCGAGGTGCTCTACCAGACCGTTGACGCTGCCTTGCACAAACGCCGGCTGCACGCCGAAGGCGAGCGCGCCGCCGTAGGACTGGAGAGTTCGGAAAAGGCGCACCGTTACCTGGTGAACAGTTCGCCCGACATCATCTACACGCTGGACCACAAGGGACGATTCACCTTCGTCAACAACCGCGCGCAGCAATTGCTGGGCTACTGCAGGGAGGAGGTCCTGGGCAGGCACTTCTTCGAGCTCGTGCACGAAGACGACGTGGAGCGGGCCGGCCAGGTTCTGGCCGATGCGCGCGGAGACCGGCGCACGTGCGGCGGCGTAGAACTCAGGCTCAGATCGCGCCATGGCGAGGCCCGCACTTTCAGCCATGAGCTCTTCACCAGCGCTTCCAGCCAGCTTGACGGCTCCCTGAGCTTTGACTGGAACCTGAACAACCCCCTGGGCACCTATGGCGTTGCCCGCGACATCACCGAACAAAAACGCGCCAGCGAGAAGATATCCCATCAGGCCTACCACGACCCTCTGACGAATCTGCCCAACCGCTCGCTGTTCAATGACCGCCTGGAACTGGCCCTGCGCCAGGCGCACCGAAACGCCTCCAGCCTGGCGGTGCTGTTCCTGGATCTGGACCGGTTCAAGCGTGTGAACGATACCCTGGGCCATGTGGTGGGAGACCAACTGCTGCAGCAGGTGGCCCTGCGCCTGAAGGCCTGCCTGCGCAGCTGCGACACGCTGTCGCGTTTCGGCGGCGACGAATTCACGGTGCTGCTGTCGGAACTGCACGACCGGGAGGATGCGGCGCGCATCTCGCACAAACTGGTCGAGTGCCTGAGCCCGCCGTTTCGACTGGCGGGTTTCCCGCTGCAGATCTCGGCCAGCGTCGGCATTGCGGTCTACCCCACCGATGGCGACTCGGCCGAAGAACTCATTGGCAACGCCGACGTGGCGATGTACCACGTGAAGGTGAATGGCAAGAACAACCATTCCTTCTATTCGCCGGCGATGGAAAAGACCCGGCTGCCGTGACGCTGGGGTGTCCAGCGACGACTGTCACCGACCGGCATATAGGATCCATTGTGTGATCGGCGTATAGGATCCAGTCCATGACCGGCGTAATGGAGCCACGGCGTGATCGCCGTAATGGAGCCATTTCATGATCGGCGTATTGGAGCCAGCAGCAGGCAGGTAG
>CAILZB010000062.1 GCA_903838565.1 uncultured beta proteobacterium | reverse complement strand
TGTCCAGGTCCTTCTTCGCGATGAAGCTGTTGACCATGGCGTCGGCCTGCCACCCAAGATACCAGTCGAGCGATTCCTGGTTCGAGGCAAAGGTGGCGAAGTAGTTGGTGCGGTCGTCTGCCGTGGTGCCGTTGTACGTGAACCCATGTTCGCGTAGCGCCGTGTGGGCATTGGGCGTGGTGGGTGTGCCCTTGAAGATCAGGTGCTCAAGCAAGTGCGCCATGCCGCCCTCGCCCGCACCTTCGTGGCGCGATCCGACCATGTAAGTCAGATTCACGTGGACACGGTCGTCGGCCACATCGGGCGCAAGCAGCACCTTGAGGCCGTTCGTGAGACGGTATTCCGTGATGCCCTCGACCGTCTGTACACGCGTCACGCCAGTTGGCAGTGCGACGGCTTCCTGGGCGTGAAGCTGTGTCACCGCCAGTGCGGCGAACAAGACGGCTGCTCCAATCCTGCCGCTCAAGCGCCATGCGCTTTTGAAGATATCCATGAAGTGCTCCTTGATAGAGTGGTCAAAAGTTGATGCTGAAGTTTTGCCCTTTCGGGCATCTAGCGGACGCATCTTCTGGCGTCCAGGTTGGGACAAATACGCACAGGTTCCAGGTGAATGGAAGCGACGGTGCTGGCTTCCCTTGGCAGCGCGACGGTTTGCCAAATGCCGTCGCCCGCCATGGCGCTGAACATATGGCTGCTGGCTTCGCTCATGCGCACGAACCGTATTTCACGGATGTTGCTGCCGGGGCGAACCCTGTCGGTGTGCCAGTGGCCGCTGACGATATTGAGTGGCGGCTCGTGCAGATAAAGCTCGCCCTTGTCGCCCACGTTGAACAGCCGCACTCGGGCGTCGTCGTCGGTGTTCTGGGCCTGGCCGCTCAAGTGCAGGTTGTCCATGCAATATTTCTCGCCCGCTTTCACATCGCGGCTGAAATCACCTTCACCTTCAAAGTGATCGACCGAGAATGGTTCAGACCCGTTGAGAACCAGTGCCTGGCGCACGGCACAGGATTCAAACACCACCGGAGTGGCGAAGTAGCCGGGCAGCAGCAGGGGCACAAGCACCACCAGCGCAAGGGGGTAGAACCAGGCAGGAATTGCCTTCAGCGCCAGGCCCAGGGAGGCAAGAACAGATGGCCTTGAATGCGTGTATTGGTTGGAGATATTCATGGTTTCAGGCTCCGTATTCCATGGTTTTCCAGCGCTTCAGACCCGATTGATACAGGCCCACGGGAATGAGGAACAGCAAGCCGATCACGACGGCGCAAACCACTGGCGAAAACTTGCTGAAAAACAGCGGCTCCAGCATCGCGGTTGCCATCAAGAGTACGAACCAAGTCGAAGTCCCGACCGTATCGATGCCTTTCCATTGTTTGCGCGATGGGGTGCGCCAGAAGGTCAGCGTCGCCGCGAGGCTGACCAGCCAGACCGACAGCAGCGCGTACAGTGATAGCGACGCCGCTGATGCGCTGTACCAGATGGCCCAACCCAAGGCGGGCAGCAAAGTGAAGGCTGTGCCGAACATCCAGACCGCCAGGAGGCGCCGAAACATCCAGCTCGGCACCAAGGCGCGAGGAGGCAATCCCGGCATCAGCAGGACTCGGCCAAGCCGCGGACCGTCCAGCACATTCGCCATCAAGGGCGTAAGTGTCGTGAATGGCAGTAGAAGCGACAGCTGCGGGGTCATGGTGGCAACGGCGAAATCTGTCGCGCTGACGGATTGGCCCATCAGCAAGATGTATATCTGCATCAAAATGGGAAAGATCAGCACAAATCCCGCCATCGTCCAAGACGACAGCAAGAATGTCGACAACACGAGAAACTCCGGCCGAACACCGGCGGTGGAATGCCAGCGCGCCACCAGTCTGGACAAATACCAGGTATCAAACGCAGAACCACCGCGCTGGTAGTAGCTTTGCAGGTCGCGCCGCCTAGGCGTGCCGGCAGACCGCTCAGGCTGGCGCAAAGCCACCTTGCGGGCCAACAAAGCGGGCCAACTCAAGGGGCCGATCAACAGGCAGAGGACAGCCAGCGGTGTGATCCCCGGCAGCGTCGCAAGCAGCGGCGCGTTGGCCAGTTCTCGAAAGGCGCTGTTGGAGAATGCCGCGACCACGAGCATGGGCGACAGGCTCAGCAGGTACCTGCGCCAGAACTCGCGCCCTTTGTACATCCCCATGCCCGACACATTGACACCGAGAAGAAATCCCCCACCCAATGCACCGTAGGCCCAAAGGGGTGTCCATCGCAGCCACGGAACAATGCCGAGGTCGACGGACCCAAGGCCGAGAATGAGTGGAGTCGGCACCCAGGCCAAAACACCCAGCAGGCTGGTAACCCCTAGTAGGCGCGATCCGTAGCCTGGAACAACCGATGGCGCGGAGCAGTCCATGAGTGGCGCGAGCACATTGCCAAAAAGTGCACCGACAAAGTAGCTCGCAAACGCTGCAGCCGTGACGCCGATGGTGACCATAGGCACGTTGGGAAAGTACCCGGCTAACGGCAGCGAAACGATCGGTGCCAAGGCCAGCAGCAGGCACAAAACCGTCAGCAGCCAACTGCGGCGCACAAACGCTTTCACGATCACCACAAAGGCTTTCACGATACCAACTCCACAAAAAGACCGTCCAGGTTCATGCCGCTGGCCTGAACACCCGCTGGTAGCAGCGACAGATCGAACAGCCGCGTGTCGATCACGGCCGTCACGCCGTCGGCATGAACGTGCTGCACCAGCACGCCGGACTCATCGGGCAAACGGTGTGTCAACTGCACGCGCTGCAGCGCCTCAACGACGACATCCCATTCATCTGCCAACAGGATCCGGCCGTCTTTCATCAGCACCAGATGCGTGATGATGCGTTCCAGGTCGCTCAGCAAGTGGCTGGAAATCAGCACCGTGCGATCCGGTGCATGGTCAAACAGCGTGCGCATGAAGTCGCGCCGCATCAGCGGGTCAAGGCTGGCCACGGGTTCGTCCAGCAGCAGCAACTCGGGGGCGTGTCCCAGGGCTTGCAGCAGCGCCACCTTCTGCTTTTGCCCCAGCGACAGGTCGACAATCTTCTGCTTGGGATTCAGGTCCCATGCCTGTGTCAGTTGCTGCACCCGCCGCGTGTCCCACTCCGGGTAGAAGGCACCGATGTAGTCCAGGTATTGGCCGACTTTCATCCATTCGATCAGTTCCGGCGTTTGCGCCACATAGCCCAGACGGGCGCGGGCGCTGTCGCTTAGCTCGCTGGGGTCTTCGCCCAACAGGCGGATCTGTCCCGATTGCGGCAGAGTCAGGCCCAGCAGGCAGCGCATCAGGCTGGTCTTGCCCGCGCCGTTGGCGCCGACGAGTCCGACCACCGCGCCGCGCGGTACGGTCAAACCGATGTCCTTGAGCACCTGTGTGTGCTTGTAGGACAGGTTCAGGCCGCTGACTTCAATCGGGTCAGCGGATTCAGGCCGCGCACTTGCGGCGGTCAACGCGGATGAGTCCATCATCATTTCTCTCCTTCAATTTCCTGTTTGAACAGCGCGAGCGCCTCGCGCAAGGGAATTTCCAATTGCCGCGCGTGTTGCGCCGCGGCCTGCAGACTGGGGCGCAGCAGTTCCAGCCGGTCATCGAGCTTGCGCGACGGCAGGCGTTGCGAGATCACCATGCCCATGCCGCGCTGGCGCGTGGCCAACCCTTCGGCTTCGAGCAGGCTGTAAGCTTTGGAGACGGTCATGGGGTTCACGGCGTGCTGCACGGCAACGGTGCGCACCGACGGCAGGTCGTCGCCGGGCTTGAGCAGGCCGCCTGCCACCATGCGCCGCACCTGATCGATGATCTGGCGGTAAATGGGCACCGAAGCGCTGGGGTTGATGTCAAAGAACATGGTTTAATTTCTACTGTCGTATACGAATAATACACTAGGCAATGGAAAATGCAACACTGTGTTGTCAAAAAAATATGAAAGGCCAAGCGGCAGCAAGATGTTCAATACGATTCGCCGTTGTCTGTTCGGGCTTCTGCTGGCACTGGAGGCTGCGCTCGGCACTGGGGCCCAGGCGGCCTGCATCGCAGCCCCCGAGCCACTGCAGTTGTCGCCCGAGCAGGCACGGGCGGCCATGGCGCAGGCGCGTGACCACGGGTTTCTGTGGCGCATCAGCAAGGGCGCTCACAGCTCCTACCTGTACGGCACGATTCACGTCGCGAAGAAGGACTGGATGTTTCCAGGGCCGCAATTGATGCAGGCGCTGCTTGCAAGCGACACCGTGGCGCTGGAGCTCAACCTGCTGGACGGCGACATACGGGCGCGACTGGCCAGCGGCATGGCGGCCGTGCACGGTGCGGCGCTGCCGGAGCCCCTGGTCCGGCGCATGCAGGCTCAGGCTGAGCTGCTGTGCGTTCCCTACGCGACGCTGGCACCGGCCCTGCCCGAGGTGCAGATTGCAATTCTCACCCTGATGGCAGCGCGCCAGGACGGGCTTGAGGCCTCGTACGCGATGGACGTGGTGCTGGCGGGAATGGGACGCGGACTGAAGAAGGAGGTGGTGTCGCTGGAGACGCCCGAGCTGCAGCTGCAGACGTTGCAGATGCACGACGCGCAGGAGACCATCGCCTATGTCGAGGAGTCGCTGGACGAGCTGCAGTCGGAGCGCTCCCGTTTGTTCCTGACGCGACTCACGCAGGTGTGGGCCAGCGCCGACCATGAACAGATGGCGCATTTCCATGACTGGTGCGAATGCATGGACAGCCGTATCGAGCGCGAATTCATGAAACGCACCGTCGATGATCGCAATCCGGCCATGGCGCAGCGCATCGATGCCCTGCACCGCGGCGCAAGAAAAGTGTTTGCCGCCGTCGGCAGCCTGCACATGGTGGGGCCCCAAGGCCTGCCCGCACTCATGGAAAATCTGGGCTATCAGGTAGAGCGCATCCCATTCCGGTCGCCCTGAGAGCAACCCAAAACCGCAGCATTCACAACCGCAGCACGCCCATGACAAGCCACAAGAACCGCCGCACCCGCACCACGCTGTTGTCCAAGTCGACGACGATGAACCTGGAAAAACTCGGAGTTTCGCGCTTCGACTTCAACGACCCTTATCACTTCGCACTCACGCTGAGCTGGCCGGAGTTTTTCGTCGTGGTGATCCTGGCCGATATGCTCATCAACGCGCTGTTCGCGCTGCTGTATTTCGCTGCGCCTGGAGCCATCGCCAACCTGCCGCCGGACTCGCTGCTGGACGCCTTCTTCTTCAGCGTCGAGACCCTGGCAACGGTGGGCTACGGCGTCATGGCGCCAGCCACGCGCTACGGCCACTTCGTGTCGACCGTGGAGATCTTCATCGGCATGCTGTTCACCGCGACCATGACCGGCCTGGTGTTCGTGCGCTTCTCCAAGCCCAAGGCCAAGATCCTGTTTGCCGATCAGCCGATCGTCACCCAGCATGGCGGGCGCGCGCAGCTGATGCTGCGCGTCGGCAATGGACGCATGAACTCGCTGAGCGATGCCGTGGCGCGCATCACGGTGCTGTTGCTCGATATCGCACCTGACGGGCAGCACTTCAGGCGCGCGCTCGATCTCAAGTTGACGCGCTCCGACCTTCCCTTTTTCCCCTTGACCTGGACCGTGGTGCACGAGCTCGATGCCAGCAGCCCCTTGCACGGACTGACCCAGGACTCACCGGTGCTTGAGCAAATGCGCCTGATGTTGAGCATCACGGCGCGCGACCCGGCTCTGGGCGCGCAAGTGCACGCGGCGCAGGGCTATCGTGGATCCGACATCGCCTTTGGCATGCGCTACGCCGACGCCGTGACCTGGGACGGCAAGGACACCTCGGTCGCCGACATGCGCAAGATCAGCATGATCGAGCCCGAAACAACGCGCCAGCTCGCGCATCAGCTCCCCGATGCCTGATCTGCCCGGCTGCTAGCTCCGGTCTTTCGGGATTCGCCTGGAATTGGGCTGCATCAACTGCGTCTCGGGGAAGTCTGCCTCGTCGTGCTCGCTGGGCATGTACAGCATCGACAAGACCGAGCTTTCCTTGAACTTGTCTGAATGCCTGAAACTTGCCAGAACGCGGTCAATGCAGGTCCAGAACAGGATGTAGCTCAGGACCAGCACCAGCCCAAGCGAGACAAACAATTCCGTGTCCTGAAGGTTCATCGCAAAGAACGGCCTGCGCATCAGCCAGTAGCCCGAGCCCGTCGTCACCAGCGCGGCCAGCAGCGCGTGCCTGGACAGGGTCTGATCCTTGATGCGTCGATTCCATACCAGGATCACTCCGGTCGCGGTGAGCACCAACGCCAGCCCGGTGAGCAGGCCGCAAATTATCAAGATGTTTGTCATGTTCCAGTGAAGCCGTCGAGGCTGCGGAATTTTATGCCACGGAACAGGGGCACACATCAGACTGCCTGGACAATGATTGCCTAGTCATGTATATTCAGGCCTTCCCCAGACCAGAGCAAGACCGTGCCGCGCACTCCCCCTCCCGCCAAGTTCTACCAGCCCGCCAGCTATTGCGCTGAACAGAGCGTGGGCTTTCTGATGAAGCGCATCATGCTGTCGATCGTGCATCAAGTCGACCGGCGGCTGGACGCGCATGGACTGACGAGCGCTCAATGGAGTCCGCTCCTGCGTCTGCACACGGTTGGACACTGCACGGTCGCGGAGTTGGCGCGCTGGTCGCTGGTCGACGCCGGCGCCATGACGCGGCTGCTCGACCGGCTTGAGAAGAAGCACCTGTGCAAACGGGTTCGCTCCGCCGAGGACCGGCGCGTGGTGCTGGTCGAGCTCACGCCCGAGGGCGAAGCAGCCATCACCGAGGTTCCGGCCGTGCTGGCCGAGGTGCTGAACGCCCACCTCAGCGGCTTCTCCAAAGCCGAATGGCTCACGCTGAAGACTTACCTCGGCCGCATGGTCGAAACCGGCGACGCGCTGCGCGAAGCCGACGAATTGAATCACGGAAAGAGCCCCAAAACATGAACTCCCCCTCACGATGGCTGCACAGTGCAGCACTCGCATCCGGCATCGTGCTCACGCTGGCGGGCTGCGCCAGCAGCACAGGCATTTCGCCCAGCGCACAGCTGCTTGAGCCCGCCGGCGTCGGGCTGGCGGCAGCGCCTTTACCGGCCACCTCGCCCGCGCTCGCGCTCGACTGGTGGAAAAGCTTTGACGATGCCGCGCTGAGCACCCTGATCGAGCGCGCGCTCGCCGCCAACCCCTCCCTGGGCGTGGTGCAGGCCCGACTGGCGCGCGCCCAGGCGGCGGTCTCGGGTTGGGAGGCGGCCGACGGTGTGCAGGTCGGCGGCTCGCTGGGCGTTTCGCGCCAGCACTTCAGCGCCACCAGCATCTATCCGCCGCCTTTGGGCGGTGAGAACTGGACCATGGCGGAAGGACGCATCAGCGGATCCTGGGAGTTCGACTTCTTTGGCCGCAATCGCGCGGCCATTGACGCCGCCCTCGGCACCCAGGCGGCCGTCCAGGCCGACCTGCAGGCCGCGCGCCTGTTGCTCGCCACCCAGGTGGCACGCAGCTATGTGCAACTGGGGTGCCTGCTGGAGCAGCGCAGCCTGGCGACGCGGTCGCTGACGCAGCGCGAACGCATGCTGGCGCTGACCCGCCAGCGCGTGCAAAGCGGTCTGGACACGAATGTCGAGCTGCGCCTGAGCGAAGGCGCGCTGCCCGAAGCGCGCCAGCAGATCGAACAACTCGACGAGCAGGTCACGCTCACGCGCCACGCGCTGTCCGCACTCACGGCCCAGGCGCCCTCGGCGCTGGACACGCTCACCGCGCCGCTACGCGCCGTGCCGGCAACGGCGCTCCCGGCCACGCTGCCGGCAGACCTGCTGGGTCGGCGCGCCGACATCGCCGCCGCGCGCTGGCGCGTGCAGGCCGCCAGCAGCGACATGAGCAGCGCGAAGGCGCAGTTCTACCCCAACATCAACCTCAGCGCCTTCGTCGGCCTGGCCAGCATCGGCCTGGACCGCTTCATCAAACCCAAAAGCCAGGAATACGGCGCGGGCCCGGCGATCAGCCTGCCGATCTTTGATTCAGGCCGCTTGCGCGCCAACCTGAGCGGCAAGACCGCCGAGCTCGACGCGGCGGTGGCCAGCTACAACGCCGCCGTGCTCGACGCCGTGCGCGACGCGGCCGATCAGATCAGCTCGCTGCGCGCGATCGAACGCCAGCAACTCCAGCAGGCCCAAGCCCAGGCCGCGGCCGAGTCCGCCTACGAACTCTCGCTGCAGCGCTACCAGGCCGGGCTGAGCGGCTACCTCGTGGTACTGAACGCCGAGACCTCGGTGCTGAACCAGCGTCGTCAGGCCGCCGATCTGTTGGCACGGGCGCTGGACACGCAGATCGCGCTCACGCGCGCGCTCGGTGGCGGCTACGCCGCCCCGGAAAAACTCGCCAGCGCCTTGAATTGACGCCTCGCGCCCAATCACACGACCAACCCCACGCAATCGAAACTGGAAGAATCCATGAGCACGCAAGAATCCGCCATCGCCGTTGAAAGAAGCAGCACCCGCAAGAAGGCCCTGACCGCCGTGACAGGGATCGTCATCGTCGGCGCCATCGCCTACGCTTCCTACTGGGCGCTGGTGCTGAACCACTACGAGTCCACCGACAACGCCTACGTGCAGGCCAACGTGGTGCAGCTCACGCCTCAGGTGGGCGGCACGGTGGTGTCGATCAACGCCGACGACACCGACCACGTGAGCGCGGGGCAACTGTTGGTCAAGCTCGATCCGGCCGACGCGCAGGTCGCGCTGGAACAGGCCCAGGCGCAGCTGGCACAGACGGTGCGCGAAGTGCGCACGCTGTACGCGAACAACAGCACCCTGGTCGCGCAGATCGCGCTGCGCGAGGCCGATCTGGCGCGCGCGCAGAGCGACCTGGCACGCTCTCAGGACGACGTGGCGCGGCGCACACCGCTGCTCGACAGCGGCGCCGTCGGTCGCGAGGAGTTCAACCACACCACGACCCAGCTCGCGGCCTCCAAGAGCAGCGTCGCAGCGGCCCAGTCGGCACTGTTGGCCGCGCGCGAACAGCTCGCCTCCAACCAGACGCTGACCGATGGCGTGGCGCTGGCGCAGCACCCGAACGTGCTGCGCGCCGCCGTCAAGGTGCGCGAGTCGTATCTGGCGCTCAAGCGCACCGACTTGCTCGCTCCCGTGGACGGCTTCGTCGCCAAGCGCAGCGTGCAGCTGGGCCAGCGCGTGCAGGCGGGTGCGCCGCTGCTGTCGGTGATCGCGCTGAACCAGGTCTGGGTCGAGGCCAATTTCAAGGAGAGCCAGCTGGCCAACCTGCGCCTGGGCCAGCCGGTGGAGCTGGTGGCCGACGTGTATGGAAAGAAGGTCTCCTACAAGGGCAAGCTGGACGGACTGGGTGCGGGCACGGGCTCGGCGTTTGCGCTGCTGCCGGCGCAGAACGCGACCGGCAACTGGATCAAGGTGGTGCAGCGCGTTCCCGTGCGCATCACGCTCGACGCCAAGGAACTGGTGGAGCATCCGCTGCGCGTGGGCCTGTCCATGGACGCCCGCGTGGACGTGAGCCAGACCGGCGGCCTGATGCTGGCCGACGCCTCGCGCCAGTCGGCGCAGGCGCAAACCAAAGTGTTCGAGCAGGGCAACGCCGCGGCCGACGAGCAGGTGCGCAAGATCATCGCGGCCAACAGCGGCCACGCCGGCAAGTGATCAGCCGCACTCACCATGTCGTCACCTTCTGCTGAACCGGGCGCCGCCGAGGCACCGGCTACTGCGCCGCCAGCGCCGCACATCGCCTATCCGCCGCTCAAGGGCAGCGAGCTGGTGCTGGGCACGATCGCGCTCTCGCTGGCGACCTTCATGAACGTGCTCGACACGTCGATCGCCAACGTCTCCATCCCGGCGATCTCGGGCGACATGGGCGTGAGCCCGGCGCAGGGCACCTGGGTCATCACCTCGTTCGCGGTCGCGAACGCGATCTCCGTGCCGCTCACGGGCTGGCTCACGCAGCGCTTCGGTCAGGTGCGGCTCTTCACCGTCAGCGTGCTGCTGTTTGTGCTCGCCTCCTGGCTCTGCGGCCTGGCGCCGAACATCGGCGTGCTGATCGCGTTTCGCGTGCTGCAGGGGCTGGTGGCCGGGCCCATGATTCCGCTGTCGCAAACCCTGCTGCTGGCCAGTTACCCGCGCGCCAAGGCCGGCACCGCGATGGCGATGTGGGCCATCACGGTGCTGGTGGCGCCCGTGGCCGGTCCGCTGCTGGGCGGCTGGATCACCGACAACATCTCCTGGCC
>CAILZB010000061.1 GCA_903838565.1 uncultured beta proteobacterium | reverse complement strand
TCCATGCGCCCGCCATAGTTGGCGGCGATGGTGAGCGTGATCTTGGTGTTGTGCGCCGTGTCTTCCTGGGCGCTGCGGATCAGCCCCTGGATGCGCGCGTCAAAGGCCGAGGTGTCGCCCACGACCTTCAGGCGCACGCCCTTCTTGTTCATGCTCTTGACTTCCTTTTGCAGGTAGAGCGCGAGCAGTCCCATGAGGCTGGAGACTTCGTCGGCGGGACGCTGCCAGTTCTCGGTGCTGAAGGCGAACAGCGTGAGAAAACGCACGCCCCGATCCGAACAGGCCTCGACCACGCGCCGCACCCGCCGCGCCCCGGCCGCGTGCCCCAGCGCCCGTGGCAGACCGCGCTGCTTCGCCCAACGCCGGTTGCCGTCCATGATGATGGCTATGTGCTCGGGTGCGGGGTGGGTGCTGGGAATCTCGGGGACGGACATGGATCGGATGAGTGGGAGTCTGATGGATTGACGTTTTAGTGCCGGGCGATGTTACCCGTGAGGTGCGTTAAAAACAATTGCACCTTGGGGCAATTTTAGTGGATATCCCAACCCTTTCCGGCAAAAACCCCGGCAGGTGCTGGCCACGCCGGGACGGGGCCGACCTGTCACAGGCCCGCCTCGTCTGCGATGCGCACCAGATCGGCCACGGTTTGCGCGTGCAGCTTTTCCATCACGCGCTGGCGATGAAACTTCACAGTGCGCAGCGCAATGCCCATGTCCTGGGCGATCTCGGCGTTGATCCGTCCCTGCGCCACCAGTCGGGCCACGCTCAGCTCGCGTTCGGTCAGGGAGGCCTTGCGCGCCGCCAGCTCGGACTTGCGCTGCTGCACGCGCTGGCGCTCGCGACTGACATGCAGCGCGTGCGCCACCGCCGCCAGCAACGTGTCGGCCTCGATCGGCTTGACCAGAAAATCCAGCGCGCCACCGCGAAATCCGCTCACGGCCTCGTTCACGCCGCTGCCCCCGCTCATCAGCAGCAGCGGCGTGTCGCCCAGCGCCGCAAGCCGCGCCTGCAGCTCCAGCCCGTTCATGCCGGGCATCATCAGATCGCTCAGCACACAATGCGGACCGGAAAAGCTGGGCCTGTTGTAGTTCAGCACCTGCAGGTAGGCCTCGGCCGAAGCGTGGGTCTCGCAGGCGTAGCCCTCGAGTTCAAGCAGTGCAGTCAGCGCCATGACGATGGTGGGGTCGTCGTCGATCACCACCACCCGCCCCTTGAGGCAGCGCGCCGCGTGCTCCTGCTCGAAAATGTTCAGCGCCATCGCGACCGGTCTGCGCTTCATGCGGTCACCTGCTGCAATTTTTCGCTCCTGGCCGGCCACTCCAGCTCCACCAGTGTGCCGCCGTCCGCGGCATTCTTTACCGCCAGCGTGCCGTTGAACTGCTCCATGATGGCGCGCGAAATCGACAGCCCCATGCCCAGACCCGCGGCCTTGGTGGTGAAGAACGGCTGGCCGGCCTGGGCCAGCGCCTGCAGGCCCGGCCCGGTATCGCGGATGCGCAGCAGCGTACGCTCGCCCTCGCTGTGCAGCGACAGGTAAATTTCGCGCAGCGGCGCCTCCTCCAGCGCCTCCATGGCGTTGCGCACGATGTTCAGGATCACCTGGGAGAACTGGATCGCGTCGCCGCTGACGCAGGCCTTCTTCGCGCCGGGCTGAAAGACCAGGCGCACCGCACGTGAGCTGGCGTCCTCGGCCACCAGAGCCAGCACTTCCTGCACCGCCAAGCCCAGGTCAACGGCATCGGTCGCGCGCACCGACGGCACGATGAAACCCCGTATGCGCTCGATGATCTGGCTCGCGCGGCGCGCGCTGGAGACGATCTTGTCCATGAACTCTGCGGCTTGCCTGCCGTCAAAGCTGCCGCTTTGCAGGCCGCGCTGCGCCACCTGGGCATTGATCAGGATGGCGCTGAGCGGCTGGTTCAGCTCGTGCCCCAGCGACGCCGACATCGTGCCCAGGATGCGCTGGCGGTCAAGGTGCGCGATCCGACCGCCCAAGCGGCGGCTGACCTCGTCGCGCGCCAGCGCCGTGGCCGACTCGATCTCACGGCGCATGGAGCGGTCCAGCGCCAGCCCCACATAGCCGATGTGGCCGACGACGGCGGCCAGCAAAAATGACAAGCTGAAGAACTGCGTCGACCACTGAGCGACCAGCACCGGGAAACCGTTGCCGCTGATCACCCAGACTTGGCGCAGCAACATGGTCGCCACCACCAGCAGGTAGATGCGGGAAATCCAGTTGGCGTTGGGGCTGCGCTCGCGCTTTGAGATCTTCCGCGCCAGCAGGCTCAGGTGAAGGATCAAACCCTCCAAAGGAAGGTACAGCACGTACATCAAGCGCAGGCGCAGCGCCTCATCCAGAACTCCGACATGAATTACCTGGTACACGAAGATGTAGACCATCGCGGCCAGCGCCATCCAGCGCGAGCGCCAGGGGATTCCCAGGTCGAGGCGAAGCGCCTGCACGCGCAGCAGTGTGCCCACCAGCAGCAACAGGTTCGATCCGGCGTGGGAACCCAGGTCGGGCACGCTGCCGCGCAGGCCGACCAGCAGGAAACCCAGGCCGGTGAGCAATCCGCCGCCGCACCATAGGCTCACGGCCCGCTGCCGCTGCGCGGCCAGCGTGATCCAGGCGAACGCAGGCAACACCACGTACAACAGCGCCACCACCATGAAGGCCGTGCGACCGTCGAAGGTGGTCATGCCGCCGCCTCTTGAGCCTGCTCGCACCAGGCCGGCCACTCCAACTCCACCAGCGTGCCGCCGTCCGCGGCATTCTTTACCGCCAGCGTGCCGTTGAACTGCTCCATGATGGCGCGCGAAATCGACAGTCCCATGCCCAGACCCGCGGCCTTGGTGGTGAAGAACGGCTGGCCGGCCTGGGCCAGCGCCTGCGCCTTCAGGCCCGGCCCGGTATCGCGGATGCGCAG
>CAILZB010000060.1 GCA_903838565.1 uncultured beta proteobacterium | reverse complement strand
GTGTGAGGGGGTTGAAGGTAACGTCCTGCCTGGGCACTCCCAAGGCGGCGAAACGGCGGTGTTTAGACCATCGTCACGCCGCGCTCAGGGTGGAGGAATTTGAAGTGGCCACAAGTGGGGGAATTTGGGTGGCCATCGGGGAGCAGGGACGGGGTCACCAAACAAGTTGAAATGCAATTCCTTGCGCGGATCGACTTCCAAAACGTTCTGTTGAAAAGCGGGTTCCTCCCTCATGTCCATATCTTGCTCCGCATGATCGTCAAGTTCCGCGCCCTCAATATCGTGCTCGTCAAGAGCACCAGGACCTGGTACGTCCTGCAGTTGCGGGTCGGTACCGAGGGATCCGACGACCTCTGCCATCCAATTGGTCATGAATGCATCTGGCTCGCTGGACGCTGCATTGTTTCGTTTCATCATCATTTCCTTTACGCTGTGTTTAAAGATAGGTTGCCCAAGAGTTAACGCCTCCCCCACGGTCAAAAAATCTGTCGTCCATGGCCCTGCTTTCATGTTTTCTTTCCAGGGCCCGACGGAGATTTCAGCGAGGGGGAAATGTCTTTCGAGATTAGTGAAGCTGGCGAAAAAGTCCCTTCATCAAAGCGGTACATTCCACCGCTTTGCCGGGCCTGAGCCGAAAATAGGGTTTTTACGGCTCGTTTCATGAGCCGAATAATGTAAAATACGGATCATGCGAACTCCTATCTGGAAATTGGCAGGCTGGCCGCGCTTTAATTTCAAGGAATCCACGGTCTCTGAAGCGCTCAAGCAGGCGCGCTTCTTGCAGCATGAAGTCATCGGCAAGGCGGCGGCAATAGGCTTGGTTCAAGCCGGCGATTTGATGAGCGAAGTCCTGATTCAGGAGGTCATGTCCACCGCTGCCATCGAGGGTGAGGCGCTTGATCCTGTCTCCGTAAGATCATCGGTACTCAGGAAATTGGGGCTGGAATCGACGCCATTGCCGAGTCCAGGTCGTCGCGACGTGGATGGGCTTGTCGAAGTCATTCATGACGCCTGGACCGGTTTTGATCGACCGCTGGATGAGGATCGGCTTTGTCGCTGGCAATCAGCACTCTTCCCAGGAGGAACCAGCGGGATCCGCAGAATTTCTGTGGGAGAGTA
The DNA here is from genome assembly GCA_903838565.1 of uncultured beta proteobacterium. Classification (GTDB taxonomy): domain Bacteria; phylum Pseudomonadota; class Gammaproteobacteria; order Burkholderiales; family Burkholderiaceae_C; genus CAIKVZ01. The sequence continues at coordinate 341,725 of CAILZB010000060.1, read as the reverse complement.
TCGAACCCATGCCGCACTCATGCAGATCGTAAGTGGCCCTCCAGGAAAGGAGGTCATCCACTTCACGGCGCCACCCTCGACTCAGGTGCCGCAATACATGGGCCAGTTTCTCAATTGGTTTGCAATGACCACGCCAGGCAACCCAGCGTCAACGATGGTCAATGGAATCGCCAGGGCAGCAATTGCCCATCTTTGGTTTGAAACCATTCACCCCTTTGATGACGGCAACGGTCGCATAGGGCGCGCAATCGTTGACATGGCACTCGCCCAGGATTTGCAAAGGCCAACTTGGCTTTACAGTCTGTCCGTCGAGATCGAGCGCCGTCGTGGCGCGTATTACGACGCCTTGAACAAGGCACAACATGGCACATTGGATGCATCAGAGTGGGTTGAGTGGTTTGCAACCGCCTTTGGACGGGCCTGCCAGACATCGAGTCACCTGATAGACAAGGCCATTGAGAAATCACGTTTCTGGGCGACCCACTCACAAAAGGCTCTTAACGGGCGTCAACGCAAGGTGCTGCAGAGGCTTCTGGATGACGGTGATGGTGGCTTTCTAGGCGGACTTAACGCCGAAAAGTACATCAAGATGACCAGTACATCGAAACCCACCGCAACCCGCGATTTGAGCGAAATGGTGCAACTTGGCCTGCTGAAAACGGCAGGCCAGGGGAAGGCCTTGCGTTACTACATCTGTGTGCCGGGATGGCAGCACGACATTCCGGTCGAGAAATTCAACCCAAGTCCGACTACGGGGTAGGCGACAGTCTGCTGCCAGCCTTAGCTACCCTTCGGCCAGGCCGGAGTCGATGGTGGCATTGGCTCGCAGCGGCATCGACTGCGCGCACCACCAACCCAGCCAAAGTGCTACAAGTTCATAGGTGCTGGAGAATTTTCCATTCGCTGCCGTTGGTACAACCACGACTCTGTGCCAGACCGCTGTGGGCGGGTCTCCGCTGATGGCTGTGTCGATCTGAAAACTCTTCCCCATCGTCTTCCCAACGTCTTCAGCCTTGACGGAAAACCTTCTCAACGAATGGGTGTCCATCCAACCCTCTACGCTTGAGTGAAGACCTCGATTTGGAACGAGTCGTATGTCACCTTCTGTAAGACCCAGACAGGACACGAAACTCGCAATATCCCTGAAGTGACTTTCCTGAAACAAAACGATTTGACGTCGCCGTCCGATTGTTGCGGCGACATCAAGAGTTTCTGGCACGCCAATCGAAGTCACGCAACCCTCAGTCAATCTGGCTAGGGCATTCCAGCGCTCCAGTCGAATGGGCCGAAGCAGTTCAAGGTGACGGTCAATGTCGGCTATATCTTTGTTGACTTCGGATTTTTTGAGAATGTCGTCAGGACGATCAATGCATTTCTGAAGAATGCTCAAAAAATTGGACGCTATGTGGACAGATGCCTTGGACCTATTCAATGCAGCTTCGTGAGTTTGCCCTTGAACGATGAGGCGCCAATATCTGACAAGGCGCAGCAGTTCCGGTTCGCTCACTTCGGCAGCCCTTCGACGCGGAGTCGAATCAGTGCGACCATATTTCGCGTTCACGGGGGCGGAATCGAGGTCGATCAACGCACGGGCAGAAATTCCAGCTCCTCCCCAAGTGCCATCTTGTTGTGGCTCGGGAATCCACATATCAACGCCATGCAGGTAGCAGCGCGAAGTGATCCCGGGACTTGCGTGTCCCAATAGACGACTGACGGCCCAGAGTACTCGCCTGTCGCAGGTGTCCGTTCCCAATAGAAGCAGTCTTGCATCCCTCGTAGCGCTAAAGTCTGGGGGCGACTCGTGGCCGATGGCGGCACCCCGAAGAAGTGCAAGTATGCGGGTTGCAAATGAATGCCTCAGCATATGAACTGTTGTTGAGTCATTGCAAGTGGCGACCTTCAGTTCTTCGCGTAACCGGGACCCCACCCCCGCCTTAAGCGATTTGAACGATGTCGCCGTAACATCTGCAAGCAAGGGACCGTCTTCGCCAATCTTGTTCAGGTTGTCCCACCGACGAAGAACCTCTTTGACAACATCACTTTCAAGATCGCTAAGAAGTCCTATCAGCGGAACCTGCCGACGGGAGCGCCGCGTCTTAATTGGTCGTACGTTATTCGCTCTGACCAAAACCACCACAGTGCCGGCGATATCTATCCAGTCGCGCCTGTACAGACCTGTAGCCTCGGCGATTCGAAGTCCAAAACGAGCACAGGCAATAAGAACTAAGCAGCAGGTCAAATCGGCGTTGCTCAATTTGCTTGTTTCGAGGCCGCCATGGATGGCCCGCAGTGCAGACTGATACTCACTCGTCAGAACGAAGCCTGGGCGTCCTATTGAACCCACTGATCCCGAAGAGATTTCGCTCCAGTCAGGCTCTTCAATGCCAAAGACCTTCACAGCGAAGTCATGAAATTCCTTCAATTGTTCCAGCGTGCGTCTCGCTGCGTCCGCGGCGCGTTCTGCTACAGGAAGCTGTTGCTCCGACTCTTTCCCCGTAACCTTGGAATTCCTCTCCATTGCTGCCTCCTTGGCTTCAAAGTGGCTGGTCCACCATTCGATCAAGTCGCAGTAAAGCTCGGTGAGCTCATCCTCTTCCATATCGAGCAAATTCACGTCGTGCGCAAGATCACAGACCGGGGGGGCAAGGGAATCCCAATAGCGCTCTACGGTTGAGATTCTTAAGGGGGCGTGACGCCCTTTCTTCGACTTTCTCGCCAGAATCTGGACCGCGAAATGTCCGAGCGCGAACGGCATGTCACCATGACCGTAACCCGCTGCCTGCAGTTCCTTCTCCACGGCGCGCCGGCAGGAGTCAGCGTCAGAGCCTTCTCTGGCGAGCAATTCACGAATCTTGTCAAATAGCGCTGCGCATTTTTCAACCGCAAATGCATCCTTTGGTGCCGCGGTCGCGTGGGCGTGATGCGCCATGAAATAGATGTCTTCGGTGTCGACATCGGCCTCATTCACTGTGGAGCCCTGTGGCAAAAGTGGGGCTGCACCCTTTAGCGCGCGATACCAGTCGGCGTGCGGCAACGCGGGAAACATCAGTCTCCCTGCCAAATAGGCCGCGTCTGTGCCGGGAAGCCGCCAGCAGTTTGCTTGGTCTTGAAGGCCGACAACTTCATCCAGTAGCCTCTTCAATGCCTGACCCGGTTCAATTCCAGGCATAAGCGGTTGAAGTACCTTTGGAATGGTCGGCACAACCTTCAGAGTTCGTCCTCCTGACAGAGCCATCCCGATCCAACGACCTGCCCGCGGGGAGACGTTCACTCGAAACATCGGGCGCCCATCACGCCATACCTGCGCGTCCGACCACTCAAACCAGTACTTGCTGTCAAATTTGACAAGTTTGACGCAATCCTGCTGGCAAACAAGTGAAAGCAAAGCCTTGATGTGTGCAACGCGGGAATTGAAAACCAGATCAAGTGCCGCCAGCGCTGCGGCCAGAGTCGGTCCCAGTTGCTGGTCGCCAAGTGTTGAAACTTCACGCTCAAAGATCGCACGCAAATTCCTGAGTCGCGCCTCGCTGCCAATGACATCCTCGTTGAAAAGAACCTTCGCATCCGGGACAAGGGTAAAGGTTCGCCGAATCCTGGTAAGTGTTCTGTGTTTGTTCCAAAGTTTGTCGACGTGTGCTTCGAAGACGTCATATCTGATGGACGCCGCTGGATGGGGTACGTTGTCTTGCCGGAACAGCATGTCGTGGGCGATGAGTTCCCAGTCGTGGGGCGAAAGAGCTTCGGGTGGGCGCTCTCCAATCGCTAAATCGATCTCCTTTTGTGCCCTTTCGCGGGCAGCAGCCAGGGACCTAAGCCGTTCCTTCTTGCGCGCGGCGCGACCGAACAGGCGTGTTTCGGAGAATGCTATGTCGACCGCACCAGATGCGAGCGTTGAATAGGGCAGATCACCAAGTGCTGGCAACGTCAGTCCCAGATCAACCTGTAAAGCATTGATGTAAGGTCGCGCAAGTTCCAGATCTTCCCTTGGTATGCGCAGCGAAAAGTCACCGTGCGATTCCGCCCCACTGTCCGCGTGAGAGAGCAATGCGGCGACGATCTCAGCATCCAGGCCCCTGCGTACAAGCTCGGTCGCATGAAAATGCCGAAAGAGGTTCCACGGCAGAGGCCACTCAATGCCGCTATGGATTTGAAGTTGCTGCTCGGTGAGCTCAATCCAGCCAAGTTGTGATGGACCACGGATGTAGAAAAACAGGGGAAGCGCCACATCGTCATCGCACTGGACGAGGCGTGAAATTTCTGCAGAGAATCGAGGGGCGGTGGATTCGAGTCCGACGGCCAGCGCCGAAAGGTGGGGCAAATATCGCTCGACCATGATCTTGTTCGCGATGTCGCTCAAAACGCAAACCCGTGAACTTCTGGTGGGCCCTGTGACTTTGTCCTCCACGTATAGAACTAACTGATCGAAGTCAAACCAGCGCAGTGACTCAAAGGGTGAGTTGACCGGGCGCGCCCCGGTGCTGGCCAGCAGCGCGATGACGGCGATACTGGTAAGCAAGTTGTGATGGTCGATCCACTTGTCCGGCTCCGTTGCTGTAGCGTTCGCCCGGGTAATGAGGCGCTCGATTTCAACCCGCACACGCTCTTTAAGCAGGTCCAACTCACTGCCACAGACATTGAGATCTTCGTCGGTCCGTGGCGTGAGTATTGAGTACAGCGGCGCCGCGCTGGCGGCGGTGATGGTGGAATTCACCACGGGAGAACGGTATGCGCCATAGGCACAAGACGAAGGCAGCCCGGTTCGGGTTTGTGACCCTATCAGGCGGGCCAACCCCTGGTTGTGGGTCCTTTCATAGGAACGGACAACAAGGACATGGGCAGTACAGGGTCCGCTCAAGCGCGCAAGCTCAGCAGTTGCAGAAAAAGTATGGTTAAACCAGAATTCCAGGTCGCTTTCAGGCGAAATGGCTGTCCACAGCGACGCCACATCTGTGGCCGCCGCAAGTCGCGCGTTGGTCGATGCGATCACATCCGTGGCCGCTGCGCACAGGGAAATAGCCCAACTTGAGGTCATCGGCTGTAACCATTCCCGGGCATCTCTCTTCGCCGTCGTTGCTTCCCACCCACGATCAAACCTGGGTGGACGCCGTTGGAGCAACCCTCTTTTTGGATTCAACGTCCAGTCATCATCAAGGTTCGCCGACAGTGGAATCCTTCCGACGTTGGACATTGGTCGGCAGGTGAGGGTCGCGATCAGGACCAGTGCCGCGCCGAGGCGATCTGTTGGGTCCTTTGAAGAAAGAAGAGATTCGACTCGGTTGTCGAACGCCTGCTCCTCCGCTTCGCTAAGGTGGTGCCAGGTGTGGCGCAAGTACTGCACATCCTCCACAGTTTCCAGGATCAGGCCGGTGCCAATGCGGGCATTTCGGGATCGAGTTTGCTTTTCGTCGGCGCTGCCGACCAGCATCGACATCGAGGAGACGGGCGAAGACCGTACATAGACTGCCCCCTGCGGCTCGTCGGGATGCAGATGGAGAAAGGCGAAGGGCGCCAGTTTGGGCTCTTCAATTTGTTTGTGTGTACTTACATCAAAATCTAAATCGTCAGTGTGCCCTAACATCGTCAGGGGCTTCCACCCTTTGCCGTTAGCAATTGTCTGCAGACTCCGAAAAAAAGTTCGTGCATTGCTTGGCCACTTCTTTGAACTGAGTTGAATTGCGCACTGCAGGTGCAAGTCCTCACAAAAGTCGAAGAAACTCGGCTCATCTCCGACGAGTTCCGCAAGCCAGGCGCCGCGGGGGTCCCCTGTAACATCACATGCTTGGCGGATCCGCAGGCACGCATTGGCCAAATTCTTCTCGTGGATGTAGCCGTTTCCCAGCGCATCCAGAGCCCGAACCATGATGAGGAGCCGCAACTGCTGGGTCCATCGTGCGACCGGTTCTTCGAGTTCCGGGCGGCGCGCGGTTGCCATGGCCGCGAGGTACTGCGGTATCAGAGCATCACGGAATTTCTTGGATACGCGTTGGTCTGACTTGACTGGTGCCAAGCGCTCGGCTAATCTCGGCGCAGACCAGATACCAACGGCTAATCGCTCAAGGTGCTTGGCATTGACATTGTCTGATGCCCAGGCTCCAAGCGTTGCGATCGATTCTCCCGAGGAAATTTGCGAGAGGTAAGCGCACACATACTTAATATCTATGGAGCCCGCAGTGAGAGTGAGTAAGCGCTCCAAGATAAAGTCGGTTTCACTTGATCTTGCTATTTCCAGTATCTCTGGCCCTGGATTGTCTGAATTGGCCCCCATGGTCAGTATCGAAAAGGGACCCGGAATCGAGGTAGAAGGGGCTAGTCTGGCGTTGGAAGTGGTTTTCATGCCGGAAGGCCAGGTCCCTGGCGGATACGTAACTCGTTGAATTATAACGTTTAATCTACGATCCAAGCCTTATAAAACTATGGTAGATCTACAATCCATGTAGGGCTCATAAGTAATGCGCAACTCGGCCGGCGCGCCGCCCAGGCTCTGGGCCGGTCGGCGCAGCGTCACATCGAAGGGATGTATTTTCGGACCCAGTGCCGCCGCTTCCCGCTGGAGCATGTCCACGACCGTGGGCAGGCGCTCCGGGTTCAGGCGGTCGGCGATGGTGCCCACGCTCAAGGCCGCGACGGCGTGACCCTCCTGGTCCAGCAGCGGCACGGCCACGCCGGCCATGCCTTCGAGCAGTCCGGTGTTGCGCGCGCAGTAGCCGGTCTGGCGTACCCGTTCGATTTCGGTGCGCAAATAAACTTCGTCGTACACGCCGTAGGCCCGCACGCGGGACAGGTTGAAGCGGATCACCTCCTCGCGTTCTGCCTCTGGCAAGAAGGCCAGTATCGCCATCGCACCCTGGCCCACTCCCAAGGCGATGCGCCCGCCGATGTCGCCGGTGAAGGAGCGGATCGGAAAAGGCCCGTCGCTGCGGTCCAGGCAGACGGCGTCAAAGCCGCTACGCGCCAGCAAAAAAATGCTGTCGCCCAGGCTGGCGCACAGGCGCAGCAGCACCGGCCGGCACAGGCTGCGCAGGTCACCCGGGTTGCCCGCGCTGGCCGCCAGCGCAAAGAAGTCCACGCTCAGGCGGTAACGTTTGCTGCCCAAATCCTGTTCGACCATGCCCTCGTCCACCAGTGATTGCAGCAAACGGTGCGTCGTCGCCTGCGTCAGGCCGACAGCCTTTGCCAGCTGGGTGACGCGCCCGCCCTCGCGCTGCACTGCCGTGAGCGCGCGAATCAGGGCAAAGACACGCGCGACGCCACCGGTCGATTGGGAAGGGGTTTCCATACATTCATCCATTGAAATTATGAATGTAAATTGTATTCAATATATTCCATCCAATGGAATATATTGAAGAAACATTCTGTTTAATGGAATACCCTGAGCAAACTGGTTTGCTTCTTGCAATAGAGTGATGTCCTCCCACCCACCCGGTGAACAGGGAGGCGTGGATGCACCACGGGTGTGCAGTAGTCCGGTCAAAAGAAAGGCCAAGGCGTTCATGTCATTCCTCAAGCTCAGCAACCTGACCAAGTTCTATGGGCCGACCTGCGCCGTCTCAGCCATGAACCTGGTCGTAGAAAAGGGCGAATTCGTCTCCCTGCTGGGGCCCTCGGGTTGCGGCAAGACCACCACCTTGCAGATGATCGCCGGCTTCGAGGCCGTGACCAGCGGCAGCATCGAACTCGACGGGAGAGACATCACCCAGGTGCCAGCCAATACCCGGGGCCTGGGCATCGTGTTCCAGAGCTACGCCCTATTTCCGCACATGAGTGTGGCCGACAACGTGAGCTTCGGCCTGGAGATGCGCAAGTGCCCCAAGGCTGAGCGGCTGGAGCGCGTCAAGGCCGCGCTGGCGCTGGTGCATCTGGAGGACTACGCGTCACGCTACCCGCGCGAACTCTCGGGCGGGCAACGCCAGCGCGTGGCGCTGGCGCGCGCCCTGGTAATCGAACCGCCGGTGCTGCTGCTGGACGAGCCGCTGTCCAACCTGGACGCCAAGCTGCGCGAGGAGATGCAGTTCGAGCTGCGCAAGATCCAGCGCAAGGTCGGCACCACCACAGTGATGGTGACGCACGACCAAAGCGAAGCCATGTCGATCAGTGACCGTGTGGTGGTGATGGAGGGGGGACGCGCCACGCAGATCGACCACCCGCACAGCGTCTACGAACACCCGCGCACGCGCTTCATTTCCACCTTTGTCGGCAAGGCAAACCTGCTTTCCGGACGCGTGCTGGCCAGCGGTGCGCAAACGCGCGTAGCCCTGGGCGCGGTCGAGGTGCAGGTCGACGACGCCGGTTTTCGCCCCGGCGCGGCCGTGCTGCTGAGCGTGCGCCCGGAGAAGCTGCAACTCGTCGAGGCCGGGCGCGGGCGCCTGGACGGCCGGGTGCGCGAGCGCTTCTTCCTGGGCAGCCAGTGGCTCTACGCCCTGCAGACCGCGCTGGGAGAACTGCTGGTGCTGAGCCCGAACGACGGCCGCCCCGCGCTGGACGAAGGCGAGGCAGCGGGGCTGGACTGGCCCGACCACTGCATGCGCCTGTTGCCGGCCGATGAGGCGGTGGAAGTCGCCGCATGAGCGTCAAAAAATCCACGCCCTGGTGGCTCTCGGCGCCGGCGCTGACGCTGTTCACCGCCCTGCTGCTGGTGCCCCTGCTGCTCACCGCCGTGCTGTCGTTCAATGCCTACGACCCACTCACCGGCGTGAAGGCGGGCGAGTTCACGCTGGAACATTTCCAGCATGTGTTCACCGACGATTACTACTACGCCATCTTCTGGCGTACCTTCTGGATCTCGGGTCTGGTGACGCTGATCTGCGTGCTCGTGGGCGCGCCCGAGGCCTATGTGCTCAGCCGCATGGGTGCGCCCTGGCGCTCCATCCTGCTGCTGGTGGTGCTGGCGCCGCTGCTGGTGTCGGTGGTGGTGCGCGCCTTTGGCTGGAGCCTGCTGCTGGGACCGGAAGGCCTGGTGAACAAGCTGTTCGGCATAGGCCCGGTGAAGATGCTCTACACCGAGATCGCCGTGGTCGTGGCCCTGGTGCACGTGATGCTGCCCTTCATGGTGATCCCGGTCTGGACCTCGCTGCAAAAGCTCGACCCCGGCGTGGAAAACGCCGCGCTCTCGCTGCAGGCCACGCCCTTCATCACGCTGCGCCGCATCGTGCTGCCCCAAGTGCTGCCGGGCATCCTGTCGGGCAGCCTGATCGTCTTCGGACTGTCGGCAAGCGCCTTCGCCATTCCGGGACTGCTGGGCGGACGGCGCCTGAAGATGGTCGCCACCGTGGTCTACGACGAATACCTGCACGAGCTCAACTGGCCGCTGGGCGCGGCGATCGCGCTGACACTGCTGGTGGCCAATCTGGTGGTGATGCTGAGCTACAACCGCCTGATTGAAGGCCGCTACAAGAAAGCCCTTGGTTGAAGCCATGAGAAAGAACGGACCCATCGCGCTGGCCTTCAACGCTCTGGTCATCGTCTTCATGTTGGCGCCTCTGCTGGTGGTGTGCATCGTGGCCTTCACGCCCGAGAACACGCTGACCTTGCCCACGACCGAGTTCTCGCTGCGCTGGTTTCGCGCGGTGTTCGAGCACCCGGACTTCATGCAGTCGTTCTGGAACAGCCTGTGGCTGGCGCTGGCCTCATCCACTCTGGCCACGCTGTTGGCCGTTCCCGCAGGGATGGCGATCACGCGCTACAGTTTTGCCGGTCGCGGCTTCCTGAACGGCCTGTTCCTGTCGCCGCTGATCATTCCGCACCTGGTGCTGGGCGTGGCCTTGCTGCGCCTGTTTTCCGTGGTCGGCGGGGGCGGCAGTTTCGGCTGGCTGATCCTGGCGCACGCCCTCATCATCACGCCCTACACACTGCGTCTGGTGGTGGCGGCGCTGGTGGGCTTTGACCGCAGCGCCGAGCAGGCTGCGCTCTCGCTCGGCGCGAGCCAAGCCACGGTGTTCCTGCGCATCACCCTGCCCATGATCCTGCCCGGCGTCACCGGCGGCTGGCTGCTGGCGTTTATCAACAGCTTTGACGAGGTGACGATGTCGATCTTTGTCACCGCGCCCAGCACCGTGACGCTGCCAGTGCGCATGTACATGTACGCCACCGAGTCCATCGACCCGCTGATGGCCGCCGTCTCGGCGCTGATGGTGGCCGTGACCGCCTGCGCCATGCTGCTGCTCGACCGCGTCTACGGACTGGACCGTGTGCTGGTTGGGCGAAATACATGAGTGCCAAGAGCAAACCTCTGTTCCATCGCGTCGCCGAACAGCGCCGCGAGGTCGTGCACTTCACGCTCGACGGCCAGCCGGCCAGTGCGCTGGCAGGAGACACCGTGCTCACCGCCGTGCTCACGCAGAGCAGCCAATTGCGGCGCAACGAATTCAGCGGTGCGCCGCGCGCCGGTTTTTGTCTGATGGGCGCGTGTCAGGACTGCTGGATGCAGACCGCCACGGGCGAACGCCTGCGCGCGTGTTCCACCTCTATCGCGCCCGGCATGGCGTTGCTCAGCGCGGGCCTTGCCGCATGAGTCTGCAACCCGTCATCGTCGGCGCCGGACCGGCCGGGGTGCGCGCCGCGCAGACCCTGGTAGCCCATGGACTGCGCCCCGTGCTGCTGGACGAAGCGGCGCGCGCCGGAGGCCAGATCTACCGCCGTCCGCCGGAGAACTTTCAGCGCCCGGCAAAGGTGCTGTACGGCTTTGAAGCGGGACGCGCCAGCAAGCTGCACGCCGCGGCCGAAAACCTGCTGCACAGCGTGGACTACCACCCCGACAGCCTGGTGTGGAACGCCCAGGGCGGTGCACTCGACGTGATGCAGGGACACAGCCAGACCACGCACCAACAGCCCTACCGCCAGCTGATCGTCGCCACCGGCGCCACGGACGGCATCCTGCCGGTTCCGGGCTGGACACTGCCTGGCGTCTACAGCTTGGGCGGCGCGCAGGTGGCGCTGAAATTCCAGGGCGTCGCCATCGGACAGCGCGTCGTCTTCATGGGCACGGGGCCCCTGCTCTACCTCATCGCCTGGCAGTACGCACGCGCCGGCGTCGAGGTGGCGGCCGTGCTGGACACGAGCCGTCTTTCCGACCAAGTGGCGGCATTGCCGGGCCTGCTGACCCAGCCTGCAGTGCTGGCCAAAGGCCTGTACTTCGTCGCCTGGCTGCGCGCCCATGGCGTGGCGCTGCACAGCGGCGTGCGACCCTTGCGGCTGCTGGGTCAGGCGCGTGTGCGCGCCGTGGTCTGGCACGACGGCCAGCAAGAGCGCCAACTGGACTGCAACGCCGTGGGCATGGGCCATGCATTGCGACCGGAAACCCAGCTGGCCGACCTGCTGGGTTGCCGCTTCACCTGGGAGCCGCAACAGCGCGCCCACCTGCCACAGCGCGACGCGGCGGGACGCTCCAGCGTCGCCGGCGTGTACCTGGCAGGCGACGGCGCCGGCATCATGGGTGCGGACGCGGCCGAGTGGGCCGGCGAGTTGGCAGCGCTGACGCTGCTGGCAGACAAGGGCGTGAGCGTGGACGCTGCGCGGGCCCGCTGGCTGCAAGGCAAGCTGAAGCATTTGCAGCGCTTTCGAGCCGGTCTGGAGCGCGCCTTTCCGTTTCCAGAAAACTGGGCCGCGCAGGCGCCGGATGAACTGGTGGTGTGCCGCTGCGAGCACATCACCGCGGGGGATCTGCGCCGCACCGTGCACGAGGGTGGCGCGAAGGAGATGAACCGCCTCAAGGCCTTGTCGCGCGTCGGCATGGGCCGCTGCCAGGGCCGCATGTGCGGCGTCGCGGCGGCCGAGATCCTGGCGCACGCCACTGGTCAGTCCCTGGAGCAGGTGGGGCGCTTGCGCGCTCAGGCACCGATCAAGCCGATACCCATCCATTTGCTGCAGACTCCGGACCCGCCATGACGATGCAGCAGATCCAGACCGATGTTGCCATCGTAGGCGGCGGCATTGTCGGCAGTTCCGCGGCGCTGGCCTTGCGCCGCATGGGCCTGCAGGTGCTGCTGCTGGAGCGCGACCTGTGCGGCTCGCGCTCCAGCGGGGTCAACTTCGGCGGCGTGCGGCGCCAGGGACGGGCCCTGTGCCAGTTGCCGCTGGCGCAGCGCGCCCACGCCATCTGGGCCGAACTGCCGCAGCGCATCGGCATCGACGGCGAATACCAGCGCAGCGGCCACTTCAAGATCGCGCGCAGCGCGGCCGAACTGGAGTCGCTGGAACAGTACCAGGCGATGAGCCGCGATTTCGACCTCGGGCTGGAGTTGTTTTCCACGGCGCAACTGCGCCAGCGCTGCGGCTGGCTGGGCGCGAACGCCGTGGGCGGCTCGCTCTGCCCCGAGGACGGGCAGGCGAATCCACGACTCGTGTCACCGGCTTTCGCCCAGGCAGCCAGGCGCGCCGGCGCGCAGATCTTCGAGCACAGCCCGGTGGACGAAGTGACGCACGATGGCGCGCATTTCTGGCTGCGCTCGGGGTCGGCGCTGCAGATTCAGGCGCCCATCCTGCTCAATTGCGCCGGTGCCTGGGCCGGCACACTTGCCGCGCAATTCGGTGAGGCTGTGCCTCTGCAGTCAGGCCACCCGGCGATGGCCGTGACCGAACCGCTGCCGCATTTCCTGGACTGGAGTCTGGGCGTGGAAGGCGGCGGCATCTACTGCCGCCAGGTGGCGCGCGGCAACCTGGTGCTGGGGGGCGGCGCTGGTGTGGCACTGGACGCCGACCGGGCCCGTTCCGAACGCGGTGCCCTGGCCGAGCTGTCGCGCCAGGCCGTGGCGCTGTTGCCGGCGCTGCGCCACGCGCATTTCATCCGAACCTGGAGCGGCACCGAAGGCAATATGCCGGACCGCCAGCCGGTGCTGGGGAAGAGTTCCACCACCCCGGGGCTGATCCACGGCTTCGGCTTTTCCGGCGCCGGTTTTCAGATCGGGCCGGCCGCCGGCGAGGTGCTGGCCGAACTGGCGCGCGACGGCCGCAGCCGCACACCCTTAGCCGCGTTTGCCGTGGACCGTTTCCGCAGCGCCAGCAGCCTTTTGACGAATCAAGATGTTCCGTTTCCCGTTCCCCTCCACCCTTGAAAGGAAGACACCATGACCCGCTTCCCTACCCCCCTGCGCCACGCGCTTCTCGGCGCCGTTGCCAGCGCCGCTCTGCTCTGCGCAGGCAGCGTCAGCGCCCAGACCAAGACCCTGTACATCGGCATGAACGGTGGCACCATGGAGAAGGCCTACACGCAGTACGCGTTCCCGGCCTTCGAGAAGGCGAACAACGTCAAGGTCGTGGTCGTGCCCGGCACTTCCTCCGACATCCTGGCCAAAGCGCAGGCGAACAAGGACAAACCGCAGATGCATGTCATGTTTCTGGACGACGGCATCATGGTGCGCGCCATCGGCATGGGACTGTGCGAAAGGCAGCGCCCCAGCGCCGCGCTCAACGACATCTACCCCGCGGCCCGCTTCAAGGGCGACATGGCCAGCGGCGTGAGCCTGGGCATGACGGGCCTGGCCTACAACAAGAAGATGTTCACGGAAAAAGGCTGGGCGCCGCCAACCTCGTGGATGGATCTGGCCGACCCCAAGTTCAAGGGCAAGGTGGTGTTCCAGTCGATGTCTTCATCGTCCTTCGGCCTGCACGGTTTCCTGATGTTCAACCGCATCCAGGGCGGCACCGACAAGAACGTCGAGCCCGGCTTCAAGGCCTGGCCCACCACCATCGGCCCGAACGTGCTGGAGTACATCCCGAGTTCGGCCAAGATTTCCGAGATGGTGCAGACCGGCGAAGCCGCGCTGTTCCCGCTGACGCCGACCTCGGTGGCCGCGCTCAAGGCCAAGGGCATTCCGGTGGAATACGCCCAGCCCAAGGAAGGCTCGGTGGTGCTGATGGTCGGCCAATGCGTGATCGCCAAGAACAGCGAACCCGAGCTGTCGCAAAAGCTGGCCGAATTCATCCTGAGCCCGCTGGCCCAGGCCAACGTGCTGCAGTTCGGCGCTCAGATCCCCACCAATCCCAAGGCCCCGGTCGTGGGTGAAGGCGTGGCCCAGGTCGCCGACATCAGCAAGTGGATGAAGAACGCCGTGACGTTGGACTGGGACGCCGTGAACGCGAACCGCCCCGCCTGGAACGCGCGCTGGAACAAGACGATCGAGCGCTAAAGCCCCTTCAACCGCCTGCCTGCGCCTTCAACGCTGCATCGCGCAGGCCTTGCAGCGTGCCCGAGGGCGTGATCGCCTGCGGGTCCAGCAGGCAATGCAGGATGGCCGGTTTGCCGCTGGCGCGGGCGCGCGCCAGGGCCGGAGCGAACGCCTCGGTGTTCACGACGCGCTCGCCGTGGCCGCCAAAGGCGATGGCGTAGGCGCAGAAGTCGGGGTTCTTCAGCTGGGTGCCGCTGACGCGCCCCGGGTACTCGCGCTCCTGGTGCATGCGGATCGTGCCGTACATGGCGTTGTCCAGCAGCACCACCAGGATGGGCAGACCGTATTGCACCGCGGTGGCGAACTCCTGGCCGTGCATCAGGAAGTCGCCGTCACCGGCAAACACCACCACCTCGCGCTGCGGCCACATGCGTTTCGCGCCCACGCCTGCGGGCAGTCCGTAGCCCATGGAGCCACTGGTCGGCGCCAGCTGGCTGGCCCAGGCGCGAAACGGCCAGAACCGGTGCACCCAAGTGGCGAAGTTGCCCGCACCGTTGCAAAAAATCGTGTCGGCCGGCAGGACCTCGCGCAGGTGCTGCATCACTTCACCCATTTGCAGCGGCCCTGGAATTCGTATCGGCGCCGGGTCGCTCCAGCGCAGGTAATCCGCATGCGCCTGCGCCGTCTCTGTGGCCCAGGCGACCGGGGCTGGCGGTGCTGACGTGGACAGCGCCTGCGCAAAAGCGCGGGGCGTGGCGTGAATAGATTGAGCGGCACGGTACAGCTTGCCCAGTTCGTCGGCGTCGGCGTGCACGTGCACCAGGGTCTGCTGCGGTGTGGGGATGTCCAGCAGCTCATAGCCCTGGGACGGCACTTCGGACAGGCGCCCACCGACCAGGATCAGCAGGTCCGAGGCCCGGATGCGGGCCAGCAGCTTGGGGTTCACGCCCAAGCCCAGGTCGCCGGCGTAGCATGGGTGCTCGGCGGAAAACAGCATCTGGCGCCGAAACGAGCAGGCCACAGGCAGTGCATAACGCTGTGCAAAACCGGTGAACTGCTGCACCGCTTCCTGTGACCAACGGCTGCCGCCCAGGATCACGAAGGGGCGCTGCGCCTGCGCCAGACGCTGGTGCAGTTCGGCCAGTTGGCCGGCACCGGGAAAGGTTTCAGTCACCGCGTAAGGCAGCGCGTCGGCCACCACGGCCAGTTCTGTCAGCATGTCTTCCGGCAGCGCAATCACCACGGGACCGGGCCGCCCGGAGCTGGCGACGTGGAAGGCGCGCGACACCAGCTCGGGCAGGCGCGCCGGGTCGTCGACCTGCACCACCCACTTGGCCATGCTGCCGAACACCGCGCCGTAATCGAGCTCCTGGAACGCCTCGCGCCCGAGCGCGCCGCGCGCCACCTGGCCCACGAACAGCAGCAGGGGCGTGGAGTCCTGCTGCGCGATGTGCACGCCGGCCGCGGCGTTGGTGGCGCCGGGTCCGCGCGTGACAAAGCACACGCCGGGTCGCCCGGTGAGTTTGCCCTGGGCCTCGGCCATCATGGCAGCGCCGCCTTCCTGGCGACACACGGTGACAGCTATTGGAGCGTCGTGCAGCGCGTCGAGCACCGCCAGAAAGCTTTCTCCGGGGACGCAGAACAGCTGTTCCACGCCGTGCAATAGCAGCTGGTCGACCAGGATCTGGCCGCCGCTGCGTGCGGCAATGGCGTGCACGGCTCAGTCCCCGATGTCGAAGGTCACGCCCTGCGCCAGGGGCAGCGCCGTGGAGTAGTTGATGGTGTTGGTGGCGCGGCGCATATAGGCCTTCCAGGCGTCCGACCCGGCTTCGCGCCCGCCACCGGTTTCCTTCTCGCCACCAAAGGCGCCGCCGATTTCCGCACCGCTGGGGCCGATGTTGACATTCGCAATGCCGCAGTCCGAGCCGGCGGCGGACATGAAGCGTTCGGCCTCGCGCACATTGAGCGTGAAGATCGACGAAGACAGCCCGGCGCCGACGGCGTTGTGCCATTCCAGGGCCTGGTCCAGCGACTCGTAGCGCACGACATAGAGGATGGGGGCGAAGGTCTCACGTAGCACCGGACCGGCATGGGCCTTGAGTTCGACCAGCGCCGGTCGCACGTAATACGCGTTGTCGCCGGCGATGCCAGCGACGCGCTCGCCGCCGTGCACCGTGGCGCCCAGCGCCAGGCTTTCCTGCAGCGCCTTTTGCATGCCCTCGAAAGCCGCGCGGTCGATCAGCGGCCCCACCAGCGTGCCGGCCGCGCGCGGGTCGCCGACCTGCACATTGGCGTAGACCTTGGTCAGGCGCGGCACCAGGGTGTCGTAGATGCTGGCGTGCACGAACAGGCGGCGCAGCGTGGTGCAACGTTGCCCCGCCGTGCCCATGGCGGCAAAGGCGATACCGCGCAGCGCCAGGTCGAGGTCGGCGGACGGCGCGACGATGGCTGCGTTGTTGCCACCAAGCTCGAGGATGGCGCGGGCGAAGCGCGCCGCCAAGCGCGGCGCCACCTGGCGTCCCATGGCTGTCGACCCCGTGGCCGACAGCACGGCGACAAGGGGGTCGTCCACCAGCAGTTCGCCGATGTCGCGTTGGCCGATCAACAGCTCCAGCAGGCCCTTGGGTGCGTCGCCGAAACGCGCCAGCGCGCGCTGCGCAATGGCCAGCGTCGCCAGGGCCGTGAGCGGGGTTTTTTCCGAAGGCTTCCAGACCACGGCGTCGCCGCAGACCAGGGCCAGTGCCGCGTTCCAGCTCCACACCGCCACCGGAAAATTGAAGGCCGAGATCACACCGCAGACGCCCAGCGGATGCCAGGTTTCCATCATGCGGTGCTCGGCGCGTTCGGTCGCCATGGTGCAGCCATAGAGCTGGCGCGACAGGCCCACGGCAAAGTCGCAGATGTCGATCATTTCCTGCACTTCGCCTGCGCCTTCGGAGCCGACCTTGCCGGCTTCCAGCGTCACCAGCAGGCCCAGATCGGCCTTGGCCGCGCGCAGTTCCTCGCCCAACAGGCGCACCAGCTCACCGCGGCGCGGCGCCGGCACGTTGCGCCACGCCAGATAGGCGGCGTGGGCCCGGGCAATCGCTGTCGTGGCTTCCTGTGGCGTGGTTTGGGTCACAGCGGCTATGGGCAGGCCGCTGAGTGGCGAACCGACCGTGAGGTCGCCACCCTGGTAGGCGCTGCGCGGCACACCCAGGCGTTGCAGCAACTGGTCAACTTCGGTGGCGATGGTGGAGGCGTTGGACATGGTCAGAGAGGTGAAGGAGAAGGAGACTGAATATCACCCAACATGGCGCGCTTGTCTAGCAAGAAAATGGAACGACTTGATGCTCAATGAGACTGAAATCGGGCACGACACTCCGGGCTCATCACTTAAATTCCATTTCATCGATACCCTTTCCTGGAGTATCGTTAAGACACTTCATTCCCTTTGCATCACATGTTGCGAAAGACCTTCCTGCCGCCGATCGCCGATCTGCTGGCCTTCGAAGCCGCTGCGCGGCACGCCAGCATTTCCCGCGCGGCGGCCGAACTGCATCTGACGCAAAGCGCGGTATCGCGCCAGGTGCGCCAGCTCGAAGCGCACCTGGGCATGGCGCTGTTCCACCGCGTGCGCCAACGGGTCGTGCTGACGGATGCGGGCAGGGTTTACGCCGCGGAGTTGCGCGCCGCACTGCAGCAGTTGTCGGGCGCGACACAGAAGATCATGGCCTTCAGCGGTGGTGGCGGCCTGTTGAACCTGGCGGTGTTGCCGACCCTGGGCACGCGCTGGCTGATTCCGCGCCTCGGCGATTTTGCCGCGCAGTACCCGCAGGTGACCTTGAACGTGGCGGCGCGCACCGAAGCCTTTGACTTTGCGCTGGAGCCCTTCGACGCAGCGATTCACTACGGCGCACCGCATTGGGCCGGCGCGGTGTGCGAATACCTGATGCATGAACAGGTGGTGCCGGTATGCAGTCCGGCCTTCAAGGCGCTGCATCGCATACGCCGGGTGAGGGACCTGAGCACGGTGGTGCTGCTGCAGCAGAGCACAAGACCCACGCAATGGTCCCAATGGTTCGAGCAGGTGGGCGTGGACCCGGCCCATGCGCTGCGCGGACCGCGTTTCGAGCAGTTTTCCATGATCGCCCAGGCCGCTGTCTCTGGCCTTGGCGCGGCCCTGCTGCCGCGCTTTCTGGTGGAGTCCGAGCTGGCCAGCGGCGCCCTGGTCGTGCTCAGCGATCAGGCGCTGACGCCCGTCGACGCCTACTACCTTGTCTACCCCGAGTCGCGCGCCCAGGCGCCGCTGGTGCAGGCCTTCAGGGACTGGGTTCTGGCCCAGGCCGCACAGCACCCCGGTGGCTCAAAGTCGATGAGCTCGTAGCTTCAGGGCCTGCTTCGGTTTTCAGCATCGCTTCCAAGTGTGGGCGGCGTTTGGTTCCGTCATGACAGAAGAACCGGGGAGAAAGACGGGTTGGCCATCCTGCTATGGCAGAAAGCCTGTTCAACCGCGGGGAAGGTCGTCGTATTCCATTACGCGTACATCACGTACCGGCGCTGGTCTTCCATCCAACTTGGCTCTTGAGCGGAAGCTGCCGACGGGATTTATGCAAGCCACTGAACACTCGCCTTGTCCGTCGCCAGCCCCATCTCTCCCGCGAACTTCCGCTGGCTATGCGAAAGCCGGACGAGCGTTCAGGAGTTGGCCTCGTGACATCGGGCTTGAGAGCTCGACTGCGTTCGCTTCCCGGGCCGCAACCGCGAGCGTCGCCTCCACAAGAGCATGACCTGCGATCCCCTGCCAGGACTTGCTTGGATCGACTTGTCCATGAGGCTCCCCCGAGGGCAGTCCACGTTCGCTGCGGGTCGTGACCTGGCCATCCCATGCGGTAAGGGCCAAACCTCGGGCCGCCAAAAGCAAACGCCCCCGGCCACATGGCCGGGGGCGTCAAGTTCTGGGAGATTCAGGCGGCGTGCTTGGGTGCCCTGTGCGCTTGATAGCCGATCTTGGCGATCATTGCGATGCCGAAGAAGGGCAGGAGCATCACGTACACCAAGCCGATGAAGGGCGCGGCGGCAAACAGCGCGATCTTGCGGGCAGCGATCAGTGCCTCGTAGGCAGCAGGTTCCTTGACCAGCGCCTTGCCGCCAATTACTGCCAGCATGCCCAGACCCACCAAGGGGAGCAGCATCGCGTAGACCAGACCGATGAACGGAGCTGCGACAAACAGCGCGATGTTCTTCACAGTCCTGGCGAATGCGGCCAGAGCGGCTTCGCTGGGGATAAGACGGCCGAGTGCAAGTTCGGGGTAGGCGATTTGGCCGGCGGTGCAAAGGGTGGCAGTCATGATATTTCTCCTTGGGTGGTGATTTGATTCAGATGACTTACACAACGCATAGCCCGTGCCAACTGCCAAATATGGGAAAAATATCCAATTAAATCAATGAGTTGAGAGTATTCCTTGGCGGTAACCGGAACTTTTGACGATGCAGAATTCGCCTGGATGTACATTATTTTCAGGCGGCTGCAGTCTGTGACATAGGGAATCTTCAACAAAATCAATGCCTTGCGGAGAGATCACGGGAAATACTTTTTCCAGGCGGCAGATATTTCCGCAACGAACACTTCAGCGCCTTCGCCGATCAGATCAACGCCCCGCGCTGCTTCCACGGCCATGGCGATGAAGGCGGAAGGTCTGGCGCACCGGATCGACACCGTAGACTGCGACAAGCGCTATGGCAACGGCAGGGATCACATCATCCCAAAGCTCGGTGCCGGACGGATCGATCACCCCACGATGGGAGCGCATTTTCACGGCAAATCGGCTGTCGCAGGCGTGGGTCCGAGCACACGGCAGCGCAATTGACCGAGGCTGCGACGCCTGATAGGACCGACTTTCTTGCTACCATCTCACCCTGGCGGCGGAAGTCAAACTTTCAAGACGTGAAAATCGCGGTGGTTGGCAATAACGCAAAACGGCGGGCTGAGTTTCTGGGAACTATCTGGCTCACTCTGGGGCGTGCGGTAGCGCGGTACTTGCCGCAACGTTTCCCGGCATCGGCATCGACCCCGAACTGGCCTCGTCCCATCTGCGCAGTACCTGCCGCAAGTGATCGATCAATTGGCTCCGGCCGGCCAGGTCCCGCAAGGCGCGGATCGGCTGGCGCAGGGGATGGATCTTCTGAAGGTTATGTCCTTCAGTGGAGCGTGCGCGAACCCGGCGGCCCCGAAGTCGTTCGTGGTGAAGGTGTTCGCGTTAACAAGCGGTCGGCATTGGTTTGCCAATGTGCGTCGCATTTTCTGCAATTTGTATTGACTTCCAGGGAGAATTCACCGTGTCCAAACTGATTTTCGCCGCTCTTTCCGGTCTCTTTGTCGCCAGCATGGCATTCGCCCAGGCACCCGTTGCTGCTGCCAAACCCGCTGCTGCGAACGCCGCGTCCGCCTGCGAAGCAAAGGCCATTGACAAGAACGGCAAGCCCCTTGCTGGCGCTGCCAAGGCCGCGTCGATGAAGAAGTGTGAGGCCGACGCCAAGGCCGGTGCACCAGCAAACTGTGAAGCCAAAGCCATTGACAAGAACGGCAAGGCTCTGGCCGGTGCTGCCAAGACGGCGTCGATGAAGAAGTGCGAGGCCGATGCCCAGGCTGGCAAGTAGACGCCCCGAGCCTCGGCGACGCGGGGGCAAGGTTTCTTTTGGGGGAGGGCCCATCGAGGGCCTGCCCCTCGTCGCCCTGTTCCTTGCCGCGCCGGCCGCCCCTGCCGGTTGATTTCCGGCGCGCCTAGGCTCTACAGCACCTTACTCAAGAACCTGCGTGTTCGCTCTTGTTGGGGTCGATCAAAGAGGTCGGCCGGTGGCCCTTCCTCCACCACCAGACCTTCGTCCAGGAACAGGACCCGATCGGCGACCTGACGCGCAAATCCCATCTCGTGGGTGACCACCACCATGGTCATGCCTTCCTCGGCCAGCGCCTGCATGACGCCAAGAACTTCACCCACCATTTCCGGGTCCAGGGCGGAAGTTGGCTCATCGAACAGCATGATGAGCGGCTGCATCGCCAAGGCCCGCGCGATCGCAACACGTTGTTGCTGCCCGCCCGACAGCTGGTTCGGATAGGCATCGATCTTGTCGAGCAGTCCCACCTTGAGCAGCAACTCGTGGGCGCGGCTACGCGCTTGCGCCGAGCTCAGCCCGCGAACGTGAGTGGGAGCCAGCGTGATATTTTCCAGCACGGTCTTGTGCGGAAAAAGATTGAAGCGCTGAAACACCATGCCAATTTCCGAGCGCAGCGCATCGACGTCCGTCTTCGCGTCGTGCACCGAAACACCGCGCACCAGAACCTGTCCACCGGACGCGTCCTCCAATCCATTCAGACACCTGAGAAAGGTACTCTTGCCCGATCCGGAGGGGCCAATGACGCAAACCACCTCCGATGCCTTGATGGCGCAGTCAATGCCGCGCAGCACGGCCAGCTTGCCGAACTGCTTGGTCAGACCCTCAACGCGAATCACCTCGTCCATATCGAGCCTCCAATCTCTTCACCCCATAGGCCAGGCCCAGCGTCAGCACCCAGTACATGAGAGAAATCGTGAGGTAGGGCTCCCAATAGCGTGAATACGCACCCGCGACCGTGCGTGCGGCATAAGCCAACTCGGCCAGACCGATGGCTGAAATCAGTGACGAGTCTTTGAGCAGCGAGATCGCGTTGTTACCCAGCGGCGGCAGCATCCGGCGAAACGCCTGCGGCAAGATGACGTGGTACATGGTCCGTGGGAATGACATCCCCAGCGAGCGCGATGCCTCAATCTGGCCACGGTCGATCGACTGGATGCCGGCGCGAAAGATCTCCGAGATATAGGCGCCGGCATTGAGCGTGAGGGCCATCACTCCGGACAGAAAGGCGCCGTAGTTCTGCTTCAGGTTTCGCGCGACCTCGCCCGAAAGCAACAGGCCGTCGGTCGGGTTGATGAACAGCGGGAGCACGGCAAAGTGAATCAGCAGAATCTGCACGAACAGCGGTGTGCCGCGGAAGAAGCTGACGTAGACGGAGGCAGGCCAGCGCAAGGCAAAACGGCAGAGTTGCCTGGCCGGCGCGTGGCGTGCCTCGGCCAACCGAGCCATGCCGATCGCCAGGCCAAGCACCGTTCCCTGCACGATACAGATCAAGGTGATCAATACGGTCATCTGCAAACCACGCCAGAACAGCGCAGCGTATTCCGCAATGATGTCGGCGCGGAACCAACCGAACCAGAGCACCTGCTCCATCAGGAATGCGTGGTCGCTTGATTACTGGGCAGGAAGGACCGGCGCATCGGCCAGGAACCATTTCTTGTAGATCTGCGCGTAGCTGCCGTCGGCTTTGATCGCGACCAGACCCGCATTGAGCTTGTCGAGCAGCGCCTTGTTACCCTGCTTGACGACAATACCGAAGTACTCCTTGGGAAAGCTCGGGTCGTTCACCGTCTTGAGTTGCTTGTGCTCCTGCGCGCGAAAGGCGATGACGCCGTTGTCGCCAATGGCGGCATCCACGCCACCGTTGGCCAGTTCGGAAATCACGACAGGCGTACTCTCGAAGCGTCGAATATCAGGATTGGTCTTGCCAAATTCACGCGACGCCGTGTCGTCGCCGGTGCTGCCCGTGACCACGCCGATCTTCTTGCCTGCAAGGTCCTTCAGGCCTTTGGCGGTGCTGTCTTTGTTGACGGCAATCAGCTGGCGCGCTTCGAAGTACGGAATGGTGAAGTCATACGATTGCTTGCGCTTGTCGTTGATGGTCACGCCGGAAATGACGAGGTCCACGTCACCGTTGTTCAGGGCCGCAAAAATGCCAGTCCATGGGGTGTTGACGACCTTGATTTGCAGCCCCGCCTTTTGTGCAACAGCCTTGATGATGTCGACGTCGTAGCCGACGATCTCCTTGCTGGGGTTCTCGTAAGCAAATGGACGATAGGTGGCGCTGGAGCCAACGACCAACTCCCTGTTCTGCGCGAGCGCGATTCCCAGCGTGAGCGCGAGAATGCCGACCGAAGCCAAAGTCTTCTGAAAGAGGTTCATTTCTTGGGGTCCACCGGGGTTGATTGAAAGGAGTTTGAGACTCCAAAAATACCGTGGAATCCCGAGTCGGGAATGGTACACGACTCAGTGCTGGAGGCCGCCAGAGTCAATCCGTAGAACTTGCGCATTGACGCAACGATTACCATCGAGGCAAACAACTCCACAACTTCAGACTCCATGCGCGCCCACCTCTTTCCCTGTTCCACGAGCGTGCGTCAGAGATGACACTCTTCAGCCGTCTCTTCATCCAGCTTGTCGTTGAGGTCGCCATCGATGCTCTGCGCCGCTCGGCGCTGATCGTCACCGGCGTGCTGTTGCTGTCGTCCCTGGGGGCTTGGGAGTACTGGGTGAGCAGCTTGCATGCGGTCGATATGAGGTTGGCGGCCAGCGTTCAGCCGCTCGCGCCGGACTTGCGCAAGCAGGTGCTGATGGTGGCGATTGACGATCTTGGCTACCAGCAGTTCTTCGACGAGCAGTCGCCGCTGCGCCAGGACCGGGTCGCAGCGCTCTTGCAGACGATTGAATCCAACGCCCCGCATGCGCGACGGATCGTGGTTGACCTGGACCTGGCTCCACGCTCCGACGGCACTTCAAGCCAGGAACTCGAAACCTTGCTCAATCGAAACGCCTCGCGTTGGGTTCTCGCGGCAGCGCCTGGCGCCACCAAGGACGACAGCCTGCGTCGGGCCGAATGGCGCAAGCGCTTGTGCGCGCGAGGGGTCAGTTTTGCGTCTCCGATGGTCCCCACGGATTTTGGTCACGCGAACATCAGCCATCAATACGCGGGTGCGCTTTCGGACGTGGCTGCCAGGACATCGGCGGTCTGCCTTTCGCCTGACGAGCCGCTGGATCTGGAGTCGGCGCCGCTTTCGCCCCACGCCTTGAAAGACGGCATCGTGCTGCCGTTCAGCGGCGACCTTGAGATGCTGGGTCAGGCCGTTCAGAGTCTGGATCCGCAGTGGATTGTGATCGGCGGCACCTGGGGCAAGGATGACCTGTTCGAAACGCCCTTTGGTGAGCGCTTTGGAGTGGCTGTTCATGCGGCTGCCTTGAGCGGACGCCTGAATGAAGATCATGAGGTTTCCTACTTCCGGCAGACGATGGCGGCATGGGTGTTCGTTACCCTGGCCTCGGTGCTGCTTGCCGCTTTCAGCAAGAAATTGAGGGCCCTGGGACGCCCCGCTCTTGCTGAAATGGCGGGTCATCGGTTTTTCGAGACCAGTGTCGCACCCATGCTGGAAATGAGTCTGATACTGCTGATGCTGGGCGCAGTCGTGTGGCTGCTTGGCACGTTGTGGGGGGGCAGCGGCATCTGGATTCCTTCAAGCACAGTGGCCAGCGTCACCTTGGTTGCCTTGATCCTCAATCGGAACTGGGACAGCGGCGAGGCGCACAATTTCAAGAGCCTCAAGGAGGCGCTGACGCATATTGTGTGGGCGCCATTGAAGGAGGACGGGGCCAGCGTCAAAATGGCATGGACCGCGCTGTTTCGCAGACGGCACGCGCACCCTGAGTGGCGGCGTCTGTCACGTTCGCGTCTGGTGTTTGAAGGGCTGATGGCCTCTTGCAGCGTCGGCCTGCAAACGGTGCTGCCGTTGGCCGCCCTGACGCACGAATTTCTCAAGCCGCTTTGAATCCCTCCCGGTTATTCGGAATCGAACTTTCATCCCATCAAGGAGTCGTTGTGCGCCCATACCTGTTCCTGCCCATTGGCATTGTCTTGTCCGGTTATCAGATGCTGGCTTTTGCTGAATCCACTTCCTGCATGGTCATAGGCGAACGTACGGCACGGATCAGCTCCATGGAAGGAGAACGGGCCCCGGTTTTCGTGACCAAGGCCTGTGAAACGTTGCGGCTGGTCCACGGCAAAGCGCACGCGACGTGGATCGGAAAGGATGGCAAACCCACGGTCCTGCAAATCACCGCGAGCGGGGTGGATGCGCAGACCCCGTCGGGCACCGAGGAGCGTTCGGTCAACGTGGCATGGGCCGAGTTGACGACGCGCCGCGAGCGGCAGAGGCCCGCCTATTTGAGGGATGTCACGAACGAGGCACCCAAAGTGTATGTTCCGGCAGAAGGGCTGGTGCTGGTGGAAAAGCTGGAGTCCGATTCCCTGCTGAGAATTGACGGATTTCAGGGCGAGAAACCGGAGAAGCTGGCTGAGATCAAAGCCAGCAAGGGCGAGCGCTTGTTCGTTCCGCCAGGCACTTTGCAGGCGGACCGCACGTACAACTTTGTGCTTCAGCGCAGCGAGGCCTCGCAAACCTGGACTTGGCAAACGGTGGCAGCCAGCCAAGCGTCGTCAATCCGGGAAGATCTGGCGGCGATCAACGCTTCGGTAACCGATCCTGAGCACCAGTTCATGCTCCAGGCCCTGTATTTTGAGCAGGCGAAGATTCGCAACAACATGTACCCTGTGGTCCAGCAGGTGAAGGCAAGGCAGACCAAGTGACCGGGAACCCGGGCGTGTCAGCAGTTGTTGCAGGCCAGAACGGCCCGGCTGACTTCGGTGCGCGCGCGCTCGGTCAGGTATTCCAGAAAGACGCGCGTGCGTTCAGGCAGGAACTTTCTGCTGGGAAGCGCCGCGTAGACGCTCAGTCTGCCGGCGATCCACGGGCGCAAAACACGGACAAGTTCGCCGCGTGACAGGTAGGGCGCGACCAATTCAACGGCGGCAGAAGTGATTCCCGCCCCATCCAATGCAGCCCGCAGGAGGGTGTCGGTGTGGTTGATCCACAGCCCTGTCTCCACCTCCAGATCAAGGGCTTCATCACCTCGCTCGGCGTTGAACAGGCGCCATGCCTGCGGGCGCAAGCCCGGAGTCTTCAGGCGCAGCACCTCATGCTGCGCCAGCTCCTGCGGCGTTGCCGGCGCACCCCTGCGTTTGATGTAGTCGGGGGAGGCGACCAGAATGGACTCGGTCAAGGAAATCCTGCGCGCGATGATGTCACCGTCAAAAGCCGCATCGGTTGGCATGAGCGTGATGTCGTAATCCTCGATCTTGGGATCGTCGACTGCGGCCACATCAATGTTGAGCAAGATCTTCGGATAGAGCTGCCTGAAGCCTGCAATCAGCGGCCCAAGCATGTGGGTCGCAAGC
The DNA here is from genome assembly GCA_903838565.1 of uncultured beta proteobacterium. GTDB lineage: Bacteria > Pseudomonadota > Gammaproteobacteria > Burkholderiales > Burkholderiaceae_C > CAIKVZ01. The sequence continues at coordinate 315,490 of CAILZB010000060.1, read as the reverse complement.
ACGGGTGGCGCCAGCACATGCAACACGCCGGCGAGCTCGTTCGTCTGCGAACTGGCCAAACCGTCTACCTCATCGATGTCCTGCAGGATGGGGCGCAACCGGCTCAGATAGGTCTGCCCCGCTTCGCTGAGCGACAAGCGCCGCGTGCTGCGGTGCAGCAGGCGGGTGCCTAAATGGGCCTCCAAATCGGCCACCAGTCGGGTCACGACCGCCGGAGACATATCCAGTGCCCTGGCTGCGGCGGCGAAGCCACCCTCGTCGATGACTTTCTGGAAGACTCGCATTGACAGCAATCGGTCCACGGTGCGCTCGCTTTAGGTTGAAAGGCCTTGATTGTTGCTGAAATTGCGATAGATGGTCGCTCCAGCGTTCGACTGCGTTCGTTCGGCGAAGCTTATTTCGCTCTGAAGCCTGGGAAAAAGACAATCCCGCCACGCGGGCGGGATTGTCTTCAAGCGTCGCGGCATCACCGCGCCGGTGGGGCTGATCAGCCGCCGTAGTCCTGGGTGTGTTGCTTCACGGCGGCGACGGCCTCGGCGCGGACGTCGGCACGGTTGCGCACAGCGACTGCCTTCACCACGGGCGCGGGTTCCTGCTCAAGGGCGCGGAACTTGGGGGCCGTCGCCCGCGAGTCCAGGTATTCGGCCGTGACGGCCGCGCGGGTGAGGTTACTCGGTGCGGACTTGGCCTTCATGATGCCTCGGTCATTCACGGGGAGCAGGGTGCCGTCGGCGACGGCCTGCAATACGCTGGCCTGCACTTGCTCGCGGGTCAGTGCGCCGGCGTCAGCGGCAAAGCTGGCGCTGGCGACGAAGCCCAGTGCGAGGGCGAGGGCGGTAGCGGCATAGTTGGTCTTCATGATGTGTTCCTTCAATAAAGTTTACGTTTCCGGGCAGGTCGGGATCATCTTTCCCGTCTTGTCCAGCCTCGGTGAGTCGTTGTTGACAGGTGGCTCATCGATGGGTTGAACTTTACTGTTGCCAGGATAAAAGAAAAATACCATTCCAATCCACGATCTATTGCGCAAATAGAAACAATAGAGTCTTGATTCACCCGAGAGCGGCCTCAGCGGCAACGGGTTTTCAAGCTCTGCACGGTCCCTTTGGCGGAATCCAGCGCCATGGGACGCCGCTTATCCGCGAGGCGGTGGGGGCACCTGTGCCAAGGCGGTTTGCAGCATGTCGATGAAGACCCGTGTCTTGCTCGGCATGAGCTTGCGCTCGGGGAAGACCGCCCAAGCCGTGTGCCCGGGGAGGTGCCACAGTGGCAACACCCGGCGCAGCGAGCCACGTCTGATTTCGGTCGCGGCAAAGTAGTCAGGTACCGCGGCAATGCCGGCGCCGGCACAGGCCAGCTTGATCAGCAGCTCAGGTGAGTTGGCGCTGGCTCTCCCGGGGGGAACCCCCTGCCATTGCTTGTCGCCCTGGAACAGGGTCCAGCTGGCCGGTTCGCCATTGCCCTGGAGCAGGCGCACGGCTTCATGTCGCGACAGGTCTTCAGGAGCGTGAGGATCTCCGTGTTCCTGCAAATAGCTGGGAGCGGCGTACAAACTCGCCGGAAAGTCCGCCAGCCGCCGCGCCACCATCATGGAGTCGTTGGGCAGGCTCCCCAGGCGCACCACCACGTCGAATCCCTCACCCAGAAGGTCCACCCGGCGCGGAGACAAATCCAGGTCCAGCTGGATGGCCGGGTACATGGCGATGAAGGCGGCCAGTGTGTCGGCCAGCAGCAGATTGGCGAAATCGCTGGGCATGGACACACGCAGACGACCGCTGGGCGTGGCCTGATGACGTTCGCTCAGCGCCGCCACGGCTTCCACCTCGGTGGCAACCTGGCGCGCATGCTCCAGCAGTTGCAGGCCAAATTCGGTCAGCGTCTGGCGCCGCGTGGTGCGCAGCAGCAATTTCTCGCCGAGCTGCTGCTCCAGCGCCGCCAAGCGGCGCGACACCGTGGACTTTGGCTGTCCCATGCGCTCGGCTGCTCGGCTGAAACTCCCCAACTCGGCGACGCGGGCAAAGATCAGCAGATCATTGGGATCCACATGGGTCGCGGCGGTGGATTGTTCCATATGGGAAACAATCATATCCAATTTTGCGGATTCCCACGTTGATTGATGACGAATACAGTACATCCATTGCAACATCATTCACTCTTCTTCAAAGGAAATCCCCATGTCCAAGTCACTTCAAAACAGCCTCAGCCTGGCCGCTCGCGTCCTCTTCGTTGCCATGTTCCTGCCCGCAGGCATCAGCAAGCTCACCGGCTTTGACGGTACCGTGGGCTACATCGCATCCGTAGGCTTGCCGTTGCCAACGCTGGGCGCGGCGCTGGCGCTGATCGTGGAAATCCTGGGCAGCCTGGCGCTACTGGCGGGCTTCGGCACGCGCATCGCCGCCCTGGTTCTGGCCGCGTTCACACTGGTCGCCAGCTACTTCTTCCACGCCTATTGGGCCGCTCCCGCAGCCATGGCCTTCGTCACGCAACTGCTGTTCTTCAAGAACATCGCCATCGTTGGCGGCTTGCTGGCCCTGGCCGCCAACGGCGCTGGCGAATGGAGCGTGGATGCACGCCGCGACTGAACTTTTTGAAGTCTGAAAGACCACCCGTGCTGCGCGCGACAATCTCAGCTTCAACCGCAGCGGCGTGGTGCGCAGCATGCACGTCGTTTCAACGAAAGGGGTTTCCATGAACGCAAGCCTTGCCACCGTGCCCGTCATTCTTTCCCGCACCGTCGAGCGGCTGGTTGCCGGGCAGGCGACCTCTGACGGCGCTGGCGTCAAACTCACCCGGGTGCTGACGCAGGACCTGCAGCGGCGTCTGGACCCTTTCCTGATGCTCGACGCCTTTGGCAGCGACAACCCCAACGACTACATCGCGGGCTTCCCGGATCACCCGCACCGCGGTTTCGAGACCGTGACCTACATGATCGCCGGGCACATGCGCCACCTCGACAGCGCGGGCCACGAGGGCTTGCTGGAAAACGGCGGTGTGCAGTGGATGACGGCCGGCAAGGGCGTGATCCATTCCGAGATCCCTCAGCAGGAAGAGGGCGTGATGGAGGGCTTCCAGCTCTGGCTCAACCTGCCCAAACGCGACAAGATGAATGAGCCCTGGTACCGGGACTTCCCCAATCAGGAACTGCCCCAATTTGTCACGCCGCAAGGCGTTGCGGCCACGGTGATCGCGGGCCACAGCCACGGCATCCAGGGCGCGGTGACCCGGGATGGCACCGAGCCGCTGTACCTGGACCTGCACCTGCCCGCAGGCGCGCGCTTCGAGCAGCCGCTGCCCGCAGGCCACAACGCCTTTGTCTACGTCTACCGCGGTGAGGTCAGCGTTTCCGGTCAGAGCGTTCCGGCGCAGCGCATGGCGATCCTGAAAAACGAGCCCCAAGCGGACGGGGTGGTCATCCAGGCCAGCGCCGACGCCAAGATTCTGCTGATCGCCGGCAAGCCGTTGAACGAGCCCATCGCGCAGTACGGCCCCTTTGTGATGAACACCCAGCAGGAGATCTTTCAGGCGATCAACGACTATCGGGATGGTCGCCTGGGCGAAACCGCCTGAGCCTTGAAAAAGGGGTGAGTGCAGGCGCCCGGGCCGCCCAGGGCTCATCAGCCATTCTTTGATGTCGATCAATCCGTACCGGCAGCAAAACCTCCACCACTGTCATCAGTTTCGAATACAGTCATGCGTTGCCAACTTATCCTAAAAGTGAGACTACCGCCATGGCTAAAGAACCTTCCAAAATCATTTACACCTTGACCGACGAAGCGCCATTTCTGGCGACGTGTGCGTTTCTGCCCGTGATCAGGACGTTTGCCGCGCCGGCAGGCGTCGAGGTGGCCGAGTCCGACATCTCCGTCGCGGCCCGGGTTCTGGGCGAGTTCCCCGAATACCTGACCGATGCACAGAAGGTACCGGACAATCTGGCCGAACTGGGACGCCTGACGCTGCTGCCCGATACCAACATCATCAAGTTACCCAACATCAGCGCCTCGGTGGGGCAGTTGATGGCCTGCATCAAGGAACTTCAGTCCAAGGGCTATGCCGTTCCCGACTACCCCGAGGCCCCCAAGACCGACGCAGAAAAGGCCATTCGCGCCCGCTACGCCAGGTGCATCGGCAGCGCCGTGAACCCGGTGCTGCGCGAAGGCAACTCGGACCGCCGCGCCCCCATGGCCGTGAAGAATTTTGCCCGCAAGCACCCGCATTCCATGGCCGAGTGGAGCCAGGCATCGCGCAGCCACGTCTCGCACATGCACCATGGCGATTTCTACCACGGTGAGAAGTCGCTGACGCTGGACAAGGCACGCGACGTGAAGATGGAGTTGATCACGAAGAGCGGAAAAACCCTTGTGCTCAAGCCCAAGCTGTCGCTCAAGGACGGCGAGATCATCGACAGCATGTTCATGAGCAAGAAGGCGCTGCTGGAGTTCTATGAGAAGGAAATCGAAGACGCGCACAAGACCGGCGTGATGTTCTCGCTGCACGTCAAGGCCACGATGATGAAGGTCTCGCACCCGATCGTGTTCGGCCACTGCGTGCGCATCTTCTACAAGGACGCATTCGAAAAGCACGCCAAGCTGTTTGACGAACTGGGCGTGAACGTCAACAACGGCATGGTCAACCTGTACGACAAGATCGCCACGCTGCCGCAATCGCAGCGCGAGGAAATCATCGCGGACCTGCACGCCTGCCACGAGCACCGCCCGGAACTGGCAATGGTGGACTCGGCCAAGGGCATCACCAATTTCCATTCGCCCAACGACATCATCGTGGACGCCTCCATGCCGGTGATGATCCGCAACGGCGGCAAGATGTGGGGCGCCGACGGCCGCCTGAAGGACGTCAAGGCAGTCATGCCAGAGAGCACCTTTGCCCGCATCTACCAGGAGATGATCAACTTCTGCAAATGGAACGGCAACTTCGATCCTCGCACCATGGGCACCGTGCCCAATGTGGGCCTGATGGCGCAACAGGCAGAAGAGTATGGCTCGCACGACAAGACATTCGAGATTTCGGAGGACGGCGTCGCCAACATCACGGACCTGGCCACCGGCGAAGTGTTGTTGACGCAGAACGTGGAACAGGGAGACATCTGGCGCATGTGCCAGGCCAAGGACGCCGCCATTCGCGACTGGGTCAAGCTGGCCGTCACCCGCGCCCGCAACTCCGGCATGCCCGCGGTGTTCTGGCTGGACCCGTACCGCCCGCACGAAAACGAGCTCATCAAGAAGGTCCACACCTACCTCAAGGACCACGACACCACGGGTCTGGATATCCAGATCATGTCGCAGGTGCGCGCCATCCGCTACACCATGGAGCGTGCCATCCGTGGCCTGGACACGATCTCGGTCACGGGCAACATCCTGCGCGACTACCTGACCGATCTGTTCCCCATCATGGAGCTGGGCACCAGCGCCAAGATGCTGTCGATCGTGCCGCTGATGGCCGGTGGCGGCATGTACGAGACCGGTGCCGGTGGCTCTGCGCCCAAGCACGTGCAGCAACTGGTGGAAGAGAACCACCTGCGCTGGGATTCGCTGGGTGAGTACCTGGCGCTGGCCGTCAGTCTGGAAGACCTGGGCCTGAAGACCGGCAATGAAAAGGCCAAGATCCTGGGCAAGGCGCTGGACGCCGCCACGGGCAAGCTGCTGGACAACGACAAGGGCCCATCGCCCAAGACCGGCCAGCTGGACAACCGCGGTAGCCAGTTCTACCTGGCGATTTACTGGGCCCAGGAACTGGCCGCGCAGACGCAGGACAAGGAACTGCAGGCGAAGTTCGCCCCCTTGGCCAAGGCGCTGGCCGAGAACGAGCAAAAGATCATTGCCGAATTCAAGGCGGTGCAAGGCAAGCCCGCCGACATCGGTGGTTACTTCCTCGCGGACCGGCAGAAGGTGACGGCGGTCATGCGCCCCAGCGCCACCTTCAACGCGTTGCTCGTAGGTGCATCCGCCTGACGGAGAAGGCGCGAATCGTCATTGAGTAGCTGTTGTCACAGACCTGAGCCGCGGCGTTCGGGCTGCCCGAAGCGAAACCAGCGAGCTTGGGGCTGCAGGCGATGGAGTTCAGCGATGCCGATGCATTTTTCTACACGCGCCTGGTGCGCAAGGCTGCTGGTTCTTTGTGCCGCATTCAACTTCGGATGCGGCGCCTCGGCGCAGGGCGTCACGGCCAGCGGCCTGAGCGCGCAGAGTGCGCCTTCACCTCGCGTGACTGTGCTTTCACCACAGTTGATCATTCCCGGACTCGATCGAGCGCGAACCGTTCGGATTTATGTCCCGCCAGGCTATGCCAGCTCCGTCAAGCGCTACCCGGTGCTGTACATGCATGATGGCCAAAATCTGTTTGCTGGAGCCACGGCCCACGCGGGTCAATGGGACGTGGATGACACGCTCGATGGCCTGGCCCGATCGCAGGGACTGGAACTGATCGTCGTGGCGATCGACAACGGCGAAGTCCACCGCGTGACCGAATTCAATCCCTGGGACAACGTGCGCTTTGGCAAGGGCGAGGGCAGGCTCTACATGGATTTCATCGTGAGTGTGCTCAAACCCCTGGTGGATCGCCACTACCGCACGCTTCCCGGTCGGGAGCACACCGGTGTCATGGGCAGCTCGCTGGGAGGCCTAGTTTCGCACTATGCCATCCTGCAGTACCCCGAAGTCTTCAGCAAAGCAGGGATCTTTTCGCCCGCCTATTGGGTCGGGCCCGAGGTGTTTGAATTGGCCGCCACGCAGCCGCTGCCCACGGATGCGAGATTGGCCATGTACATGGGAGGCGGTGAAGGTGATGAAGCCGTGAACGACTTCCGCCGCATGCTGGAACAGCTCCAGGCGAAGGCGAAACCGGGGCCCAAGCTGTGGATCAAGTGGACACCGGGCGCTCAGCACAACGAGGGCGCATGGCGTGCCGAGTTTGCGTCGGCCGTCAGCTGGATGTACGCGAGCGCCCATTGACGGGAACCCTCGGCGCTCCACGTTGACCACAGGGTGTGTCGGGTCAATGTCCAGCGGCAGTCGCCGTGATCCGCGCCACATGGGCCATCAGCGAGCGCTTCGCCACGGGCCACATGCGCGGCGGCACATCGTCATAGGCTGATTGCAACCAGTCGTCCAGCGTGCCCTCAGGCTGCGCGCGCATGGCGTCGAGGATTCGGGCCTCACGCTGCAGTCGATGCGCCTTGAGACGCGCGATGGCGCCCTTCGCCTCGCCGTCAAAGCCCCCCATCACGTAGCCGTGCGCCGGCAGAATGAACCCGATACGGTGTTCGCTGCAGGCGGCACTCAGGCGGTCCAGGGACTTAAGATACTCTGTCATGTCACCGTCCGGCGGATCCACCACGGTGGTGCTGGCGCTGAGGACATGGTCGCCGCTGAACAGCAGCCCGTCCTCCAGCAACAGCAGGCAAAGGTGGTTGGCTGCGTGGCCCGGCGTGTGCATGATCTGCAGCGTGTGCGTCGCATCGGCATTGGTGCCCGTCAGGCGGATGCGCTCCCCGTCCTTGAGCGCACGGTCGGGGACAAATTGGCTGTGGCTGCGTGCGGTTGGCGCCGAGGGCAGCCCCAGGATCGGCGGCCGTTGGTGGCACATCGCCTGCAAGGGGGCTGCGCCCGGAGAGTGATCCGGGTGCGAGTGCGTGCACACGATCATGCGGATGTCGCCGCCCGCCGCGCGCCACAGTTTTTCCAGATGCTCAGGATCAGCGGGGCCGGGGTCGATCACCGCGTAGCCCGTGCCCGGGTCGCCCACCAGGTAGCTGTTGGTGCCCGGTCCGGTCATGACGCCGGGGTTGGGGGCGGTGAGGCGCAGCAGGTTCTTCAGCATTGGCACAGGCTGCTCACATTGCCAGTCCAGCGCATGCGCGATCTGCCCGTCGGGACACACCAGCGCCAGTTCGCCATAGGGGAGTTCGTGCTCCATGTAGCGTGCTTCGCGACCGGCCAACAGGCCGGCGCGCGGACAACTGGTCCACAGTGGCTGCTCGGTGGCAGCGCAGGCTTGAAGTACCTCGTCCACCGTCGCATAGTCGAGCAGTCTTTGCAGCGTGCGGATGGTGGGAAAGATGATGAAGAACTTCCCCTCATGGTGGCGTGCCAGCGCGTCCGCTGGGCGGATCCACACCGGCTCGAACTGTTCGGACTCATCGGCCACCGGCGTTTGCCCCGCAGGCATGCGCGCCACCAGAAATGGAACATCAAAGCGCCGCGGCAGGTCGCGGTCGGTGATCCATCGCGCCAGCACAAAGACCTCGTCCGCCGCCAGCGTCAGGCCCATCGCTGCGCACTGCACGGCGAAAGGCGCGCCGCGGTCCAGGGCGGCGATGTCATGGTTGTCGGCGTGGGAGCCGTCGGCGCGGCGCGCCAGCAGCACGCCCAGCTCCTCGAAGCTCTCGCGAATCGCGGCAATCGCCTGGGTCAGGTGCAGCTCGCTCTGCATCTCGCGCCGCCTGGCCTGCGCGTGGCTGGCAGCGTCGGCCGCGTCCACACCGCCTCCGGGAAAGACGTAGGCGCCCGGCGCAAAGCTGGCGCTCATGGAGCGGCGCGTCATCAGCACTTCCACGCCGACGCCGGAATCGCGCAGCAGCAGCACCGTGGCAGCGGGACGGGCCGGCGCCGCTTGGCGCGCGGGATGCAGCAGTTGGGTGGGTCTGACCATGGGCGAATTTTGCAACGGATGCATCGTCTAATTTGTTAAAGGTGGGGCTAACATCGACCTATTTTTGGAGTTCTTCAGCATGGATATCAAAACAGTGGGAATCATCGGCGCCGGCACCATGGGCAACGGCATCGCGCAAGCCTGCGCGGTGGCGGGAATCCGGGTCGTGATGGTCGACATTTCAGAAGCCGCCGTGGCCAGGGGCATCGCCACCGTGGCGCAGAGTCTGGAGCGCCTGCTGAAGAAGGAGAAAATCACCGCCGCCGCGCGCGACGCCGCTCTCGCGCTGATCCAGGGCAGCACGAGCTACGACGACCTCAAGCCGGCCCAGCTGGTGATCGAAGCGGCCACGGAAAACCAGGATCTCAAGGTCAAGATCCTCAAGCAGATCGACGCCATCGTGGCGCCCGAGGTGATCATCGCCTCCAACACGTCGTCCATTTCCATCACCAAGCTGGCGGCGGTGACGAGCCGCGCCGAGCGCTTCATCGGCATGCACTTCTTCAACCCGGTGCCGATGATGGCGCTGGTGGAAATCATCCGTGGCCTGCAGACCAGTGACGCCACCCACGACGCCGTGCACGCCATGGCCAAGGCACTGGGCAAGACCCCGATCACGGTGAAGAACGCGCCCGGCTTCGTGGTGAACCGCATCCTGGTGCCAATGATCAACGAGGCCTTTTTCGTGCTGGCCGAAGGCCTGGCGACGCCCGAGGACATCGACGCCGGCATGAAGCTCGGCTGCAACCAGCCCATCGGACCTCTGGCGCTGGCGGACATGGTGGGCCTGGATGTCTGTCTGGCCGTGATGGAGGTGTACTTGAGCGAGTTTGGCGACAGCAAGTACCGCGCCTGCCCGCTGCTCAAGGAGATGGTGGCGGCGGGCCGCCTGGGACGCAAGTCCGGGCAAGGCGTTTACCGGTACTGAGCCCGCAGCACCGGCCGGCCACAGTGTTGCCAACGAACCGGACTCAGGCAGCCTGCGGCAGCAGCATCCGCAGATTGGTCGTCGCCGGTCCTGCGCTCGCGCCATAGCGTTGCAGCAGCGCGAGCTTGGCGGTATCGGTGGCTGCGACCCTGTGCGCCATTGCGGTGAATCCGTCGAGCCGGGATTGCTCGAGCCAATGGCGCAGGCCCTCATTTTTAGACCACCGATACTGGTTGGCCATGTTGACCGCCAGCATGGTGAGCCAATGGATCGGCTGGTCGGGCATCGGGATCACCGCGCAGATTTGATTCTTCTCGGCCTCACTCTCCACGGTGGCTTCGACGTGTGCGATGAAGGCGCCGCTGAAGGTGGGTTGAAACGTTCTCACCATTTGCGGCGTGATCTTGTTGCCGTCGAACACCGGAACAATGGGGCGGCGCTCCACGGCGCTGGCGGAGCAGTCCACGTACAGGCGCTCGGGATCAGCGGGGATACTTCCCTGCTCCAGGATGATGCGATCGCCTTCAATGCGCTGCACACGACCCAGCCGCACCACATTCTTAATCGTCCTGAGTTCTTCCAGCTCCGCGCGCGAGACCAGTGCTCCGTGGTACATGCCGGGCTGAACCTTGGGATCCAGGCGCAGCAGTTGGCCCGAGGATTCGAGCTTGGCGAACAAATCGTCGACCGATTGCGCCTGCGCCACCGCTTCCATCTGGGTCGCAAACGAGCCATACGACTGCGTGAAGAAATCATCCCCCGGCTGCACGTTGGCGCGGTCCTGATACCACGCGTCGCGCGGCATGATCCAGCAGATCTCCTTGGCCGCGACGCCGTTGTCGAGCAGCCACAGGCAGGCATCGATGCCGGTTTTGCCTGAGCCCACGACGGTGTATCCCGAGGGTTGGTGCTTCACTCGCGGCAAGTCATTCAGGGGCACGCACTGGACCTCGGGCGCGATCGCATATTTGGGCGGATGCGTGGACGGAACAGCGGTGTTCAGGTAGCTGGTGTCGACGATCTTCCTGTGCACCCTCACCCCATGCTCCTGGCCGGACATCAACGAGCGGAACCGGTGTTGATGCGCGTAGTCGCCGACGTAATCGCACATGGGAAAGTACTGGACGCGGCCCGATGCCAGGAAGGCCTGCATGATCTGCTCGTAATAGCTGACCAACTCGGCGCTCGTGGCGCGTTCACACATGCCGGTGTTGAGCCGGGAGGCGTCCCTGGAATCGCCGCCGAGCTGGCGCGAATTCACGCCGTAGTACGCCGACGGCTGATGCAACCGCACAAACGGGTACGCGTCGTTCCAGTGACCGCCGGGGCCATGGTGCCGGTCAATGATGACGATGCGGGCCTGGGTTTCGGCGAAGATGACATCGGTGAAAGCCATGCCGACGGCGCCGCTGCCGATGATGAGGTAGTCGGTTTCAATCAAGTTCTTTCCCCTGTCATGTTGCCTGTTTTCGCGGCGGCGATACCGCTTCGATCCACGACAGACCGCTCAACGATCGTTCACGGTTTCATGCTCGGCCGGAAGGATGATCTCAAGCAGCTCGCAGTCATCCGACCATCCAAGCACGCGGTGGCGGATGCCGGGTGGCTGGATCCAGCATGAACCTGCCTTCATGACATGCACACCTTCACCCTCAAATTCGTTCTTGAACCAGCCTTTGAGGACGTAGACCAGTTGGAACTCGACGTTGTGGTGGTGCTGCTGGCCCAGTTCTTCGGTGAAAGGAGCCGTCATCCGGATCACATGTCCCGTGGCGAATCCCTGGGTCGCCGCGGCAATGCCCAGATCCCGATAAGCCGAATAGTTGCGTAGCCCGCCGTCCTTGAAGTCCGATTCGTTCAGATGGCTGACCGCAAAGCGCTGCGCGGGCGGGTCCGTGGGTTCAACCTCCATGGCTGTCTCCATTTGCCTTTGAACGCTGGCACACCCTTGCCGTCGCCGGTCACCACCTCAAACCGTGCGCCACATCGAATCGCGGATCGACCCTGGCATGAAGTTGTCCGTGCCCTTGTTCACCAACTCCCAGTATTTCGGGTCAGCCGTCATCTTTGCCGTCGTTGCCTCCATGGTCGCCAGATCCTTGTAGCGCGTTGACCAGCCGATACGGTTCGGGTTCCCGCCTATCGGCATCAGCACCTCCAGTTCAATGCCGCAGGTGGTCTTGAGATAAGCGCTGATCTCATGCGCGAAGGCCATCGCGCTTGCGGTTTTTCCCGGCGCGATGGAAGCGCCACGACTGAAAACAACCATCTTGCATCTCCTCGTGCAGATGAGATCTGCGGTCTGAGCCACGGGATGTGACTCTTTTCATTGTCATCCCGGCTGAATCCCCATCCTGCATTCAGGGTCACTTTCGAAACGGAATCACGGTCATCGAAGACTTACGGATGAAGTCCATCGTGTAGCATCTGCGAAACTCGTTGCTTGAGATTTCGGCATGACGCGGCATGAGCCACCCGCAAGGCAGCACGTTCGAACTGGAGCTCTGCTTTTTCCGGTCAATACCTGGCCCCGACCAGGACTCATCACCCCATGAACATCGGACCTTGGGAATCGATCAGTGGACAGTACCGGCTGCTGCCGGGGCAACTGCCCAGCATCGTGGGCCAGCGCCCGATTCTCGATTCAGGGCGGCTGGGCCGACTGCTGCGTGGGCAAGGCTTAGAGCAACTGGGCCGCACGCTGGCCAGCGTGTTCACGCTGTGCGCCCATGCCCATTGCAGCGCAGCCGAATGGGCGGTTGCCTGCGCCAGGACGGGGCAGTCGCAGCAGCCATCGCCCGAAGCGCAGGTACAACTCTGGCTTGAGACCGCGCGCGACCACCTGCGCAGCATCGCGCTGGACTGGCCGCAACGACTGGCTCAGCCGATCCCGCCCGCGCAGGCTCTGGGCTGGTTGCGCGGCTGCCCCTTGCCGCTGGTCGCACCGCGCGCACGCAGCGACGCCGCTGCCGCGCAGGCCATGCTCCGGGATCTGCGTCTGTGGCTGGAGCGCGAGGTTCTGGGCCAAGCGGTTTCGACCTGGCTCGTTGCGCACCGCGAGCCCGAAACCCTGGCGCGTTGGTGTGATGCACGGGCGCCACGCCTGCTGCCGGCGCGCTGTCTGGCTGACGGGTTTGCGATGGCACAGGGGTTGACGCCGCCGCAGCGTGGTCTGAACGCGCTGGACCCGGACCCCGCCATTCAAACCCGCCAGTTGCTCGACCTGGCACGCGGGTTGGGCAACGAGGGCGAGTTTGCGCAGCGTCCGACGTGGCTTGGCGAATGTGCCGAAACCGGCCCCTGGACGCGGCTGCGCGATCGGGCAAGGCCGGTGCCGCACAGCGCCTGGACCCGCCTGAGCGCACGCTGGATGGAGCTGATGGAGATCGCTGCTGCCGAGCCCGGCGCAGCTGATCAGCAACGCGCCCCGCTGCTGTCCTGTGGCGCGTTGCCGCTGGCCCAAGGGCAGGCGCTGGCCTGGTGCGAGATGGCGCGCGGCCTGCTGCTGCATTGGGTGCAGATCGACCCGCAGGGCGCCGTCCTCGACTACCGCGTGCTGGCGCCGACGGAGTGGAACTTTCACCCCGAAGGCGCGCTGGCCCGGGCCGTTTCGGCCTTGCCTTTGGGAGCCACGGCGGCGGCACAAACGCTGGCTGCGGCCTTCGATCCCTGCGTTGCCTGCACGGTGCAGCCCGTTGCCACGGGTGCGGTCGACGGCGCCTGACGTCATTTGCTTGCAGGCAGATCTCGGCGCGGTTTTCAGCGGCCATCCCAGTTACCATGGCGCGTGGCCGCCGCGGCTGCGGCGTTTCTGAAGGGAGATGCGATGAGCTTGAATGTGTTGTGGCTGCAGGCCGGTGGTTGCGGGGGCTGCAGCATGTCGCTGCTGTGCGCCGACGCCCCGGATTTCTCCGGCCTGCTGCGCAACAACGGCGTCGAACTGCTGTGGCATCCCGCCCTTTCGCTGGAGGAGGGCCCGGGCTTGTCGGGCCTGTTGCAGGATTGCCTGTCGGGCCGCGTGCGCCTGGACGCACTGTGCATTGAAGGTGCGCTGCTGCGCGGTCCCCAGGGAAGCGGACGCTTTCATGTTCTGGCCGGGACGGGAGTGCCCATGATCGATTGGGTGCGACGCCTGTCCGCCGTGGCCACGCATGTGCTGGCCGTGGGCAGTTGCGCGGCCTGGGGCGGCGTCACGGCAACGGGAGACAATGCCACCGAGGCCTGCGGCCTGCAGTACGAAGACGAGCGCCTGGGCGGCCTGTTGGGTGCAGAATTTCACGCCCTGGGCGGCCTGCCCGTGATCAACATCGCCGGCTGCCCCACACACCCCGGCTGGGTCACGGACACGCTCATGGCGCTGTCCGCTGGTGGCTTCACACAAGAAGATCTGGACCCTCTCGGTCGGCCCCGTTTCTATTCGGATCGGTTGGTGCACCACGGCTGCACCCGCAACGAGTATTACGAATACAAGGCCAGCGCCTCCAAACCCTCGGACCTGGGGTGCACCATGGAGAACATGGGTTGCAAGGGCACGCAGGCGCACGCCGATTGCAACACGCGTTTGTGGAACGGCGAAGGTTCATGCACGCGCGCCGGCTTTGCCTGCATCAGTTGCACCGAGCCCGGATTCCAGAACCCGGGACACGCATTTCACATCACGCCCAAGCTTGCCGGCATCCCGATCGGTCTGCCCACCGACATGCCCAAAGCCTGGTTCGTGGCGCTGGCCTCGCTCTCCAAGAGCGCCACGCCCAAACGCGTGAAGAAGAACGCCGGCAGCGATCACATCGTCGTGCCGCCCGTGCCGCGCAAGACCGGCTTGAGGTAGACATGACACGCCTGATCCTCGGACCTTTCAACCGCGTCGAAGGAGACCTCGAAGTCCAGCTGGAGGTGGCCGAGGGCCGGGTGCTGGAGGCACGCGTGAATGCGCCCATGTACCGCGGCTTCGAAGGCATGCTGAACGGGCGCGACCCCATGGATGCGCTCACGATCGCGCCGCGCATCTGCGGCATCTGTTCGGTTTCGCAGTCGGTGGCGGCAGCGCGCGCGCTGGCCGATGCCTCGGGCGTGGTGCTGCCGCTCAACGGACAGCACGCCATCAACCTGATGCTCGCCTGCGAGAACCTGGCCGACCACCTGACGCATTTCTACGTGTTCTTCATGCCGGATTTCACGCGCAGCGTCTATGCCGCTCGCCCCTGGCACGCGCAAGCGCAGCGGCGCTTTGCGCCCGTGGTCGGCGGCGCCAGCACCAGCGGCGAACACAACCGCGCGGCGCTGGCGGCGCGCGCGCGCTGGCTGGAGCTGATGGGCAGCCTGGGCGGCAAGTGGCCGCACACCGGCGCCGTGCTGCCCGGCGGCACGTCCCGCGCGATCGAACCCGCAGAGAAGATCCGTTTGATGGCGCGCCTGCGCGAGATGCGCGCTTTTCTGGAACAGACGCTGTTCGGCAGCGCACTGGAAGAGGTGGCCGCGCTCGACAGCCTGGCCGCACTCGAGGCCTGGAAGACGCGGGCGCAGGGCAGCGACCTCGCGCTGTTCCTGGACATCGCCGCCGACGCCGACCTGATGCGTTCAGGACCAGGGCCCGGGCGCTACCTCAGCTATGGCGCCTACGCACAAGGTGACGGTTCCCACGCACTGAACTCCGGCGTGTGGGATGCCGGGCTGCAGCAAGTGCTGGCGCTGGACACGGGCCAGATCACCGAAGACATGCGCCACGCCTGGTTGTCCGAAGGCGCAGGCCGCGCTGCGCTGCACCCGATGTCAGGCATCACCCAGCCCGAACCCGACAAGGCCGGTGCCTACACCTGGAACAAGGCGCCGCGACTGGCGGGCAAGGTGATCGAGACCGGTGCCATTGCACGTCAGTTGGTGGCGGGCCAGCCATTGATTCGCGCCGCTTGCGCCGAGCATGGCGGCAGCGTCTACACGCGCGTGTTGGCGCGGCTGGTGGAGCTGGCCCGCATCCTGCCGTTGATGGAGCAGTGGCTTGCCGCCTTGCAACCGGGCGAGCCGTTTCACCAGGTTCAGGCCCTGCCCGAGCAGGCGCAGGGCATAGGCCTGACCGAGGCGGCGCGCGGCGCGCTGGGACATTGGCTGCGCATCGAAAGCGGACGCATTGCCCACTACCAGATCGTCGCGCCCACGAGCTGGAACTTCTCGCCGCGCGACGCCTCCGGCACGCCGGGCGCGCTCGAAGCCGCGCTCGTCGGCGCGCCGCTGGATGAGACGGCTGAAGGCCCGGGCAGCAGCGTGGCGGTGCAGCACATCGTGCGCTCCTTCGATCCGTGCATGGTTTGCACGGTGCATTGAAAACGGATTGCAGAACATGCCGGTTCCACCCCCTTCACCGTTGCAACACATAGGCGTCGACGCCCTCGAAGGCGTGGACGAAGCCACGTGGCTGGACGTGATCCAGAAGATGGACGAGGTCTACTCCAAGCTCGTCACCGACGAGATCGAGCTGGAAGAAAAGAACGCGCAGCTCGAGCAGTCGCAGCAGTTCATCTTCAGCCTGCTCTCGGCGATGAGCGACGTGCTCATCGCCTGCAGTCAGGACGGCCTGATCGAAGAGACGAATGCGGCGCTGTGCGAGCTCGTGGGTCGCAGCGAGGCTTCGCTCAAGGGCACGCCGGTGCTGGACTTGCTGGCCGACGACGAGAGCGTGAAGCGCTGGCATCTGGCGATGTACCACTCGTCCTCGCGCGAGGGAGCGGTGGTGGAGATCAACCTGCGCGGCGCCGACGGGCTGGTGGTCGCGGTCGATCTGAACTGCACGCCCAGACGCAACAGCGCCGGGCGCCAGGTGGGCCGCGTGCTGGTGGGGCGACCGCTGGGCGAACTCAAGCGTGCCTACCGGCAGTTGCGGGAGGCGCACGAGGCACTCAAGCAGGCGCAGCAACAGCTGCTGCATTCGGAAAAGATGGCCTCGCTGGGCCGACTGGTGGCGGGTGTGGCGCACGAACTCAACAATCCCATCAGCTTCGTGCTGGGCAACGTGCACGTGCTGCAACGCTACGGAGGGCGTCTGAGCCGCTACCTGGAAGCGGTGCACCAGCTCGAGCTGCCGCCCGAGCTCAAGGCGCTGCGCGAGGAGCTGCGCATCGACCACATCGTGAAGGATCTGCCCTCGCTGATGGACGGCACGATCGAAGGTGCCCAGCGCACCGCCGACATCGTGAGCGGCTTGAAGCGCTTCTCGGCGGTGGTGCGCGAGGAGGTCGCGCCGGTGGAACTCAACGCCGTGGTGGAGCGCGCCAGCCATTGGGTGAAAAAGGGCACGGCGCCTGGTTTTGAAATTCGCTGGTCGCGCACGGCGGATTGCTTTGTGAGCGGCAACGCCGGCCAGCTGCTGCAGGTGCTGATGAACCTGATCCAGAACGCCTACGATGCCGCTGTCGCAGGCGGCGCGACAACACCGCAGTTGCAGATCGCGCTGGAACGCGACGACAGCCGGGTCCTCCTGTGCTTTGCCGACAACGGCCCCGGCATTGCGCCCGAGCATCTGTCGCGCATTTTCGATCCGTTCTTCACGACCAAGCCCGTGGGCAAGGGCACCGGTCTGGGCCTGTCCATCAGCTACGGCATCGTCGAGCAGCATGGCGGCCACCTCAGCGCGGAGAACCTGCCGCAGGGGGGGGCGCAGTTCACGCTCAGTCTGCCCTTGCTCGAGCGCTGAACGTCATGCCCAAGAGGCTGGCCAAACCTTGCAGGAGCGCGGGCGCGCGTGTCAGGGCGGCGTGTCGTCGCTCAGACCCAGGCGCATGAGCTTCATGCGCAGCCCCACGCGGGTCAAACCGAGTTCGTCCGCGACATGGGTCTTGTTGCCCTTGTGGCGCGCCATTGAGGCGCGCAGGAGTTGCGCCTCGACCCGCTCCAGCTGGTGCTTGAGCAGGGAAGAATCTTCGAAGGCGGTGTCGCCGGCAGCAGCGCTGGTGTGTGGCGGCTGGCGCACACGCGGCGACAGCAGATCGGCCGCCAGCATCGGCCCGTCGCCCAGCGCGAGCGCACGCCGAACCTCGTTCTGCAACTCGCGCACGTTGCCCGGCCACGCGTGGCCTTCCAGACAGCGCATGGCCGCGTCCGACATCCGGCGTCCGGTGAGCGCCGATTTGCTCAGCATCTCGGTGACGATGGGGGCGATGTCCTGCGGCCGCTCGCGCAGCGCCGGCAGATACAGCGTGATGCCGGCGACGCGGTAATACAGGTCTTCGCGAAAGCGCCCGCTCACGACGTCGGCCTCCAGATTGCGGTTCGTGGCCGCGATGATGCGCACGTCCACCGCCACCGGGCGCGGGCTGCCCACGGGCCGCACCTCGCCCTCCTGCAGCACGCGCAGCAGCTTGACCTGAAAGGCGGCCGAGGTCTCGCCGATTTCATCGAGGAAAAGCGTGCCGCCATCGGCTTGCTGAAACAGACCGACGCGGGACTCGATGGCGCCGGTGAAGGCGCCGCGCTTGTGGCCGAAGAGCTCGCTCTCGAGCAGGGTGTCGGGCATGGCGCCGCAGTTCTCCACCACGAACGGCTGTTCGGCGCGTGCGCTGGCATAGTGGATGGCGCGCGCCAGCAATTCCTTGCCGGTGCCCGACTCGCCGGTGATCAGCACCGGCAGGTCGTGCGGCGCGATCTTCTCGGCCAGCGCGCACACGGCGTTCAAGGGGCTGTCGGGGGCGCGGGTGAGGCGGTCGAATCCGGCCTGGGCTTTGGCCTTGAGCCGCAGGTTGGCCACGCGCAGCGCAAGGTGCTCCGGGCTGGCGCGCAGCTCCAGTGTCAGGCGCTGATTCTCCTGCTGCAGGCGCCACAGTTCGGCCGCGCTTTGCAGCGTCAACAGCAACTGGTCCGGATGCCAGGGCTTGAGCAGGTACTGCCAGATGCCCGCTTCGTTGATGCCGGCGATGATGTCCTGCGCCTCGGTATAGCCCGACAGGATCAGGCGTACCGTGTCTGGCCAGCGGGCGCGCACACCGCGCAAAAACTCCACGCCCGAGCTTCCCGGCATGCGCTGGTCGGAGACCACGATCTGCACGAACTCGCGCTCCATCATCGCCAGCCCTTCGTCCGCGGATGCGGCGGTGAAGACGCTGAAGTGGTCGTCCAGCGTGCGCCGCAGCGCCTCCAGAGAGCGCTGCTCGTCGTCCACCACCAGCACCGACAAACGCGGCCTGGTGCTCATGTCGGCCCCCACGCTTGGCTCTTCCCCGGCATTGGTGGCAGCCGATGACGCTTGTACTCGCTGGACAGGCCGAAGCCGGAGGCAACGGCACTTCGTCCCGTCCCTACCTGCGAAGGCAGGTAGGGAGCCGCGGGACTCAGCCCCGAGGGGGCGCCCGCTTGCTTGAGGCGGCTCGGCGCGGCGCTCATGGTGTAACCCATCCCAGTTCGCGATGGCGCGCGAGATGGCGCGGCGTCCAGGAGGCCGGCGACTTGCGCACGAAGTGATGACGCGCGACGTGATAGCTCGGATCGAAGCCGTAGAAGTTTCTGCGCATCTGCGCCAGTTCCTCTGCGCGGTAAGCGGCCAGGGGCTTGGCCGCTTCATCGCGGGCTCGGGTTTCGCGTTTCGCCGCGATGGTGGCGGTCCAGTCGGCTGGGTCCGCAAGCTCGCCCGCAAGGCGCGCCACTTCAAGGTGAAAGGCCCGGACGTCGCCGGCCACACAGGCGTCTGTCAAACCGATGTCCAGCGCGTGCCGGGATGTCAGGGGTTGACGCTCGCGCATGATGGCGTTGGCCGCGTCCTCGCCCAGGCGTCGCGCCAGCGAGTAGGTCCAGTATTCCGAGCCGTACAGGTTGCCCATGTTCTTGTAATGCGGGTTCAGCATCACCGCCTCGCGCGCCCACACCCGATCGGCAGCGCGCGCCAGAAAGCAGCCACCCGCGCCGGTGTTGCCGGCGAGCGCCGCCACCGTGATTTGGTTTTCGGTGGTGAGCAGTTCCAGCGTCAGGTCGTTCATGGCGTTGATGTTGCGCCAGGATTCGTCGGCCGCGGAAGCGCCGCTCAGGCTCGCAGATTCGATCACATTCAGGTGGATGCCGTTGGACCAGAAATCACCGCCGCCCATGAGCACCAGCACCTGCGCGGGACGCTGCTTGGCCCAGGCCAGTGCCGCCTGCAATCGACGACATTGCGCGCTCGACATGGCGCCGTTGTAGAACTCGAAATGCAGGAAGCCCACCGCGCCCGCTTCCTCGTAGGCGATGTCCTGCCAGGTGGGTGCAGCACTGCGCCACCAGCCGTCCAGTGACGCCTGCGGCAGCGCGGCCGCTTCGGCCGCGAACGCCAGCGCTGCCGGCAGCTTGATACCGTCGGGCCGCTTGACGTGGCCGATCCAGACCGCGCCATCGACCGTGGCCCGCAGCAGTGCGGTCTCGCGCCGCGCAATCACCTCGCCAGGCGCACCGCGCAAAGTGGTCTCAGGCCAGGCGTCGAACAGATGACACGGCTGATCGAAAAGACGGTCGGCCACACCGGGGAAACCGTCGGCCGCGCGGATCTTGCGCAGCACGGTGGCGCTGTCGTCGCGCTGCCAATCGAGGCTGCGCTGCGGCTGCTTCATCAGCGCACGCAGCCGTCCCTGCACATCGGCCAAGGTGGCCAGCGCTTGCGGCAAGAAGTCGCCGGACTCGAAACGCTGCACCGCCTGCAGCACCGCCGCGGTCGCGGCTTGCGTGACTTCGTTGCGATAGACGCTGGATTTCTTCGTCAACGGCATGGGGAAATTCGCGCTCGCCCAGATCGGCCCCGCATCCATTTCGGCTTCGGCCTGCAGCACGGTCACGCCCCACTCGGACACGCCCTCCTGGATCGCCCAGTCCAGCGCCGAGGGACCGCGGTCGCCCACCACGCCGGGGTGCACGATCAGACAGACGTTGCGCGACCACACCGACTCAGGGATAGCGCGGCGCAGATAGGGCGCGACGATGAGCTGCGGGCGAAACAGCGCCACGGCCTCTTCCGTGACCGAGTCTGCGATGTCGAACTCGATCGAGATCTCGTGACCGCGCTGCGACAGCTCCGCGCCCAGACGCTGGGTCAGGCTGTTGAAGGCGTGGGTGAGCAGCAGGATGCGCATGCGGGCGATTTCAACAGATGCGCGGCAACTGGTCACTGGCCAGCCAGTCGACGATGCGCCGGCCGCCGAAGGCTGTGGTGAGCTGCACAAAGTGGTGCGCGTCGGCGATCACTTCGCCGATGAGCGCGGCATCCACCCCTAGCGGATGGGCGCGCATGACGGCAAGCAGGCGCGGTGCATCGGCTGCGGCGCAGATGGCAATCAGCTTGCCCTCGTTCGCGACGTTCAGCGGGTCCAGCCCCAGCAGCTCGCAGGCCGCTGCCACCACCGGTTTCACGGGAATGGCCTTCTCCTGCAGCATCATGCCGACACCCGACTGTCCGGCGATTTCGTTGAGCGTGGCCGCCAGGCCGCCACGCGTCGGGTCGCGCAGGCAGCGGATGTCGGCGCGCGAGGCGAGCATGGACGCAATCAGCCCGTTGAGCGCGGCCGTGTCGGAAACAATCGGCGCGTCGAAGCTCAGGTTCTCGCGCTGGCTCATGATGGCCACACCGTGGTCGCCCATGGAACCCGAGACGATGACCACGTTGCCCGGTCTTGCCAGCGCGCCGCCGAGCTCCAGGCCCTCGGGCAGGACGCCGACCGCGGTGGTGGTGATGAAGACGCCATCGCCCTTGCCGCGCTCCACCACCTTGGTGTCGCCCGTCACCACCGGCACGCCCGCGGCGCGCGCCGCCTGCGCCATCGATTCGACGATGCGTGCCAGGTCGCTCAAGGCCAAGCCCTCTTCCAGGATGAATCCCGCCGCCAGATACAGCGGCGTCGCACCCATCACCGCGACGTCGTTCACCGTGCCGTGCACCGACAGGCAACCGATGTCGCCGCCGGGAAAGAACAGCGGTGAGACCACGTGGCTGTCGGTGGACATCACGAGGCGCGCCGGCTTGCCGTCCAGCAGGGGCGCGGGCAGCACGGCGCCGTCGTTGCCTTGTCCCAGGTATTCGTTGCCAAGATGTCTGGCGAACAGCTCCGAGATGAGCTGCACCATCGCGCGTCCGCCCGAGCCATGCGTCAGATCGACCCGGCCGTGTTTCAGATCGAGGGGGCGCACATAGCCTCTTTTGACTTCAGCCATCAGTTCATGTCCTTGTAGCGACCGTAACTGTAATGCGCCGCGCACGCGCCTTCGCTGCTCACCATGCACGAACCTATCGGGTTCTCGGGCGTGCAGACCGTGCCGAAGATCTTGCAGTCCTGCGGCCGCTTCACGCCGCGCAGAATGGCGCCGCACTCGCAGGCCTTGTTGTCGGGCACGCTCTTGTAGTCGATCTCGAAGCGGCGTTCAGCGTCGAAGGCCGCGTACTTCTCACGCAGCTTCAGGGCCGAATAGGGAACGACGCCAAGCCCGCGCCACTCGAATTCGCTGCGCAGTTCGAACACCTCGGCCACGCGGTCCTGCGCCTTGAGGTTGCCGTCGCGCGTCACCGCGCGCGAGAACTCGTTTTCCACAACGGCACGGCCCTCGTTCACCTGCCGCACCAGCATCAGGATCGCTTGCATCACGTCCAGCGGCTCGAAGCCCGCGATCACAACGGGCTTTCGGTATTCCTCGGCAAAGAATTCATACGGTCGGCTGCCGATCACGGTGGACACGTGTGCCGGACCGATGAAGCCGTCGATCGGCACGGTGCCCCACTGGCGCACTTCGGGCGACTCCAGGATATGGCTGATGGCCGCGGGCGTGAGCACATGGCAGGACAGCACGCTGAAATTCTTCAGTTGCTCCTGCTGGGCCTGCTGCACCGCCAGTGCCGTGGGCGGCGTCGTGGTCTCGAAGCCTATGGCGAAAAACACCACTTCGCGCTGCGGGTTGTCGCGCGCAATCTGCAGCGCGTCCAGCGTCGAATACACCATGCGGATGTCGCCGCCGCGCGCCTTGGCCTTCAGCAGCGAGAGCCCGTCGGAAGCGGGAACGCGCAGCGTGTCGCCGTAGGTGCACAGGATCACGCCGCGATCCTGTGCGAGCCGGATCGCCATGTCGATGCGCCCGATCGGCAGCACGCACACGGGGCAACCGGGACCGTGAACCATGGTGACGTTGGCCGGGAGCAGATCGCTCAGGCCGTAGCGTGAGATCGCGTGCGTATGGCCGCCGCAGAACTCCATGAAGCTGTAGTTGCGCCCGGGTTGAACCAGCGCGGCGATCTTGTCTGCCAGCGTCCTGGCGACGTCGCCGTCGCGGAATTCATCGATGTACTTCAAGAAGCCACCTGCATCGAGTCCTGCATCTGAGAAAACAGCGCCAGGGTCTTCGCGGCTTCTTCCGGGTCGAGCTTGGACAGGGCGTAGCCCACGTGCAGGATGACGTAGTCGCCGACCTGAACGCCGTCGAGCAGCGCCAAGGAGATTTCCTTCTTCACGCCGCCCAGATCGACGATGGCGAAATCGCCCGAGGGGCCGATGCCGACCTCTATGACTTTGACCGGAAGTGCAAGACACATCGCTTCATTGCTCCAGTGATTGGATCGCCACCCAGGCTTGCCCCAGCGCAAGCCCTGAGTCGCCCGGTGACAGCCGCTGCGGCGCCAGAACCCTGATGCCGCGCCGCTCCAGATTTTGCCGCAGACCCGACGATAGCAGGGAGTTCAGGAAACAGCCCCCGCCCCAGGCCAGCGTGCGTAAGTCTTGCGCCTGCGCCGCCTGTGTCACCCACTCGCACAGGGCCGCCACCAGCGTGGCGTGAAAGCGCGCTGCCGCCTGGTCCACATTGGGCGCGCGATCCAGAGACGCGAGCAGCGGCAGCAGGTCGAGCTGTCCCTCGCTGCTGATCGACCAGCCGTTCTCCACCGCCTGTGGCCAACCGTGCAGCTCGATGTGGCGCGTGGCAGCCTGCTCTATCAGCATGGCGGCCTGGGCCTCGAACTTCATGTGCGAACTGAGGTCCAGCAGACCGGCGGCGGCGTCGAACACGCGGCCCATGCTGGTGCTGCGCGGGCAGTTCAACTGGCGTTCCAGCATGGTGGCGACGGTGTCGGCGCCTCGGGCCTGAAAACGCGCACCGATCTCCGCATTGCGTCCCAACTCGTGCAGCACCGATGCCGCCATGCGCCAGGGTTCGCGTGCGGCCTTGTCGCCACCGGGCAGGGCTAGCGGCCGCAGATGGCCCAGGCGCTTGCACAAAGGCCCGTACAGGCGCAGCAACTCTCCGCCCCAGGCCTTGCCATCAGATCCCAGTCCGACGCCGTCCAGCGCCAGTCCCAGCACCGGACCGCTGTGGCCATGCTCGGCGCAAGTGGCGGCGATATGGGCGTGGTGGTGCTGCACCGCGATAGTGGGTAAGTCGTGGCGCGCCGCGAAGGCGAGCGCGGCGCGGGTGCTGTAGTCGTCAGGGTGCAGGTCGTGCGCGACGATGTCGGGCCTCACTTCCAGCAGGTTCAACATGCGCTCTACCGTTTCGTCCAGAAAGGCGCAAGTGGCGGCGTTGTCCAGATCGCCGACGTGGGGCGACATGAAGGCCTCGTCGCCGCGCGTGACGCATACCGTGTTCTTCAGATGCGCGCCGAAGGCCAGCACCGAAGGTCCTGCAAACGGCAGACGCTGCGCCGTGGGCGCATAGCCGCGGCTGCGCCGGATGAATTGATATCCCTGGTCAAGCGGGCGCAACACCGAGTCGTCACAGCGCGCGACCACGTCGCGGTCGTGGTCCAGATAGGCATCGGCAATGCCGGCGAGCCGCTCCCGCGCCTCCATGCCGCCGCGCACGATAGGCTCGCCGCCCGGGTTGGCGCTGGTCATCACCAGCAGCAGTTGCTGCAGCTCTGCCAGCCAAGCCGTGCCGGCCGGCTGCCCGGCGGCTTGGTGGAACAACAGAAAGTGCATGGGCGTGGTCGGCAACAGCGCGCCGAGCCAGATCAGGCCGGGCGCCACGCCGGCGAGAACCGCTTCCGCTTCGGGCTGTTTTCGCAGCAGCACCACGGGCCGCTCGCGCCCTTCCAGCAGAGCGCGCTCGCAGTTGCCAAGCTGTGCGAACGGCGCCAGGCTGATGGCGTTGGCGCCCATTACCGCCAGGGGTTTTTCCTCGCGGTTCTTGCGCGCGCGCAAACGCGCCACCGCGCCGGCATGGCGCGCGTCGCAGGCCAGATGAAAACCACCCAGCCCCTTGATGGCGACGATCGCGCCCGATTGCAGCAGAGTCAACGTCGCAGCGATGGCGTCGCCCCGGATGGGCAGGCCTTGCGCATCAAGCAGTTCGAGCTGCGGGCCACAGACCGGGCAACAGGTGGTCTCGGCGTGAAAGCGCCGGTCTGCCGGGGCACGGTATTCGCGCTCGCACTTGGGGCACAGGGGAAAGGGCGCCAGGCTGGTCTGCGCACGGTCGTAAGGCAGCGCGCGCGTCACGGTGTAACGCGGACCGCAGTGGGTGCAGGTGATGAAGGCATGGCGCCAGCGACGGTTCGGTGGGTCGAACAACTCGGTCAGGCAGTCGGGGCAGGTCGCTACATCGGGGCCGATGGCGGTGCTGGAGCGGCCCTTGACGCTGTCCCGGATGGTGAAGGCGCTCAGCGTTTCGGACTGCTCGTCTTGCGCCTGCACCGCATCGACCCGCGCCAGAGCCGGCGCATCGCTGCGCAGGCGTTGTAACAGCGCGTCCATCTGCGCGGCATCCCCCTGCGCAAAAATCTCCACCCCTTGCGCGTCGTTGCGCACCCAGCCCGCGAGTTCCAATTCCTGCGCCAGGCGCCAGACGAAGGGCCGAAAGCCGACGCCCTGGACGATGCCCGTGACCCGGATGCGACGCGCGACGAGGGTCAAGGCGCAGGCCGCTGCAACTGCGCTTCCAGTTGTGCAATGCGCGCCTTGAGAGCGTCCACGGTTTTCTGCTTCGCGACCCGAGCGCCAGTCACGCCATCGCGCAAGAACTGCAACCACTCGCTCATGCCCTCGCCGCTGGTGGCGCTCACCTGGATCACGCGGATATGGGGATTGACACGACGCGCGAAAGCAATGGCCGCGTCCACGTCGTAATCCAGATGCGGCAGCAGATCGATCTTGTTGAGCAGCATCAGGCTGGCCGCGCGGAACATATCAGGGTACTTGATGGGTTTGTCTTCGCCTTCGGTGACCGACAGGATCACGACCTTGTGCGCCTCGCCCAGATCGAATGCCGCCGGACACACCAGATTGCCGACGTTCTCGATCATCAGCAGCGAGTCCTCGGACAGGGCCAGTTTCTCCATGGCGTGTCCCACCATGTGGGCGTCCAGGTGGCAACCCTTGCCGGTGTTGATCTGGATTGCAGGAGCGCCGGTGGCGCGAATCCTCTCGGCATCCTGGCTGGTCTGCTGATCGCCTTCGATCACCGCAATCGCCTGGTCCTTGAGCAGCGCGATGGTCTTGCACAGCAGCGTGGTCTTGCCCGAGCCCGGGCTGGACACCAGGTTCAGCGCAAAGATGCCGCGCTCGGCCAGTGCCTGGCGGTTCTTGTGCGCGTAGGCGTTGTTCTTGGCCAAGATATCCTGCTCGATCTGCACCATGCGCTTGGGCGTCACACCGGGAGCGTGGGAGTGGTCGGGCGCGTGTCCATGCTCATGCTCGTGCCCATGGCTGTGGCGCGTGCCGTCGGCGTGCACGTGCTCGTGCTCGGCGTGGGCGGTCGCGCCGTCAATCGTCACTTCACCATCGCCGCAGCCACATGTCGTACACATTCAAGTTCTCCAGTCAAACCGTAGGTCGGGTTCGCGCAGCGCAACCCGACAATTCCAACCGCTACAACCGGTCGGGTGACGCCCCGGCGGGTCAACCCGACCTGCCTCTTGCGTCATGCCACTTCCAGTTCCTTCACCCGCATCTCGGTCCCGCCCGTGACCTGCATCTGGTAGCCGCCGCACTGCGGACACTCGCCAAACACCTCGCTCATGGCCACCGTCTGCGCGCAGGCCATGCACCAGCCCGTTCCCGGCAGCGCGATGATTTCCAGCCGAGCACCAGCGGCCACGCTGTCCCGCGTCACGGCGTCAAAGCAGAACTTCATGGCCTCGACTTCGACACCGGAGAGTTGGCCGATTTCCAGCCACACGGCGACCACCTTGTCGAATTTCTGCTCGCGCGCCGAATCCTCGATCAGTTGCAGCACGCCTTCGGCCAATGACATTTCGTGCATGGGAAATACGCTATTGCCCGCTGCGCACAAAGGCGGCGAAACGCGTGTCGCGCGTGGCGATGTGCTGGCCGATGAAGGTCAGTGCACTTTGCGCCTTGCCCGCCACCAGGGACGAGCGGCCTGCGGCATGGTCGGCGGCGATGGCGCCAAGCGCTTCGAGCATCTGCTGGTGATCTTCCACATGGTCTTCGTAGTCGTCGTAGCTCTTGAGCCGCATCAACAGCTCTTCCGACATGAAATGCGCTTCGCTGTAGGCGCTCAACTGCTCCAGGATCTCGCTCACCGCGGCGGCGTCGCGCTGTTCCTGCACCGCTTGACACAGCGCCTGCAGCAGGCCGAGCTGGACTTCGTGTTCGCGGTCGGTCTGGGCGTTGGAGTCAGTGTTGAATTCAGAGATGTTCGACATGGTGGTTTTCCGCTGCTTTCATGGCTTCAATGTCATCCGGGCGTGGAACGCTTCAGGGAGAAGAATCCGCGCCGCGACAAGTTGGGCGAATCTGGGGTCTTTTTCGCCGCAGCGACGCCGGGCGCGGGCTGCGGCGGCGTCAGCAAGCCGCTGATGGACGCGCGCGCCGTCAGGCTGGCCTCGGATTGCGTGGTGAACTTTCCCATCGGCGAAAACAGCGAACAGCTCTGGTACTCGCCCAGTTCTTCTTCAGCGCCGCCGAGAAAGGCAAAGTCTCCCGCCGGGAAGTGCACGAAGCGGCGCTTGTTCTCCCCCGTGGAAACCCAGTTCTCCGCGCTGCCGGGGATGAGCAGCAGGCTCATGCACCAGGGCGTGACGACGATGCCCAGCCAGTGGCCGCTCCAGCGCTGGAAGTCCACGGCCTCGACTGACAGCGCCGGGTTCAGGATCGGCACGTCGGCCATGTGATCGCGCTGGATGCGAAAGAAGGCGTCTTCCACCGCGTCGGTGGGGTCGCTGGTGTGGATGCGAAAACTCATGCGGACTCGCCCCAGTTGCGCTCCTGCGCGCCCTGCGCCATCAGCTCCTGCATCAGCGCCAGCGCCTCCTCGGCGCGCGCCACCTCGACGCGCTCAAAGGCGAAGCCCCCGGCCTGTATCAGCAGGTAGTCGCCGACGGCGACTTCTTCGTCCAGCAGCAACAGGCTGACCTCGCGCGTCTGGCCAAAGCACTCGGTCAGGGCCGTGCCGTCGCGCACTTCGATCACACGGGAAGGCGCTGCCATGCACATGTCAAACCACCGCCTGCGCCAAGGTTTGCAACGGGTAGCCGCGTGCCATGAGTTCGGCCGCCGCCATGTCTGCCAGCACCGCAACCTTTGCAGCCACGGTGGGCGTCATCTCCATGCCCAGCTCCAGCGTGATCGGCTCCACGCCCAGCACGATGATCTCCTTGGGCATGGTGTCGAGCAACTCCAGGCTGGCGAGCACATCGGGCAAGGCGATCTGGTGCGGCGAAAGCTTGTGGCGAAAGAACACCGGAATCTGGTCGCCTTCAATCTTCACCACCGTGCCGGGTGCGGCGCCGGTCTTGACGACGTCGATGACGATCAGGAAGTCCAGATTCGACAGGTCTTCGATCATTTCCATGCCCGAGGTGCCGCCGTCGATGACGAGCACATCGTCAGGCATGCGGTAGGCCTGCTCCAGCGCTTCGACGGCGCGCACGCCCGCCGCTTCGTCGCTCAGGATGGTATTGCCGATACCTAGAACCACTGCACGCATAGTTGCTCTGCCTCACAAAATAAAAGAGGGCCGACATCGGTCGACCCTCGCATGGTAACTCCGCTTCTTGTCAAACTGCACGCACTGAGATGGCGGTGTCGTTTTCCTTGTCCGTCAAATGGATGGCGCAGGCGATGCAGGGGTCAAAGGAATGGATGGTGCGCAGCACTTCCAGCGGCTTCTCGGCGTCGGCGATGGGTGTTCCCATGAGCGAGGCTTCGTAGGGTCCGGGCTCGTCCTTCTCGTTGCGCGGACAGGCGTTCCAGGTCGAGGGCACGACGCACTGGTAGTTCTTGATCTTGCCGTTGTCGATGACGACCCAGTGCGAGAGCGCGCCGCGCGGTGCTTCGTGAAAGCCCACACCCATGACCTCGTCCTTGGGGAACACGGGCTTGTTGAAGGTTGTGAGGTCGCCCTTGCCCATGTTGGTGAGCAAGGCCGTCCATTGTTCGCTCAGCAGGTCCACGTTGACGCAGCAGGTGATGGCGCGCGCTGCATGGCGACCGATGGTCGAGTGCATCGCGTCCAGACCGATCTTGGTTTTCGCCAGGGCCGAGACCGTGTCCAGCGCGGCCGTGGCGTACGTGGTCGTGGGTGCATGACCCGCGGCCAAGCCGTTGAGCACGCGCGCCAGCGGGCCCACCTGAGCCACCTTGCCGTAGAACGTGGGGGATTTCATCCACGAGTACTTGGCGTCGTCCTTGAAGTCCGTGTAGTTGGGCGTGGTCTCGCCCTTGTAGGGGTGCAGGGCGCCGGTCTTCTCGTAGTTGTACCAGCTGTGCTTGACCGACTCTTCCACGCCCTTTTGCCAGTATTCGTCGTTGAACGAGCTGATCGGTTTGCGCCCGGCCAGATTGCCCCCTTCGATGAAGCCGCCGGGAAAAGCGAACTGCGTTCCCTTGCTGTCCAGCGGGATGTCGGGCACCGACAGGTAGTTGGTCACGCCCTTGCCGATTTGCGTCCACTCGGGGTAGAAAGCGCCCACCGCGGCGACGTCGATCAGGTACACGTTCTTCACAAAGTCGGAGAGTTCGTCGATCCAGCCCTTGATCGCCATCAGACGCTCGACCGTGAGCACGGCTTGTGAATCGGTGGCCAGGGGATTGGCCACACCGCCCACCGCCACGTTCTGGATGTGCGGAGTCTTGGAGCCCAGGATGGAGACGATCTTGTTGGCCTTGCGCTGCACCTCGAGCGCCTGCAGGTAATGCGCCACGGCCAGCAGGTTCACTTCGGGCGAGAGCTTCATCGCCGGATGACCCCAGTAGCCGTTGGTGAAGATGCCGAGCTGCCCGCCATTCACGAAATGCTTCAGGCGTTCATGCACGCGGCGCATTTCGTGCTTGCTGTTCAGATGCCAGCTGGAGAGGCTTTCGCCCAGAATCGCGGTCTTGTCGGGGTCGGCCTTGAGCGCCGACGTCACGTCCACCCAATCGAGCGCCGAGAGGTGATAAAAGTGCACGATGAAGTCGTGCACCGAGTGCGCCAGGATGATGAGGTTGCGGATGTACTGCGCGTTCAGCGGGATCTCCATCTTGAGCGCGTTTTCCACGGCGCGCACCGAGGTGATGGCGTGCACCGTGGTGCACACGCCGCAGATGCGTTGCGTGATGGCCCAGGCGTCGCGCGGGTCCCGCCCGAGCAGGATGAGTTCGACGCCACGCCACATCTGGCCTGAAGACCAGGCTTTCTGGACGTGGCCATTGTCGACATCGACGTCAATACGCAGATGGCCTTCGATGCGGGTGATCGGATCGATCGTGATGCGTTTGGACATTTTTGTCTTCCTCTTTGCTTAAGTGGCCAGCTTGGCGTCTTCCCGCGGCAGCACGGGGAAACGGCGCGTGATGATGATGTATCCGAGGACCTCCACCGAGAACATCCCCAGCGTCACCATCACCTCGGTGAACGACGGGAAATAGCTCCAGCCGGATCCGGTGAAATGCTGGTAGCCGATCAGGAATCCGTTCAGCCGCAGCAGGCTGCCGCCCAGCATGATGGCCAGCCCCGCGAGGAAGAGCCGCGCCGGATTGCGCCGTGCGGCAACGTTGCCGATGAGGAAGAAGGGGGCGGCGAAGCAGATGTTTTCCACCCAGAACGACAGCGCCACGAAGCTGGGGTTGAAGGCTTCACCCAGCGCGCCGCGAATCAGCAGATCGCCGAAGCGCACGACCAGATAGACGGCCAGCACGCCGAGCATGATCTTCGACATCGGGTTGAGCAGGTGCATTTCTATGCTGCGCCGATAGCTCGCCGCCGCCACGCAGGACTCGAACAGCACGACGCCGTAGCCGATGATGATGGCAGTGAGCAGGTAGATCAGTGGCACGGCGGGCGTCTGCCACAGCGGATTCACCTGGCCACCCATCACGACCAGCATCGTTCCCAGCGACGACTGGTGCATCATGGGCAACAGGATGCCCAAGGCGATGAAGAAGAAGATTGCCTTGTTGAGCTTTTTCTTGATGTCGTGCAGGCCAAGTTTCTCCAGGAACACCGGTGCGAACTCGACCCACATCACCAGGATATAGACGGTCACGCAAACTGCCACTTCGAGCATCACCGAATTCGGATTGGCGTAGCTGGGCCAGAAGATGTGCCAGAAGTTCCACCAGCGACCCAGGTCGAAAAAGATGCCACCCCCGGCCAGCGTGTAGCCGAACAGACTGGCCAGCAAGGCGGGGCGCACCAGCGGGTGGTACTGGCCCTTGTTGAAGATGTAGACCAGCATCGCCACCGAGAAGCCGCCGCAGGCCAGGGCCGAGCCGATCATCACGTCGACCACGACCCAGATGCCCCAGGAGTAGCCGTCGTTCACGTTGGTGACTGCGCTCAGGCCGAAAACAAAGCGCACCAGCAGGATGGACGCCATGATGGCGATGAGAATGCCGCACACCAGCGTGGCGGCGTTGAGCAGACTGCCGCCGACGGGCGTGGGCGCTGCGTGTTGCTGCTGGGTCATGATTTGTTCTCCCCTGACTCATGGCCAGATGCGTCCTCTTCCTCGTGCACGTTGCGCTTGGCGATAAAGCCCAGCACGCCCAGCACCGCGATCGGCATCACCATGCCGCCGTAGAGCGAATGCTGAATCGTCTCGGACAGGGCTGCCGACGCGTTGGGTTTGAGGTCGGGCATGCCGACCTTGGCGAAGGTCACGCCGGAGAGCTTGAGCACCTGCGTGCCGCCATATTCGTGCTCGCCATACACATGCTGCAGATACTTGCCCACCGGTGCTTCATAGCTCTGGTCCACGCCGCCCAACTTGCCGCGCGGGTAGCGCGTCACGTCACCGGCTTTCAACGCGACGCGGCGCTTGGCCTCCACCAGCAGGTCGGCGGTGCGGCCATAGAGTGTGGCGCCCGTGGGGCATACCTCGGCGCAGGCCGAATAGTGGCCGTCCTTGGTGCGGTGCCGGCACAGTTCGCACTTGCCGATCTTGCCCGTGGGCGAGTCGTACTGGTATTTGGGGATACCGAAGGGGCAGGCCACGACGCAGTAGCGGCAACCGACGCAGGCATCCGGGTCGTAACCCACGACGCCGGTGACCGGGTCCTTGGTCATGGCCGATACCGGGCAGGCCGAGACGCAGGACGGGTCGGCGCAGTGCATGCACGAGGTCTTCATGAAGGCGTAGCCGTTGACTTCCGCGTCCTTGGTCTCCATCGTGCCGTTGCGGTACATCTTGATCAGGTTGAAAGTGTGCCCCGAGGTGTCCAGCGGCGTATCCCAGAGGCGGTCTTCGGTGGAAAACTCCGGGGGGTTGTCGTTGGCCACCTTGCACGCCGCCACGCAGGCCTTGCAACCAATGCACAGCGTGGCGTCGTAAAGCAGGCCCAGCGCTTCCGGCGGCCGGGTATGCGTGTCCCGGGCGCAGGCCGGGGGCGCCACAACCGCGGCGGTCACCGCAGCGCCGCCTGCGACCACGCCTTTGAGGAATCCGCGACGGGTGTCCATGATTACACCTTTGCCTGGTCTTTGGCCTGGCTGTCCGCCGAGCCAGCTTGCGCCTCCTGCGCCGCGTGCGACAGCCCCAGGTTGCGTGTGAGCATCACCGCCGCGCCGGCTGCGGCTCCGGCGAGCGCGGCGAGCGCCGCGGCCGACGCAAAGGAGGCACCTTTACCCTGCTCTTCCACAATCCGTGGGTATTGCTGCGGAGGTGTGACATTGAGCACCTTGGCGACCTGATGAATCGGCTTGGTAAAGCCCACGCCTTTTTCGGTGCAACCGATGCAGGGGTGGCCGCAGCCCACCGGCCAGTTGTTCTCACCCGCGTCGCCAAAGCCCAGCGTGGAGCAGTTGCCGTAAGTCTCCGGCCCCTTGCAGCCCAACTTGTACAGGCAGTAGCCCTGACGGTGTCCGGCGTCGCCAAACTCCATGGCAAAGCGCCCCGCGTCAAAGTGCGCGCGGCGCTCGCAGTTCTCGTGAATCAGGCGCGAGTAGGCGAATTTGGGTCGGCCCAGCTTGTCCACTTCGGGCAGCTTGCCGAAGGTCAGGAAGTGCACCACGGTGGCGAGGAAGTTGTAGGGGTTGGGCGGGCAACCGGGGATGGTCACCACCGGTTTGCCCAGCACCTCGGCCACGCTGGAGGCGCCCGTGGGGTTGGGCCCGGTCGAAGGCATGCCGCCCCAGGAGGCGCAGGAGCCGATGGCGATCACCGCGGCCGCGTCGGCCGCGCATTCCTTGACCAGATCGATGGCCGTGTGGCCACCTATCTTGCAGAAGATGCCGTTGTCCTTGACTGGAATGGCGCCTTCCACCACCAGGATGTACTTGCCCTTGTTGGCCTTCATCGCGTCCTTGCGCGCCGCCTCGGCCTGGTGTCCGGCTGCCGCCATCAGGGTCTCGTGGTAGTCGAGCGAGATCACGTCCAGGATCAGCTTTTCCAGCGTCGGATGCTCGGCCCGCAGCAGCGACTCAGAGCAGCCCGTGCACTCCTGAAAGTGCAGCCAGATGACGGACGGTCGCTGGGCCGTTTCGATCGCCTTGGCCACGGCGGCTTCCGCGCCCTTGGGCAAGCCCATGGTGACAGCCAGCGTGGCGCAAAACTGCAGGTAGTCGCGCCGGGACATGTCGAGGCGTTTCTCGACGTCGCGCAGGGTCTTGCGACCGAGGTCAAAAATCTCATTCATGTCGCCCATGTCGTCTCCTCTTGAGCCAGGCTGGATCAGTCCTGATAAGGGCTCAGAAGCAATTTGCGCGCCACGCTCGAAAAGACCCGGCCGGCGCCGCAATGGCAATGAAATCACCGCTGAGATTGTGATGATTTTCATCGCAGATGGTTATTTACTAATCTTTCAGGTAACCGGTCAGGGCGCGGACTTTCCCAGGCATGGCTGCCCCCAGGCCTTGTTCCGCCGAGACACATTCAAACCCCGGCCCGGCACGGTTTTTGCGTAAATTCTTTGTACGCAGACAAGGTCACACTAAACTGGTGCCAACAAGCGTGTGACCCCTTGAACCCCATTGTTTGTTTAACCCACTCAGGAGCATCGTATGAAGTTGTTGTCTCTTAAATCGCTTCGCGGCCTAAGCCTGGGCGCACTGGCGCTGGCGGCTTGCACTGCCCAGGCCCACACCGGGCACGAGACTGCCGGCGTCCTTGCCGGGCTGAGCCACCCCTTTGGTCTGGACCATTTGCTGGCCATGGTGGCCGTGGGTGTCTGGTCGGTCAACGCGCTTCCTCAAGGCAGGGCCTGGTGGGGGCCTGCCACCTTCATGGCTGCATTGGTCGTCAGCGCTGCGCTCGGCGCGATGGGCGTTACCGCTCCCTTCCTGGAACACATGATCGCCCTGAGCGTGGCCCTGTTCGGCGCCATGTTGATCCTTTCCCGTCAGAAGACATCGACTCCCGCCGCGCTGGGTGTGATCGCGCTGGCGGCGTCGTTGCACGGCCTGGCGCATGGTGTCGAAGCGCCTGCATCGGGGTTCATCAGTTATGCCGTTGGCTTTCTTCTGACCACGGGCGCGCTGCACTTCGGCGGTGTCCTTGCGGCTTTGGGCGTCCGTCGCCACCTCGCGCGCCAGGAGGCCTGGCTCGTCACCGGCCTGGGGTCCCTGTGCAGTGTTGCCGGTATCTACCTGTTCACTCAGGTGTGAGTTGAATGGAGGGGGCGGGTCAGCCTTTCAGGCGACCTCTCCCAGTAGCAGCCGGTCTGCGGCTTCGTGGCGATAGGCTGGTATCACCAGGTTGGCGGGGGCCGGCCCGGTCTTGAAGACGCGGCCGGCGAGGTCGTAGCGGGACGAATGACAGGGGCACAGAAACCCCCCGGTGCTTGCCAACGCCGGCGTGCAGCCCTGATGCGTGCACAGACCGATTGCGACAAAGATTTCCGGGCGCAGCGAACGATGACGGTTGCGGCAGCCGTCAGGCTGTACTGACGCTTTCGAATCCGGGTCCGCCAGAGCGTCCTCGCGGGCTGCGAGTGCCTCGATCTCGGCGGCGGAACGTCGCAATATCCAGACGGGAAAGCCCCGCCACTCCACCGTGCGCAGCTTGCCTTGCGGCAGGTCGCCGAACTCGACGGCGAGCGCAGAGCCCTGCGGGTATGAGACGGACGCGCAACCCGGACGCAGCAGCAGCGCGGCCCCGCACGCCACGGCTCCCGCACCGGCCGCCCACATGAGGTTCCGGCGCTGTTTGTCAGTGGTTTGTTCCATGAACTTTGCATGCTGCCTTTCTACAGAGAAGCAAGTTTGATTCCAATCAACGCCTGGCGAATGACAGATCGTCAAATGGGCGGGCCGCCGTGCAGCCCCGCAAGCGTGAAATGAAAGCTGCACAATCGCCGCCATGGATGAATTGAAAGATCTGGAGTCTCTGGGGCTGGTGCTGCCCACGCCGACCTACATCGCGGGCCTGCTGTTGTTCGGCATCCTTGGCTACGTGGCGTTCCGACGGGGCAGGAAGGCGTCCAACCGCGCGCTCAGCTGGTCGGGCGTGGCCCTGATGCTCTACCCTTACGCGGTATCCGGCACCTGGATGTTGTGGGCCGTGGGTGCGACGCTGTGCGGCTGGGTCTACGCCAAGTGGAGTTGATACGGTCGGTCCCGCAATGCTATTAATTTAGCATCATGCTCAAACGCCGCCGGTAGCGCGACACCAGCTCGGCCTGCGGGTCTTCCTTGGGCGCGGACTGGCCCGCCAGCTCGATGCCGCCGGCGGTCTTTGCGCCTGCATCGGCGCCGGCCTTGGGCTTGGGCGGAGTCAGCAGCTCCAGCATCGCGACCATGGTCTTGCGCGCGGCCTCGTTGTTCCACTTCTTGTCGCGCAGCACGATCTCCAGCAGCTCGTCCATGGCTGCGGTCCATTCGCCTCGCGCCAACAGGACCCGGCTCTTGGCGTAGCGCGTGTCGAAGTCGCGCTTGTTCTGCGCGATCAGCGCATCGAACGCGTCCGGCGTCCATTCGCCACGGGGGTCGGTGGCGGCGAACTGCAACGCGTCCAGCCATTGCGCCACCGCAGAAAAACGCAATCCCACCGGGATCTCGGTGAGCTTGGGTGCCAGAGCGGCGCGCGCTTCTTCCAGCAGGTTGGAGCCGATCAACAGCTTGATGTAGTCGTAGCGCGCGTCGTCGTTCGCCGGATTCGTGGCCAGCACCTGCGCCAGCTTGTCCAGCGCGGCGCTGGAGTCGCCCTGCTCCAGCAACTGCTGTGCCAGTTCGGCTTCCTCGTCCGCAGCAAGGGCTTCGGGCGAAGGCAGGTGTTTGTCCAGGAACTCCCGCAGCTTGCCTTCGGGCAGCGCGCCCGCGAAGCCGTCCACCGGCTTGCCGCTCATCATCAAAATGCAGGTCGGGATGCTGCGCACGCCAAAAGCGGCGGAGAGTTGCTGCTGTTCGTCGGAGTTGATCTTCACCAGGCTGAACGCGCCGGCGTAGTCGATTTCCAGCTTCTCCAGCAGCGGGCCGATAGCCTTGCACGGGCCGCACCAGGGCGCCCAGAAATCGATCAGGACGGGGGTGGAGAACGAAGCGTCGATGACTTCGGCCTGGAAATTTTGTTCGGTAATGTCAATCATTCGGGATAGCTCAGGGGTAAAACGTAAAATTCAACGATGACTCAAATTTTAGTTGGCGTGGTGATGGGCTCCAGTTCCGACTGGGAGACGATGCAGCATGCGGTGCAAATCCTGCAGCAGTTCGGCATTGCGCACGAGGCGCGCGTGGTCTCGGCGCACCGCATGCCCGACGACATGTTCGCCTATGCCGAGAGCGCGGCGCAGCGCGGCCTGAAGGCCATCATCGCCGGTGCTGGCGGCGCGGCGCACCTGCCTGGGATGCTGGCGGCCAAGACCCTGGTGCCGGTGCTGGGCGTGCCGGTGGCGAGCAAGCATCTGCTGGGGGCGGATTCGCTGCACAGCATCGTGCAGATGCCCAAAGGCGTTCCTGTGGCCACCTTCGCCATCGGCGCTGCAGGAGCCGCGAACGCGGCGCTGTTTGCCGTGGCCATGCTGGCCAACGAAAACCCTGTCCTGCGCCAGCAGTTGCAGCAATGGCGCCAGGCGCAAACCGAGGCCGCGCGGGCCATGACGCTGCCGCCCTTGGCTGCGTCATGAAAACGATTCTTCCAGGCACCACGGCCAGCGGGCAACAAACCACGCTGGGCGTGATGGGCGGCGGCCAGTTGGGCCGCATGTTTGTGCACGCGGCGCAGTCGATGGGCTACTTCACGGCCGTGCTCGATCCGGATCCGGCCAGTCCGGCGGGTCTGGTGAGCCACTTCCACATCCAGACCGACTACCTGGACGAACAGGGCCTGGCGCAGATGATGCAGCGCTGCGCTGCCATCACGACGGAGTTCGAGAACGTGCCGGCGCCGGCGCTGCGTACGCTGGGTGCGCAGCGGGTGGTGGCGCCAGGCGCCGACGCCGTCGCCATCGCGCAGGACCGCTCGCTGGAAAAGGCGCATTTCGTGCGCTGCGGCGTGCCCTGTGCGCCCTACGCGGTGATCGAGTCGGCCGAGCAGTTGCGCGCCGTGCGCGACGCACTCCTGCCCGGCATCCTGAAGACAGCGCGTCTGGGCTACGACGGCAAGGGCCAGATCCGCGTGAATACGCGGGCCGAATTGAACAGTGCCTGGGCCCAGCTCAAAAGCGTTCCGTGCGTGCTCGAGCAGATGCTGCCGCTGGCGAGTGAATGTTCGGTGATCGTGGCGCGCGGCGCCGACGGCACGGTGGTGAACTTCCCGCCTCAGCTCAACCTGCACCGCGACGGCATCCTGGCCGTGACCCAGGTGTTTGACGGCAACCTGCCCACAGCGCTTGCCGAGAAGGCGGTCAGCGCAGCCGTGGCCATCGCCAACGGCCTGGATTACGTGGGCGTGTTGTGTGTGGAGTTCTTCCTGTTGCAGCAGGGCAGCGCGGCAGCCAAGGAGTTGGGCACGCTGGTGGTGAACGAAATCGCTCCGCGCCCGCACAACAGCGGCCACTACACGATCGACGCTTGCGACCAGTCACAGTTTGACCTGCAGGTGCGCACCTTGGTCCATTTGCCGCTGGTGCAGCCGCGCCAGCACAGTCCGGCCATCATGCTCAATCTGCTGGGCGACCTGTGGTTGCGCTCCGGTGAGGAGGCCGTGACGCCGCCCTGGAGCGAAGTGCTGGCCCTGCCCGGCACCACGCTGCAGTTGTATGGCAAGCTGCAAGCGCGCCGTGGCCGCAAGATGGGCCATCTGAATATCACCGCAGCGGATGCGGCACAGGCGCGCGCCACGGCGCTGCGTGCGGCCGAGCTGCTGGGCATGGCGCCGTTCTGATCCGCTCTTGCGCCTCGCGACCTGTTCATGATTCTTCCTGGTGGCCAACCCGACTCCATTGATGCCGCGGTGCGCGCGCTGGCGGCCGGGGAACTGGTGGGTCTGCCGACCGAGACCGTGTATGGACTCGCAGCCGACGCCTGCAACGACGCGGCGGTGGCCAGGGTATTTGCGGCAAAGGGCCGTCCGAGCGACCATCCGCTGATCGTGCACGTGGCCAGTGCGGCGGGCGTGACAAAGTTTGCCCAGCATATTCCCGCGTTCGCACAGTCCCTGATGGACGCGTTCTGGCCGGGCCCGCTGACGCTGATCCTGCCGCGCTTGCCCTGCGTGGCGGCAGCCTGTGCCGGTGGGCAGGACTCGATCGGACTGCGCTGCCCTTCGCACCCGGTCGCGCTGGCTCTGCTCAAGGCCTGCGCCGAAGTGGGCATCGCCGGGCTGGCGGCTCCCAGCGCAAACCAGTTCGGACGCATCAGCCCGACCACGGCGGCGCACGTTCAAGCCGAATTGGGTCAGGAGTTGCTGACTCTGGACGGCGGCGCCTGCAGCGTCGGCATCGAGTCCAGCATCATCGACTGCACGCGCGGGGCGCCCGTGCTGTTGCGCCCGGGCGTTCTGACACGGGCGCAGCTGGAGTCGGCGTGCGGCTGCGCCGTGCTGGAGCGCGACGCTGCTCTCGGCCCGGGCGCGCCGCGCGCGTCCGGAACGCTGGAGTCGCACTACGCGCCCAAGGCCAAGCTGCGGCTGATGGACAGCGAGTCGCTGAAAACCGCAGCCAGGCTGCTGGGAGCAGAGCTGACGGCTTCGCCTGGCGCGCCACCCGCCGTGGCGCTGTACAGCCGTGCGTCGCAGTCGAGTCCCACGCCCGGTCTGTTGCAGCGCCGCATGCCGGATG
Organism: uncultured beta proteobacterium; assembly: GCA_903838565.1. GTDB lineage: Bacteria > Pseudomonadota > Gammaproteobacteria > Burkholderiales > Burkholderiaceae_C > CAIKVZ01. Next base: position 276,391 of record CAILZB010000060.1, on the reverse strand, counting down.
ACGCTGTCGCCGTGGCACGCGAATTGTTCTCCGTGCTGCGCGACTTTGACGCCGCCGGGGTCAAGCTGATCTGGGTGGAGACGCCACCGCCTTCCCACGAATGGGACGGCGTGCGTGATCGGCTGCAGCGTGCGGCAGCCAGCTAAACACGCGCTTCACAGGCCCTCGTTAAACTACCCCGCTAGCACTTTGGAGATTTGAATGATTGCAACCTGGCCGCGTCTGGCCACCCTGATCGCCGTCGGTGCCGCCTCGTCGCTGTTGGCGGGCTGCGGCTCCAGCACCACCGTGGGCGCCTTGAAGCCCACGCGCATCATCTCTTTTGGGGATGCCTTCAGCGATGTCGGGCAGCAAGGGGGCAAGAAGTACACCGTGAACGACGGCAGCGTGAACAACTGGGTGGACACGCTTGCCGGCAGCTATGGCTTCAGCGTGACGCCGTCCGCTGTCGGCGGCACCGGCTATGCGCATGGTCTGGCGCGGGTGAGCACGACCACGAATGCAGCCGGCAACCCGGGAACGCCCAGCATCAGCCAGCAGATCGACCAATTCCTTGCGGTCGACAACTTTGGTGCGAACGATGTGGTGCTCATCAATGGTGGCGTCAGCGACATCGTGGCCGAAATGAATGCCGTGAACGCGGGCCTGGAAACCACGGCCCAGATGCAGGCCAACGTGCAGCAGGCCGGACGCGATATGGCCTCCCTGATTCAGCGTCTGGTCGGCAGCGGCGCCAATTACGTGGTCGTGCTGGGGACCTACAACCTGGGTCAGACGCCCTGGGGTGTCGCGACCGGGCAAAGCGCCTTGCTGACCAGCACGAGCACGGAATTCAACGACGCCATGCTCGTGCCCATCGTGTCCATGGGCAAGAATGTGCTGTATGTTGACGCGGCCTATTATCTGAATCTGGCGTCCAACCCGCTCTCCTCCCCCGGTTATGGGCTCACGACTGCGCTCACCCCAGTGTGCACTTCAGTCGACTATGGCCCGGGCATCGGCATTGGAACGGGCCAGGTGAATTCGCTGCTGTGCACGCCCAGCACCCTCATCAGCGGAGCCAACATCGCCAACTACACGTTCGCCGATGCGTTGAACTTCACGCCCGCGGTGCATCGCTTGTTTGGTTCCTACGCCTATTCCAAGCTCGCTGTGCGCTGGTAGCGAGCGCGCGCTACGGGCCAAAAAAAACCGACCTTTACAGGTCGGTTTTCTTGTGTCCGGTCAGTGCAAACCGACCGGCTTCGCTCAGAACTTGTAGCCGACGGCGACGCCGTAGGAAGTCGGATCGAGTGCCGCGTCCACCTTCTGCCCGGTGGACAAGCTGGTGGTGGCGGTGAGCTTGGTCTTGCTGTAGAAGACATCGGCAAACCATTTGGCATCGATCGCCAAGGTGGCCCCGATCTGCGCTGTCGGGGCGAACTTCGATGCCACTGACACTTTGGTGGGCGTTCCACCTGGATTGGTCATCGCCGTCAAGGTGCCGCTGCCCTGCTCATTGAAGAAGTAGGCATAGGTGGCGCCCAGGCCGACGTAGGGGCGCAATCTGGAACTGGCCTCCAGGAAGCGGTACTGCAGCAGCACCGTCACCGGCAGTGACTGCACCTCGCCGATCTGGCCGACACCCTCGATGGAGCCCGCGCCGTAGAGTTTGTGGCGGAACGGCAGGGCCAGCGGCACGTCGACCGAAAGATTGTCGGTGTACATGTAGGTGATGCCCCCGCCAAGTTGGGTGGCCGAAGCGGTGTGGGTCTTGCTGCCGCCGCCACGGGCGCCCGAAGCCGGGTCGAGTGTCACGAAGCTCGGTGCACTCAGGTCGCCGCTCGGGTTGCTGGGCACGACCTGCGTCGCTCCGGCGCGCAGCATCCAGGTGCCGGCAGATTGGGCGCTGGCCATGCCACCCATACACAGCAGCGTTGCTGCAGCGAGCCACTTTTTGTTGTGTTTCATCATGATGATTCCTTGTAATAAGAGTGGATCAGAGCCAGCCGACCTTGGCCAGATCGCGCGACACCAACTGCGCCAGCAGCTTGTGGCCGTAGGGTGTCGGGTGGACACCGTCGGCGAACAGGTAATGCGAGGTATCGCCAGCGATCAGCGTCGCAGCGCTGCAAAACAGCGAAGTGTTGTTCACCAACGCCAAATTGCAGGCCACGTCCTTCACGTTGCTCAGGCTGTATTGCTCGGGGTGATTCACTTCATCCTGGATGTTGTGGAAGGCGTCCACGACGATCACGCCAGCTGTGCCCGCCAGGCCCGCCTGCAGCGTGTTGTTGAACGCCGTGGTCATGGCAAGGACCAGCGGCTGGTTGGCGGGCGTTGCCGCGGCCGAAGGCGTCAGGCTGACGTCGGGCAGGTTGACCACGACCACATATTTGGCGCCTTTGCCGACGATCCCGTTCTTGATGTAGCCAGCCAGTTCTGTTGCCGCCGTCACCATGCCGTTCACTGCATTGGCCGCACCCGTGGTCGCGGCGTAGGTATTGCCGGCGGCTGTGCCGGCTGCACCGGCGCTTGCACCGATCGTGGCTGCATTCGCGACGGCGCTGTTGCTGTACCCATTCATGAAAGCGTGCGTGGCGGCGGCGGTGGCGGCCGCTGTCACGATGGTGGTCGGCGTGCTGCCCGCCTTGGCCGCTTCGGTCTGGACAGCCAAGCCGATAGCTTGCGCTGCAGCCGCCTGATTCGCCGCAGGAGCCCCGGCGGCGAGTTGGCCGATCAAGGATTGTGCGAACGCCGCGCCACCTGCCGCTGTGGCATCCAGCACCAACTGATCCGTCAGGCCAAATATGTCGTTGGCGCCGGCCAGGACCGTTACCAACTCTTTGCCGCTAAAGTTGGCTGACCCGTTGTCGATGGCAAAATGAGCCAGCTGGGTGACCACAGGTTCCGTGAGCGGGCCGGCGGTAAATCCAGCACCGACAGTATTGCCAACACCTTTGGCATTGGTGACCCGGGCTCCGCCCTGGGCGTAGTTGCGGCAGCCGGGCATGGCGACTTCGGCCACGCCGAAACCGCCGGTGCGCGCCGCGCAAGTGCTGGCACCGAGTCCGAGTTGGGCCCCGACCAGTTCCTGCCAATTGATCGGTGTCCGGGGATCCGCTGGATTGACGGTGAATCTGCCCCCCCCCGACGCCAATACCGGACCCACCCGATAAGTGCCCGCATCGCTCAGGCTGTCGCCAAAAGTGACGATGGAAGAGAAGGCGATTTTGGGCGTTTGATTGCCATCGCCGCCGCCGCCGCAGGCTGCGACCAATAGCGCCGCGCCGATCGCGGCCACGGTCAATTTGAAATTCCTCATCCGGCTTCTCCTGGTTGGTCTGGGTCAGAAATACAGAATAGAACGAGCGTTCTATTTGCGGAGATTGATGGTAACCCCGCGCCTAGATCAGGTGGCAGGGGGTTAACACTGACAAAAATCAAAGGACGATAACGATGTCCCGGGAATCGAGGGGTCAGCGCGAAGGCTTAGGCTCGTAGCGCAGCTTCATGGTCAGGATCAGCGCCGCCAAGCTCAGCGTGACGGCGTTGGCCGCGACGATGGGCCAGGCGTCGAGCAGCCAGCCATAGACCAGCCAAAGTGCTACGCCCGCAGTGAAGGCGCCGTACATGCCGAGTGAAATGCCGCTCACGTCCTTGGTTCTGAAGGTGTGCCAGGCCTGCGGCACAAAGCTGGCGGTGGTGAGCGTGGCGGCCAGATAGCCGACGAGTTCGGAGGTGGGAATCAAGGCAGAAGTCTTTCAGGAAATCACTGATCTTGCGCAGTCCAGTCGATGAGCGCGTCGATTGCCGGGCGTGCCGCCTGGGCGTTCGGATGGTTGATCATGGCGACCAGCACGTAGCGGCGTCCGCTGGCGCCGTCCACATAGCCCGCGACGGCGCTGACGCCGCGCAGGCTGCCGGTCTTGAGGTGGGCGCTGCCCGGCGTCTTGACCGGACTGCGGCGCAGTGTTCCATCGACGCCGGCGATCGGCAGCGACGCCATCAGCTCCGACATCAACGTCGAGCGAAAGGCGGTTTGCAGGAGCAGTGCCAGTGCCTGGGCGCTTATGCGTCCAGCGCGCGACAGGCCCGAGCCGTTGTCCAGCGCCGGGGCATCGACGCCCTCGGCCGCTTCGCCGCGCGCAATGCGCTGCTTCCACCAGGCATTCACCACCTCATGCGCACCGGCAAATGTGCCCGCACGGATGGCGCCGCCCGAGGCGCCGGCCTGCAGAGCCAACGTCAGGAACACTTGCTGCGCCATCACGTTGTTGCTGAATTTGTTGATGTCGCGAATGATTTCAGCCAGCGTCGGCGATGTCAGCTCGAAGGCCGGTTTCAGGCCCACTGCTGCCTTGCCTTCGCGCACCTTGCCGCTGAGCTTTCCGCCCATTTCGCGCCACATGCCTTCCACCGCGCGCGCCGAATAGCTGGCCGGGTCGACATAGGCCACGGGCCAGATCTTCTCGCCACAGTCCACAGGATAGTGGCCGGAAAAACGGATGTGCGCCAAGTCCGAAAAATCGGGTTTGAGTGTGGCGCGGTAGTCGTTGCATGCACCGGCGGCAAGCGCCACCGTGGGCTGCATCTGCACGCCCGCCAGCGGCGGCTCAAACTGCACGCGTGCCTGCCGGTTGGCGGCGTCGGGAACAAAGGTCATCACGACCGACTTGTAGTTCAGCAGCAGGGCGTCGGGCGAGGCGTTGTAGGGCCGCAGCGGCTCGCCGTCGAATTCGCTCGGGTCCTGCACTGTGGTCTCGAAGGCGCTGCGGTCCAGCACGATATCGCCCGTGATGCTTCTGATGCCCAGCCCCTGCACGCGGCGCAACAGCAGCCACAGCCGCTCGACCACGAGTTTGGGGTCGCCCTGTCCCTGGATGATGAGGTTGCCGCGCAGCACGCCATCCTTGACGCTGCCGTCGACGAACACCGGCGTGCTCCATGTGAAACCGGGACCCAGCAGATCCAGCGCAGCGTAGGTGGTGACCAGCTTCATCACCGACGCCGGGTTGGCCGGCTCTCTGGTGCGGTGGCTCAGGCGCGCCGGCTGCGCAGCCTGCGCGTCCACGACCAGCACGCTGATGGCGTCGCGTGGCACCTTGGCGCGTGCCAGCGCCGCTTCCACCTCGATGGGCAAGCTCTGGGCCCACAGGGCCTGGCTCGCCAAAAAGAACGAACAGAACAGGAGGCGTTGCGGCAAGGACATGGCAGGATTATCCGGGCACGGGATAATCAACCTCTGCATGAAACTTCTCGCCTTCGATACCAGCACCGAAACCCTGTCCGTCGCCGTCTGCCGCGACGGCGACGATGGCGCGCCCCGCGTCTGGCAGCACAGCGGCGCCGGTGGTGCACAAGCCTCCAGCACGCTGATCCCGAACATCATGGCGTTGCTCGATCAGGCCGGACTGCGGCTGGCCGAACTCGACGCGATCGCCTTCGGCGCCGGTCCGGGCTCGTTTACCGGCCTGCGCACGGCGTGTTCCGTGGCACAGGGGCTGGGGTTTGGCGCGAACGTGCCGCTGCTGCCGGTGGATACGCTGCTGGCGCTGGCCGAGCAGGCGCGCCTGTCGCGCGCCGACCCGGCGCAACGCTTTCAGGTCGTGGCCGCGCTGGACGCGCGCATGGATGAGATCTATGTGGCGCGCTATGAATTCAATGCAGGGGCTTGGACCCTGCATGGGGACTTTGAGCTGATTCGGCCGGAACAACTGGCGCTGGAGCCGGGCTGGGTCCTGGCGGGCAATGTCGCCTCGGTCTACGGCTCCAGGCTGGCGCAGTCCGGTGGATCGGCATTCGAGCGGATCGACGCGCTGCCCAGCGCCGCAGCCCTTCTGTCCCTGTCGCCCGCGCTGCTCGCTGCCGGCCAGGCGGTGGGAGCGGACCAGGCGCTGCCCCGCTATATCCGCGACAAGGTTGCCAAGACCACACAGGAGCGCGCTGCGGAAAAGTTGGCGGCGGCCGCCGTTACGGCAAGCTGATGCGTGCAAGTCCCGTCATGCATCTCGCCCGTCACGATGATTCGCTCCAGTTTCAGCCGCTCACCGAAGCGCGGCTGGACGAGGTCGCACGACTGGAACAGCATGCGCACGCCCATCCCTGGACGCGGCGCCATTTCGCCGACACGCTGATCGCAGGCTATCAGGCGCAACTGCTGTGCAGCGCCGACGACATCCTGGGCTATTTCGTCGCGATGCAGGGGGTGGAGGAGGTGCATCTGCTCAACATCACGGTCGCGGTTGCGCACCAGCGCCAGGGATGGGCCCGGATGCTGCTGGACGCGCTCGCGATCTGGGCGCGCGCCCAGGGGGCGCAGTGGCTGTGGCTGGAGGCGCGTGTCGGCAATGCCCGCGCCCTGCATGTGTACGAGTCCTTTGGCCTGAATCGCGTGGGTGTGCGCAAGGGCTATTACCCGGCGGACCTGGGCCAGCGCGAGGATGCAGTCGTGATGAGCCTGAAACTATGAAGGCCAAACCATGAGCCTGAACCTCGATTCGCGCCAGCGCGCCATGCTGGAAGAGATGCGCGTGAAAGTCTGGGCGCCTGTGACGCAGCCAGCTGCCGCTCTGGAGGCGCCGGTTGCCATGGCAGCGCCGAGCGAAAGCGTTGCGCCGCGTGAGAGCGCAGCCGTTCGCGCCGCAGCGCGGCCAGAGGCCGCCGCCATGGCTTTGCAGCCGCGCGCAAGCGGGGTGCAAACCATGGACTGGGCCGCCCTGCAACAGGCCGTGGCCGGCTGTCGCGCCTGCGCTCTTTGCACGGGTCGGCGTCACACCGTTTTCGGCATGGGCGGCTTGCGTGCGCCGGTCGCGGATCAGCCGCCCTTGGCCGACTGGCTGATCGTGGGCGAGGCGCCGGGTGAACAGGAAGACCTGAGTGGTCAGCCCTTTGTCGGCCCCGCCGGTCAATTGCTGGACAACATGCTCAAGGCCATGGGGCTGGACCGCAGGCGCGAGACGGCAACCGGGGACGGGCGGGCGGCGCAGGGCACCTACATCGCCAATGTGCTCAAGTGCCGCCCGCCCAGCAACCGCAACCCTGAGGGCGAAGAAGTGGCGCAATGCCTGCCCTTCCTGCAACGCCAGATCGAACTGCTGCAGCCCAAGATCATCCTCGCGATGGGCCGCTTTGCCGCCCAAGCCCTGCTGCATGACAGCGTGCCCGATGCGCACAGTCTGCCGCTGGGCAAGCTGCGCGGGCAAGTGCATCGCTACCGCGGCATCCCGGTGGTGGTGACGTATCACCCGGCCTATTTGCTGCGCGCCCTGGGCGACAAGGCCAAGGCCTGGGCCGATCTGTGCCTGGCGATGCAAGTTCGCAACGGCGCTGAGTAGCTAAAATCCCGGCATGACCTTTGTTGAAAAGTTGCGTGCCGCCGAGCGCCAAAACGGCTCCCTGTTGTGTGTCGGCCTGGACCCGGATCCAGCCAAATTTCCCGCCCATCTCAGGGGCGATGCCAGCAGGATCTACGATTTTTGCGCGGCCATCGTGGACGCCACGGCCGATCTGGTGATCGCCTTCAAGCCGCAGATCGCCTACTTCGCGGCGCACCGCGCCGAGGCGCAACTGGAGCAGTTGATGGCGCACATGCGCCGCACCGCGCCACAGGTTCCCGTCATTCTGGATGCCAAGCGCGGCGACATCGGCTCCACTGCCGAGCAGTACGCGATCGAGGCCTTCGAGCGCTACGGCGCGGACGCGGTCACGCTCTCGCCCTTCATGGGCTTCGATTCGGTGCAGCCGTATTTGAAGTACCACGGCAAGGGCGCTTTCCTGCTGTGCCGCACGTCCAATCCCGGGGGCGACGACTTCCAGGCGCAGCGCTTGAGCAGCGTGCCCGGAGCGCCGCTGCTGTACGAGCACATCGCGCGTCTGGCCCAGGGTCCGTGGAATCTGAACGGGCAGCTGGGTCTGGTGGTGGGTGCGACATACCCGACCGAGATAGAACGCGTGCGCGCGGTGGCCCCCACACTTCCGCTGCTCATTCCCGGCGTCGGCGCGCAGGGCGGCGACGCGCTGGCAACCGTCAAGGCAGGTTGGCGCGCCGCTCAAGGCCAGACCGTGGCGCCGATCGTGGTGAACTCGTCGCGCGCCGTCCTGTATGCATCAGCCGACGCGGACTTTGCCCAGGCAGCCCGGCGCGAAGCGAGCCAGACGCGCGATCTGCTGCAAGCGGCACAAGCCTGAAGCTGCGGCTTACTTCAGCGCGTCCAGCGTCACCAGCGCCGCCAGCGGCGCCGTCTCTGCACGCAGCACCCGCGGTCCGAGCGTGACCGCAACGAAGCCGCAGGCCAGCGCTGCCGCTTCCTCCGCAGGGCTCAAGCCGCCTTCGGGGCCAGAGAGGAAAGTGATTGGGTCATCGCTTCCCGCTGCCTGCGACAAGGGCTGACTTGCGGGGCTCAGGCTGAGCAGAAAGCGCGAGCCGGCCATGGTGGCTGACGTGCTCGTGCCCAGGGTCTTGAACCAGTCGGTCACGGTCTGCAGCGGCTGCATGACCGGAACCCGGTTGCGCCCGCACTGCTCGCTGGCGGCCACGGCGATGGCCTGCCAGTGTGCCTGCTTCTTTAGCGCGCGCTCACCGCTCAGGCGCAGCACACTGCGTTCGGTGACCAGCGGCGTGATGCTGGCCACGCCCAGCTCCGTGGCCTTCTCCACCAGCCAGTCCATGCGTTCATTCGCTGGCGTGCCCAACACCAGATGCACGGCGCGCGGCGCTTCGCGTTCCACGCTGGCATGCGCACCCACCTCGACCTGAACTTCGCTGCGGCCCATGCGCGTGACCCTGGCTTCGAACTCGCCGCCTTCGCCATTGAACAGCGTGACGCGGTCTCCGGGCTGCAGGCGCAGCACCTGCACGTGGCGCGCCGCACCGTCGGGCAGACTCAGGGCGGCGCCCGTGGACAGCGGCAGGGGGCAAAAAAATCGGGGCATGGTGCTTGCGGTGGATGGGGGTTCAGACGCGGCCAAAGGCAAAGCCGGTGGCGGCCTGGATGCCTTCCACCTGGTCGACCAGGCGCAACAGTGGCTTGAGTTCGCGGTAGCGCGCCGCTGTGGACCGGATGTAGCCGATGAAGCGTGGCGCGTCTGCCAGATACCTGGGCTTGCCGTCGCGCAGCGTCAGGCGCGCAAAGACGCCGGCGATTCGCAGATGGCGCTGCAGGCCCATCCATTCCACGGCCCGGTAAAACTCGCCGAAGTCGTCTCCCACCGGCAGGCCCGCCTTGCGCGCCTTTTCCCAGTAGCGGATCGTGATGTCAAGCACAAAATCCTCTTCCCAGCTCAGGAATGCATCGCGCATCAGGCTGGCGATGTCGTAGGTGATGGGACCATAGGTGGCGTCCTGGAAGTCCAGGATTCCCATTTGCGTGGTGGCCATGCCTGAAGCGGGAAGCATCAGATTGCGTGGCATGAAGTCGCAGTGCACAAACACGCTGGGCGCGCGCAGGTTGTCGGTGACGATTTTTGAAAATGCGTCCTCCAGCGTGGCCAGCATCTTGCTGTCCAAGACCACGCCGCGATGCTGCTGCACATACCAGTCGGGAAAGAGCCCGAGTTCGCGCCGCAGCAGCGCTTCGTCGCAGTTCGGCAGCACGCCCGGCTTGGAGGCAAGTTGCCAGGCGAGCAGGGCGTCCACCGCGTTCAGATAGAGCGCGTGGTTGGCGCTGGCGTCCTGCGGATCGATGACGTCCATCATGGTCTGCGAACCCAGATCGCTCAGCAGCATGAAGCCCTGGGCCGGGTCCCAGTCCAGCACCTGGGGCACGTTCAGTCCGGCCGCGGCCATGACGCCGGCCACGTGCACGAAGGGCGCACTGTCTTCCTGTTCCGGTGGCGCGTCCATGATGATGCGGCTGGCGAGCCCGGCGCCGGTCTGCACATCGACGCGCAGGTAGCGCCTGAAGCTGGCGTCGGCCGAGGCCGGGCGCAAGCTCGCCGGAACGAGGTCGTGCTCGCTGCTGAGTCGTCCCAGCCAAGCCACGAAGGCGGCTTCGCGCCGCGGGTCGGTCCAGCTGACGATGGCGGTTGAAGGCGCTGTGGATGCGGCGGGGGCCGCGCTTGGAGAAGGCGTGCGATGGCTCATGGATAATCCATTCTACAAAGCCTTCACCTGTCCCATGTACTTCCAGCGCCCAAGATCTACGCCCGGCCCACGGCCAATGCGCATGCCATGATGGGAATACTTCGGTGGGGCCGTTTCTCGCAGCAGTTCCGGGTTGGCCAGGGGCCGCACGGTCGCACGGTGGTGAGTGCCGATTTCTCCAGGTGTCCGGTGGCGCTTGCCGTGGCCGGGCTGACAGCCTTGCTGGCGTCTTCAGGCTACGCCCAGGACACATCCGTTGAGCCGCCGCTGGCGCTCAGGCCAAGCGCGAGTTTGCAGGAAAGCATTTCCTCGACGGCGCGCCCTTCGCTGCCCACCTTTGTCAGTGGCGACGTCATCAGCGGACGGGCGGATCGTGAGGTCAGGATCGAGGGCCACGCCATGCTGCGCCGCGGCGATACGGTCATCCGCGCCGATCAACTGGAATACGACCAGCTCGACGAGCAAGTCAAAGCGCAAGGTGCGATCAGATTCAATCGAGCCGGCAATGTTTACCAGGGTTCTTCGCTGGAGCTCAAGCTGGATTCGTTTCAGGGCGTCCTGCAGCATCCCGGTTACCGGTTCCTGAAAAACCAGGCCCATGGCGAGGCGGATCGGGTGGACTTCCTCGACGACAGCCACTCCGTGATCCACAATGCCAGCTACACGACCTGCCAGCGCCAGCCCGCGCCGGGTTGGTTGCCCGACTGGATCCTGCGCGCGACCACCATCCACATCGACAGCGCGGAGGAAGTGGGGCAGGCTGAAGGCGCGGTCCTGACCTTCAAGGAGGTGCCGATATTGCCACTTCCGTCGGTCAGTTTCCCGCTGAGCGACAAGCGAAAATCGGGCTTCATGCCGCCCACCGTGGTGCCGGACAACATCAACGGGATCGAATTCACGCTGCCCTACTATTGGAACATTGCGCCCAACCATGACGCTACGTTGACGCCGACGCTGATGAGCAAGCGCGGGGTCGATCTGGGGGGCGAATTTCGCCAGCTGGAGTCCGGCTGGAACGGTCGGGTTCAGGCCAACTTCATGCCCAGCGACAGCCTGCGCAATCGCGAACGCTGGAGCCTGGCCTCGACCCATAAGGGAGTGATGGAAACCGGGGTGCAGGGCGTGGGTGCTCTGGGGTTCAGCGTCATGTTGAACCGCGTCAGCGACGACAATTACTGGCTCGATCTTCCACGCGCCATCGGTTCGCTGACGCCGCGCCTGCTGCCCAACGACGCTTCGGTATCGTGGGAGCGTGGCGACTATTCCGTGATGCTGCGGACTTTGAAATGGCAGACCCTGCAGGACGCATCGGCTCCGATCACGCCGCCCTACGATCGCCTGCCCGAACTCGGCGCGCGCTACGCCCGAAGCCATGTTGGCGGGTTTGACTATTCGCTCGACCTGGACCTCACGCAGTTTCATGCAGACCCCACGCTCACGCAGCAAGTCAACGGCCTGCGCGGCTTGGCCATTGCACGCTTGAGCTACCCATGGCAGACGCCGGGCTCGTTTGTCACGCCTACGCTGCAATGGCACGCAAGCCAATACCAGTTTGACGCGCCTCTGGTCAATTTGGAGACGTCCGCCAGCCGTTCGCTGCCGACGTTCAGCCTTGACAGCGGCCTGGTGCTGGAGCGCGATGCCATCTTCCTGGGCCGGGAATTTCGCCAGACTCTGGAGCCACGGGTCATGTATCTGTACACGCCATTTCGCAACCAGAGTGTCCTGCCCAATTACGACTCGGCCGCCTTTGACTTCAACTTTGCATCGATCTTCAGCGACAACTCGTTCAGCGGCAACGACCGCATAGCGGACAACAATCTGCTGACGCTGGGTGCGACGACGCGCCTGCTCGATCCGGTCACGGGCGCCGAGAATGCGCGCTTTGGTGTGGCGCAACAGTTGCGCTATCAGAACCAGAATGTCACGCTGCCGGGCGGCGTTCCCGTGACCGATCACATCAGCGACTTGATGCTGGGGACAACGATCCACTGGAACCCCCAGTGGTCCATGGACGCCACCGTGCAGTTCAACCCCACCATCAACTCGTCCGAGCGCACGACGCTGAGCGGGCGCTACAACCCCGGCAACTACCGGGTGCTGAGTGCCGCCTACAGCATGCAGCGCGGCGTGAGCGAACTGCTGGACGTGGGGTGGCAGTGGCCGATCAACGATCTGTGGGGTGACAAGGGGCAGGACCTGGGCGCTGGTGCGGGTCAGGGTGCGGGCCGCTGGTACAGCGTGGGCCGCATGAACTACAGTCTGAAAGATGGCAAGCTGATAGATTCGATCGTCGGCTTTGAGTACGATGCTGGCTGCTGGCTCGGGCGTGCCGTGCTGGAGCGCATGCAGCGCAGCGGGGCGACGGCGAGTCAGCGTTTGATGTTTCAATTGGAGTTCGTCGGCTTCTCCAGACTCGGTTCCAGTCCGCTTCAATCCCTGAAGGAAAATATACCCCGATATCAGTATCTGCGCGAGCAGACCACCCAGCCCAGCCGTTTTGGCCAATACGAATAGCTCCTACCATGACCGATCTCCTGCGTCCCCTTTCCCTGCTGTGCCTGGCTTGCATGGCGGCCCTGTCAGCCCAGGCTCAAGGCCTGCGTCCCCCCGCGAATTTGAGCCTGGGCAGCGTGGCTGCCCGGGCGATGCAGAGCGGGCCGCAGCAGGCCGACTACATCGTTGCCGTCGTCAACGCCGAGCCCATCACGCGCAGCGAACTGCAGCAGCGTGTGCAGCGCGCGCGTGCACAGCTCAGTCAGCAGGGGGTCACGCTTCCGCCCCAGGAAGAGTTGGCGCGTCAGGTGTTGGAGCGTCTGATTTCCGAAAAAGCCCAACTCCAGATGGCCACCGAGAATGGTGTTCGCGTGGAAGAGGACGCCATCGATCAGGCAGAGCAGAATGTGGCGCACCAGAACCAGATCGATGTCGCCGAACTGCGTCGTCGGGTGCAGGCCGACGGCATGACCCTGGCGCGTTTTCGCGCGGAACTGCGCGACCAGATCGCGCTGACCCGGCTGCGCGAGCGCGAGGTCGATGGGCGCGTGAAAGTGAGTGAGCAGGAGATCGATCAATACCTGCAGGACCAGAGAAACAACATCGACTTGGCCACCCTGGAGCTCGACTTGGGTCAGGTGCTGGTGGCCGTGCCCGAAAACGCCACGCCGGAGCAGACCCAGGTCCTGCAGGCGCGCGCGCAACGCGTGCTGGAGCGGGCTCGCGCCGGTGAGGATTTCAGCGCCCTGGTCAAGGAGTATTCCGACGGTATGGAGCGCGCCAGCGGCAAGTCGATGGGACTGCGCAGCGCGGACCGCTATCCAACCCTGTTTGTGCAGGCGGTCTTGCGTCTGGAAAAGGGGGCCGTCACCGGCCCGTTGCGCTCCCCCGCGGGTTTTCACATTCTCAAGGTGATGGACAAGCGCAGCCCGGGCTTGCCGCCCACAACGGCCACGCAGAACCACGCTCGCCACATTTTGCTGCGCACCGGACCTCAGTTGACGCAGGTCGCCGCACTGGAGCGCCTGGCCGGCGTGAAGAAGCGCATTCAATCGGGGCAGGCTGATTTTGCCGCGATGGCCAAGGAGATGTCGCAGGACGGCAGCGCCAAGGACGGCGGAGATCTTGGCTGGGCCGCTCCCGGGCAGTTTGTGCCTGAGTTCGAAGAAGTCATGATGAGGCTGGAGCCGGGCCAGATCAGCGACCCGACGGTTTCGCGCTTTGGCGTGCACCTGATTCAACTGACCGAACGCCGCGAAGCGCCGCTGAGCGTGCGCGAGCAGCGTGAACTGGTGCGCAATTTTGTCCGCGAGAGGAAGCTGGAAGAGGCCTACCTTACCTGGACGCAGGACGTGCGCGGCAAGGCCTACGTCGAATTCCGCGAACCGCCGTTGTGAAACAAGCACCTCACGTTGCGCGCAAACGCTTTGGCCAGCACTTCCTGACCGATCAGGACATCATTGAAACCATCGTGCGCGAGATCGCTCCCAAGCCGGAGCAGATCATGGTCGAAATCGGCCCCGGCCTGGGTGCCCTGACCCAACCCCTGGTGGAGCGCCTGGGGCGGCTTGCGGTGATCGAACTGGATCGCGACCTGGCGGCCCGATTGCGCTCGCATACACAACTGGATGTGACCGAGGCCGATGTTCTCAAGGTGGATTTTGCGCAGTTGCGGGGGGCGCTGATGAGTGCAAGGACGCAAGCCGGCGGCACCGATCCGGCGCTGAGACTCAGGGTGGTGGGGAATCTGCCGTACAACATTTCCACGCCGATCCTGTTCCATCTGCTGGATTATGTGGATGTGATCGAAGACCAGCACTTTATGCTGCAAAAGGAAGTGGTGGACCGCATGGTGGCGCGCCCGGCCACCAGCGACTACAGCCGTTTGAGCGTGATGCTGCAATGGCGCTACACCATGGAAAACATTCTGGCTGTGCCACCGCTATCGTTTGACCCGCCGCCTCGGGTGGACAGCGCGGTGGTCAGGATGCTACCGCTGGCGCATCCGCCGGCGGTCGATGTGCGGCGTTTGAGCGAACTGGTGCGGGTGGCTTTCAGTCAGCGCCGCAAGCTGTTGCGTCACACGCTGGGTAAATGGCTCGAGGAAAAACAGAGCAGCACAAACTTCGACGTGCAGCGCCGGGCGGAAGAGGTGCCGGTGCAGGAGTACGTCGAACTGGCCCTCTCGATGGGTTGATGGACCAAAAAAATCCCGTCACATGGACGGGATTTTTTTCGGGGCGGGGTGGCGTTATGCCGCTGCGAGCCAGTAGCCCGAGTTGAACGGGCTGCTCATGCGCAATGCCAGTGGCGACACGTCGAGCAACTTGTCGGTTGGCATTTTTTCCCCCGGTTCGGCGCCCAATTCGATGCCGCTGACCAGAGGCGCAGAGTCCTCGGTTGCGCTAGCCTCTTTCGCCCGTTCTGCTTGGCTGGTGGTTGCAGAACGGGCTACAGAAAAGAATAGAAACATCGAAACGGTATTTTTCGATCGCCCCAGTAATCGGCAGCGTCACGGAAAATATCCAGCAACTGCTCGCGCGCTTCCTTGTCGAACTTGGCGTGGGCAGGAATATGCTCCAGCACCACGATGAAACCTGGCTGCTGGCCCGACTTGTGCAGCGGGTCCGTCAGGCAGTCATACAGCGCGTCAAAGTTCTTGCCGAAATGCGCTGGAAACGTGAATTTCTGGGCGATCAGGTCCAGCACGTCCTGCTTGCTTTGGGCCGTGGCTAAATTGGCGTACAGAAAATGGTGACCCAATTGTTGGGCCGCCTCCTGCAGGTCGCTCACGCGAAAGGCGCGGATCGACTGCACGATGTTGGTTCTGACGGTACGAAGTGGCATTTCCATCTCCGCTTCACTTTCTCGAAAAGGACAAACAAAATGGCTGCATCACATGCGGCCACAACAAAATTCGTTACCGATCAATCCTGCGAAAATTCGCATAGTGATCTTCGCTGTAGTAGCAAACCTCAGGATTCCTCGGCGTGCCCCCACAGGCAATGCGCCGCGCTCCACGACTCTTTACCCCCGGCGTCTTGACCGTGTATTCGCGGTAAAACCCGCGCTCATGCACGGGCAGCCGACGCTCACGATTGCCAAACACGGATCCGTCCTTATCGTACGGAAACGGTCCGCCCTGAAAAATCAATGCGTACGTTTGCTGGCCCTGGACTGGCAAATCATCCAGTGCCACTGTCCCAGCGCGAGTGCCATGGGATGGGGCTGAGAGTCCATTGGCGTGCGCCAGACGGGTGCACGCCAAAACAGCAGCCAACATAAAGCCGACTACAGGCACTCTATGTGCCGCAAAACGTGACATGAACTGGAGGCCCGGATTGAAAAACGCCGAAGAACATCGGGTAAACCCGAAAACATTGATGTCGAGTGTGCCCGAAGTGGCCGCGAAATGCAAGCACTTGCTCAAAAAATGAGCAAGTGCCAGGAGGCCTTTGGGTTGTGTGAGTGGGCGCTAGCTAGTTGCCAGATCTACTGGCGCGAAGCATTGGCATCCGCCACGGTGAGCGCTGTCATGTTCACAATGCGGCGCACCGTGGTGCTTGCAGTGAGAATGTGCACGGGTTTGGCCGCGCCCAGCAAAACCGGGCCGATGGCGATATTGCCGCCCGCCGCCGTCTTGAGCAGGTTGTAAGAGATGTTCGCCGCATCAATATTGGGCAGCACCAGCAGGTTGGCGCCTCCGGTCAGCGTGCTGTTTGGCATGAGGGCGCGACGGGCAGCGGGGTCTAGAGCAACATCGCCGTGCATTTCGCCGTCGACCTCCAGCCATGGCGCCTGCGCCCGTAGCAGGCCCAAGGTCTCGCGCATCTTGATGGCGCTGGGTTGATTGGAGGATCCGAAGCTGGAATGCGAGAGCAGCGCGGCTTTGGGCTTGAGGCCAAAGCGCTTCATCTCTTCGGCAGCCAGCAGCGTGATTTCCGCCAATTGTTCCGCGCTCGGGTCGTAGTTGACATGGGTGTCAACCAGGAACACCTGCCGATCCGGCAGCAACAAACCGTTCATGCAGGCAAACACGCCCACACCATCCCGCTTGCCGATGACCTGCTCGATGTACTGCAGGTGCATGGCGGTGGAGCCCCATGTGCCGCAGATGAGCCCGTCGACGTAACCCTTGTGCAGCAGCATCGAGCCGATGAGCGTGAGCCGGCGCCGCATCTCGATCTTGGCCATCTGCGCGGTGATGCCCTTGCGCTCGGTCATCCGGTGGTAGGTCTGCCAGAAATCCCGATAGCGGTCGTCCTGCTCGACGTTGACCACGTCGTAGTCGACACCTTGTTCAAGCCGCAGTCCGAATTTTTCGATTCGGGTCGCTATCACTCCGGGTCGTCCGATCAGCGTGGGGCGCGCGAGGCCCTCGTCGACCACGATCTGCGCGGCGCGCAAGACCCGTTCTTCTTCGCCTTCGGAATAGCCCACCCGCCTTTTGACGGCTTTCTTGGCGGCCGTAAAGATCGGCTTCATGGTGGTGCCTGAAGCGTAGACGAAGTTTTGCAGGCGGTCCCGGTAGGCGTCCATGTCCAGGATGGGGCGCAGCGCCACGCCGCTCTCGGCCGCGGCTTGGGCCACAGCCGGCGCGATCTTCATCATCAGCCGCGGATCAAAGGGCTTGGGGATCAGGTACTCCGGGCCAAATGCCAAGGGCTCGCCCGAATAGGCGGCGGCGACCACTTCGCTCTGCTCAGCCTGAGCCAGTTCGGCGATCGCGTGCACCGCGGCAATTTCCATCTCCACCGTGATCGTGGTGGCGCCGCAGTCCAGGGCGCCGCGGAAGATGTAGGGGAAGCACAGGACGTTGTTGACCTGGTTCGGGTAGTCGCTGCGGCCCGTGGCCATGACCGCGTCGTCGCGCACCGCTTTGACCTCCTCCGGGGTAATTTCGGGCGTCGGATTCGCCAGCGCAAAAATCAGCGGCTTGTCCGCCATCTTGCGCACCATGTCGGGCTTGAAGACGCCACCGGCCGACAGTCCGAGAAACACGTCGGCACCTTCAATGATCTCGCCCAGGGTTCGGGCGGAAGTCTTCTGGGAGAAGACGATCTTGTCGTCGTCCATCAACTCGGTGCGCCCTTCGTACACCACGCCCGCAAGGTCGGTCACGTAGATGTTCTCGCGCGGAATGCCGAGCTTGACCAGCAGCCCAAGGCAGGCCAGGGCCGCGGCGCCGGCACCGGAGGTGACCAGCTTGATTTTCTTCGGGTCCTTGCCAACGACCTTGAGGCCGTTGAAAATGGCCGCACCCACAACGATCGCCGTGCCGTGCTGATCGTCATGAAAGACCGGGATCTTCATGCGCTCGCGCAGCTTGCGCTCGACGTAGAAACAGTCGGGCGCCTTGATGTCTTCGAGGTTGATGCCGCCAAAGGTGGGTTCCAGCGCGGCCACGATATCGACCAGTTTGTCCAGATTCCTTTCGGCGATCTCCAGGTCAAACACATCGATACCGGCGAACTTCTTGAACAATACTCCCTTGCCCTCCATCACCGGTTTGGCCGCCAGCGGACCGATGTCGCCCAACCCCAGCACCGCCGTGCCGTTGGTGATGACCGCCACCAGATTGCCCCGACTGGTGTAGCGGAAAGCCGCTGCAGGGTCCTTCACGATTTCTTCGCAGGGGATGGCCACGCCGGGCGTGTAAGCCAGGCCGAGGTCGTGCTGATTCACCAGTTGCTTGGTCGCCGCGATGGAGATCTTTCCGGGCGTGGGGAACTCGTGGTAGTCCAGCGCTGCGCGACGCAGTTCGGCGGTTCGCTCTTCCGGATTGATTTTTGGCTTGTTCGGCATGTTGTCAGGCTCCTTGCGGTGGCAGCTTATCGTGCTGCCCCATGTTGGGATAAAAGCTCAGTCGGACTCGGGAAATGCACCGATCCGGGCAAGCACTTCATTGTAGGCCTGCCCAGAAGTGCCCCGAGCGGCCAGCATGCAAGCGCAGCTCACCCCTGCATCAGGGCTTCAATCTCGTCCGCCTCGACGGGAACGCCGCGACTGATCAACTCGCACCCATCGGCATTCACGATGGCATCGTCTTCAATGCGGATGCCGATGCCGTGAAAGCGCTCGGGAACCCCCGGCGCCGCGCGCACGTAGATGCCGGGCTCAATCGTCAGAACCATGCCGCTGCGCAGGATTCGGCTGGGGCGGTTGAGGATGGTTTCTCCAGACAAGGGATCCTTGCGCTCGTCGGCCTGGCCAACCTCGCCGGGTTCAACGTAGCTGCCGCAGTCGTGCACGTCCATCCCCAGCCAGTGCCCGGTGCGGTGCATGTAAAACGGGTTGTAGGAACGCTTTTCGATCACGTCCTCCAGCGTCCCCACCACGTTGGAGTCCAGCAGCCCCAGATCCAGCATGCCCTGCGCAAGCACCTTCACGGTGGCGTCGTGCGGCTCGGTGAAGCGCGCGCCCTCGCGGGTGACCGCAATGGCCGCTTTCTGGCTCGCCAGCACCAAGTCATACAGCGCTCGCTGCGCTCCGGTAAAGCGCCCATTGGCGGGGAAGGTGCGGGTGATGTCGCTGGCATAGCCGTCCAACTCGCAGCCGGCATCCATCAGCACCAGTTCGCCTGCGCGCACCGGCGCCGCATCGGCCCGGTAATGCAGCACGCAGGCGTTGGCGCCAGACGCAACGATGGAGCCGTAGGCGGGAAACTGTGAGCCGTGGCGTCGGAACTCGTGCAGCACTTCCGCTTCAAGGTGGTACTCGCGCACCTCCTCGCCTGCGCGCAGCATGCGCGCGCTGCACTGCATGGCGCGCACGTGCGCGCCTGCCGAAATGGCGGCCGCCCGGCGCATGATCGCTTGTTCGTGTTCGTCCTTGAACAGGCGCATTTCATCCAGCAGGCCACAGGCGTCGCGTTGCGTCTGGGGTGACAAGACGCCGTAGCGGATACGGGCACGGACCTTGTCCAGCCAGCTTGACACGCGCGACTCCAGCCCCTGCAACGTGGCGAACGGATACCAGACAGCGTCACGGTTTTCCAGCATGGAGGGCAATCTGCCATCGAGCTCCGTCACTGAAAAGGCGGCATCCACGCCGAGGCGCTCGGGGGCCATTTCGGGGCCGAGTCGACTGCCATCCCAGATTTCGCGCTCCAGGTCCTTGGGCTGGCAAAACAGCGTGGAATGACCGTCGCCAGTGATGACCAACCAGGCATTGGGTTCGTTAAAACCGGTCAGGTAGTAGAAGTAGCTGTCATGTCGAAAGGGAAAGTCACTGTCGCGGTTGCGCGCTCTCTCAGGGGCGGTGCCAAGGATGGCAATGGCGTCGTGCCCCAACTGGCTTGCGAACCGGGCGCGTCGCCGCGCATAAATGCGTTTATCATCATTGGCCATGCTTGAATCCTGAAATAGCTGTCTATTTTCAATCATATTGTCCAGATGGGTTTTTTCCTGTTTATCGCGAGTCGTTGCGGCCCAGCCATCTGAGTCGTTTGAAGAGTGCTTTTTTCCGGAGAGAAATATATGTCCTTGATTAGCTGGTTTTCTCGCAAAAAGTCCGACTCATCCGCGCTTGTGCAGACGCCTGACACGAGGCCGCCAGTCGAACGAACCCAGCCCATGGGCCTGGACCAGATGGACTCCAGGCAGACGGCGCCGATTGCGGAGCCGCGATCGGTCGCGCGTGCTGCCGAGAATGCCGCTGTGCGTGAGCAGCTGAGGACCCAGGCGCTGGCCCGACGCGAACAACTGTACGGGGTGGTACGCGAATCGCTGCTGCTGGTGGGGATCGGCGCGGCCAGCTACAAGTTCAAGGTGCTGGCGCTGGACCAAGGCGGCCGCCAGTATCTGGTGATGATTGACCTGGCCCCGAATCTGATCGACGACGTTGTAAAGATGGCAAAGGTCGAGTCCCTGGTCGCCGAAGGCGCCCTGAGCCGCCACGACCTTGCGGTGACTGCGGTGTATTGGCGCCGGGATGCGCAGCTGGGTGCAAGTCAATCGGCGGCCATGGCAGAGGTGCAGACGCCGCGCGAGGAACCGAAGAGCGTTGCCGGGGCGGCCACCGACGAATCGGCTGGGTCGCGCTACGAGCCGCTTCAGACGGAAGAGATGCTGGCCTTCAAGCGCGCACTCGCGGTGACAGGACCTGCGCCTGCGGCGCCCGGCGTGGCGCGCGCGCCAGCGCGCGGCTTCAGCCCGCTGGCCACCGGATATGAGGATACGCAGGTGGTGAGCCCCGATACGCGACCACCGGGTCTGGGGCTGTCGCAGTATGGCGACATGAACTGAGCGCCCTCAGCAGGGCCGCTCGGGGTCAATGCCCGGAAAAGTCCAGCAAGGTAAACAGCTCAAGCCCGTTGGAGCGGATTTTCGCCGACCCACCCAGTTCGGGCAGATCGACGATGGCCGCGCCCTCTATCACCACGGCGCCGAGCTTCTCCAGCAGATTCTTGCCGGCCAGCATGGTGCCTCCGGTGGCGATCAGGTCATCCATCAACAGCACGCGCTTGCCCGGCTGCACGGCATCGGTGTGCAATTCCACCGTGGCACTGCCGTATTCGAGCTCATAGGTTTCCTGGACCGTGTCAAAGGGCAACTTGCCTTTCTTGCGAATCGGGATGAAGCCGACATTGAGTTCGTAGGCCACGACCGCCCCCAGAATGAAGCCGCGCGCGTCCAGCCCGGCGACCACATCGGGGCGCAGCGCCGGGTCCATGTAGCGATGCACGAAGGCATCGATCAGCACGCGAAACACCTTGGGGTCCTGCAGCAGCGGCGTGATGTCGCGAAACTGAACCCCCGGTGCGGGCCAATCGGCCACGGTCCGGATGTGGGCCTTGAGATACTGGCCGATATTGAAGTCGTGCATGGCAGGTCCTGAAAGGTTGTGATTCAAACGGCTGCCAGCTTATCCTGCGAGCAGCATTTTTTCCGCAAGAGCCAGCGCTTCAGGTTTCCCGCTCAGCACCAGCGTGTCCCCGGCTTCGAGCACGGTGTGCGCGTCGGGCGTCACGGCCTTGCCGTCCCCCTTGCGCAGCGCCACCAGGCGCACATTGTGTCGGTCCAGATCCGGTGCAAGCAGGGCCTTGCCCACGCAGTGCGCGCTCGGCGCAAGGGTCACACTGGCAAGCCGCTCGTGTTCCAGTTCGGCCACGGAGTCGTCGTCGGCGCCGTGAAAGTAACCGCGCAGCAGGTTGTAGCGCGCGTCGCGCTGCTCCTGCACCACGCGAATCACGCGCCGCATGGGTACGCCCACCAAGGCCAGCGCGTGACTGGCCAGCATGAGTGAGCCTTCAATCGCTTCCGGCACGACCTCGGTCGCGCCCGCGGCTTGAAGTCTTTCCAAGTCGTGGTCGTCCTGGGTGCGCACAATCACTGGCACCGTGGGCGCGTGCAGGCGCGCATTGGCCAGCACCTTGAGCGCGCTGGGGGTGTCCAGATAGGTGACCACCACGGCGCTGGCGCGGGCCAGGCCGGCAGCAATCAGCGCCTGCAGGCGCACGGCGTCGCCAAACACCACAGGCTCGCCCGCGGCCGCTGCCTGGCGCACGCGGTCCGGGTCCAGGTCCATGGCCATGTAAGGTATGCCTTCACGCTCCAGAATGCGCCCCAGGTTCTGTCCGCAGCGTCCGTAGCCGCAGATGATGACGTGCCTGCTGGTGCCTATGGACTTGCGCGCGATGCTGGTCATTTGCAGCGACTGCTGCAGCCACTCGCTGCTCACCAGCTTCATCACGATCGCGTTGCTGTACAGGATGATGAAGGGCGTGGCAAGCATGGACAGCACCATGCTCGCCAGGATCGGGTTCAGCAGCGCGGGCGGAACCAGCCCCGAGCCGCGCGCCAGCGACAGCAGCACGAAGCCGAACTCGCCCGCCTGCGCCAGATACAAACCGGTGCGCACCGACACGCCATCGGTGGCGCCAAAAGCCTTGGCCAGGCCCGTGACCAGCACCAACTTGAACAGCACTGGCAGCGTCACCAGCACCAGCACCAGCGGCCAGTGTTCGGCGACCTCGCGCCAATCCAGCAACATGCCGATGGTGATGAAAAACAGACCCAGCAGCACGTCGTGAAATGGTCGGATGTCGGTTTCCACCTGGTGCTTGAACTCGGTCTCCGAGACCAGCATGCCCGCGATGAAGGCCCCCAAGGCCAGGCTCAGGCCCGCGAGCTCGGTGAGCCAGGCCAGGCCGAGCGTGATCAGCAACAGGTTCAGGACAAAAAGCTCTTCGCTCTTGCGCCTGGCCACCAGGGTCAGCCACCAGCGCATGACGCGTTGCCCACCGACGAGCAGCAGCGCGATCACGACGGCGGCCTTGAACAATGCCAGCGCCAACGCCGAGATCAGCTGTTCGCCGGATGTTCCCAGGGCAGGGATCAGCACCAGCAGCGGCACCACGGCCAGATCCTGGAACAGCAGCACGCCCAGCACGCGCTTGCCGTGCTCCGACTCCATTTCCAGTCGCTCGGCCATGAGCTTGATCACGATCGCGGTGCTGCTCATGGCCAAGGCGCCGGACAGCGCCAGCGACGTGGGCCAGGACATCTGCCACAGCGCGGGGAACAGCGCCCTCAAGCCCCAGGATCCGAGCGTGACCAGAACCATGGTCGCGGCGACCTGAAAAAGACCCAGTCCGAAGACGTGACGGCGCATCGCGCGCAGCTTGTGAAGATTGAACTCCAGTCCGATCACGAACATCAGGAACACCACCCCGAACTCGCCCAGATGCTGGATCCCGACAGAGTTCTGTGCCAGGGCCAGCGCATTGGGCCCGATCACGATGCCCACCGTGAGGTAGCCCAGAATCGGCGGCAGCTTGAGCGAGCGACTCGCGACCACGCCCAGCACCGCAGCCAGCAGGTACATCAACGTCAGTTCAAGCGCAGTCATGCCTCGATACTAGCAAGAGAAATAATCGGCGCCGAACCGCTTCATTTCAAGGTGGCACCCGCCGATAGAATGGCGCCATGACTGCCAGCCCCTTGACGCCCCGTTCCTTCGACCCGATCCAGGCGTTGCGCCTGGCGCAGGAAACCTTTGACATTGAAGCCGCAGCGGTGCTGGGATTGAAGGCGCGCCTGAATCCGTCATTTGCCCGAGCCGTGCAAATGATGCTGGCGGTGCGCGGCCGGGTGGTCGTCATGGGCATGGGAAAGAGCGGCCACATCGGGCGCAAGATCGCCGCCACGCTGGCGTCCACCGGGACGCCCGCCATGTTCGTGCATCCGGCCGAAGCCAGCCACGGCGATCTGGGAATGATCAAGGCGATGGACCTGGTGCTGGCGATTTCGAACTCCGGCGAGAGCGAGGAGCTCACCGCCATCCTGCCGGTACTCAAGCGCCAGGGCGTGCCGCTGATCGCCATCACCGGCGGGGCCCAATCCACACTGGCCAGCCATGCGGACGAAACCCTGGACAGCGGCGTCGAAAAGGAGGCCTGCCCGCTCAATCTGGCGCCTACCGCCAGCACTACGGCGCAGTTGGCGCTGGGCGACGCGCTGGCCGTGGCCTTGCTCGACGCCCGCGGCTTCAAGGCCGAAGACTTTGCCCGTTCGCACCCGGGCGGCGCCCTGGGGCGCAGATTGTTGACGCACGTGAGCGACGTGATGCGCTCAGGCGAAGCCATTCCCATGGTGTTGCCTAACGCCACTTTCAGCGATCTGATGCGCCAGATGAGCGCCAAAGGTCTGGGCGCGTCGGCGGTGGTGGACGCGGATCAGCGCGTGCTGGGCGTATTCACCGATGGGGATTTGCGGCGCATGATTGAAAAGGGCGTGGATCTGCGCAACAGCACCGCGCAGGACGTCATGCACGCCAATCCCCGCAGCATGGCCGCCGATGCGCTGGCGGTGGAGGCGGCAGAATTGATGGAACTGCACAGCATCACCAGCGTGCTGGTGACTTCAAAGGACCGCGTGCTCGTGGGCATCGTGCACATCGGCGACCTGATGCGGGCCAAGGTGATCTGAGTCCCACCGCCATGAATCCTGCCGTTCAGTTCAGCGCGGAACTGCTGCTCAAGGCACAGGGCGTGCGGGTCGTTTTTTTCGATGTCGATGGTGTGCTCACGGACGGCGGACTGCTGTTCACCGAGCATGGCGAAACCATCAAGCGCTTCAACACGCTCGACGGGCATGGACTCAAGCTGCTGCAAAAAGCCGGGATCACCCCGGCGGTCATCACCGGGCGCGACTCCAAACCCCTGCGTTTGCGTCTGGAGGCGCTCGGCATCACGCACGCTCGCTTTGGCACAGAAGACAAACGCCCGGCTGCCGAGGACATCTTGAAGACGCTGGGCCTTGACTGGAGCGAGGCGGCGGCCATGGGCGACGACTGGCCCGACCTGGCGATGATGCAGCCCGCCAGATTCGCCTGCGCACCGATCAATGCCCATGTGGAAGTTCGGGCCAGCGCGCACTATGTGACGCTGGCGCGCGGGGGCGATGGCGCAGTGCGTGAATTTTGCGATCTGCTGCTGGTGGCGAGCGGACGCTATGCCGCACTACTGCGCGACAGTGTGCCATGAAACGCCAACTGCATCGAATCCTGGATCGTGTCTCCATTTACCTGCCGGTGATCCTGATGGGCTTGCTGGCGCTGGGATCCTGGTGGCTGGTTCGCAGCACGCCCGGGTATTCGCCGGCGACGCCGACAAGCTCGGCCAAGCATGAAGCCGACTATTTCATGCGCAATTTTTCAATCAGGACCTTTGACGCCAATGGACGCCTGAAAAACGAAATTTTCGGCGCACTCGCCAGGCATTTCCCCGACACCGATACGGTCGAGATAGACCAGGTGCGGCTGCGTGCGCTTTCGGAAAAGAGTGGTGTGTTCACGGCCAGTGCCGACCGAGCGCTGGCCAACGGGGATGGGTCGGAAGTGCAGTTGCTCGGCAATGCGCGGGTCATGCGCGACGCCAGCCGGGACGCTTCGGGGCGCGAGCTTGCGGCGAGCGAATTGCGCAGCGAGTTCTTCCGCGCCTATACGAATACCGAGCGACTCACGACCGACAAACCGGTGCTGTTGCTGCGGGGCAATGATCGCTTCTCCGCCGACGCGATGGATTTCGATAATGTTGAACGCACCCTGTCGCTGCACGGTCGTGTTCGCAGCGAAGTGCAGGCCAAGCCGACCAGATAGCGCTTGCCTGGAATGCCGTTGCGGCGATCGGAACCAGGGTAAATCGCAGGCAACAAAAAAGGGTCACAAGGACCCTTTTTCGTTTTCAAGGCACGAGGCCAGGAAATCAGTAGCTTAGTAGCTGCTGCGACCACCGCCGTAGCCGCCACCGCCGCCGCCGCCGCTACGACCAGCGCCGCCGCCGTAGCCGCCACCGCCGCCAGCACCGCCGCCGTAGCCGCCACCACCGCCGGTGCGGGGAGGACGAGCTTCCATCGGACGCGCTTCGTTCACCACGAGACCGCGGCCACCGAATTGTTGGCCGTTCATGCCCTTGATGGCAGCTTGTGCCTCAGCATCGTTGCCCATTTCCACAAAGCCAAAGCCTTTGGAACGACCGGTATCACGCTCCATCATGACCTTGGCGCTGGAAACCGTGCCAAATGCGGCAAAAGCTTGCTGCATATCTTCGTCGCGGAAAGAATAGGGCAGGTTGCCCACGTAAAGTTTGTTGCCCATGAAGGGACTCCTGAAAAAAAATCAAAACGCGATGGAGTCCGATATACGCAATCAACAAACCAATGAAGACTTAACAGACGCGAAACTGACCATTCACCGCAAACCCGTGTGCTGATACTCAGCCACACTCGGACATTATGCGCGATGTTGTTGAAATTGCCAAGACCAGGGCCTTTCGTGGTCAAGAAGGCCAAAAATCACCTTGCTGCGCCAGGTTTTTGTTGTAATCAAGCGACAAGTCGAGTCTCGCAGACCAGTGGAATTGACTCCATGGCGCAGCCGCTACCGAACCAGTCTCAGTTTTCTGCAGCCGAGTCTTCCTCGGTGTAATGGCGCCATTGCTTCATGGCTTGACGCAGCGTGAGAAGCTGGCGCTCGAAGTCGGGGCAGGCTTTGCAAGCCAGCAAATGGATGCGCAGGGCAATGCGGTCGCCAATGGGAAGCACGCGGTCTTCCTGCGCCACGAGCAGCGCTGCGGCTTCTCTGCAAGTGCGCATCAAGAGAGCCATCAGACATTCCCCAATCGTTGACCAAACCAGTTGAGTTCAAGGCATTCGCGCAAACGCAAACGCGCCCGGTGCAATTGAACATACAGATTGGTCGAAGTCAGGTTCAATTCCTTACAGATCTCTTCGGACGACAGTTCCAGCCATTCCCGCATCAGGAAGACCCGCCCCAGCGCGGCCGGCATCTTCTCGGTGCAGGCTTCGAGCACGACGAAGAACTGGCGCGAACTCAACTCCTGCTCCGGATTGCCCCAGTCGGCCGGTGCCTGAGCGAAGTGGCCGTCGGACTTGAACATCAACGAATCCAGTTCCTCGTGCCCATCGGAGTCCGGCGCGGCGTCGAGCGAGACCTCGCGCGCGTTGTGCCGGAAGGCGTCCAGCACCTTGTGTTTCAGAATGCCCACGAGCCAGGTCTTGAGCTGCGACTTGTTGCCAAACGACTGCGGCTTGCTCAACGCGGCCAGCAGGGTTTCAGACACCGCGTCTTCGGCCCAGGCGTCGTTGCGCAACTGCAGCCGTGCAAAGCGCAGCAGGTAGCTGCGGTGCTCGGCCAGTTGGCTCTGGACTGAGGCGGAGGTGGTCATCCCGCGAGTCTGTTTTCAGCGCTCTGCGCCGGTTGCAGCGCAACGAAATGCCGCCATGGCTTCGGTCCATCTGGCGCGCGCCGCGAGAGCGTTGCGTTCCTTCACGTGACCAAAACCCTTGATCTGCTCGGGCACCTGCGCCAACTGCAGCGCAGCAGCGTGGTTGTGCGGCGCCAGCGCTGCGAGGACTTCCTCGATGCTGCCGCGGTAGTCGGCGATCAGGGCGCGCTCCTGTTTACGCTCGCTCGTGAAGCCGAAGATATCCAGCGGCGTGCCGCGCAATCCCTTGCACGCTGACAGCAATTGGAAGGCCCATCGCGTGGCGGGTCCGAACTTGCGTTTTTGCAGTTCGCCGCGTTCGTTGCGCCGCGCCAGCAGCGGCGGCGCGAGGTGATAGTGAACCTGGAAATCGCCCTCGAACTGGGACTGGATCCGTGCCAGGAAGGCCCGGTCGCGATGCAGCCGCGCCACTTCATATTCGTCCTTGTAGGACATGAGCTTGAACAGGTTCTTGGCCACGGCCAGCGTGAGCGTGGTCTTGCCCAGAGCGGCTTCAGCGGCTTGCACGCGCGCGACGAAGTCCTGATAGCGACGGGCGTAGGCGGCGTTCTGGTACTCGCCCAGAAAGGCAGCGCGGCGCGCGATGACTTCGTCCAGCGGCGTGGCGCGCTGCCACTGCAGCACCTGTTCGCCGCCCAGCAGCGCCTGCACGGCCGCCCAGTCGTGGGCCGCATGCCGTCCCCACTCTAATGCGGTCTTGTTTTGTTCCACCGCGACCGCGTTCAGTTCGATCGCGCGCAGCAGCGAGCCGCGCTCCAGCGGCAGCCAGCCCTTTTGCCAGGCGTAGCCCAGCATCACGGGGTTGGTGTACAGGCTGTCGCCCATCAGGCGCGTCGCCACGGTGTCGGCGTCGAAGGCGCTGACGCCCGATCCTGCCGCGCGCTCGATCTCCGCCACGCAAGCCAGACTCGGGTCCTGCCAGTCGGCGTTCTTCACGAAAGCGGCCGTGGGCGTGGCGTGGGCGTTGAGTGCGATATGGGTGCGGCCTTCGCGCACCCGCATCAGGGTTTCGCCGCCCGCTGCCACCACCGGGTCGCAGGCCAGGATGAGGTCGGCGCTGGCCATGCCCACGCGCGTGGTGTGGATGTCCTCCTGCGCCGCGGCGATGAGCACGTGGCTCCAGGTGGCGCCACCCTTTTGCGCCAGACCCGCCGCCTCCTGCGTCACGATGCCTTTACCTTCAAGGTGCGCCGCCATGCCCAGCAACTGGCCGATGGTGATGACGCCGGTGCCACCGACGCCGGCCACCACGATGCCCCAGACGCTTGAAGTGGCGCCCTCCAGCGCGGGAAGAAGTGGCTCGGGCAACGCGCCCAGTTCCTGCGGCGAACGCGTCTGGGTTTGACGCTTTTTCAGCTTGCCGCCCTCGACTGTGACGAAGCTCGGACAGAAACCCTTGAGGCACGAATAGTCCTTGTTGCAGGTGCTCTGGTTGATCTGGCGCTTGCGCCCGAATTCGGTCTCCAGCGGCTCCACGCTCAGGCAATTGCTCTGCACGCTGCAGTCGCCGCAGCCCTCGCACACGAGTTCGTTGATGACCACGCGCACGGCGGGATCCACCAGCGTGCCGCGCTTGCGCCGGCGCCGTTTTTCGGTGGCGCAGGTCTGGTCGTAGATGATGACGGTCGTGCCCTTGATTTCTCTGAACGCTCGCTGAATGCGATCAAGGTCGTCGCGGTGCTCGATCGCTATGCCCTGGGGTAGGCCGCTCACGCCAGCGTATTTTTCGGGTTCGTCGGTCACGATGGTGATCTTCGCCGCGCCCTCGGCCCGCATCGACTGCGCGATCTGCAGCACCGAATGCCCTTCGGGCCGCTCTCCAACCTGCTGGCCGCCGGTCATGGCGACCGCGTCGTTGTAGAGGATCTTGTAGGTGATGTTCACGCCCGCCGCGATCGACTGGCGCACGGCCAGGATGCCGCTGTGAAAGTAGGTGCCGTCGCCCAGGTTCGCGAACATGTGCTGGTCGTGGCTGAAGGGTTGCTGCCCGACCCAGGGCACGCCTTCCCCGCCCATCTGCGTGAAGCCCACGGTGGAGCGGTCCATCCAGATGCTCATGAAGTGGCAGCCGATGCCGGCCATGGCGCGCGAGCCTTCGGGCACACGCGTGGAGGTGTTGTGCGGGCAGCCCGAGCAGAACCAGGGTTGCCGGTCCGCCTTCACGGTTGTCGTCTGCATGGCGCGTTCCTTGCCATCGAGCAGCGCCAGCTGCGCGTCGATGCGCGCCGTGGTGTCGGCGTCCAGGCCCAGCTTCTTCAAGCGCTGAGCGATGGCGCGCGCAATCAGCGCCGGCGACAGATCGGCATTCGCGCGCAGCAAGGTGTTGGCACTGGGATTGGGCTGCGACCACTCTCCGCCGTCGAACTCGCCGCTGCCGCCGACTTCGTTGAACTTGCCCAACACGTTGGGGCGCACGTCGGCGCGCCAGTTGTAGAGCTCTTCCTTCAACTGGTATTCGATGATCTGGCGCTTCTCTTCCACCACCAGGATTTCCTGCAGACCGGTGGCGAATTCGCGCGTGAGCTGCGCCTCCAGCGGCCACACCACGCCCACCTTGTGCACGCGTATGCCGATACGCCGGCAGGTGGCGTCATCCAAGCCCAGATCGATCAGCGCCTGGCGCGTGTCGTTGTAGGCTTTGCCGCTGGCGATGAGGCCGAAGCGGTCGTGGGGCCCTTCGATCGCGTTGTAGTTGAGGCGGTTCGCACGGATGTAGGCCAGCGCCGCGTACCACTTGGTGTCGAACAGGCGCGCCTCCTGCACCAGCGCCGTGTCGGGCCAGCGGATGTGCACGCCGCCGCTGGGCATGTCGAACTCGGGCAGCACGATCTGCACGCGCTGCGGGTCGATGATGGCGCTGGCGCTCGATTCCACGATTTCCTGGATCGTCTTCATCCCCGCCCAGACCCCGGAAAAACGGCTCATGGCGATGGCGTGCACGCCCAGATCCAGGATCTCTTGCACGGAAGCCGGGAAGAACACCGGCAGGCCGCAAGCCTTGAAGATGTGGTCGCTCTGGTGCGCGGCGGTCGAGCTCTTGGCCACATGGTCGTCGCCCGCCACGGCGATGACGCCACCCCAGGGCGTGGTGCCGGCCATGTTGGCGTGCTTGAACACGTCCGAGCAGCGGTCCACGCCCGGACCCTTGCCGTACCAGATGCCGAACACGCCGTCGAACTTGTTGCTGCCCGGCGGCGCAAAGCCGAGCTGCTGCGTGCCCCACAGGGCGGTGGCGGCGAGCTCCTCGTTCACGCCCGGCTGGAACACGATGTTCTGTGCCTTGAGGTACTTGGCCGCCTTCTGCAGTGCCTGGTCGTAGCCGCCCAGCGGCGAGCCCCGGTAGCCGCTGATGAAGCCGGCGGTGTTCTTGCCCACGAGCGCGTCGCGCTGGCGCTGCAGCATGGGCAGCTTGACCAGCGCCTGCACGCCGCTCATGAAGGCGCGACCGTGATCGAGCGAATACTTGTCGTCCAGCGTGACGGCTTCAAGTGCCTTGCGGACGGACTCGGGTAGCGCAGCATTCATCGTGGGTGTCTCCGAAGAAAGTGGGGATCCAGCCTTGTGGGCGGAACGGATTTCGCGTGCCATCCAACCGGGTCAGCCGGGGCGCGCCGGGGCAGTATGCCCGAACTGCGCCGCACGGCCTGCTAGCGCGGCCACAGCACCCACAGTTGCAGCGGCTGTTTGAGCCGGCCTGCCAGTTCGCCGGCTTGCGCGCCCCAGCCGGCAAAGTAGTCGGCGCGCAGCGCACCGGTGATGGCCGAGCCCGTGTCCTGCGCCAGCACCAGTCTTTGCAGGCTCGTGACTGGCCCCGCCGACGCCAGCCAGACCGGCGTGCCGTAGGGAATGCTGAGCGGGTCCACGGCAATGGAGCGGCCCGGTGTCAGCGCCACGCCTTGCGCGCCATTCGGGCCCAAGGCGGCGTCCTGTTCACCCAGCGCCTGCTCGCGGAAGAAGACCACGCGTGGGTTGCTCCACAGCAGTTCCTGCTGGCGCTGCGGGTTCTGCGCCAGCCAGGCCTTGATGCCGGGCCACGATGCATCGGTGACGGCGCGCTGTTCCAGCAGCCAGCGCCCGGGGCTTTGATAGGGCTGGTTGTTGTTGCCCGCGTAGGACAGGCGCGACCAGCGCTGCGAGCCGTCCGACTCCAGCACGTGCACGCGCGCCGAGCCCTGGATCTGCAACACCAGCACGTCCAGCGGATGGGCCAGCCACACCAGCTCGTGACCGCGCAAGGCGGCGCGGGCCTCGGGCAGGGTGTCGATCTGCTGGCGCGAGTACCAGGGCTTGCCGGACTTGAGCACGGCGCCGGCCTGCGCTGGATACCGGTACAAGGGAAAGCTGAACCCTTCGCGCTGCTGGCGCGAGGCGTCGATCTGTGGCTCGTAGTAGCCGGTGAGCAGGCCCTGCGGCTCGCCATGCAGCGCCTCGACGCGGTAGGGTTGCAGGTGGGCGCGCATCCAGTCGCGTTGCTCCTGCCCGGTGCCCAGGCTCAGGAGACGGATGTCGCTGCACAGCGCAGCGAAATTCGGTCCCGGTCGCTCGCAACTCTTGAGCCAGGCGTTCCAGGCTTCATGCAGCGGATCGGTCTCGAAGCCGGGAAGCTCGGACCAGCTGGCCAAGGTCCAACGGCTGCCGGGGTGACGCAGTGCGGCCTGGTTCTCGCTGGCGCCAGCGGTCGGGGTGGATGGACGCGGCCCGCTTGAACAGGCCGACAGCGCGAGCAGCAGCAAGCCCAGCAGCAGGCGCCCACCGGCACCGAAGCAAAGCAGGAAAAGACGGTTCACAGGACCCTGTGCTCCAGCGCCGGAAGTTGCCGGCGGCAGGACTGCACCCGCCTGGCGTCCAGCTCGCCCACGATCAGCCCTGCGCCTTGCGGCAAACTGTGCAACACCTCACCCCAGGGGTCCACCAGCATCGAGTGGCCCCAGGTGCGCCGGCCGTTGTCGTGTACACCGCCCTGGGCCGCGGCCAGCACGTAGGACAGGTTTTCGACCGCGCGGGCGCGCAGCAGCAACTCCCAATGGGCCTGGCCGGTGGTGTGGGTGAAGGCGCTGGGCACCAGCAACAGGTCGGCACCGAGCGCGGCATAGGCGCGGTACAACTCGGGAAAGCGCAGGTCGTAGCAGACGCTCAACCCCAGGCGCCAGCGGTGGCCGTCGCGCGACGGCAGATCGAAGGTCACGGGTGTGCTTCCGGCCTGCAGCACCCGCGCTTCGTCGTAACGCTCGGCGCCGTTGTCAAAGCGGAACAAATGAATCTTGTCGTAGCGCGCCACGCATTCGCCGCTTGGCGCAAAGACCAGGCTGGTGTTGCACACACGTTGTGGATCCTGCGTCGACAAGGGAAGCGTGCCGCCGACAATCCACAGACCGAGATCGAGCGCCGCCTCGCTCAGGAACGTCTGTATGACGCCGCTGCCCCAGGCTTCCTGCAGGCCCAGCTTGTCCGTGTCGCGCTGGCCCATCAGGCAAAAATACTCCGGCAACAGCGCAAGTTCTGCTCCTGATGCGGCAGCCTGCTCCAGCAGCGCGCGCGCGCCGGCAAGGTTATCGCCGCAGCTCGAACCCGAGACCATCTGCAGGGCGGCGACTTTCATGGCTTCGTCGCGGGCTGGCCGCCAGAATTTCCGCTCTTGCGCTCGACCGTGGTGACCCGGGGGTCGCTCCAGGTGCCGTCAATATGCAACTCGCGCGTGTTCGCCTCGATCAGCGGCTTGCGCAGAAACAGCTGCGCCAGGAAGCTGCCCAGGCCGATGGCGGGATTGATGATGGTGTACACGAGGGATGCGGTCCCGGCGTTGATTTCCGGTATCACCACGACTTTGAGATCCTGGGTTTCGCGCGCGATGTCGGCGTGCCCCTCCATCAGCACCGCCGCGCTCACGCCCTTCATCTGCAGGTTGTTGGTGGCGGCGACGCCGTTTTCAATCTGCACGTCGCCGTGGATGAAGTCAAAGGCAAAGCCGCTGCCGAACGCGTCCCGGAAATCCAGCGTCAGCAGTCGGGGCAATGACTGCAGACTGAGCACGCTCAGCAGTTTCGCCGCGCCCGCGTCGGCCTTGAGGAACTGCCCGGTTTCCACGTTCACATTGAACTGCCCGACCATGCTCGGATAGTCCAGCGTCAACGGCGAGCCCAGCCATGAGACCTGACCCTCGAGCTTTCCTTTGCCGCTGCGCAGCACGTCCTTCATGCCAAGGCGCGCCAGCAAGCCGCCCGCGTCGGCCACGTCCAGCTTGAAATTCATCACCGAACGCCGCCGCTCCACCTTGGACGTCTGACCGGCCACGGCCACCCAGTTGCCGCTGGCGACCAGGTTGCCCTCGGCGTTGGCGATGTTGAGCTTGTTGAGGCGCCATTCGCGCGTGGCGCCGTCGCGTGCGCTGACGCCCGCGCCGCGGTTGACGGCTTCCACTTCCACGTGGCCGAGTCTTTTGCCGCGCAGCTCCATATCGTCCACCACGATGTCCAGCGCGGGGATGGTCTGAGGCGGTTCATCCAGCAGGGTTTCGACCTGCTTCACGGTATTGGGGGAAATCTTCAGATGCGCCAGTCGCGCGTACACGCGACCGGCATTGCTGCCGCCGGGCTGGCGGTATTCAAGGTAGCCGCCGAGCTCGTCGGCCTGAACGTTGGCGCGCCAGTTCGAACCTTCGCGCGAGCCTCCCAGCACCACGTGATTGAGCTGATAGACGCCGTAGTTCAACTCGCGTGCACGCACGGCCATGGAGGTGGGCAAATACCCCTGGGCGGCTTCAGCGCCGTTCGCGGGCGAGCGTGCAGCACGCGGCGCGCGGGGCGCGGCCAGCTCAACCGGTGCGTCCACGGCGCGGCTGAGCACACCGCTCCAGGCGTCAACGTCAACGTTGTTCAGGTTGATGTTGGCCTGTACGCCTTCGTCCGGCATGGGAGCGAATTCACCGGGGAGCAGCCCCAGCGCGAGGCTGCCCCGCAGCACGCGCGGCTCGGTGCCGGAAACGTCGCGCACATAGCTGGCGCTCGCGATCCGGCCCCATTCCAGCGTCATCTGATCCTGCGCTCGCGCGCTCTCCTTGCCCCGGCGGTCGGGCATGAGAACGGTCTCGAAACGAAACGGCAGCGCCGCGTCCGCCGCCTTGTTCAGCGGCGCGGGCAAGCCGGTGGAAAGACCCTGCAGGTTGCTGCTGACGGCGACCTCCCCCACGCCCTGGCGCACGCCAAAGCTGGCGCTGTAAGCCGTGCTGCCACTGGCGTTTTGCGCCAGGCGGGCGATGAAGCCGAGTTCGCGCGCGGCCCTCAGCCCTTCCGCGGTGACAACGCCCTGGGCGCGCAACAGCAGCACGCTCTCGCGGCTGGCAGCACCCGGCGCTGCGGCGCGCATGCCGCCTTCGATGCGGCTGTCGCCGCCGAGCAGTCGGGCCTGCGCGCCCACCAGACTGAAGCCGCTTTCGGTGTAGTTGATGACACCGCGCGTGCGCGACAGGATGGGGCTTTGCGGTGTGAAGTGCAGTTCGTTGCCGGCCAGCGTCACGCTGCCCTGCACCTTGGATTTGTCCGGGTTCTGCAACGGCACCACCAGACGCAGGCGGTAATCGGCCACGCCGCTGCCCGTGGCCGGATCCAGCGCGTGGCCCAGCATCGCGCTCAGCGGAGAGCTCGACAGCACGCGCAGCACCTCCTGCACCGGGCCGCGCGCCTCGGCGCTCAGCGTGAGCGTGGGCGCGTTGCCCAGGTCGGGGATTTGCGCCTCTGCCTTGGTCAAGGACAGGGCGCCTGCCTGCATCGCACTGGCGTCCTTGATCTGCAGGCTGGCCCGGTCAAAAACCAGGTCCGCATTCAACTGCGTCAGCGTGGGCCAGGGGGCCTCGTCCTTGTCCTGCAAGGACTTCGGAATGAAAGCCAGACTGGCGTTGCGGACCTGGGTTGTGATGTGGAACTCACCCAGCTTGGGGTTGGTAAAGGGCATGTCCGCCAGATCGCCTTTGACCCGGAACTTGACCCCCGTGGCCTTGCCCTGCAGCACGGCGTGGTGCACATACTCCCGCACCGAGGGCGGTATCACCAGCGGCAGGTAGCGGTAGACGCGGGTGGCCTCGCCCCGGCTCAAGCTGCCCTGCAGGTCGAGCACGCCCGGAAAACGCGAGCGCGCGCTCGACTGCGCCGCATTGGCGCTGTGCCACTGCGCCTGCAGCTCGCCTTGCGCATCGGCACTGGAGAACTTCAGGCTGGGCACTTGCACCGCCAGGCGTTCGCCGTCGATTTGCCAGCGCGCCTCGGCCGCGAGCTGGTCCATGGCAACCACCGGCTCCTGAAATATTCCGGGAAACTCCAGCGCACCCTGCTGGATCGACAGGTGCGCCTTGCCACCCGCCTGTGTCATCTCGAAGTCCACGCTGGCTCCGCGTATGCCGGGCGAGCCCGGTTGCGCCCTCTCGCCCCCGGGGGCGGCGGGGCGTGCAGCCATTTCCAGCCCGGTCACCAAGCCGGTGGCGCTGTATTGCTCGATCGCGTCGGGTGGCCCCTGCCAATGCACCTGAATCTTCTGCACCAGTCCCTTGGGCTGGTAGGCCAGCAGCGCAGCGTGCGTCGCAACGCCGAGCGGCAAGCGATTCGCGATCTGGCCCAGCGCCACCAAGTCCAGCTTGTCGGCGCGGAAATCGCCCAGGGCCGCAGACCGGCCCTGGGCCCGCGTGTAGGACAAGAAGGCGTTGCCACCCGGCCAGTGCAGCCCGTCTCGCGTCTGAAACTGCAGGCCCTGGGTGCCGAACTCAAAACCGTTGGTCAAGGTGCGCGCGGTGAAGCGGCCCTGGATCTGCTCCAGCTCCAGTGGCGCCAGCTCCGGTCCCAGTTGGGTATCGACGCGAAGCAGCGCGGCGTCGGCGGTGAGTGCAACCACCTGGCCGTGCACCACATCGCCCCAGGCGCGCAGCGCGCCCTGACCCTGGCTGACCCGGACGCCCAGATCCGCGTACTGCTGCAAGTGCGAGACATCGACCTGGGTAAAGTCCGCAAAGACCTGGCCATCCCATTCCTGCCAGTGTGCGCCCTGCGACGACAGCAGCGGCTGGCGAAACAGCGCACGCAGGCTGAAGCGCTGGCCCCACTCGGGCGGCGGCGTGGCGTCCAGGCGCATGCCGTGCCGGCGGCCCCCGTTGCGCATGACCCAGTCCACCGCGCTCAGCGCCAGCGTCGGTGTGCCGCGCAGCTCGTCGGTCCAGCGCACCGTTCCCTTGCGGATGAAGATCTCGGTTTGCGAGAACAGCCAGTCGGTGCCGTCGGCGCTGGCGCTGGCGCTGCCTGAGAGGTCCAGTCCCGCGACCAGGATGTGACCCTGTGCGGTGCGGCGTATGTCCAGTTCAGGCTGCTCGATGAACAGCTGTTCAAAGCCCAGATTCCACAATGACGCCGGCGACAGGGTTCCCACCACCCGCGGCAGATGCAGCGCCTCGCGGCCCTGGGGATCCAGCAACGAGACGTTGTTCATTTCGAAGGAAGGCAGCAGACCCTGCGAGCGCGCCGAAATGCTGCCGATGCGTACCGGCACCCCCAGGCGCAGTGTGGCCTGCTGTTCCAGCAGCGGACGCCATTCGCCGATTCGCGGCACAATCCAGCCGTGCAACCCGCCCCAGACGACGGCAAAGAGCAGCCACAGAAGCAGCATTGGCCACAACAACCAGCGCGACGCCGTGGCGCCGACTTTGAGCCAGCGGGGGGGATGTGCAGATTCGTTCATGGGCAAGGTCCGGAATTATGACCGGCGGCGCCGTTGGGTTCGGGCGCAAGCGGGTTGCGCCGCCCCGCGGCGTGAGCACTCCGGTGGAATTGTCCTGACGCCTTTCTTATTGTCATCCATCCATTTGCACTACATGGCGCCGCTGTCCGATTACTCCCGTTTCCAGCAACGTTTGCAGCGTCGTTATCAGCCACAGTTGGAGCTGCTGCCAGCGGGGGCCCCCGTGCGAGCGCACATGGAGCAGGCCTTTTCCACCTTGAGCCAGGGTGGCGCGAGCCTGTCGGATGCGCTGCGCATCGTGCGCCAACTCGTCATGCAGCGGCTGATGCAACTCGATTGCGACGCGCAAGCGCCGCTGCAGGTGGTGACCCGAGGGGTGACGGAACTGGCCGAGTGGGCGCTGGATCTGGCCTGCGCCCAGGCTTGCATCGAACTCGACGGGCTGCACGGAGCCCCTCTCACCGCCTCAGGTCAAAGGGCGCAGCTGTGGATCGTGGGCATGGGAAAGCTGGGCGCGCGCGAACTCAATGTGTCCAGCGACATCGATCTGATCTACGTCTACGACGAGGACGGAGAGACCGCGGGCAACAGCGAGGGGCGACACCGGGTCAGCAACCACGAGTACTTCGCCAAGGCCGTGAAGATCATTTACGCGCTGGTGGGCGAGGCCACCGAGCACGGTTTCGTGTTCCGCGTGGATTTGATGTTGCGTCCCAATGGCAGTTCCGGACCCGCGGCCGTATCCTGCGGCGCGCTGGAAGAATACCTGCAGGTCCAGGGCCGGGAGTGGGAGCGTTTTGCCTGGCTCAAGAGCCGCGTGGTGGCGCCGCGCGAATGCATCGCCAGCGGTTCCGCGCAAGGCTTGCGCTCGGTGGTCTTGCCCTTTGTGTTTCGGCGCTATCTGGACTACAGCGTGTTTGACGGCCTGCGGGACCTGCACCGCCAGATCCGCGCACAGGCGGCGCGGCGCAGCGCGGGTCACCCCGAGCGAGCCAACGACGTGAAGCTCTCGCGCGGCGGCATTCGCGAAATCGAGTTCACCGTGCAGCTGCTGCAGGTGGTGCGCGGTGGCCAGTTTCCGGAACTTCGCAAACGCCCCACGCTGCAAGCCCTGCAGTGCGTGGCCAGGGCCGGACTCATGCCCCTGGCCACGGCCGACGCACTCGCCAGCGCCTACGAATTCCTGCGCCGCGTGGAACACCGCATCCAGTACCTGGACGACCAGCAAACCCATGTGCTGCCGACGCGCGACGACGACCTCGCCTGGATCGCGGCCACGCTTGGCTTTGCCGACACCCGTCGCTTTCTGGTGGAGCTCGATACGCAGCGCGAACTGGTGGCGCACGAGTTTGACACCCTGCTCGGCGGCGCCGGTGGCAGCGAGTGCCGGTCGTGCAACGGCAATGGCAACAAGGGCCACGAAGGCGCGCGTGCGAGCGTGCCGGAACTGGAGCAGTTGCTCGAGGAACTGCCGGAGAAGTTCCGCGAACGCGTCGCGCTTTGGCGCACCCACCCCCGCGTGCTGGCGCTGCGCGAAGAGGCGCGCCACCGTCTGATCCGGCTGCTGCAGCGCACGGCGCAGTGGCTGCGCGAAGGACGCGTCAGCGAAATCGCGGCGCTGCAGATGGCCGATTGGGTGGAGCCGTTGCTGCGTCGCGAAAGCTATCTGGCGCTGCTGTTGGAGCGCCCGGCGGTGCACGAGCGCCTGCTGCGCCTGCTGGGCGCGGCGCGCTGGCCCGCGCGC
Organism: uncultured beta proteobacterium; assembly: GCA_903838565.1. Classification (GTDB taxonomy): domain Bacteria; phylum Pseudomonadota; class Gammaproteobacteria; order Burkholderiales; family Burkholderiaceae_C; genus CAIKVZ01. Next base: position 237,625 of record CAILZB010000060.1, on the reverse strand, counting down.
TATCTGATGCAGCACCCGGGCGTGATCGACGAGCTCGCCGGCGGCGCCATGCTGGCCGAGCGCTTTGTCGCAGACGAGTTCGAGCAGGAACTGGAACAGCGCCGTCAGGCGCTGCAATCCACCGGCGAAGACGACGACGAATCGCTGCTGAACCTGCTGCGCCGGGCGCACCACGCGGAATTGTTTCGCATCCTGGCGCGCGACGTGGAGGGCCGCCTCACGGTGGAACAGGTGGCCGACGACCTGAGCGCGCTGGCCGACGTGCTGCTGCGCGTCACCGCGCGCTGGTGCTGGCAGCGCCTGAAGAACCGGCATCGCGAAGCCCCGCAGCTGGCCATCATTGCCTACGGCAAGCTGGGCGGCAAGGAACTGGGCTACGGCAGCGACCTGGACATCGTCTTCGTCTACGAAGACGAGGACGAGCGCGCCGGCGAGATCTATGCCGCCTTCGTGCGCAAGCTCATCAACTGGCTGACGATCAAGACCGGCGAGGGCGATCTGTTCGAGATCGACACCGCGCTGCGCCCCAATGGCAACTCGGGCCTGCTCATCACCACCTTCGATTCCTACGCGGCCTACCAGCAGCAGCGCGGCTCCAACACCGCCTGGACCTGGGAGCACCAGGCCATGACGCGTGCGCGCTTTTGTTTAGGAGATGAAGCTCTTCGTCAGCGTTTTGACGCCGTGCGCGAAGCCGTCATCACCGCGCCACGCGACGCGCTGGCGCTGCGCTCCGAAATCAAGAGCATGCGGCAAAAGGTGGCGTCGGCGCACCCGGTCAAGCCCGGGCGTTTTGACGTCAAGCACAGTCCGGGCGGCATGGTGGATGCGGAATTTGCCGTGCAGTTTCTGGTGCTCTCCAGCGCCGGCGCGCATGCGGAGCTGCGCGCCAACGTGGGCAACATCGCGCTGTTGCAGCGCGCTGAAAGCGTGGGCTTGCTGCCGGCTGGCGTGGGCCAAGCCGCGGCTGACGCCTATCGATCGCTGCGCCACGCCCAGCACCAGGCGCGCCTGAACGAAGAGTCAACGCAGTTGCCACCCGAGTCACTGCAGGCCGAGCGCGACGCCATCCTGGCGCTGTGGAATGCGGTCCTGGCCTGAAGCCGACGCCTGCGACGCAGGCGCCATGGCGACAATGCACCCCATGTTCAAACCAGCCAACCCTGAGACCGCGGTGTGATCCACGCCGTTTCCCGCCTGCGCGCCGGGCGGCTGGCGCGCAGCGCCAAGCCCTTTCTCGCGCGCGGCGGCTCGAATGCGCTGCGCTGCCAGGGCTGTCGCCTGATCGCCAGCCACTGCATGTGTGCCCTGCGCCCGACGGTGGCGACACGCGCGGGCATGTGCCTGATCATGGGCGACACCGAACCGCTCAAGCCCAGCAACACGGGCTGGCTGATTGCCGACGTGGTGCCCGACACTGCCGCCTTTGGCTGGGCCCGCACCGTAGTGGATCCGGCGTTGCTGGCCATGCTGGCTGATCCGCAGTGGCAGCCGTATCTGGTGTTTCCGGGGGAGTTTGTCGCGCCCGAGCGCGTCGTCACACGGCTGCAGCCCGACGCCTGCGCGGCTGACGGCGCGCCGCGCGCGGGCAAGCGGGCGCTGTTTGTGCTGCTGGACGCCACCTGGCCTGAGGCGCGCAAGATGTTCCGCAAAAGCCCCTACCTGGACCATCTGCCGGTGCTCAGCCTGCAGCCGGAACAGCTCTCACGCTACCGCCTGCGCCGCTCCAGACGCGATAACCATGTCTGCACGTCCGAGGTTGCGGCACTTTGCCTGGAGTTGGCCGGCGAGCCCCTTGCGGCGCAGACGTTGGAGGCCTACCTGGATGTGTTCACCCACCACTACCTGCAGGCCAGGAACCAGTTGCCGGTGGATCTTGAAAACACCGTGCATCTGCGCTTGCGCGCGCTGTGCCCCGCCTCAGCGGCCTGATCGAATCTTCTCTACCAGCGCCGTGGTGGAGTAGCCGTCCACAAAGGGAATCGCCAGCGCCGTGCCGCCCCAGCCTTGCACCAATCGGGTTTCCGCCAGGGTCTGCATGTCGTAGTCCCCGCCCTTGACCAGGATATCCGGGCGCAGCTTGCGGATCAGCTCCAGCGGCGTGTCTTCGTCAAACCAGGTCACCAGGCTGACGCACTCGAGCGCGGCCAGCATCACCGCGCGATCGATCTGGGAGTTCAGCGGACGCTCGGGTCCCTTGCCCAGGCGCCGGGCCGAGGCGTCGGTGTTCAGCCCCACCACCAGGGCGCCGCCCAGCGCCTTGGCTTGCGCCAGATAGGTCACATGGCCGCGGTGCAGAACGTCGAACACCCCATTGGTGAAAACGACCGGGCGAGTCAGCGTGCGCACGCGTTCCATGGCGTCGCTTGCGACGCAAATCTTGCCCAGAAAACTCGGTTCGTCGAAGGTCTTGCTCATGCCGCGGATGCTAGCACCCGGGGTGGCCCCGGCGGCAGCCGTACCGGTTGGGATCAAATTGGTGGCAAGATGCGCCGCTGTTCCGCGCTTTGGCGGCAAAGGCAGAAATAGTTTTTCGTTGGATAATCCGCCCTACACCATGAAGCTTGTCACCGTTAACGCCGACGTCATTCCGCTGAACAAACCGCTGCCCTTTGCACTGCGTTCGGCCGCGGGCGTGCTGCTGGCGAAGAAGGGCTACGTCATCGGATCGCTGGCGGAACTGGAGCATCTGGTCGGACTCGGGGTCAGCTTGTGCATCGACGAGAGCGACCACCAGCGCGAATATGTCGGCAAGCTGCACGCGATGCTGCGCAAGGAGGTGAGCCTGGGTGAAATCGCCAACGCCCACATCACCGCCGGCGACCTGACGAAGAAGATCGTCGACGACAACTATGACGCCGATTGGCTGGGCCTGTTGGCGCGTGCCAATGTGCTGCTGCGCGATCCTCAGAAGGCGTCATTTCTGAAATTGCTAGACGCCCTGCACAGGGACATCAGCCTGCAGGCGCGGCGTTACCCTGATGCCACGCTGTTGGCCCTGATGCACCTTTCCGCCACCGAACTGCGTTCCTACAGCGCGATGCACGCGATGCTGGTGTGCGTGACGGCCGAGATGGCCGCGACGCAGGTGCTGAACTGGCCGCAGGAGATGGTCGACACGCTGGGCAAGGTCGCCTTGACCATGAACATCAGCATGACGTCCATGCAGGATGACCTGGCCTTGCAAAGCACGCCGCTGTCGGCCACGCAGCGGCACCTGGTCGAAGTGCACGCCGCATTCTCTGCGGAATATCTGAAGGACCTGGGCGTCACCGATCCGGTGTGGCTGGAAGCCGTCTTCCATCACCTGGACAAGACGCCCGGCCCGCTCGCCCCGCGCAGCCCGACGCTGCGCATTGCGCGCCTGATCCAGCGCGCCAACGTTTTTGCCGCGATGCTTGCTCCCCGGGCCTCGCGCGAGCCGCTGCAGCCCGGCGTGGCCATGCAGACCTGCTACTTCGACGAGAACCACGAGGTGGACGAATCGGGTGCGGCGCTGATCAAGGTATTGGGGATCTACGCGCCCGGCTCCTACGTGCGACTGGCCACGCAGGAAGTGGCAGTGGTCGTGCGTCGTGGCGCCAACACCACGACGCCCCGGGTGGCGGTGCTGGTGAACCGTCAGGGCATGCCCACGGCCGAGCCCATGTTTCGCGACACCAGCCAGAAGGAGTACCGGATCGTGGCGACGGTGGCGCACCGCGACGTCAAGGTCAAGCTCAACCTGAGCCGTCTGCTGGCGATGGTCTGAGAGCGCCCGCCAGCCCTGATGCAAGGGGCCAGGGCGACTCGGGCCCGCCGTCTATCCCCTCCGGTATGCTTGGCACCTTATGTACTCGCAGCATTTCGGACTGACGCAAGACCCGTTTTCGATCGCACCGGACCCGCGTTACCTCTTCATGAGCGAGCGCCATCGGGAAGCGCTGGCGCACCTGCTGTACGGCGTCAGCGGTACCGGCGGCACGGCCGGCGGTACCGGTGGCGGCTTTGTGCTGCTCACGGGCGATATCGGCACCGGCAAGACCACCGTCTGCCGCTGCTTCCTGGAGCAGATCCCCGCCGGCTGCCATGTGGCCTACATCTTCAACCCCAAGCTCACGGTGGCCGAGTTGCTGCAGACAATCTGCGAGGAGTTCCACATCGCACTGGCGCCGTCGGCATCGAACACGCCCACGGTCAAGGACTACATCGACGCGCTCAACGCCTTCCTGCTGCAAAGCCACGCGGCCGGTCAGAGCAGCGTGCTCATCATCGACGAGGCGCAAAACCTCGCGCCCGACGTGCTCGAGCAGCTGCGTCTGCTGACCAACCTGGAAACCAACGAGCGCAAGCTGCTGCAGATCGTCCTCATCGGCCAACCCGAGCTGCGCGCCATGCTGGAGCGTCCCGATCTGGAGCAGTTGGCACAACGCGTGATCGCGCGTTTTCACCTGGAGGCCCTCACCGACGCCGAGAGCACGCAGTACATCCGGCACCGCCTGGCCGTGGCCGGCCACACCGGCGCGCTGCCGTTCGAGAAGAAGTCGCTGCAGCGCATCCACCGCCTGGCGCAGGGTGTGCCGCGGCGCATCAATCTGCTGTGCGGCCGCGCGCTGCTCGGTGCCTGGGCGAATGGTCTGGAGCGCGTCGACAACTGGGTTGTGGACAAGGCCGCGGCCGAGGTCTTCGGGCACGAAGGCGCGCGCCCCCCGGCGCTGCGACCCACGACCTACGCACTGGGCGGCGTGCTGATCGTCTTGGTCCTGGCCGCCTGGTGGCTGGCGTGGAACCCGCCGCAGCCCACGCCGCTGGCCATGCTTGCCGCGTCCCGCGTCCCGCAAACCGCGGCGTCTGCTGCGCCACGGCTTGCCGCCTCGGCAGCGCAGCGGCCGCTGGTTCCGGCGTTGCCTGCGCTGGAAGAACTCGATGGCCTGCTCGAGCACATGCCCGCGGACATCAAGCTGGCGTGGCGCGCGCTGGCTCCGGCCTGGGACATCGACGTCGGCGACGCCGACCCTTGCCTGGTGGGCCCGGCGCAGCCCTTGCAGTGCTACCGCAGCAGCAAGCTCACGCTGCCGCTGCTGCGCCAGCTGGGCCGGCCCGTGGTGCTGGCGCTGGAGCCCGGCAACGGGGCGCCGGTGTACGCGCTGCTGGTCGGGCTGGACGAGCAGAGCGCCACGCTGCGCATCGGCAAGGAACTGCATCGCGTGCGCCTGGTGGCGCTGGCGCGGCTGTGGCGCGGCGATTTCGCCACCTACTGGCGCGCGCCGGCGGGCTACAGCGCCGATCTGGCCGACGGCAGCTCGGGCCCTGCGGTTGACGAGTTGGCGCGCCGCCTGTCCCGCCTCGACGGTGCGCCGCTACCGTCCTCCTCCACGCCACAGACGCTGGATGCGGCGCTGCGCGAGCGCGTGCGGGCTTTCCAGCGCTCCCAGGGCATCGCGCCCGACGGACGCCCCGGCCCGATGACCTTCATGCAGATCGACAGCGCCACCGGCACGACCGGCCCGCGCCTGCAAACCGAGCCGCGATAAGCCATGTCCTACATTCTCGACGCACTCCAGCGGGCCGACGCCGAACGCGCACGCGGATCCGTCCCCGGCCTGCACACGCCCCAGCTGTCAGGGGTCGCGTCGCGGGCTCGAGGTGGCCCGAGCCGCGCGCTCTGGGCCGGCATGGCTGTGGTCATGCTGGTGGGTTTCGGCGTGGCTCTCTGGCGCTGGATGGCGCCTGCAGGCGAGCCCCTTGCTGCCGCTGCGAATGCTGCAGCGGCCACATCCGCAGCACCTGCGCCATTGCCGCCCGCCTTGCCGGCGCCGACGCAGCAAGCCGCGCTGGCGCCAGCCGCGATGCCGATGCTCGCACCCGCTCCAAAAGCCGGGCCGGCAACGCCCGCGCTCGCTGCTTCAGCCTTGCCCAAGGCCAGCATCATCCCCGCCGCCGCGCCCCGCGTGAGCGAGAAGGTCGCCCCCGCACCCAGTGCTGCGCCGCAGCCGACCGAACAGGGCGAAGACCGGCGCCGCCAGATCCCGGCCTTGAACATCACGGGTGCGGTCTACTCGGAAGTCCCGGCGCAGCGCATGCTGCTGGTCAATGGCCTGGTTCTGAAGCAGGGGGACTCGGCCGCGCCCGACCTGATCCTGGAAGAAATCGGCGCCTCGGCGTCGGTGTTCAGCTACCGCGGCGAGCGCTTTCGCGTGGTGCACTGAAGGCTGCGGCGCCTGGCCCGACCAGCGCGGGCAGGTAGATCCGGCAGAACTCGGCCGGCATGCGGCGCGCGCGTGCGCTGCTGAGTTCAATGCAGACCAGATGCCAGCGACCGCGCAGCAGCGTGGCCTGGTCGCGCTGGCGAATCAGCTGAAAGCGACGCTCCATGGTCAGCCTGCCATCGCTGGCGCAGAGCCAGGTGCCCAGCGTGAGTTCCTCGCCGCAAACGCTGGGAAGCAAATAGTCGTATTCCGCGCGGCCGATGGCCATGGCGCGGTCCAGCCGCCGGTAGTCGTCCAGACTCAAACCCAACGCCAGCGAGTGGGCCCAGGCCACCTTTTCGCACCACTGCACATAGACCGCGTTGTTGGTGTGATTCAGGCCGTCGATGTCCTCAGTCCGCGGCGTCACGGGCTGGGTAAAGGGCCGCTCGAAGTCCCAGGCGGCGGGCGCAGTTGGGGAAATCATGCCCGACCTGGGTCTGGGTCACGGAAGCCGGCCTGCAACCACGCGCTGGTCTGTCCCGCAAAACACCCCTGATGAGTTGAGGACAGAGCACGCACACCGTGTGTCGCTTTGGTCTGTCCCACAATGAACACCCAACAACCGACGATCAGTTGAGGACCGAGCAAAGTTCGCTTCGCGTAACTCTTGATCCGTCCCGCAATGTTTCATGAAGGCCTCGTGTCGATGAAGCTCTGGCGCTGCTCCAGCTTGTCGTGCAGCTTGAGCAGGTTCGCATAGGGCTCGCGCCAGTTCACCTCAGGAAAACGGAAGTCCATATAACCCAGGGCCACGCCCACGGCGATGTCCGACAGGCTCAGGTGGGCACCGCTGCAATAGGGCTTTTCGCCCAGGCCCCGGCTCATGGCCTTGAGGCTGGCATGGACCTTCTGCATCTGCCTTTCGATCCAGGCCTGGCTGCGCTCCTGCGCGCTGCGCCCGGCCCAGGTGGCTTCCAGCCGTACCAGGATGGAAGCGTCCAGCAAGCCGTCGGCCAGGGCCTCCCAGGTCTTGACCTCGGCACGCTCGCGTCCTTGGGACGGAATGAGCTTGCCCACGGGCGACAGCGTGTCCATGTATTCGACGATCACGCGTGAATCGAACACCGCCTCGCCCCCTTCCATCACCAGGCAAGGCACCTTGCCCAGCGGGTTGGACTGAGCCACCGTGGTGTCATCGCCCCAGACGTTGTCGGTGATGAATTGGTAGTCGAGCTTTTTTTCCGCCATCACGATGCGTACTTTGCGCACGTAGGGGCTGGTGGTGGATCCGATGAGTTTCATGCAGGGTGGTCTTGGTAGGGTTCGCTGAGGCCCATTCTAGCCACAGGTCCGCTGGCTGGCTGACGCACTGAGGCGCAGCTGCAACAGAGCCAGCGCCCACCTACAATCCGCGCATGACTTTTTCCACCATCACTGCACTGTCTCCGCTGGACGGCCGCTACGCCGCCAAACTCGCCACACTGCGCCCGCTCATGAGTGAGCAGGGCTATATGCACCGTCGCGTGCAGGTCGAAGTGGCCTGGTTCATTGCCTTGAGCGATGCGGGATTTGCGGAATTCAAGCCGCTTTCACCCGGAGCGCGCACTTACTTGCTGGGTCTGGTAAAGCATTTCTCCTCGGACGATGCGCTGGCCATCAAGGAGATCGAGAAGACCACCAACCACGACGTGAAGGCGGTGGAGTACTGGATCAAGTCCAAGTTCGATGCCCGTCCGGAGTTGATGGCCGCGAACGAATTCGTGCATTTCGCCTGCACCAGCGAGGACATCAACAACACCAGCCACGCGCTGCAATTGCGCTGCGCGCGCGATCTGGTGCTGCTGCCCGCGCTGGACCGCATCCTGCTCAAACTGCGCTCCATGGCGCTGGCGTTCGCCGACGTTCCCATGCTCAGCCGCACGCACGGCCAGACCGCCAGTCCGACCACGGTCGGCAAGGAAATCGCCAATGTCGTGGTGCGCCTGCAGGCCGCGAGCGAGCGCATCGCGGCCGTGAAGATCCTGGCCAAGATGAACGGCGCCGTGGGCAACTACAACGCGCACCTGTCGGCCTGGCCCGACTTTGGCTGGGAGGGATTCAGCCGCCGCGTGGTCGAGACGCCCGAGCCGATGGGCCTGGGCCTGACGTTCCAGCCCTACAGCATCCAGATCGAACCGCACGATTACATGGCCGAACTGTTTGACGCCGTGGCGCGCACCAACACCATCCTGATCGACTGGTCGCGCGACGTCTGGGGCTACGTCAGTCTGGGCTATTTCAAGCAAAGGCTGCGCGAGGGCGAGGTGGGCTCCTCCACCATGCCGCACAAGGTGAATCCGATCGATTTTGAAAACGCCGAGGGCAACCTGGGCCTGGCCAACGCCTTGCTGCGGCATATGAGCGAGAAGCTGCCGATCAGCCGCTGGCAGCGGGATCTGACCGACTCCACGGTGCTGCGCAACATGGGCGTGGCGCTGGGCTACGCGGTGCTGGCGTACCAGTCGTTGCTCGCCGGGCTGAACAAGCTCGAACTGAATCAGGACGCGCTGGCGGCCGATCTGGACCAGGCCTGGGAGGTGTTGGCCGAGCCGGTGCAGACCGTGATGCGCCGCTATGGCCTGCCCCAGCCGTATGAGCAGCTCAAGAAATTCACCCGCGGCGAACCGATGACGCGCGAACTGATGCAGGGCTTCATCGCGGCCCTGGAGATCCCCGAAGCCGACAAGCAGCGGCTGCTGGCGATGACGCCGGGCAGCTACACCGGCATGGCGGCCGAACTGGCGCGACGGGTATGACCCCCATGCGTTTCTCGCGGTCGCTCGCCCCGGGGTTCGGCACCCGTTCTGGGCGTCGAATCTGATGGCAACGAAGTCCACCATCTTCAAGGCGAACCTGCAGATCGCCGACATCGACCACGCCTACTACGCCGACCACGCGCTCACGCTGGCGCGCCATCCGAGCGAAACCGACGAGCGCATGATGATCCGCCTGGCCGCGCTGGCGATGAACGCTTGGCAGTTGCAAAGCGTGTGCGGCGGCGACGGCACGCTGGCCTTTGGCGACGGCATGAGCAACCCGGACGAGCCCGACGTCTGGCTGCGCGACTTCACCGGCCAGACCCGGCTCTGGATCGAGGTCGGACAACCCGAGGACAAGCCCGTGACCCGGGCCTGCGGCAAGGCCGATCAGGTGCTGGTGTACTGCTTTTCCAACGCCGCCGAGATCTGGTGGCGCGGCATCCAGAACAAACTGTCCCGTCCGCAAAACCTGAGCGTCTTTCGCGTGCCCGCGCAGGCGTCGCAGGCGCTCTCGGCGCTGGCGCAGCGCTCGATGCAGTTGCAGGCCACGATCCAGGAGGGCAGCCTGACGCTGTCGGACTCCGAGCGCAGCGTCGACTTCGAGTGCGAGCGCTGGAAGTAGCCGGTTTCAGTCGCGCGCCTGGGCTGCGCGTTCCGCGTAGCGATTGAAACGCCAGGCGCCGTTGTCCAGCGTGATGCGGCGCCAGGTCTGGCGCTTCTGCGCGGGCGTCATCTGCGTCCACATCTGAACCTCCAGGAAGCTGCGGCCACAGCCCTTGCACCAGTCGTCGCCCTGACTGGTGGAGCAAATCGCTATGCAGGGGGTGTCGGGCGTGGTGTCATACCAGGCTTTCCATGCCGCGAACGCGGCCTGGGGCAGGCTGTCCTCGTCGGCTTCATCGCGCTGCTCGAGCGCCATCAGCGCATACACCTCGGCCAGCGCACGCGTCGGCGCCGCCAGCTTGAAGTCGTCGCCTGAAGGGGACTTCCGGCGCCAGAAATTGATGGCCGATTCGATGTCGGTGATGTGGATGGCGGTCATGAATAGGCTGGAACCTTGCGCAGCGGCTGGCCCATCATAAGGCGCGGCGGTGCTATGCTGAGGTCCATGAAACTTCTCGTTCGATGGTTGCTCAGCGCCACCGCCTTGCTGGCCGTGGCCCATTTGTACAGCGGCGTGCACGTGCAGAGCTTTTCCTCGGCGCTGATCGCGGCGTTCGTGATCGGGCTGTTCAATACCCTGCTGCGCCCGGTGCTGGTGCTGCTGACGCTGCCGGTGACGATCGTCACGCTGGGGCTGTTCCTGTTCGTCATCAACGCCGCGATGTTCTGGCTCGCGTCCGCGGCGCTGAACGGATTTCAGGTGCAGGGATTCGGCGCCGCGCTGCTGGGTTCGCTGATCTACTCGGTGCTGGGCCTGGTGATCGACTCAGCGCTCCGACAGCTGTTCCCGAACAAGTGACTCGACCTCGCGCGTACGCGTGTCGATGATCGACGCCTCGATGTGGTCGCCGGCGCTGCGCCCGGCGCCATTGTTCTTGATGCGTGCTTGCGCGGCCTTGAAGCGCGACAGCGCGCCGGTGTAGTCCAGCTGCGCGACCTGGGCTTCGGCCTCGGCCCGAATCGCCCCCACGGTCTGGCCCATGGCGTTGTAGGCGCTGCTCAGCCCCATCCAGGCGCTGGCGTCCTTGGGGTGCGTGGCGACCCAGGTCTGCAAGGCCTGCGCCGCCAGATTTGCCTGTCCGGTGCGCACCTGCGCCTGAGCCTGCAGCAACAGTTCGGGCCGCGCCTGCGGCGTGCGCTCGCCCAGCAGCTTCATTGCGCCCGCCGCATCGTCCTGGGCCAAGGCCAGTTCCACCGACATCAAACGGGCCACGCGCAGCGCGGGCGCGTCGCCTTGGGCCAGGACCTGCAGGCGGGACAGCAGCTGGGTTGCCTGTGCGAACTCCCGCAGCCGGAGGGTGGACAGCAGCGCGCTGGTGAGTGAGCCCATCTTGCGCGCCCGATCCAGGCCATCGAAACTCAAGGTATTGGCTTCGTCCTGCCACAGGCGCAGCGCCTCGGAGGTGGGATTGGCCATGACGCGCGCGCGTGCGGCCATCATCGCGTGCAGCGGCGTCAACGCGGGTGGCGGCGCCACCGCGCCCGCCGCTCCCTTGGGCAGGCGCGACTGCACGTCGCCGATGCGCTCGGTCGTGAGCGGATGCGTGCGCAGGTAGGGAAAGGCGCCACTGTCGCTGAGCCGCGTTGACTGCTGCAGCTTCTCGAACATGCTGGCGAAGGCCTCGGGCGCGTAACCGGCCTGCGTCATCACGCCAAAGCCCACGCGGTCGGCTTCGCGTTCCATGTCGCGTGAAAAATTCAACTGGTTCTGGATCGCCAGCGCCTGGCCCCCGGTCAGCAGCGCGCTGGCCGCATCCGGGCTCTTGCTGGCCGCCAGCACGCCCAGGATCATGGCGCCGATCAGCCAGGGCGTCTGCTGGCTCTGCTGGGCGGTCATGCGCGAAATGTGGCGCTGCGTGATGTGGCTGAGCTCGTGTCCAAGCACCGATGCCAGTTCGTCGGTGCTGGAGACGACGCCTATCATCCCCAGGTGCAGCCCCATGTAGCCGCCGGGCAGCGCAAAGGCGTTGACGCTGCGGTCGCGTATCAACAGCAACTCGAACGCCAGGCGCGCGTCCATTTCGGGGGTGACCTCGCCGCGCAGGCGCGCCGCGGCGAGCAGGGACTGCCACACGCCTTGCGCATACTCCTCCAGCAAGGCGTCGTCGATGTAGTCCGGGTCGCGGTAGATCTCCCGCGCAATACGGTCGCCGAGCCGGCGCTCGGCCCCCAGGCTCAGATCGCCCGAGTCGCCCAGGTTGGGCAGCGGGCTGACCGGCGACGCCGGCATCACGGTCAGTGGCAGGCCCAATGCGGCCGCGAACAAACCCAGCTGCAGGCTACGACGCAGCCGACGCAGGGGTGAACGTTCCAAAATGGATCCAGTCATCGGGATGGCCGCCTGCCCTGGCCCTTGGCTGCGTGAAAGCTCAATGTGAACATGCCCGTATGATGCTTGAAAAACATAAACGTTCTGTGAACCTGCTCAACCACCCGACTTATTCCATGAGTTCATTGACCCACTTCGATGCCCAAGGCCAGGCCCACATGGTGGACGTCGGCGGCAAGGCCAGCACCCACCGCATCGCCGTGGCGGCCGGCCGGATAGAGATGTTGCCGCAGACCCTGGACCTCATTTTGTCAGGCAACGCCAAGAAGGGTGACGTGCTCGGCATCGCGCGCATTGCCGGCATCCAGGGCGCCAAGAAGACCAGCGATCTGATTCCGCTGTGCCACCCGCTGGCTCTGACCCGGGTTGCGCTGGAATTTTCCACGGTCCCCGCGAACGCGAAAGCGCCGGCCAGCGTCGAGTGCCGCGCCACGGTGGAAACCTTCGGCCCCACGGGCGTAGAGATGGAAGCCCTGACCGCCGTGCAGATCGCCCTGCTGACGATCTACGACATGTGCAAGGCGGTGGACCGCGGCATGACCATCAGCGGCGTGAAGCTGCAGGAAAAGCATGGCGGCAAGTCGGGCAGCTTCGTCGCACGAGATTGACGGCGGCTTTGCGGCGACGCCATTTCACGCGTCGTCGATCCAACTGAAAGCTGGAAATTGCCGCGCGGGCTAGGGTGGTGCGTCGGTCAGGCCGCTCGTGCCGCCCTTGCGCCACCGTGCGTACTCGTCCGGGAACGCGGCGCGAAAGCGCTGCATGTGAAACAGCGCTTCGTCGTCCAGGCCCAGTTGCACGTCGGCCTCGATCAGTTTTTCGACGACCCGTGCCTCGGGCGAAAAATGCAGCAGCGCCAATGCCATGGCGCGCATTCTTTCCGCGTTGCTGCGCGTCACCGGGGTGGTGGTCAGTTCGGCGTAGCGCACCACTTTTCCGAACAGCAGCGAGCCCTGCGCCTTGGCCAGGGTGCCGTCCTTGTAGGCGGGTGAGCGCTGTGAAGACGGAAGAAATATCTGGCTGATGCGGTCATAGTCCCACGCCGTGTAGGCGACAAAGACCAGCAGGAAAACGGCCGCGGCCGAGGCCGCCAGTCTGGCAGGGTGCGTCAGCGTCGATGCCACCAGACCCGCGGCGGCGCGCGGCCGCAGCAGCAGCGCCAGGCACAGCAGGGCGGCCATCAGGAAGGGTCCGTACCACAACGGGTACTCCAGCATGCTGTGCAGCAGGATCACGCCCAGCGCGGCCCAGGCCATGCGCCTTGCCGGTTCGCGCTCGCGCCAGGGTCGGGCACGCAGACCCAACGCCAGTGCGCCGGCGCAAAGCACCAGCGCTGCGGGCAGGCCCAGCTCCACCGCCAGTTGCAGCGGCAGGTTGTGCGCGTTGTCCAGAATGTCGCAAAACCGGTTGCCCGGATAGAGCGTGATGTAGTGGGCGTAGCTCAGCTCGCCCCAGCCCCAGCCCCGCCAAGGTTTTTGCGCGATCAGGTGCAGCACATTGCCCCACAGCGTGAGGCGACTGCCGCAGGCGCTGTCGCCTTCGACCAGGCGCGTGAGCGCGCCGTGGCCGGCGGCGTTTAATCCCGCGAGTCGGGGCAAGGCCCACAGCGCCAGGCCATAGACCAGCAACGCGAACAGGAACAGTTGTGCCGTGGTGCGCTGCGTTCCCGGCTGGCCGCTTCGTCGTTCAAGGAGACCCCAGAGCGCCAGGCACAGGCCCAGCAGCAGCAACTGCACCATGCCGGTTCGGGAGGAAGATGCGGCGTTGCCCAAGGCCAGCAACGCCGCCATGAACAGCAGGCCGGCGTGGCGCGCGTGGCCTACCGACTCGGTTGCTGAGATGGGCCCTTGCGCCTGCCACCACAGCAGCGCCGTCAAGCCGATGCTGGTGAGCGTGGCAAACTGGTTGCGCTGGCGCAAATTGGCAAAGGCTTCGCCCGCGCCTGTGCCGTTCACCCAGGGCGCGAACGCGTCCGCTGCGCCGAAGTACTGCACCAGGCCGATGGCGCTGCTGGCCAGAGCCGCCAGCAGCCAGCCGGATGCGGTCGCCCGAGCCAGTTCGCCGCGCTCGGGCTGTTGCAGCGCCAGCCACAGCAGCAACACGGCGGCGCACAGGCCGGTGAAGAGCCATTGCTGCACCGGCGGCGAAGGGCCGGAAGCGAAGGGGTTGAGCCAGGGAGCCGCGATGGCGAGCGTGGCAACGGCGTGAGCAGTGGGACGTGCGGATGAATTCATGGCCAGGGTTGAAGCGGCCGGCGGCAGCGGCCGGCGCCGGCCGAGTTTGGCACAAGCCCGTGGGCGCCCCCGAATCCCTGTGCCGCTATATTTAGCCCATGACCCCATCGCCGCACTCGCCCGCCAACCACCCCACACCGAAGCCGGCGCAGGGGCTGGACCTGCGGGCGCTGCTGGCGATCCTGATGGGCGTGGCGCTGGGCTCGCTGGACACCGCCATTGCCAACACCGCGCTGCCGGCCATCGCGGCCGATCTGCACGCGCCGCCGGCCGCTTCGATCTGGGTCATCAACGCCTACCAGCTGGCCGTGGTCGCCAGCCTGCTGCCGCTGGCCGCGCTGGGCGATCTGCTGGGTCCGCGGCGCATCTTTCTGGGTGGTCTGGGCGTCTTCACTGCTGCCTCGCTGGCGTGCACGTTGGCCAACACTTTGCCCACGCTGACGGCGGCGCGCGCGCTCCAGGGCATCGGTGCGGGTGGCATCATGAGCGTCAACATCGCCCTCATTCGCCTGATCTATCCGGCCTCGCGTCTGGGTCGCGGCGTGGGGCTGAACGCGCTCGTGGTCGGCGTCTCCTTTGCGGCCGGCCCCACGATTGCGTCGCTGGTGCTGGCCATCGCGGCCTGGCCCTGGCTGTTTGCCATCAATGTGCCGCTGGGCCTGATCGCGCTGGCCTTTGCCTGGCCGGCGCTGCCGCGCACGGCGCGTCGTGGCCACGGTTTCGATCCGCTGACCGCGCTGCTGACCTCCATCACCTTCGCCGCGCTGATCCTGGCGCTGGGCTCGGCCGCGCAGCGCGAACCCTGGCCCTGGGTGCTGGCGCCGTTGGTGCTGGCCCTGGTTGCAGGAGCGCTGTTGCTGCGGCGCCAGGCGGACCACCCGGCACCGATGCTGCCCGTGGATCTGCTGCGCCGACCGCTGTTTGCGCTTTCCACCCTCACCGCCATGTGCTCGTTTACCGCCCAGGGTCTGGCCTTTGTGTCGCTGCCCTTTTACTTCGAGGAGGTGCTGCATCGCAACCCGATAGAAACCGGATTTTTGATGACGCCCTGGGCGATCGTGGTGGCGCTGGCCGCACCCATCGCCGGACGGCTTTCGGATTACCACCCGGCGGGCCTGCTGGGCGGCGTGGGCCTGGCAATCCTGAGCGCGGGCATGGTGTCGCTGGCCATGCTGCCCATCGATCCCACGGCGCTGGACATCGTGCTGCGCATGGCGCTGTGCGGCATCGGTTTCGGCTTCTTCCAATCGCCCAATCTGAAGGCCCTGATGTCCAGCGCTCCGCCTGAGCGCAGCGGCGGCGCCAGCGGCATGATCGCCATGGCGCGGCTCATCGGTCAGACCACCGGCGCGGCCCTCGTGGCGCTGTGCTTCGGCTTGGTCGGCGCGCACGGCCCGACGCTGGCGCTGGCGCTGGGCGCGGTCTTTGCCGCGCTGGCGTCGGTGGCGAGTTTCTCGCGGCTCTGGGCGCACTGAGTGCCACGTCGGCGACGCGTGCCCCAGCGCGCAACCGATAGAATAAAAATTGCTTTTTCGCCCACCGCGGCGCTCACCGTCCAAGGACTCTCCATGCCTCTGAATTCCCTGTTTAGCCCGTTCCAGTGCAAGACCCTGAAGCTGCCCAACCGCATCGTCATGGCGCCCATGACCCGTTCCTTTTCGCCAGGGGGTATTCCGACGAAGGAAGTGACCGAGTACTACCAGCGCCGCGCCGCTGCCGCCGTCGGTCTGATCATTTCCGAGGGCACGGTGATCGAGCGCCCTTCCTCCTCGAACGACCCCAAGGTGCCGCGTTTCTGGGGCGATGCCCTGCCAGCCTGGAAACAGGTGATCGACACCGTGCATGCCGCCGGCGGCGTGATGGCGCCGCAGCTCTGGCATGTGGGCGCGGTGCGCAACCGTCGCACTGATTGGGCCGTGCCGGAGCCGATCGACTCCCCGTCGGGGCTGGCCGCACCGGGCAAGCCCTACGGCACGGCGATGAGCGATGAATCCATTGCCGACACCATCGCGGCCTTTGCGCGCGCCGCCGGTGACGCCAAGCGACTGGGCTTTGATGCGATCGAATTGCATGGCGCCCACGGTTACCTGATCGACCAGTTCTTCTGGGATGGAACCAACCATCGCAGCGACAGTTTTGGCGGTGCGACGCTGCCGCAGCGCGGCAAATTCGCCGCCGAGATCCTGCGCGCGGTGCGTGCCGAGGTCGGCCCTGACTATCCCGTGATCATCCGCCTGTCGCAGTGGAAGCAGCAGGATTACACGGTGCAGATGGCCAGGACGCCGCAGGAAATGGAAGCCTGGCTGCAACCGCTGGCCGACGCCGGCGCCGACATCTTCCATTGCTCGCAGCGGCGCTTCTGGGAGCCGGAGTTTGCAGGCTCGGATCTGAACTTTGCCGGCTGGGCCAAGAAGCTCACGGGAAAGCCCACGATCACCGTCGGCTCGGTCGGCCTGTCGGGAGAATTCCTGGCTGCCTTCGGCGGTGAGTCGTCGCAACCTGCACCGCTGGACGAACTGCTGCGCCGCTTCGATCGCGGAGACTTCGATCTGGTTGCGGTGGGACGCGCGTTGATCAACGACCCGCAGTGGGTGCAAAAAGTGCGTGACGGCCGCCGCGACGAGTTGCTGGACTTCTCGCCGGCCGCGTTGGGCACGCTGTACTGAGCCTGGACATTGGCGGCAGACCCTGGCCGCCGGTCGCCGGCGTATAAGAAATTGCTATAGCTCGTAGCGGGAAATGGCATCTGCCTTGTGGCGCGAGTTCCCTATGATGTCCGTGGACCCCAGCGCCACCACACATGACAGGAACCAAGCCATGCCATTTTCCCTCTTTACCCGAGTGCTCGCCGCTGCGGCCCTGGTCTGCGCCACCAGCCTGGGGCTGGCGCAAACCGGCAAGGCCGAACTGCTGTGGCTGGGGCAATCCGCCTTTCGCCTGACCACGCCCACTGGCAAGGTGATCGTGATCGACCCCTGGCTGCGCACCAATCCATCCACGCCGCAGCAGTACAAGGACCTGGCCAAGCTGGGCAAGGTCGACCTGATCCTGGTCACGCACGGTCACTTCGACCATATCGCCGACGCACCCGCGCTGGCGCTGCTGAACCAGGCAAGGGTGTTGGCGCCGGGCGACCTGAACCAGACGCTGACGGTGCTCAAGGTGCTGCCTCCCGAACTGGCGCCGCGCATGAACAAGAGCGGTAGCGTCACGCCCTTCGCCGACGTGCCCGGCATCAAGATCACCGCGGTGCACGCCGAGCACTCGTCGCTGTTTGTCTGGAAGAACCCTACGACGGGGCTGGACGAGGTGCACGTGGGAGGCGAGCCCGTGGGCTTCATCATCGAACTGGAAAACGGGTTGAAGATTTACCACACCGGCGACACCGGGTTGTTCATGGACATGAAGTTCATCGGCGAGTACTACAAGCCCGATGTGCTGCTGATTCCGATCGGCGGCAACTTCACCCTGGGGCCGGTGGAAGCGGCCTATGCGACGCGCGAGTGGCTGCGCCCCAAGTTCGTCATCCCCATGCACTACGGCACCAATCCGCTGGCCAAGGGCACGGCGCCCGAATTCGTGCAGGCGCTGGGACAGGGCAGCACCCAGGTGCTCGCGCTCAAGCCTGGCGAGAAGGCCGAGTTTTAACATTCCACAGGAACACACCGTGAAAAAAATTGGCATTGCCACCTTGATGCTGGCGCTTGGCTGCGCCGTTTGCACTTCCCCTGCGCTGGCCCAGGCGTGGCCGGCCAAACCCATCCACATCGTCGTGCCCTATGCCGCCGGCGGCGCAGTGGACACCATCGCACGACTCACCGGGCAAAAGCTGGCACTGCGTCTGGGTCAGACCGTGATCGTCGACAACAAGCCCGGCGCCAGCGCCAACATCGGCATGGACGCGGTCGCCAGGGCCGCACCCGACGGCTACACGCTGCTCATGACGGCCAACGCCCTGGCCACCAACGCTAGCCTGTTCTCGTCGCTCACGTTTGATCCGCAGCGTGACTTCGCGCCGGTGGGCCAGATCGGCCAGGCGCCGCTGGTGCTGGTCGTGCCCGCGTCGTCCCCTGCCAAGACCTTCAAGGATCTGCTGGCCCAGGCCAAGGCCGAGCCCGGCAAGCTGAGCTACGCCTCCGCCGGCAACGGCAGTTCGGGCCATCTCGCGGGCGAAGCGCTGAAGCAGGCGGCCCACATCGACGTGCTGCACGTGCCGTACAAGGGCGGCGCACCGGCGCTCACCGATCTGCTGGGGGAGCGCATCTCCTTCATGCCGCTGAACCCGGTCGAGGTGATTTCTCAGGTGCGCGCGCACAAGCTGCGCGCCCTGGCCGTTGCCAGCCCCACGCGCCTGGCGCTGCTGCCCGAGGTGCCCACCGTGGCCGAGTCGGGGCTGCCCGGTTTTGAAGTCTCGGTCTGGTGGGGATTGGTGGCGCCGGCGGCCACACCGCAAAGCGTCGTGCAGCGCGTCAATGCGGAACTGCAGAAGGTTCTGGCCGAGCCCGAGTTGCAGGAACGTCTGGGCGAATTGGGCGTCGTCGTCAAGGCAGGAAGTTCGGCACAGTTTGCCGACTTCATTCGCGCCGAGACCGGCCACTGGGGCCGGGTCATCAAGGCGGCCAACATCAAGCCCGACTGAGATGCTCGCACCAACAACTTCTGCGGGACCGCGCCGCTGGTTCAGGCAGCTCTGGGTCCAGGTGCTGCTGGCGATGGTGCTCGGTGTCGCGCTGGGCCACTATTACCCGAGCGCAGGGCAGAACATGCAGCCGCTGGGCGACGCCTTCATCAAGCTCATCCGCATGCTGATCGCGCCCATCATCTTTTGCACCGTGGTGCTGGGTATTGCGAAGATGGACGACGTCTCCCGCGTGGGCAAGGTCGCGATCAAGGCGCTGATCTACTTCGAGGTCGTGACCAGCGTGGCGCTGATCGTGGCGCTGGTGATCGTGAATCTGTGGCAGCCCGGCGCCGGCATGAACATCAACGCGTCCAGCCTGGACGCCGGTTCGGTCAAGGCCTACACCGGTCAGGCGGCGGCGCAAGGCGTGGTGCCGTTCCTGCTGAACATCATCCCTTCGACCATCGTCGGATCGTTTGCCGAAGGCAACGTGCTCCAGGTGCTGTTCGTTTCGGTGCTCTTTGGCAGCACGCTGATCGCGCTGGGAGAGCATGGCAAACCCCTGCTCAAGCTGCTCGATCTGGTCTCGCAGATGCTGTTTTCGGCCGTCGCCATCGTGATGTGGGCCGCGCCCATCGGCGCCTTTGGCGCGATCGCCTTCACCGTGGGCAAATACGGCGCCTCGTCGCTGGTCTCACTGGGCAATCTGCTGCTGTGTTTCTACGTGATCTGCCTGGTCTTCATCTTCCTGGTGCTGGCACCGTTGTCCAGGCTGTGCGGCTTCAGCCTGTTCAAGCTCATGCGCTTCCTGCGCGAGGAGATACTGATCTGCTTCGCCACCACCTCCTCCGAGGCGGTGTTGCCGCGCATGCTGATCAAGATGGAGCAGCTGGGGTGCAAGTCCAGCGTCGTGGGGCTGGTGATCCCCACCGGCTACTCCTTCAACCTGGATGGCACCTGCCTCTATCTGGCCGCGGTCAGCGTGTTCCTGGCGCAGGCGACGAACACGCCGCTGGACCTGTATCAGCAGGTCGGACTGCTCGCCGTGCTGCTGCTCACGTCCAAGGGCGCGGCCGGCGTGGCCGGTGCGGCCTTTGTGGTGCTGGCCGCCACGCTGTCCACCGTGGGTTCGATTCCGGTGGCCAGCGTGGCGCTGGTGCTGGGCGTGCACCGGTTGCTGGCTGAAGGGCTGGTGCCCACGAACCTGATCGGCAACGCCGTCGCCACCCTCGTCATTTCCAAGTGGGAAGGCGCGCTCGACCACAGCCAACTCACGCGCGTTCTGAACGGCGGATCTCCCGATCTGAATTCCCCCAAGGAGTCAACAGCATGAAAAGAAGAGACGCATTGAATCAGCTGGCCGCGATCGCGGCGACGGCGCTGACGGCTGGCGGCGCAGCCGCGCAGGCTGTCGGTTCCGCCCCGCGCAAGGAGATCCCGGGCATTCCCGGGCCGGATCCGGACACCCGGACACCGGCCTTCAAGGCGCCGCCGGTCTCCTGCGACACGCACTGCCATATCTTCGGACCGGCAGCGCGCTACCCCTACTCGCCCAAGCGCAGCTACACGCCGCCCGATTCGGGCCTGGAGGCGTTTGCCGCGCTGCACGCGAAGATCGGCATCGAGCGCGCCGTGATCGTCAACGCCAGCCTCTACGGCAGCGACAACCGCGTGGTCGTGGACGCCATCGCCGCCAGCAAGGGGCGCTACCGCGGCATCGCGAACGTCGATGATGCGACCTCGGACGCCGAGCTGCGCGAGCTGGATCGGGGCGGCATTCGCGGTTGCCGCTTCAACTTCGTGAAGCACCTGGGCGGATTCCCCGACATGGCGGTGTTCGACCGCACGGTGGCCAGGATCGCCAAGCTGGGCTGGCATCTGGACCTGCATTTCGACGCCATCGACCTGCCGCAGTTCTACCCGTTGCTGGACCGCCTGCCGGTGCCCTACATCATCGACCACATGGGGCGCGTGGAGGCCAAAGACGGGCTGGAACAAAAGCCGTTCCAGATCCTGCTCGATCTGCTGCGCCGCGACCCGCGGTGCTACGTCAAGATCAGCGGTGCCGAACGGGTGTCATCGCTGGGCGCACCGTTTCACGACGCAGCGCCGTTCGCATCCCGCCTGATAGCGACGGCGCCGGACCGGGTGCTGTGGGGAACGGACTGGCCGCATCCGAACGTCAAGACCATGCCCAACGACGGCGCACTGGTGGATCTGATCCCCTTGTACACGCCGGACGCTGCGCTGCAGCGCAAGCTGCTGGTGGAGAACCCGATGCGCCTGTATCAGTTCGAGTCCTGACGCCGCGCCATCACCCAAGACCCCGAGCGAGCTCGCCATGACGAAAAGATTGTCCACCCTGGTCTTCGGGGTCATGGCGCTGGTGGCAGCGCTGACGGCCGGCTGCACCAGTGCGCCGCTTGCGTCCTCGATGGCGCAAGTGCTGGCGCCCAGCGGCAAGTTGCGCGTCGGGCTTTATCCGGGCAGCCCCACGTCCCTCATCGGCGACCCCGCTTCCGGGACCGCCAAGGGGCTGGGATTCGATCTGGGCGCAGAGATGGCACGGCGCCTGGGTGTTCCTTTCGAGCCGGTGGTGTTCCTGAAGAACGCCGATGTGTTGACGGCAGTGAAGTCGGGCCAGGTGGACGCGTCGTTCACGAACGAAACGCCTGAGCGCCTGCAGGACATGGATTTCTCATCCACCCTGCTGGAGGTGGAAAAGGGTTATCTGGTTCCCGCCGCTTCATCGATCGCAACGCAGGCCGATGTGGACCGTCCGGGCACACGCATCGGCGTGAGCCAGGGCAGCTCGACCGAGCGCGAGCTCGCGGGCGAGTTCCAGCACGCGCTCATGGTGCGCACGCCCACGCTCAAGAGCGCGATCGCGATGCTGGCTTCGGGCCAGCTCGAAGCCTTCGCCACGAACAAGGCCATACTGTTCGAGATGTCCGACGATCTGCCGGGCGCGCGTGTGCTCGACGGGCACTGGGGCCTGGAGCATTTCGCGATCGCACTGCCCAAGGGGCGGGCACAGGCCGCGCCCTGGCTGCAGCGCTTTGTTGCCGACATGAAAGCGCAGGCTCGCGTGACGCAGGCGGTGCAGCGGGTGGGTCTGCGCGGCACGGTGGCGCCGGCTGCACGCTGACGTACTCCGCGCCGAAACCACCCAATGGATCAAGGTGGCCAAGGATTCGGGCGCGAGTGCTGAATAATCGGGGCATGACCCACACCCTCACACCCTGCCCCCAATGCGGCCTCGAAAACACCTACGTCGACGGCGACAACTTCATCTGCCCGGACTGCGCCTACGAGTGGCCGGCCACCGCGCCCAGCGCTGAGGAGGAAGGCGCCACCTCGGACGGCGTGGTGCGCGACGCCAACGGCAACCCGCTGGCCGACGGCGACTCCGTCATCCTGATCAAGGATCTGAAGGTCAAGGGCTCGTCCACCGTGCTCAAGAAAGGCAGCAAGGTCAAGAGCATCCGCCTGCCGCAAGATGCCGGCGACCACGAGGTGGACTGCAAGATGGACGCCGGCAGCTTCATGCTCAAGGCGTGCTTCCTGAAGAAGGCGTGAGTACCGGTCACCTGCGCCCTCCGACCATCAATCGCTGCCGATTAGCGGGTTTATATGACCGATCGCGCGTACTACTTTGACTTGATCGAAGACTTCTTGCATCGCCCATCTGACGCGATCCTCGGCAACCTCACTCGTGGCAGTCCGTTCCCGATTGAGGCAACCCAGCGCGACGCATGGCTGGAGCAAATCCGAATTCTTTCGGTCACGCTGGAACCCTACTGCGGACGAGGAAAAGTCTATTTTGAGTATGGAGTTCCGCGCCTCGGAAAGCGGATCGACGTTTTGCTGGTGATCGACCAAGTCATCTTCGTCATCGAATTCAAGGTTGGAGAAGCTACCTTCTCGGGAAGCGCGATTGACCAAGTATTTGACTACGCGGTAGACCTCAAGAATTTTCACGAAACCACACACCATAAGCCGGTTGCACCAATTCTTATCGCAACGAGAGCAAAGGTCGCACATTGGACTGTTCGAACAACTTTGCAAAATGACGGCGTACTTCTGCCCATCAAGGCGTCGACCGATCAACTTCGTGAAGTCATAGATGCTGTGCTCTCGTTTTGCGACGGTCCCATCATCGATTCTGCCGAGTGGGAAGCCGGGCGCTACCGTCCTACGCCAACCATCATTGAAGCTGCACTGGCCTTGTACGGTGGCCACGCTGTCGCCGACATTTCGCGCAGTGATGCTGGCGCGGTCAATCTCATAAAGACCTCAGCAGCGCTTTCCGAAGTGATCGATTCGGCCAGGCGGGCATCGAGAAAAGCAGTGTGCTTTGTTACGGGCGTCCCCGGTGCAGGCAAGACGCTTGTAGGGCTGAATGTCGCAACAACGCATAGCGACAAGGACAGTGACCTTCACAGTGTTTTTCTTTCTGGAAACGGCCCATTGGTTGCGATTCTCAGGGAGGCCCTGGCACGAGACCGGGTTGAGCGCGAGGCTGAAGCCGGGCGCAAACTAAAGAAGGGGGTGGCGCTTAGTGAAGTCAAAGCGCTCATTCAGAACGTCCATCACTTTCGAGATGAATGCCTCATTGATCAACACAATCCACCATCGGAACATGTTGCGATTTTTGACGAGGCTCAGCGAGCGTGGAACCTCGAACAGACGGCTGCATTCATGCTGCGCAAGAAGCAAAGACCGAACTTCGGTCAGTCGGAGCCAGAGTTTCTGATTTCCTGTCTGGACCGACATAAGGACTGGGCCGTGGTTATTTGCCTGGTTGGCGGCGGGCGGGAGATCAACACCGGCGAGGCGGGAATTCGCGAATGGATCGAAGCACTACAGCGTTCATTCCCAGATTGGGATATACATATTTCCTCGCGTTTGCACGAAGAAGAATATGGCGCTGGAGTTGTTCTCAGCGCATTGGCTGATCGGTCAAACGTCAAGTTCAACGACGATTTGCACCTCGGAGTTTCAATGCGCTCGTTTCGAGCAGAACGCGTTTCCTCACTTGTTAAACAGGTCTTGGATCGCGATGAAATGGAAGCGCAACGAACACTAAAGATGGTCGACCCCCATTATCCAATAGTCATTACCAGGGACCTTTCTCGTGCGAAAGAGTGGCTGAGAAGTCGCGCCCGAGGAACGGAGCGGTATGGGATAGTCGTCTCTTCGCAGGCACAGCGCCTGAAACCGCACGCCATCGACGTTCGGTCGCCGGTCGATCCTGTTCATTGGTTTCTCGATGGCAAAGAGGATGTACGTGCCTCGTATTTCCTTGAAGACGTCGCAACGGAATTTCACGTACAAGGACTTGAGCTTGATTGGGCGTGCCTTGTATGGGATGCCGATTTTCGATATTCGGATGCAGGCTGGCAGAATTTTTCATTTGTCGGGTCGCGCTGGAATCGCATCAAACTTGCTGAGCGACAGACCTATTTGAAGAACGCTTACCGAGTTCTTATGACTCGTGCCAGGCAGGGAATGGTGATTGTCATCCCAGAAGGGGATGCCGCAGATCACACGCGCCACCCGGAATACTATGACCCCACTTTTGGATACTTGACGAGAATCGGATTCACCCAGATATGACGCCCAGAGAAGTAGCGGCGGTAGTAGGTACTTGCGGTGCGCCAACAAATTGTTGACGGGTTTTGTCTCTTGATACACGCCCGTTGCGCAGTCACGCAAGTGGCGTAACGTGGAAAAATTCAACCATCTTGTTGCAACTGCTGCGCCAGCGCCTGCAACCCGATGGCCTGCGTGCCGTGCCGCACGGAGTAGGTCTCGTCGCCGGGATACACCACGTAGCGCTGCTGCACGCCCAGGTCGTCGCAGGCTTGGGCAAAGCCCTTGTCCAGTGTCGGCGCGGACGAGCGTTTGACCTCGATCGCCATCTCCGGCTTGCCGCCACGGTCCAGCAGCAGATCGATTTCTGCGCCTTGGTGGGTGCGATAGAAATACGGCTTTCGGCTGGCGCCCGCGCACTGAATGAGGTTTTCGATGGCAAAGCTCTCGTAGCTGGGTCCCACCACGGGATGGCCGAGCAGGTCGTTCACGGTCTGAAGATTGAGCAGCGCGTGCAAGATGCCGCTGTCGCGCACATAGACCTTTGGGGCCTTGACCATACGCTTTCCCACGTTGCCGCTCCAGGGTGCCAGGCGACGCACCAGTTGCAGGTCAACCATCAGATCGGTGTAGCGCAACACCGTGGGTGCGGAGATGCCCAGACTGGCCCCTAGGCGGGCCTGATTCAACAATCCGCCCTGCTGGTGCGCCAGCATGGTCCAGAGGCGACTCAGTGTTTCCACGGGCATGCGCGGGGCAAACATGGGCACGTCGCGCTCCAGGTAGGAGCGGATGAAATCTCGCCGCCAGTCCATGCTGGTGCCGTCGCTGCTGGCGAGCAAGCTTTCAGGGAAGCCACCCCGCAGCCACAGTGCTTGGGTGTCGATATGCGTGGCGCTGGCCTCGGACACATCCACCGGCGCAATTTCCAGATACGCCACTCGCCCCGCCAGCGTCTCCGAGGATTGGCGCATCAGGTCCAGCGCCGCCGAACCGAGCAAGAGAAAGTGACCGAAGCGCTCGCCCGCTGCGCGTCGGTCATCGATGATGCCGCGCAGCACTTCAAACAATCCCGGAGCCCGCTGAATCTCGTCGATCACCACCAGCTTGCCCTGCTGCCCTCGCAGGTAGGCGTCGGCATCGTCCAAGCGTCGGCGGTCTGCTGGGCGCTCCATGTCCAAGTACACCGAGCCACCCGGCCAATCGGCCGCGACCTTGCGCGCGAGCGTGGTTTTGCCCACTTGGCGTGGTCCAAGCAAGACCACCGCCGGGACCACGGTGGTCAAGCGGGAACGCAGGGAGGATTCAATGTTTCTCGGTATCATCCATGAAAATCATACACGAGCTTTTTGATTTTCATGGAAAAAGTTGCATCCCGACACTTCAGCTTGCCGCCAACGCTCGTGCAGGCGAGGGACGATGGTTATAGTTATGTAACTACATAACAGGGGCTACACTTGTTTTCGTGGGACGATGCCAAAAACGAAATCAACCAGCGCAAGCATGGCGTGAGTTTCGAAGCAGCCCAGCTGGTGTTCGATGACCCGTTGCACATCACGAGGCAAGACCGCATCGAACACGGTGAGCAGCGCTGGCAGACCTCGGGCCAAGTGGGCGGTGTCGTCTTGCTCCTGGTGGCACACACCTGGCATGAAACCGAGAGTGGCAACGAGCATATACGGATAATTTCTGCGCGACGCGCAACGAAGTTGGAGAGAAAAATTTATGAGCAAGGTGCCTGAATCCGTCCGTAAGGAATTGGCTGCGTTGGCGGCCAAGCCTGAGAGCGACATCGATTTCTCTGATTTGCCGGCGACCAATGCGCGCGACTGGAATGGTGCGGTGCGTGCGAAGTTCTATCGGCCGATCAAGCAGCAGCTGACCGTGCGCATTGATGCCGATGTAGTGGAGTGGCTCAAGGCTCAAGGCACCGGCTATCAAACTCGCCTGAACGAAATTTTGCGCGATGCCATGCTCAATACTGCGCGTCACGGGTAATGGCTTCTCACCGCATCGCGCGGGTGGATGTAGTCATGGCAACCAATTTGTCATATCAAGAACAAGCGCAAACCGTCTCGTGCGCGCCTTCAACTCCAGCTCAAGTCCGCTCGGCTCAGCGGCAGTTGGCGCACGCGTTTGCCGGTGGCGGCAAAGATCGCGTTGCACACGGCCGGTGCCAGCGGCGGCAGGGCGGGCTCGCCCAGGCCGGTCACGGGCTCGTTGGTCTTGAGAAAGTGCACGTCGATGCGCGGCGGCGCGTCGGCAATGCCCAGCATCGGGTAGTCGGTGAAGTTGCGCTGCACGACGCGACCGCGCTGGATGTCGAGCTCGGCGAACATCAGCGTGCCCAGGCCGTCGATGACCGAACCATGCACCTGGTTCTCGGCGCCGCTCAGGTTGACGATCTGCGCGCCGATGTCGGACACCACCACCACGCGATCCACCTTGAGCTCGCCCGCCTTGGACACGGTGACTTCGGCGACCTCGGCGATGTAGCCGCGGTGGCTGAAATGAAAGGCAATGCCCTGACCCTGTCCACGCGGTAACTTCTTGCGACCCCATTCGGCCTTCAGTGCGACCTCTTTCAATACGTTGCGCATGCGCCCCACGTTGTAGGGCACGCCGCGCTCGCCGCTGCCGGGCAGGACATCCTTGTTGCCCAGAATCTCCAGCCGAAATTCGAGCGGATCGCGCCCGGCCGCGTGTGCCATCTCGTCGATGAAACTGTGGAACACCCAGGCAAACACATTGCTGCCCGGCGCGCGCCAGGGCCCCATGGGGATGCCGCATTCCATCGGCGTCTGCTCCAGCAGGCAGTTGGCAACCCAACGGCCTGGAAACTCGTCGCCCGAGAGGCTGGCGCCGCTCCCCGGCTGCAACACCGACTGACCGTCGCGCAGCACGCGGTTGGCAAAGGTGACAAAGTGGTTGTGCCAGGCCGTGAGCCTGCCCTTGGCGTCGAGCGCACCGCGCAAAAAGTGGAAGCCGCCGGCGCGGTAGTGATCGTGGCGCAGATCGTCTTCGCGTGACCAGGTGAGCTTGACGGGTGCTGCCACGCGTTGCGCGATGGCGGCGGCTTCGACGATGTAGTCGGCGCTCAGTCGGCGCCCGAAACCGCCGCCGCTGCGCGTGATGTGCAGCGTGATCTTCTCCTTGGCCAGGCCCAGCGTGCTGGCCACCAGGTTCTGGCCCGCGGCCGGATTCTGCGTCGGCGCCCAGATTTCTACCGTGCCGTCCTTGAACCAGGCCGTGCAGTTTTGCGGCTCGATGCTGGCGTGCGAAATGAACGGGTAGCTGTAGGCCGCAGTCACCGTTTTGGCCGCTGTCGCAAACGCTGCCGCGGGGTCGCCGTCCTTGCGCAGGGGCACGCTGCCCTGTTTCTTGGAGAGCGCTTGCGCCTGCGCCACGAAGCCGTCCCAGCTTTCGTTGGCCACACTGCCTTCGTCCCAGTTCACCTTGAGCTGGCGGCGCGCGCTGAACGCGGCCCAGGTCGACTCCGCCACGATCGCCACGCCCGGCATGAGCCCGTTGAGGTTGTTCGTGCCCTCGATCACGAAGGCGTCGCGCACGCCGGGCAGCGCCTTGATCGCGGCCAGATTGGCGCTGATGACTTTGCCGCCGAAGGCCGGGCATTTCTCGTACACCGCGTACAGCATGCCAGGCAATCGCACGTCGATGCCGAACAGCGGCGCTCCCGTGACGATCGCGCGGTTGTCCACACCGCCTATGCGTTGCCCAAGGAGTTTGTAGTCCTTGGCGTCCTTGAGTTTGACCTGGGCCTCGGGCGGCACGTCCAGCGTGGCCGCTTTCGCCGCCAGCGCGCCGTAGCTCAGACTGCGCTTGCTTGGAAGATGGTGCACGGCGGAGTTCGCGGCCACGCATTCGGCCAGCGGCAGGTTCCAGGTCTGCGCTGCAGCCTGTACCAGCATCGTGCGCGCCGTGGCGCCGAGCCGCAGAAAATGGTTGTAGTTGTTCGGCGTCGAGGTGGAGCCCCCCGCGCTCTGGCCACCGTAGGCCGGGTTCAGATCGCCCTGGACGATGCGCACGTCCTTCCAGTCCACCTCCAGCTCTTCGGCGATCACCATCGGCAGCGAGGTCTTGATGCCCTGGCCAATTTCCGGCTGCTTGGAGACCAGCGTGACCACGCCCTCGGGCGAAATGGTGATGAAGGCGTTCGGTCGAAATTCGCTGCCAGACGTGCTGGCGCGCGCGGGCTTGGCGATCAGGTTCTGCGCCGTCGCGCCCTGCAGGTAGAACCCGAGCACCAGACCACCGCCACCCACTGCCGTCTGGCGCAGGAAGGCGCGACGATCGGGCCCGTTCGCTGGCACGGCAGTTTGATCAAGGTGTTTCATGCGACCCCTTTCTTTTGCCCTGCAAGCTCGGCCGCCCGGTGAATGCCGGCGCGGATGCGCAGATAGGTTGCGCAACGGCACAGGTTGCCGGCCATGGCGCTGTCGATGTCGGCGTCGGTGGGGTTCGGATTTTCCTTGAGCAGCGCCGCCGCCGTCATGATCTGCCCGCTCTGGCAGTAGCCGCATTGCGGCACATCGAGCTCCTGCCACGCAGTCTGCAGGGGATGGTCGCCCTGCAGACTCAGCCCTTCGATGGTGACGACCTGCTTGCGCCCGACCGTGGAAACCGGCGTCATGCACGAACGCGTGGGCACGCCGTTGAGTTGCACCATGCAGGCGCCGCAACTGCCCACGCCGCAGCCGTACTTGGTGCCGGGCAGATCCAGAGCGTCCCGCAGCACCCACAGCAGCGGCGTGTCTGGCGCGGCTTCCACCTGACGCGTCGCGCCGTTGATGCTGATCGAATAATGACTCATGGCGCTCACTCCTCCAGACAGGAACATACAACCCCGGAATACGGGAATCACAGCCATCGTACCGATTTCAATCACTGTGGCAAGTGCTTCGTTGCAGTTCCGGGCGCGAGCGATCCGCTTTTCTATCTGGCGCAAGCCGGCGCGCATCAACGTTCCCATGGCGCCGCAGGGTGCAAACCCGCGGCCTGGGCCCCATCCCGAGGGGTCATCCCGGTTATAGTTATTGGCGGACGACACGCACTGCCTGCCAAGCAGGCCCATTAAGTCTATTCTCCAGTCTGAGGCTGCTCGGCTGGCTGCACGATGCCAACAGATAACGAAGAGCGCAAGAATGTCCTGCTGTTGACGGCGAAGATCGGCGCATTCATCTTCGTCATTGAAGGCGGGCTGATGGTGGCGTTCCAGTTCCTGCCAGCCATGCCGGGGAATGCAGAAGCGCTGTTGGACAGCGTGCTACTGACGGCGCTGGTCAGCCCGCTCATCTATCGCTTCATCATCGCGCCTTACGTGCACCGGGTGCGCGAAAACGAAGCGGAGTTGATCGCCACGCGCGATGCCGCCGAAGTGGCGACCATCGCCAAGTCAGAGTTTCTGGCAAACATGTCGCATGAGATACGCACGCCGATGAACGGCGTCATCGGAATGACGGGACTGCTGCTGGAGACCCCGCTCAGCGATGAACAGCGGGAATACGCCGAGACCGTGCGCAAATCGGCGAATGCGCTGCTGACGCTGATCAACGACATCCTGGACTTTTCCAAGATCGAAGCCGGGAAACTGGACCTCGAGGAGGTCGATTTCAACATCCGTACCGAGCTTGAAGAGGTGGCCGATCTGATGGCCTTTCGCGCATCAGAGAAAAGGCTGGAGTTCGTGTCCTTGGTGGATGCCGGTGTGCCCGGCGTATTGCGCGGCGACCCGACGCGACTTCGCCAGGTGCTGATCAATCTCGGTGGCAACGCCATCAAGTTCACCGAGGCGGGGGAAGTCGCGGTTCAGGTGAGCAGCTTGAGGAGTGAAATTCCCGATCACGTGCAGTTGCGGTTCGAAGTCCGTGACACCGGGATGGGCATTTCAGCGGACAAGATCGGCAGCCTGTTTGGCGCATTCACCCAGGTTGACGCCTCGGTCACCCGACGCTTCGGCGGTACCGGCCTTGGGCTGTCGATCAGCAAACGTCTGGTGGAATTGATGGGCGGAGCGATTGGCGTGAGCAGCCAGCTCGGACAGGGCTCGGTGTTCTGGTTCACACTTCATCTGCCCGTGGCGCAGCCGGATCATCAGCCGCATGCAGCGCGCAACGCCCTCGCTGGAAAAAGAGTTCTGGCCGTGGATGACAACGCCACCAACCGGCGCCTGCTCGCCATCCTGTTTGACCAGTGGAAGTGTGAGGCGGCGCTGGCGAGCGGTGCGGCAGAGGCCATCGCGATGTTGGAGGTGGAGCGCGCGGCGGGTCGGCGCTTTGACTTTGCGGTGCTGGATATGCAGATGCCCGATGTGGACGGTCTGACATTGGGGCGCATGATTCATGAACGTCCAGGGCTGCAATCGCTGCCGCTGGTGATGTTGACATCGATCAGTCAGCGTGATGGCGCGACGGACGCACAAGCCAATGGCTTTGTCGCGTATCTGTCCAAGCCGGTGAAGTCAGCCCAGTTGTTTGAAACCCTGGTTCGGGTGCTCGACACGGCTGCAAAGCCGCGACCCGATGTGGAAAGATCACCGGTCCCGGCGATCGAAGAGAGCCTGCCGGTGAAGCGCAATGGCTACCGCATTCTGGTCGCAGAGGACAACGTCGTGAACCAGAAGGTGGCGCAAACGCTTCTCACCCGGTCCGGCTACACCGTCGACATTGCCCAAAATGGGAGCGAAGCCATTCAAGCCCTTGAGACCACGCACTATGACCTGGTGCTGATGGATTGCCAGATGCCGGTGCTGGATGGTTACGAAGCGACTCGCGCGATACGCTCACTCCATTCAAAGGTTCTGAACCGCCAAATCCCGATCATCGCGCTCACGGCGAATGCGATGAGCGGCGACCGCGAAAAGACGGCGCAGGCCGGCATGGATGACTTCTTGAGCAAGCCGCTGCGCGTCGACGAACTGCGCGCCACGGTGGCGCGCTGGATGGCTGCAAGCCGATAGCCGGGCGCCCGCGTTATTGCGCCGGTGCCGGTGCTGGCGACGCCAGCGGCTTGCCCTTTTCAACCACATAGACGCCCACAAGCTTGACCGTCACCGTGCCATTGTTCATCGCGTTGTGGACCACACCGCCAGGAATGACGAAGGCCTCGCCCGCGGAAACCTTGCGCGGCGCCTGACCTGCGATGAGCAGAGTGGCCTCGCCCTCCATCACGTAGCTGATCTCGTCCCCCGGGTGGTTGTGCCAGCCGGCCACGCCGCCAGGCGGGACTTCGACGCGCGCGATGACCGCCTCCCGGTTCGGGACGGAGACGTCGGCCTTGCCCACGATCACACGGCTCAGGCCCGGCGCCTGCGCAAAGGACAGTCCCGCGAGCAGGATCGAACCCAGGGCGATGGACGCGCGTTGAATAATTTTGCTCATCTGATGCTTTCCGTGAAGTGGGGTTGGAAGGAGGCCGCGCTCAGTTTCAGGGGCACCACCCTTTTGAACAATGGGTAGTTCTACCGAGAGCGCGTCCGAGCCGCGCCCACGTCATGCGCTGCCTGCGGTTTAGGTGCGGCTCCAGGCGCGCAGCAGGCCTTCAGCTTGCCCCGCGCAGGGCCCGACTCAGGCGGCTTCCTTGTAGAAATACGGGCGTTGCAGCGCACGCGCCGGCAGGGGCGCCACCGCCTGCTGGATCGCGTTGATGTGCGCGGGCGTGGTGCCGCAGCAGCCGCCCACGATGTTCACTAGGCCCTCGGCCGCGAACTCGCGCACCAGGCGCGAAGTGACATCGGGCGTTTCGTCAAAGCCGGTGTCGCTCATGGGGTTGGGCAATCCGGCGTTGGGGTAGCAGCTGATGAAGGTGTCGGGCGCTGCGCGGTGCAGCTCCTGAATGTAGGGTCGCATCAGCGTCGCACCCAGTGCGCAGTTCAGGCCGATGGCCAGCGGCTGGGCGTGGCGCACGGAGTGCCAGAAAGCGGTCACGGTCTGGCCGCTGAGGATGCGCCCCGAGGCGTCGGTGACGGTGCCGCTGATGACGATGGGCAGACGCTCGCCGGTGGCCTCGAAATACTCGTCGATGGCGAAGAGCGCGGCCTTGGCGTTGAGCGTATCGAAAATGGTCTCCACCAGCAGCAGGTCGGCGCCGCCCTGCACCAGCGCCTGCACCTGTTCGTAGTACGAGGCGCGCAGGGTTTCAAAGTCCACGTTGCGCGCACCCGGGTCGTTCACGTCCGGGCTGATGCTGGCGGTTTTTGGTGTGGGGCCTAAGGCGCCGGCGACGAAGCGCGGCTTCTCGGGTGTCGAATACTTGTCGCAGGCGGCGCGCGCGATCTTTGCCGAAGTCAGGTTCATCTCGAACGCCAGATCGGCCATGTCGTAGTCGGCCTGCGCCACGCGCGTGGCGCCAAAAGTATTGGTCTCGATCAGGTCCGCGCCGGCGGCGAGGTAGGCCTCGTGGATGTCGGCGATGACGTCGGGGCGCGTGATCGACAGCAGTTCGTTGTTGCCCTTGACGTCGCGCGGGAAATCCTTGAAGCGCTCGAACGCTCCGGCAGGACCGCCCGCGCCGCGGTACTGCTCCTCGCTCAGCTTGAAGCGCTGGATCATGGTGCCCATGGCGCCGTCCAGGATCAGGATGCGTTGCGAAAGGAGTTGCGGCAAGGCTTGGCCGCGGGTGTAGACGATGGGTTTCATGGCTCCGATTGTAGGAAGCTGCGCGAAACGCCGGGTTTCATCCGGCCCACTGCACGCCCCAGGCCACCAGCGCGGCGCACAGCACAAACACCAGCGCCGCCAGCGCGCGAGATCCCACGTCGTCGCGCGAGCCCTCCATCGGCTGTTCCAGTTCCTTGTCGCCGTGCAGCATGGGCGGTACCAGGTTCTGCTGTTTCTTCACGCGGTAAAACACGATGGCGCCGACGTGCAGCAGCACCAGCACGATCAGGATGATCTTGCCGATGTTGGCGTGGTAGTTCGTGGCCAGGCTCACGCTGGCGTTGGACACCTGTTTGGCCAGCGGACCGGAAGAGGTGATCTCGTCGTCGCTGAACAGTCCGCTGCCCACCTGCGCCAGCAGGAAGAACAGCATCGCCAGCACCGAGCCCGCCCCCAGCGGGTTGTGGCCCACGGCGTGTTCCGGCCGCACCTGACCGCGCAGATAAGCCAGCACAGTGGAGGGCCGGTGCACAAACGAAGCAAAACGCGACCAGCGCCCGCCGATGAAGCCCCAGACGATGCGAAACAGCAGCAGACTGAGCACCGCGTAGCCGACACGGAAATGCCAGGGCAGCATGTCAGCCCCGATCTCGCCGGTGGTGACCAGAGCCACGATGCACAGCACCAGGGCCCAGTGAAAAATGCGGGTGGGAAGATCCCAGACCCTGATTCTGTGTTTCATGAATTCCCCGTTCTTCATCCATGCCGGCGCGCCCGAATTCAGGCGCGTCTGCAAAACTATTTTTATGCCATTACACTTCCGCCGGAAGCGAGCGCGCTGCGCTCGCTCACTCGACATTCTCGAATCAACCCGCCAAGGATATTCCATGAAAGCCATTGCCGCATTTGTACTGACCGCATCGGTCGCCGCCCTGAGCACCCCCGCCCTGGCCCAGTTTGCCAAACCGGAAGACGCCGTCAAATACCGCCAGAGCGCATTGACCGTGATGGCCACGCACTTCGGCCGCCTCGGCGCCATGGCCAATGGCAAAGCCCCGTTCGATGCCAAGCAGGCAGCCGACAGTGCTGCCATCGTGGAATACATGTCCAAGCTGCCGTGGGCCGGGTTTGTTGAAGGCTCGGACAAGGCGGGCAACACCAAGGCCTTGCCCGAAGTCTGGTCGCAGCCCGCCAAGTTCAAGGAGGCCTCGGAGAAGTTGATGGCAGAGACGGCCAAGCTCAGCACCGCTGCCAAGGCCGGCAACCTGGACAGCCTGAAGGCCGCTTTCGGACCCACGGGCGGCGCCTGCAAGAACTGCCACGACAGCTTCAAGGCCAAGTGATCTTGAACGGTCTGCGGGGCGGCGGTTGCTGATCGCCCCTTCATGCAGGTATTGCCGCGCCGCACCGCCGTAGTGGTGTTTCTGGCCTTCGCCTTTGCCTACTTCCTGTCGGCACTGGTGCGCGCCATCACGGCCACGCTCTCGCCCACGCTGACGCAGGAGTTTTCGCTCAGCGCGGGCGACCTGGGGTTACTCGCCGGAGGCTATTTTCTGGGCTTTGCGGCGATGCAGTTGCCGCTGGGGCGTTGGCTCGACCGGCATGGCCCGAAGCAGGTGCTGCTGGCATTTCTGGCGCTGGCCGTCGCGGGCTGCCTGGCTTTTTCCGCTGCCACCAGTTTCCCGGCGCTGCTGGCGGCGCGCCTGCTGTGCGGCGCTGGCGTGAGCGCCTGCCTGATGGCGCCTCTGACCGCCTACCGCCGCTGGCTGGAGCCCGCCATCCAGCTGCGCGCCAACTCCTGGATGCTGATGAGCGGATCGATGGGCATGGTGGCGTCCACGCTGCCGGTGCAGTGGCTCATGCCGCTGCTGGGCTGGCGCCCGATCTTCTGGGGGCTGGCCGCCTGCGTCGGTCTGGCGATGCTGCTGATCGCCTGGTCGGTGCCGCGCTGGAATTCCCTGGCGACCGGGGCTCATGCCAGCGCAGGTCTGCTCGGCAGCTATGTCGAGGTCTGGCGCCACCCCTACTTTCGCCGTCTGGCGCCGCTGGGTTTTTTCAACTACGGCGGACTGATCGCGATGCAGACGCTGTGGGCGTCGCCCTGGATGGTGAAGGTGGCGCATTACTCGCCGCTGCAGGCTGCCACCGGGATGTTCTGGATCAACGTCACGATGCTGTGCAGTTTTTCGCTCTGGGGCTGGGTCAACCCGGTGCTGGCGCGACGCGGCCTGCACGCCGATCGACTCATGGCCTGGGGCCTGCCGCTGAGTTTCATCTTCCTGGCCTGGCTGATCCTTGGCGGCACGGGCCTGGGCCCTGCGAGTGCCGCGGTCTGGGCGCTGTATTGCATGGGCTCGACCTTTGTCTCCCTGGCACAACCGGCCGTGGCCATGGCGTTTCCGGCCGCGCTGGCCGGGCGCGCGCTGTCCGCTTTCAACCTGGTGCTGTTCGCCGGCGTGTTTGTCGTGCAGTGGGGCGTGGGCCTGACGGTGGACGGCTTCAAGCGCCTGGGCCTGGGCGAGGTCGCCGCGTATCAGGGCGCCCTGGGCATTTTTTTGCTGACCTGCATCGCGTCGTATGCCTGGTTCCTGCTGGCGAAACCGCATAATCAGGGGCTATGAACGGCATCTTCATTCTCGCCCACGCACCGCTGGCGCAGGCGTTTCGCGCCAGCGCACTGCATGTGTTCCCGGACTGCGGCGACTATGTTTTTGCGCTGGACGTGCAGCCCAATGTGCCGCCGGAAGAAAGTCTGGCCGGCGCGCGCATTGCCATGGCCCAGCTGGGGACCAGCCACACGCTGGTGCTGACCGATGTGTTTGGCGCCACGCCCTGCAACGTCGCGCAAAAGCTGGTCGATGGTGTGAACTCGAAGCTGATTGCCGGACTGAACCTGCCCATGCTGCTGCGCGTGCTGACCTATCGCCACGAGCCGCTGGATGCGCTGGTGGCGCGCGCCGTCGCCGGCGGCGCCCAGGGCGTGATGCAGGTGGCCATTACCGCACCCCAAAACCAGGTGAAGAAACCCCATGATCAAAACCACCACGACCATCAGCAATAAGCTCGGCCTGCACGCCCGCGCCTCGGCCAAGCTGACCAAGCTGGCGGGTAGTTTTCCGTGCGAAGTGTTCATGGCGCGCGGCGAGCGCCGCGTCAACGCCAAGAGCATCATGGGGGTGATGATGCTGGCCGCCGGTATCGGCAGCAGCGTGGAGATAGAAACCAGCGGCGAGCGCGAACAGGAAGCTATGGAGGCGCTGCTCGGCCTGATATCCGACAAGTTCGGTGAAGGCGAGTAAGGCATGACCTTCTCCATCCACGGCTCGCCGGTCGCGCGCGGCATCGCCATCGGCCGCGCCGTGCTGGTGGCGTCCAGCCGGGTGGACGTGGCGCACTACTTCATTGAACCGTCGCAGATCGAAGCCGAAATCCAGCGGCTGCGCGTCGCGCGCAACGCCGTGGTGGACGAGATCCAGCGCCTGCAGACGGCCATGCCCAAGGACGCGCCGCACGAGCTCACGGCGCTGCTCGATGTGCACCTGATGCTGCTGCAGGACGAGCTGCTCACCTCCGGCATCAAGCACTGGATTGCCGACCGGCTGTACAACGCCGAGTGGGCGCTGACATCGCAGCTGGAGGTGATTGCGCGGCAGTTCGACGAAATGGAGGACGAGTACCTGCGCGAGCGCAAGGCCGATCTGGAGCAGGTGGTGGAGCGCGTGCTGCGCCACATGCGCGGCGTGGCGCTGCCGGTGGCGCACAGCACGCCCAAGCGCAAGACGCAGCAGGACCTGCTGCTGGACGACACCGTGGACGTGCCGCTGATCATGGTGGCGCACGACGTGTCGCCGGCGGACATGCTGCAGTTCAAGCAAAGCGTGTTTGCCGGCTTCGTCACCGACGTCGGCGGCAAGACCTCGCACACCGCCATCGTCGCGCGCAGCCTGGACATCCCGGCGGTGGTGGGCGCGCGTTTGGCCAGCCAGCTCATCCGCCAGGACGACTGGATCATCATCGACGGCGAGGCCGGGGTCGTGATCGTCGACCCTTCGCCCATCATCCTGGCCGAATATGGCTTCAAGCAGCGCCAGTATGAGCTGGAGCGCACCAAGCTGGCGCGCTTGCGCAACACGCCCGCGGTCACGCTCGATGGCCAGCGCGTGGAACTGCTGGCGAACATCGAAATGCCCGAAGACGCGATCGGCGCACTGGCTGCAGGGGCGGTCGGCGTGGGCCTGTTCCGCAGCGAATTCCTGTTCATGGGTCGCACGCAGTCGGGGCAGAGCCGCATGCCCGACGAAGAGGAGCAATACCAGGCCTACGTGCGTGCGGTGCATGGCATGCAGGGCATGCCGGTGACGATCCGCACCGTCGACGTCGGGGCCGACAAGCAGATCGAGTCGCGCCACGACCAGGGGCTTGGCGACGAGGCGCACCTGAATCCGGCGCTGGGTCTGCGCGCCATCCGCTGGAGTCTGGCTGACCCGGCGATGTTTCTCACGCAGCTGCGCGCCATCCTGCGCGCCTCCGCGCAGGGCCAGGTGAAGCTGCTGATCCCGATGCTGGCGCACGCCAGCGAGATTCGCCAGACGCTGGCGCTGCTGGCTCAGGCGCGCGCGGAGCTGGATCAACGCGGCCAGGCCTACGGTCCGGTGCAGCTCGGCGCCATGATAGAAATTCCCGCGGCTGCGCTCACGCTCAGGATCTTTCTCAAATATTTCGATTTCCTCTCCATCGGCACCAACGACCTGATCCAGTACACGCTGGCGATCGACCGCGCCGACGAATCCGTCGCGCACCTGTATGACCCGCTGCACCCCGCGGTGCTGCAACTGGTGGCCGACACCATCGCCCAGGGCCAGGCCCAGGGCAAGGGCGTGAGCGTGTGCGGTGAAATGGCGGGCGACGTGAGCCTCACGCGGCTGCTGCTGGGCCTGGGTCTGCGCAGCTTTTCCATGCATCCGTCGCAGATCCTGGCGGTCAAGCAGGAAGTGTTGCGTGCCGACACCAGCAAACTGCGCGACTGGGCACAACGGGTGATGGCGTCCGAATACCCGGCCGAACTGATGACCGAGCGCTGATTGCTGGCGTGAAAATCAGCGCTGGCGCAGGCCGATCGCGGCTGCGCCGACGATCAGCGCCGTGGCTGCAAGCACCTGCCAGCCCGGCATCTCGTGGCGCAGGCAAAGCAGCAGCAGCGTCGAGAGCAGCGGCGTGAGGAAACTCAGCAGACCGATGCGCCTGGGGTCGCCACGTTTGAGCGCCGCGTCCCAGAGAAAGAACGCCGCTCCCAGCGGCCCCAGACCCAGGGCGGCAATCAGCAGCATGTCGCTTGCACTCAACGCGGTGCGGGGTTCCAGCAGCCCATGGCACAGCAGCGACAGCAGGCCCGACACCAGCGCAAAGCTGCCGATGGCCGCGGTCGGGAAGTGCGGCACGCGCTGCGTCAGCAGCGAGTAGCTGGCCCAGATGAAGGCCGAGCCCAGGGCCGGAACATAGCCCCAGGCAAAGCCCGCGTCGAGCGCGCGGTTGCCCGCGATGGCCAGAGCCGCCCCGGAAAAACCGATGCATGCCGCGAGCACATGCAGCCAGCGAAAGTGCAGCCCGCGCAGCAACACCGGCGCCAGCACCACGATCAGCAGCGGCCAGAGATAGTTCACCAGATTGGCCTGCACCGCGGGCGCGAAACGCAGGGCGATGAAGAACAGGAAGTGGTAGCCGAACAGGCCATACACGCCCAGCGCGAGCGTGGGCAGCGGCACGCGCCACTGGCGCAGGTCGAAGCCCGAAAGCGGCAGCGCGATCAGGCTGCCCGCGAGCAGCGCCAGCCCGGTCAGCAGGAACGGCGGCACCTGCGCCAGCGACACGCTCAAGGAGGCCAACATGGACCAAAGGCCGATGGCGCCCAGCGCCAGCAGCGTGGCCGATCGGCTGTGCGATGAAGAAGAGGAGGGTGCGGTGGGCATAGCGGGCGATTATGCAGACGGGTTGAGACGGGCGGCCGGATGCCGCCATCGACCCGAGGCATTCCCCCGCAAGCCGGGACGCACGGCGCATGGGACGGAGGCGCTTTGCCGCGACGGATGCATTGGCCCGAGCCGGGCGCAGCAACCGACCCTGAGCGCTACTGCGACAGCGGCTTGAGCAGTTCGGCCAGATCGCTCTCGGTGAACAGCGGCTGTTTGCGCGCCGCGGCGCCGCTGTACATGCTGTCGGCCAGTGCGGCCTTGCGCTCCTGCAGCGCCAGTATGCGTTCTTCTATCGTTCCCTGCGCCACCAGCTTGAGCACCCACACGCTTTGCGTCTGACCGATGCGGTGCGCGCGGTCCGTGGCCTGCGTCTCCACCGCCGGGTTCCACCAGGGGTCGTAGTGGATCACGGTGTCGGCCTGCGGCAGGTTCAGGCCCACGCCGCCGGCCTTCAGGCTGATGAGGAACAGCGGTACTTCGCCGCTGGTGAAGCGTTCGATGAGCGCGTCGCGCTTCTGGCTCTGCCCGGTGAGCTTGACCCAGGAGAGGCCGCGCTTTTTCAATTCCACTTCAATCAGCGTGAGCATGCTGGTGAACTGCGAGAACAGCAGGACGCGCCGGCCTTCGGCCAGCATGTCGGGCAGCAGTTCCATCAGCTGTTCCAGCTTGGCCGAAGCCTTGACCTTTTGCGCTGCAGCCAGCGGCACCAGTTGCGGGTCGCAGCAGACCTGGCGCAGTTTCAGCAGCGCGTCCAGGATGGTGATCTGCGACTTCGCCAGGCCCTTGCTGTCGAGCGCTTCGCGCACGGTCTTTTCCATGCCTAAGCGAATGGTTTCGTACAGGTCGGCCTGCTTGCCCGAGAGCTCGACGCGCATCACGGTCTCGATCTTGGGCGGCAACTCGGACGCCACCAGTGCCTTGGTCCGGCGCAGCATGAAGGGCGTGATGCGGGCGCGCAGTTGCGCCAGCCGCTCGGCGTCGCCGTGCTTCTCGATGGGGTTGCGAAACAGCTGCTTGAAGCGCGCCTGGCTGCCCAGAAAGCCCGGCATCAGGAAGTGGAACAGGCTCCAGAGCTCGCCCAGATGGTTCTCCATGGGCGTGCCCGACAGGCACAGGCGATGGCGCGTCTGCAGCTGGCCCACCACCTGCGCCGCGAGTGTGCTGGCGTTCTTGATGTTCTGCGCTTCGTCCAGCACCACCAGATGCCAGCGCGCCTGCAGCCAGCGCTCGCGGTCGCGCTGCAGCAGCGAGTACGGCGCGATCACGAGGTCGTACTCATGCATGCTGTCGGCCAGCTCGTGCCGGTCCTTGCCGTGCAGCACCAGGCTGCGCAACTGCGGGCAGAAGCGCGCGGCTTCGCGCTGCCAGTTGCCCATCAGGCTCACCGGGGCGATGACCAGCGACGGTTGCGTCAATCGGCCCGCGTCCTTTTCCACCTGGATGTGCGCCAGCGTCTGCAGCGTCTTGCCCAGTCCCATGTCGTCGGCCAGGATGCCGTCCAGGCTGGAGGCGCGCAGGAACTGCAACCAGTTCAATCCCTGCTGCTGGTAGGGGCGCAGGCTCGCCTGCACGCTGGCCGGCACCGGCACCTCGGGCAACTCAGTGCTGCCGCTGAGCTGCTGCACGATCGCACGCAGCGCTTGCGCGCCCTGCCACACAGCGCCTTCGCCCAGCGACGCCGTGGCGCGCAAGGCGTCCAGGCGCGAGAGCTTCAGGGTGTCGGCGGAAAAGCTGTGCTCGCGCTCGCCCACCAGTTCCAGCAGCGCAGCCATCCAGGGCCTGAGCGCATCCGTGGGCAGGCGGATGAAGCCTGCGCCTTTGGCGTCGCGCAGGTAGACGAAGGGTGCGAGCTCGGGCAGGCCGGTCTCAGGATTGAGCGGACTGCCGGCCGCCTGCGCAATCAGCTCCGGCAGCCAGGGCAGGATGTTGTGCCGCTCTCCATTGATCTCCATGCCCAGCGACAGCTCAAACCAGGGCGATGTGGCCTCGTCCTCGCCCTGCGGCTGCAGTTCCACCTGCAGCGTGTCGGCGTGCGCGATCCAGCCCTGGAGCGAGTCGTCCAACGTGAGCTCGAAGCCGGCGTCGCGCAGCACGGAAAAGCCGTTGTCGGCCCAATGCAGCCAGGTGTGTTGTGCCTGATTTCCAGGAATGGCAAACAGCCCCTGGTCTGCCGATTGAAGGCCCAAGTCAAACAGCCGCGTGATGGCGTCGAGCTCGGCCTCCGGGTCGCGCTGCAGCAGCAGCCGGCCCTGGGGCCCATCGATCAGCACCTTCGTTCCCTGACCCGCCCACCAGCCGCGGTGGCCCGCGTAATCGAAGCGCAGCCGCGCCTGGATCAGGCCCCGCGATGGCAGGTCTGGCGTTGGCGTAGCCGTCAGATGCAGGCAGGCCTTGGGCGTGATGCCCTGCAGCGTGGTCAGCGTCTCCAGCACCGGCGGCATCGGCACCGAGCCCAGGCGCTGCAGCAGCTCGACCTGGTGCTTCTTCAGTGCCGCGGGCGCCAGCGCCGGCGCCCTGAGCAGGGCATCGAGCTGTGCCGCGGGCACGCCCTCGGCCTGCACCTGGCCACACAGGCCCTGGGCCACGTCCAGGTACAGCGGCGGATGGTTCAGGCAGAGTGTGGCCTGGCTTCGCGCCAGCTTTGCGCGCAAAGCCCAGCCCGGCTCCAGGGCGTTCGCGGTCGTGACCTCCTGCCACTCCCATTGCAGCGCCTGGGGTTCGGCCCAGCGCACGGCGGCGCCCGGGCCACCGTGGCCGTCGTTGACGAACAAGCGCCCGGTGCTGGCCGCCAGTTGCAGCGCGATCAGACCGACCTGACCCTCGAGCGCGACGCTGGCGCTGAACTGCGTGCTGTAGCGGTAGCTGTGGTGGTCGGGCATGGCGCGGATCAGCTGCAGCACTTCGTGGTCGGCGGCGCTCGCGCGCTCGTGGATCGCCTGGCCCGGATAGGGCGGCGTCTTCAGCAGTTTGGGTTTGGCCCAGCCGCCGCTGGCCTTGGGGTAGGACACGACGGCCGCCAAGTGCAGCATCGGTCGGTGGGCCTGCGCGCCCAGCACGCTCAACAGGTAAATGAATTGCTCGGGCCGCTCGTGCCCATGGAGGTTGGCCCGCTCGGCCGCAGGGTCGGCCTTATCGATCAGCTTGAGCCATTGCAGCAGCTGCGCTTCGGCCTCCAGCCTGGATCGTTCCTGCGCGCGCTGCCACAGCGCCTGACGCTCGGCCTCGATCTGCTCCGGGCTGCGTGCAGCAGCGGGCGCGATGGCGGCTTGCGCGCCCAGCAACAGGCGCCCCTGGTACGCGGCCTTGAGCATCAGCGCCACGCCGTGCTTGCACTGGCTCTCCATCGGGCAGGTGCAGTCGCTGTCCCAGTAGTCGATGCGAGCGTCGGGCAGGATCGCCATCTCGATTGACAGCTGGTACGGCACGCGGTAGCTGCCCTGCACTTCGCCGCGCAGCAGCCAGTGGTCGTCCAGGGGTGCGATCTCCAGGCTCAGCACCTTCTGATCGATGTACAGCGCCATGCCGCGCCGGTAGGTTGCCTCGTCGCTGAGCTGCAGCAGCGATCGCGGGTCGAACCACAGGCCGATGTTCAGTCGCTCAGGGGAATGCATCCGTGCCTCGGCTTTGAGCGCTGCTGCGCGTTCGATCAGGTGGCTTGGGTACCCAGCGCGTGCCCCGCCTGCTGGTCTGCGTGGTAGCTCGATCGCACCATGGCGCCGACCGCGGCGTGCTTGAAGCCCATGTCGTAGGCGCGGGCTTCGAACATCTTGAAGGTGTCGGGGTGCACGTAACGCTTCACCGTGAGATGCGACGTGGAGGGCGCGAGGTACTGGCCGATGGTGAGCATGTCGATGCCGTGCGCGCGCATGTCGGCCATCACCTGCAGAATCTCTTCGTCGGTCTCGCCCAGGCCCACCATGAGGCCGCTCTTGGTCGGGATGTCGGGGAACAGCGCCTTGAACTTCTTCAGCAGGTTCAGGCTGAAGGCGTAGTCGGAGCCGGGGCGCGCCTCCTTGTACAGGCGCGGCGCGGTCTCCAGATTGTGGTTCATCACGTCCGGCGGCGCGGCCTTCAATATCTCCAAGGCGCGGTCGTCGCGTCCCCGGAAGTCCGGCACCAGGATCTCGATCTGCGTCTGCGGCGAGAGCTCGCGGATGCGCCGGATGCAGTCGACGAAGTGCTGCGAGCCGCCGTCGCGCAGGTCGTCGCGGTCCACGCTGGTGATGACCACGTACTTCAGCTTGAGCGCAGCGATGGTCTTGGCCAGATTCTCGGGTTCGTTCGCGTCCAGCGGATCGGGGCGCCCGTGGCCCACGTCGCAGAACGGGCAGCGCCGCGTGCACTTGTCGCCCATGATCATGAAGGTCGCCGTGCCCTTGCCGAAGCACTCGCCGATGTTCGGGCAGGAGGCTTCCTCGCACACCGTGACCAGCTTGTTCTGGCGCAGCACGTCCTTGATCTCGTAGAAGCGCGTGCTCGGAGAGCCCGCCTTGACGCGGATCCAGTCCGGCTTGCGCAGCACCTCGCCGGCCTGCACCTTGATCGGGATGCGCGACAGCTTGGCGGCGGCTTTTTGTTTGGCAGAGGCGTCGTAGTTGGCGACGCTTTGCGCTTCGCGCACGGTGTTGGGTTCTGTGGGTTTCATGGCGCGAGGTAGATCAGAAGCTTTTGGCTCAATAGCTCGGCGGCGTCCTGCCAGCTGAGCGAAACGCCGATTGTAGAAAGGTCCACCGTGCGCAGACCCGCATAGCCGCAAGGGTTGATGCGCGAGTAGGGTTCCAGGTCCATGGCCACGTTCAGCGCCAACCCATGGTAAGTGCAGTGCCGGCTGACCTTGATACCCAGAGCGGCGATCTTGCCCAGGCCGGTGAAGTCGGGGTGGGCGGAATTGGGGTTGGATCCGGCCGCGTAGCGGAACGGCTCTGACCCCTTTTCCGCCGGATCCGACCCCAATTTCACCGGTCGCTGAGGCAGCAGCGCGTGCGACCCAGGATCGTCCAGGCGCACGTAGATGCCGGGGGCGCCGGCGACGCGGTGGCCGGTGACGTTGAAGTGGGCCAGGGTCTTGATCACGGCCTCTTCCAGCAGGTACACGTATTCCTTCACGTAGTAGCCCGCGCGCTGCATGTCGATCAGCGGATAGGCCACGACCTGCCCGGGCCCGTGGTAGGTCACCTGGCCGCCGCGGTTGGTTTGCACCACGGGGATGTCGCCGGGCAGCAGCAGATGGGATTCCTTGCCTGCCAGCCCCTGCGTGAACACCGGAGGGTGTTCACAGATCCAGAGTTGGTCGGGGGTTTCGGGCGTGCGCGCTGCGGTGAATTCCTGCATCGCGGCAGCCGTGGGCAAATAGTCCACACGACCGAGGTGATGCAGCGAGATCTCCATGGGGACTACAGCACGACCTTCACCATCGGATGGGTGGACAGCGTGCGGTAGAGCTCGTCGAGCTGCTCGCGGCTGGTGGCGGTGACGGTGATGGTGACGCCCAGATACTTGCCGCCCTTGCTTTCGCGCAGCTCGATGGTGGCGGCGTCAAAGGCGGGGTCGAACTGATGCGCGATGTGCGTGATCGCAGTCACCAGGCCTTCGACTTTCTGGCCCATGACCTTGATCGGGAACTGCGATGGATACTCGATCAGCGAGTCCTGGCGTGGGGTGTCGGCGGTGGTCATGGTCGGTCGCCGCGTCAAGCTTTCGCCTTGGCCAACTGGCAGCCGGCGAACAATTTCGCGTACACCGGGCCGGGCACGCCCGAGCCCACGGGCTTGCCGTCCAGCGTCGTCACCGCCAGTACTTCCTTGGTCGCAGACGACA
Source organism: uncultured beta proteobacterium (assembly GCA_903838565.1). GTDB lineage: Bacteria > Pseudomonadota > Gammaproteobacteria > Burkholderiales > Burkholderiaceae_C > CAIKVZ01. The sequence continues at coordinate 192,814 of CAILZB010000060.1, read as the reverse complement.
GCAGCAGTTCGTCCGCGTCCAGCACCTCCTGGCGGCTGATGCGCCGCAGCTCGAAGGCAATGCCGGCTTCGCGGCAGATTTCCTCGATCAGGCCGTAGCGGATGCCTTCGAGTACCAGGTTGTCCCTGGGTGTTCCCAGCAGCTTGCCGCCCTTGACCACCCAGACGTTGCTGGCTGCGGCCTCGCTCAGGAAACCGTGGCGAAACATCACGGTCTCCACGGCATCCGCGTCGAAGCTGAGCTGGCGCGCAAACACCGAACCCAGTAGGCTGGTGCTCTTGATGTGCGCCTTCTCCCAGCGGAAGTCGTCGGCCGTGATGCAGGCCACGCCTTTGGCGCGCTGCTCGGGCGTGGGCGGCTTCATGCTGTTGCTCATCACGAACACCGTGGGCGCGATGTCCGTGGGCATGACGTGGTCGCGCAGCGCCACGCCGCGCGTCACCTGGATGTAGACCAGCTGGTCGGTCTGTTCGGCTTGGGCACCCGTGGACTGCGCATAGCGTGAAACCAGCTCCAGCGCGACCCCGCGCCACTGTTCTTGCGTCAGGGGATTGCGCATGCGCAGCTCGCCCAGCGAGCGGTCGAGCCGCGCCATGTGCTGGGCAAAGCGGAACAGCTTGCCCGCGTACACCGGCACCACTTCATACACGCCGTCGCCGAAGATGAAACCGCGGTCCATGACGCTGACCTTGGCGTCGCGCAGCGCGGTGAATTCGCCGTTGAGGTAGCAGGGGGTGGTGGGCAATTGAGCCGCAGAAGAAAATTGAGGTGTTGTCATGAGGATCGTCTTTGAGTTTGAATATTCAGCGCAGTTGCAGCGCATAGGCCTTGAAGCCGCGCAGCAGCATCTCCACCGCCACGGCCACCAGGATCAGGCCCATCAGGCGCTCGACCGCGACCAGGAAGCGGTCGCCCAGCAGGCGCTGGATGCGCTCGGCCAGCACCAGAACCACGGCGCAGATCAGCATCGTCACCGCCAGCGCAGCCACCCATTCCAGGCGCCGCTCCGGCGCCTGCGACACCAGCAGCAGGACGGTGGCCAGCGCGGAGGGGCCGGCCAGCGCGGGAATGGCCAGCGGCACGATCAGCGGCTCGCCGACCTCCTCGGGCACTTCCCCGGGCAGCGGCGGAAAGATCATGCGCAGCGCGATCAGGAACAGGATCACGCCGCCGGCCAGTTGCAGCGCCAGCTCGCTCAGATTCATCACGCGCAAAAAGCCTTCGCCCATGAACATGAAGGCCAGCAACAGGCCGAAGGCGATCAGCACTTCGCGCAGGATCACCTTGGGGCGGCGCTCCAGCGCCACGTTGCGCAGCGCATTGGCAAAGATCGGGATATTGCCGAACGGATCCAGGATCAGCACCAGCAGGATCGTGGCAGAAACAAAGCTGTAGTTCATCATCGTGCAGGCATTGTCGTGCTACTTGAAGATCACGGTCTTGTGGCCATTGATCAGCACGCGGTGTTCGCTGTGCCACTTCACGGCCCGCGCCAGCACCTGGCTTTCGGTGTCGCGCCCTTGCGCCGTCAGGTCTTCCACGGTCTTGCTGTGGTCCACGCGCGCCACGTCCTGTTCGATGATCGGGCCTTCGTCCAGGTCGGCCGTCACATAGTGGGCCGTGGCGCCGATGAGCTTGACGCCGCGGTCGTGCGCCTGGTAGTAGGGTTTGGCGCCCTTGAAGCTGGGCAGAAAGGAGTGGTGGATGTTGATCGCACGCCCGGCCAGCTTGTGGCACAGGTCGTTGCTCAGCACCTGCATGTAGCGCGCCAGCACCACCAACTCCGCGCCTTCGCTCTGGATGATTTCAAACAGTTTCGCTTCCGCCTGTGCCTTGGTCGCGGCACTCACCGGGATGTGGTGAAACGGCACGTTGTAGCTGGCCGCCAGCTGGTAGAACTCGCGGTGGTTCGAGATGATGGCGCGGATGTCCAGCGGCAGCAGGCCCGACTTCCAGCGAAACAGCAGGTCGTTCAGGCAGTGGCCTTCCTTGCTCACCAGCAGCACCGTGCGCATGGGCTCGGACGTGGCGTGCAGCGCCCAGTCCATGGACAGCGCTTGCGCAAAGGGCTGCAGCTGCGCGCGCAGCGCCTCGTGGCTCAGCTGTTCGCAGGCGAAGCGCACGCGCATGAAGAACAGGCCGGTGTCGTGGTCGTTGTACTGGGCGGCTTCCTCGATGTTGCCGCCGCGCTCCAGCAGGAAGCCGGAGACGCTGTGCACCAGACCCAGGCGGTCGGGGCAGGAAAGGGTGAGGATGTAGACGTGATTCGTGGGCGCTTGCTTCATGCCCGGATTGTCGCAGGGCCAGCTCCACGCCGCATTATGACCCAGCGGATGGGGAAATAAAATTTGCTTTTCCGCCCTATCGAAGGCATAGTGAAACTGTCTTTCAACCCGTTAACAGGAGGCTATTTATGAACCTGACGATCAGCGGTCAGCATCTCGAAGTCACCCCAGCCATGCGCAGTTATGTAACGACCAAGCTTGATCGAGTCATACGGCACTTTGACCAGGTCGTGGATGTCAAAGTACGCCTGACAGTGGACAACCAGAAGGAGAAAGAGCGCCGCCAGCGCGCAGAGTGCAATATCCATGTCAAAGGCAACGATCTGTTTGCCGAAAGCTCCCACGAAGACCTTTACGCCGCCGTGGACGATCTGGTGGACAAACTCGACCGTCAGGTCGTCAGCCACAAGGAACGGCGCCAGGATCACCATCACGAAACGCCCAAGCGACTGATGTAAGCCACGTCACACAAGAGCCAAGCCGCCCCCGCACCGGGCGGCTTTTTGTTGCCAGAAATCTGCAGGATCCGGTCATTTTCGCGATCTTGTTGCAGCGCACTCTGACAGGTGCATAATCGGCCCGACCATGAATCGACTCGCCACTATTTTGCCCCCAGACCAGGTCCTGGTGCACGTTGATGTGACCAGCAAAAAGAGGGCTTTCGAGGAAGTCGGCCTGCTGTTTGAAAACCTGCACGGCCTGAGCCGCACGCTCATCACCGACTCGCTGTTTGCGCGCGAACGCCTGGGTTCCACCGGCCTGGGCCACGGCGTGGCCATTCCCCATGGTCGCATCAAGGGTTTGAAGTCGCCGATGGCGGCCGTATTCCAGCTGGCCCAAGCCATTGGGTTCGAGGCGCCGGACGAGCAGCCCGTGGGTCTGCTGATCTTTTTGCTCGTGCCCGAAGCCGCCACACAAAAACATCTGGAAATCCTGTCCGAGATTGCCGAATTGCTGAGCGACGCGGCGCTGCGGGAGAAGATCAAGTCCTGCGACGACGCTGCCGCCTTGCACGGCCTGATCGCCAACTGGCGCGCCACCCAGGTGGCGTGACGCACCCGCAACCCTGAACGCCAGTGAAACCCACCGTCGTCAGCGCTGACGCCCTGTTTGAAGAATTTCGCGCGTCCCTGAAATGGGAATGGGTGGCAGGGCTGGGCGCCTCCGAGCGCCGCTTTGACGAGGTGGCCGTGCAGGCGGCGCGCTCCGGCGCCGACCTGGTGGGCTACCTGAACTACATCCACCCGTACCGCGTACAGATTCTGGGCGAGCGCGAAGTCGCCTACCTGACCAACGCCACGCCAGAGGACTGCGCCCGGCGCATTTCACGCATCATCACGTTGGAGCCGCCGGTGCTCATACTGGCCGATGGCCAGATCGCGCCCCAAGGCCTGCTGTCGATGTGCGAGCAGGCGCAGATTCCGATGTTTGCCACGAAGGAGTCGCCCGCCTTTGTGATCGACGTGCTGCGCGCCTACCTGTCCAAGCACTTTGCCGACCGCATCGCCATGCACGGCGTGTTCATGGACATCCTGGGTCTGGGCGTGATGATCACCGGCGAGTCGGGACTGGGCAAGAGCGAGCTCGGGCTGGAGCTGATTTCGCGCGGCAACGGTCTCGTGGCCGACGACTCGGTCGATCTGTACCGCATCAACCAGACTACGATCGAAGGCCGCTGCCCTGAGCTGCTGCAAAACCTGCTGGAGGTGCGCGGCATCGGCCTGCTGGACATTCGCGCCATCTTCGGCGAGACCGCGGTGCGGCGCAAGATGCGCCTGAAAATGATCGTGCACCTGGTGCGGCGCGAGACCCTGGAGCGCGAATACGAACGCATCCCCTACGAACCGCTGACCCAGGACGTGCTGGGCGTGCCGGTGCGCAAGGTGGTGATTCAGGTGGTGGCCGGGCGCAACATCGCGGTGCTGGTGGAAGCGGCGGTGCGCAACACCATCCTGCAATTGCGCGGCATCGACACCTACCAGGACTTCGTCGAGCGCCATCGCCAGGCGATGAACACCGGCAACTGAGCCGTCAATCCGTTCTTACGTCAAAGAACGGACTTTCATGACTCGGTGCGCTTTGCGGCCGTTGCATCAGAGTCAGGGCGGTGCGGGCAATTCACCTTGTGGCAATGCGCGTACAGGCTCAGCGCGTGGTCCACGATCTCGAAGCCCTTGGTGCGGGCCACGGCGTGCTGGCGCTGCTCGATCTGCGCGTCCACAAACTCCTCCACGCGGCCGCAATCCAGGCACACCAGGTGGTCGTGGTGTTCGCCTTCATTGAGTTCATACACCGCCTTGTCGCTCTCGAAGTGGCCGCGCGTGAGCAGCCCGGCCTGCTCGAATTGCCCCAACACCCGGTACACGGTGGCCAGGCCAATGTCGCTGCGCTCGAGCAGCAGCACGCGAAACACGTCTTCGGCCGTCATGTGGCGGCGCTCGCCCTTCTGGAATATTTCCAGGATCTTCAGGCGCGGCCCCGTGGCCTTGAGGCCGGTGCTTTTGAGTTCGTTGAGTGTGTTCATCGTGGGGAGGCTCGGCGCTTGCCTGGATCACCCGGGGCCCTGGCGGGTTCGGGTCTCAAGGCTACAATGGCCGATCATATAGCTACCGGTTTCATCATGCCCGTTCCTGTTTCTGGCCGCGCCCTGCTGGCTTCGTTTCTCGCCGCTGCCCTGTGCGGTTGCAGCGGATTCAGTCTGAGCAATCTGCCCAACGTGACCAGCGCCGAAATCTTCACCCCTTACAAGGTGGAGGTGGTGCAAGGCAACTTTGTCGCCAGCGAACAGGTGCAGCTGCTCAAGGAGGGGATGAGCCGGGCCCAGGTGCGCGACCTGCTGGGCACGCCCATGATCACCAGCATTTTTCGCGGCGAGCGCTGGGACTATGCCTTCACGCTGCGGCGCAAGGGCGTGCACACGCAATCTCGCCGGCTCACGGTGTATTTCAAGGGCGATGTGATGGAGCGCTTCCAAAGCGATCCCATGCCCACCGAGGCCGAGTTCGTCGCGAGCCTGGACGTTGCGCGCCCGGTCGTCACGCCGCCCCTGCTGGAAGCGTCCCCCGAGAGCCTGAAGGCGTTCGCGCTACCGGCAGCAACACAGCCCAAGGAGGCCGAACTCCCGCCCCTGCCCGTCAGCTATCCGCCGCTGGAAGCGCCGGCACGCTGATGACACCAGGGAGCAGAACATGAGCGGCATTTCCGTGAATTCGCCAGCGCGCAACCCGGTCGCCGTTTGCGGCGCCAGCGGGCGCATGGGCCAGATGCTGATCGAGGCCATCCGCGCCAGCGACGATTGCGCTCTGGCCGGCGCGCTGGACCTGGCCGGCAGCGCCTCCATCGGTTCGGATGCGGCGGCATTTCTGGGTGCCAGCAGCGGCGTACTGATCACCTCGGACCTGCAGCAGGGTTTGAAAGACGCAAGGGTCCTGATCGATTTCACCCGCCCCGAAGGCACGCTGGCGCACCTGCGCCAATGCCGCGCGCTGGGCGTGAACGCGGTCATCGGAACCACCGGATTCAGCGAAGAACAAAAGGCCGAGATCGCCGCGGCCGCCAAGGACATCGCCATCGTGATGGCGCCCAACATGAGCGTGGGCGTGAATGTCACGCTGAAGCTGCTGGAACTCGCTGCCAAGGCGCTGTCCACCGGTTACGACATCGAAATCATCGAGGCGCACCACCGGCACAAGGTCGATGCGCCCTCGGGCACGGCGCTGAAGATGGGCGAGGTCATCGCCGACGCGCTGGGCCGCAACCTGAAGGACTGCGCCGTCTATGCGCGCGAGGGCGTCACCGGCGAACGCGACCCTTCATCCATCGGATTTGCCACCATCCGCGGCGGCGACATCGTGGGTGACCACACCGTCCTTTTCGCGGGGACCGGCGAGCGCATCGAGATCACGCACAAGTCCAGCAGCCGCGCCACCTATGCGCAAGGCAGCCTGCGCGCCGTGCGCTTTCTCTCTGGCAAAAAGCAGGGGCTGTATGACATGTTTGACGTACTGGGCTTGAAATGACCCCCACGCTCGCTTCGTTCGCGGCCCGCCACGCAGTTCGGGGCGGCCTGTCAGGAGAACTGGCATGAACATGACGCAACTTTTCTCGCAGGGTGACGCGCTGACCAAAGTGGTGGCTGCCCTGCTGTTGCTGATGTCGGTCGCCAGCTGGGTCGTCATCTTCTGGAAGGGCTGGCTGCTCAGGCGCGCCCTGGGCGACGTCGCCCGCTGCACGGCGGCCTTCTGGCAAGCCGCCTCGATGGAAGACGCACACGTCAAGGTGGCTGCCTTTGATCGTGAATCCCTGGTGCTGCCGCTCATCACCGCGACCCAGCTGCAGGCCAGCGCCACCCTGGGCGGCGCTGGCAACAAGGCCCAGCAATTGACGCGCGGCCTGCGCGACGCCCTGCACGCGGTGCTGCACAAGCTCCAGTTTGGCCAGGTGCTGCTCGCCACCGTGGGCGCGACCGCGCCCTTTGTCGGCCTGCTGGGAACCGTCTGGGGCATCTACCACGCGCTCGTGGGCCTGACGGGCTCGGCCCAGATCACGATCGAGAAGATTTCCGGACCCGTGGGCGAGTCCCTGCTGATGACCGCAGCCGGCCTGGCCGTGGCGATTCCGGCGGTGCTCGCGTACAACGTGTTGGGGCGCGGCATCGGCCGCATCGAAGCCGATCTGGAAGGCTTTGCACGCGACCTGCTGGACCTGCTGGCGGACGAGCCACGGTCCGGTTCCGCGAACTGATTCCGCGCAAGGCTGAGCGATGTCTTTTGGCCGCTTCGAACGCTCCAAGAACGCCGCGCCCTTCAGCGACATCAACGTCACGCCACTGGTGGATGTGATGCTGGTGCTGGTGGTGATCTTCATCATCACCGCGCCGCTGCTGGCCAGTTCCATCCGCCTGGACCTGCCCAAGACCGACGCCGCCAAGCCCATGGAAGAACCCAAGTTCGTCACCCTCGTGGTGGATAAGGCCGGCCAGACCTTTTTGCAGGACCAGCCGATCACGCTGGAACTGCTGGCCCAGAGCCTGGCGCAAACCGCCAAGCAAAACCCCGACACCGAAGTGCAACTGCGCGCCGACGAAGCCGTTCCCTACGGCCGTGTGGTGGAGGTCATGGGTGTGGCGCAAAAGGCGGGATTGAACCGCATCGGCTTCGTGGCGGATGCGAAGGCGGCGGACGCCAAGCCGAATTGACGTTGTCGAGCCGTTCGGTTCAGGCGTCGTGGGTGCGCGCCAGCCGAAGCTGGGATATACGCCCGGCGCTCATACGCTTCGCTTTTTGAAATCGCGCCAAGCGCGTACCCCAACTTCGGCTGGAATGCGGGGTCAGCGCGAGTGCAACACGGGCATTCAATCAGCCTCTGAAAAGCGTTCCAGCTCGATCCGTTGAGGACACAGCACGCTTCGCCGTGGTCTGTCCCGCAAAGTTTCAGGAAGCAAACCCCAGCACGACACGCCTCGTGGTCGCGCTCTTCTTCTCGATCTTCGTCACCACCACGGCGCCAATCTCCGACGTATTGGCCACGTGCGTGCCGCCACAGGGCTGAAAATCGATGAGCTCGGTTTGTCCAATTCTGATGGTGCGGACGCGGCCGCTGCCGCGCGGCGGCTGCACCGACATGCTTTTCACCAGCGCCGGATTCGCGTCCAGTTCTTCATCGGTGATGCTGCCTACCGTGACCGCTTGCGCTGCGGCTACCAGCCTCGCAATGCCGGCGCTCAGTGCTTCCTTGTCCAGCGGATCGGTCATGTTGAAGTCCAGGCGCGCATAGTCGGGCGTGATGGAGCAGCCGTTCACCAGTTGCGGCACCAGGTGGCACAGCAGATGCGTGGTGGTGTGAAAGCGCATCAACCGGTGGCGGCGCTCCCAGTCGATGCGGGCCGTCACGCTGTCGCCCAGCTTCAGGCCGCGTTGTTCGCAGAAGGCCTGGATCGATAAGCTTGCGTCCGCGGGCAAGGCCGGGACATGGAAGATATCGCTGGTGAACTGCCCGGTGTCATCCTTGCCCTTGCGCGTGTCGGCAATGGAGATTTCCGTGCCGTCTGCCAGCACCAGCACGCCCGCGTCGCCCGCCTGGCCACCGCCCAGCGGGTAAAACACGGTGCGGTCCAAAGCGATGCCCTGCTCGCTGATGGCGCTCACGGTGGCGCTGCATTCGCCAAGGTAGGCGTCCAGACGAAAGAGGTCTTGTGTCATGCGTCGCATGATAGCGGTGCCGGGCAGCTTGGGCGTTCGCGCACCGCCTAAAATCAGCCCAAGCGACAAACCGTACGCAACTCCTCCCTATGCAAGACAAATACACCCCCGCCGAAGTTGAGCGCGCCGCGCACAGCCACTGGACCGCCATCGACGCCTACCGCGTCACGGAAAACGCGCTTGACGCCAACGGCCAGCCGAAGAAGAAGTTCTACGCCTGCTCCATGCTGCCCTACCCCAGCGGCAAGCTGCACATGGGGCACGTGCGCAACTACACCATCAATGACATGCTCACGCGCCAGCTGCGCACGCAGGGCTACAACGTGCTCATGCCCATGGGCTGGGACGCCTTTGGCCTGCCGGCGGAAAACGCCGCCCTGAAGAACGGCGTGCCGCCGGCCAAGTGGACGTTCGAGAACATCGCCTACATGAAGCAGCAGATGCAGGGCATGGGCCTGGCCATCGACTGGAGCCGCGAGGTCGCGACCTGCACGCCCGAGTACTACAAGTGGAACCAGTGGCTGTTCCTTAAGATGCTGGAGAAGGGCATCGCCTACCGCAAGACCCAGGTCGTGAACTGGGACCCGGTGGACCAGACCGTGCTGGCGAACGAGCAGGTGATCGACGGCAAGGGCTGGCGCACCGGTGCGACCGTGGAGAAGCGCGAAATCCCGGGTTACTACCTGAAGATCACCGCCTACGCGCCCGAGTTGCTGGACCAGGTACAAAACGGTCTGCCGGGCTGGCCCGAGCGCGTCAAGCTGATGCAGGAAAACTGGATTGGCAAGAGCGAGGGCGTGCGCTTCGCCTTCCCGCACGAGATCCGCGACACGGCCGGCGCGTTGATCGGCGACGGTCGCATGTACGTGTTCACCACGCGCGTGGACACCATCATGGGAGTCACCTTCTGCGCCGTGGCGCCGGAGCATCCCTTGGCCCAGCACGCGGCGGCCAGCAACCCCGCGCTGGCGGCTTTCATCGAGGAGTGTGGCAGGGGCGGCACCACCGAAGCCGAGCTCGCGACCCAGGAAAAGAAGGGCATGGCCACGGGCTTGTTCGTGACGCACCCGCTCACCGGCGACAAGGTCGCGGTCTGGGTCGGCAACTACGTGCTGATGAGCTACGGCGACGGCGCTGTCATGGGCGTGCCGGCGCACGACGAGCGCGACTTCGCGTTTGCATTGAAATACGACCTTGCGATCAGGCAGGTGGTGGCGCTCGACGCTCAATCCTTCGATACCACCGCCTGGGCTGACTGGTACGCGGAGAAGGGTGCCGGCGTCGCCGTCCATTCGGGCAAGTACGACGGGCTGTCGTTCAAGGCCTGCGTCGATGCGGTTGCCGCCGATCTCGCCGCGAAGGGTCTGGGCGAGAAGAAGATCACCTGGCGGCTGCGCGACTGGGGCGTTTCGCGCCAGCGCTACTGGGGCACACCCATCCCCATCATCCACTGCGATGAGCACGGCGCCGTGCCCGTGCCCGAGAAGGATCTGCCGGTGGTGCTGCCGCTGGACTGCATCCCCGACGGCTCCGGCAATCCGCTGCACAAGCACGAAGGTTTTCACGCCGGCGTGACCTGCCCGGTCTGCGGCAAGGCGGCGCGCCGCGAGACCGACACCATGGACACCTTTGTCGATTCGTCCTGGTACTTCATGCGCTATTGCGATCCGACCAACGCCGAGAAAATGGTGGCGGGCGGGGCCGATTACTGGATGCCGATGGACCAGTACATCGGCGGCATCGAGCACGCCATCCTGCACCTGCTGTACGCGCGCTTCTGGACCAAGGTGATGCGCGACCTCGGTCTCATCAAGATCGACGAACCTTTCACCAAACTGCTGACACAGGGCATGGTGCTGAACCACATCTATTCGCGCAAGAGCGACAAGGGCGGCGTCGAGTATTTCTGGCCGGCCGAAGTCGAAGACCAGCACGACGCTGCCGGCAAGGTGACCGGTGCCCAACTGAAAGAAGCCAAGGGCGACCTGCCCGCGGGCACGCTCATCACCTACGAAGGCGTGGGCACGATGAGCAAGAGCAAGAACAACGGCGTCGATCCGCAGGATCTGATCGGCAAGTACGGCGCCGACACCGCGCGCCTGTACACCATGTTCACCGCGCCGCCCGAGGCCACGCTGGAGTGGAACGACGCGGCCGTGGAAGGGTCGTACCGCTTCCTGCGCCGCGTGTGGAACTTCGGCGTGAAGCTCAAGGCCATCGACGCGGTGGCGGCCGACGCCAGCGTGGCCGGCGCCAGCCGTTTGCAGGACATCTCTTTCGGCAAGGAAACCAAGGCGCTGCGGCTGGAAGTGCACACCGTGCTCAAGCAGATCGACTACGACTACCAGCGCATGCAGTACAACACCGTGGTTTCCGGCGCCATGAAGTTGTTGAACGCATTGGACGATTTCAAGGCGGCCGATTCGGCCGGCGCGACCGTAGCGCTGTACGAGGGCTTCGGCATCCTGCTGCGCTGCCTGTACCCGGCCACGCCGCACATCGCGCATGCGCTGTGGCAGGAGTTGGGTTATGTGCTGCCGTTCGGCGACCTGCTCGATGCGCCCTGGCCCAAGGTGGATGAAGCCGCCCTGCAGCAGGATGAGATCGAGCTCATGCTCCAGGTCAACGGCAAGCTGCGCGGCTCGGTGCGCGTGGCTGCGCAGGCCACGCGCGAAGCGATCGAGCAGGCGGCGTTGCAGCACGAGGCGGTGGCGCTGTTCGCGCAGGGCGCGCCGGTGAAGAAGGTGGTGGTGGTGCCGGGCCGGCTGGTGAACGTGGTGGTCTGAGTACATGACCCCCCTGCGTTCCTCGCTGTCACTCGTCCCGGGGCTTGTCACTGCCCCGTCGGGACGGCGGCGCCACCTTCTTCTCGCCCTGGCTTCTGCAGCGTTGCTCTCGGGCTGCGGTTTCGCCTTGCGCGGGACGCCCGACTTCGCCTTCAGCTCGATCTCCCTGGTGGTGGGCGAGCAGTCGGCTCTGGGCCTGGCGCTCAAGCGCAGCATCGCCGCCAACGGCAAGGTCCAGGTCATCACCGACGCCAGGAAGATCGACAGCGCACAAGTAGTGCTCGAGGTGTTGGCGGATCAGCGCGAGAAGGTGGTGATGGGTTCCAGCCCAGCGGGGCAGGTGCTGGAATTTCAATTGCGCCTGCGCATCAGGTTCCGGCTGCGCACACCCGACGGACATGAGCTGATTCCCGTCACTGAAATCTCGCAGCAGCGCGACCTGAGTTACAGCGAGTCTGCGGCGCTGGGCAAGGAAGCCGAAGAAAGCCTGCTCTACCGCGACATGCAGTCCGACGTCGTGCAGCAGGTGATGCGGCGCCTCGCGGCGGTGAAGACGCTCTGATGCAACTCGCCCCGGCGCAACTCGCAGCGCACCTGCAAAAGGGCCTGCGCTCGCTCTACACCGTGTACGGCGACGAGACTTTGCTGGTGCAGGAGGCGGTGGACGCGATTCGCGCCGCGGCGCGTTCGCAGGGTTATACCGAGCGCAGCTCGCACACCGTCGCCGGGGCCCACTTCGACTGGAGCGAGGTGCTGGCCGCCGCGGGGTCCTTGAGCCTGTTTGCAGACAAGCAGATCATCGAAGTGCGCATCCCTTCGGGCAAGCCCGGCAAGGAAGGCAGCCCCGCGATCCAGCAGCTGGCGCAGGCGGCGCAGGGCAACGAAGACACGGTCACGGTGGTGATTCTGCCGCGGCTGGACAAGGCCACCAGGACCGGCGCCTGGTTCGGCGCACTGGAAAGTTTTGGCGTGACGATTGGCGTCGAGCCGGTGGAGCGCGCCGTGCTGCCGCAGTGGATTGCGCAGCGCTTGCAGACGCTGGGCCTGCGCGTCGCCGCCGGTGTCGAGGGGCAGCGCAGCCTGCAGTTCTTTGCCGATCGGGTCGAAGGCAACCTGCTCGCGGCGTTCCAGGAGATCCAGAAGCTCGCGTTGCTGTACCCGCCGGGCGAACTCAGCTTCGAGCAACTGGAGAGCGCCGTGCTCAACGTGGCGCGCTACGACGTGTTCAAGCTGTCCGAGGCCGTGCTGGCCGGCCAGAGCGCTCGCGTGCAGCGCATGCTCGACGGACTGCAGGCCGAGGGCGAGGCCGAAGTGCTGGTGCACTACGCGCTGTCCGAAGACATCCGCGCGCTCAAACGCGTGAAGGACGCGATCGGCGCCGGGCGCCCCTTGCCGGTGGCGCTGCGCGAGCAGCGCATCTGGGGTGCGCGCGAACGCCTGTTCGAACGCGTCCTGCCCCAGCTGAGCGCCATCGCGCTGGACCAGCTGCTGCACTCGGCCCATCTGGTCGACGGCATCGTCAAGGGGTTGAAACAGCCCGACTGGCCTGGCGGCAGCTGGCAGGCGCTGCACCGCCTGGCGATGCAGCTGTGCCGCGAATGCGCACTGCAGCCGGTTGGCGCTCGCTCGCGCTGACTCTGCCGAACAGGCCCGACCCAGGCGCGGCCCGAAGGCCCGCCCATGCGACAATGAAACCCATGAAAGTCCCCGATATTGCCGACCTCATGCAGACCCTGGGTCTGCAGGCGCGGGCGGCGAGCGCGCTGATGGCGCGCGCCGACACCGCCAGCAAGAACAACGCCCTGCGCGCGCTGGCCGCGCTGTTGCGCGCGAATGTGCAAGCCCTGCAGTCGGAGAACGCCAAGGACCTCGCGCGCGCCGTCGCCGCCGGCTTGGCCGCACCCCTGGTGGACCGTCTGAAGCTCGACGCCAGGGCGATCGAAACCTGCGCCCAAGGCTGCGAGCAACTCGCCGCCATGCCTGACGTGATGGGAGAGATCATCGGCATGAAGCAGCAGCCCAGCGGCATACGCGTGGGGCAGATGCGCGTCCCCATCGGCGTGTTCGGCATGATCTACGAGAGCCGGCCCAACGTCACGATCGAGGCCGCGAGCCTGTCGATCAAGAGCGGCAACGCCTGTATCCTGCGCGGCGGCTCCGAGGCGATCGATTCGAACAAGGCGCTCGCCACCCTGGTGCGCCAGGCGCTACAGGCCAGTGGCTTGCCGCTGGACGCGGTGCAGCTGGTGCCGACGGTGGACCGCGAAGCCGTGGGCCAGCTCATCACCATGCCGCAGTATGTGGACGTGATCATTCCGCGCGGCGGCAAGGGCCTGATCGAACGCGTCAGTCGCGACGCCAAGGTGCCGGTGATCAAACACCTGGACGGCAACTGCCACACCTACGTCGACGACCCCTGCGATCTGGAGATGGCCGTGCGCGTGGCCGACAACGCCAAGACGCAGAAATACAGCCCGTGCAACGCCAGCGAAGGCCTGCTGGTGGCGCGCGGCTTGGCGCCGACCTTCCTGCCACTGATCGGCGCCATCTACGCGGCCAAGGGCGTGGAGATGCGCTGCGACGCCGAGGCCAGGGCGATACTCGCCAACATCGCAGGAGCGAAGCTGGTGGACGCGACCGAGCAGGACTGGTACGAGGAGTACCTGGCGCCCATCATCCACATCAAGGTGCTGGCCGGCGTGGATGAGGCCATCGCGCACATCAACCGCTACTCGTCGCACCATACCGACGCCATCCTCACGCGCGACCACATGCACGCCCAGGCCTTTCTGCGCGAGGTGGATTCGGCCAGCGTCATGGTCAACACCAGCACGCGCTTTGCCGATGGCTTTGAATTCGGTTTGGGGGCGGAAATCGGCATCAGCACCGACAAGTTCCATGCCCGCGGTCCCGTGGGCATCGAGGGCCTGAGCTCGCTGAAATACGTGGTGCTGGGCAACGGCGAGGTGCGCAGCTGATTTTCGCCTGGACGGCCTGGCCTCTTGCATCCTTGCGCGGCGCCCTCAAGTCCCTAGAATCTACTCCATCTCCGCAGCAAGGCCCGCCATGGTTCCGCATCTCATCACCGCCTTGACCGGCCCGACCAACGAACTCGAACAACGCGTGCTCGACTCGATGCCGGCGATCGAGCGCTGGTTCCGGCTCGAGTGGATGGAGCACACGCCGCCGTTCTACAGCTCGGTCGACATCCGCAATTCGGGCTTCAAGCTCGCGCCCGTGGACACCAACCTCTGCCCCAGCGGCTGGCACAACCTCACGCCCGAAATGCTGCCGCTCGCGGTGCAGGCGGCGATGGCGTCGATCGAAAAGATCTGTCCCGAAGCCAAGAACCTGCTGCTGATTCCCCAGAACCACGCGCACAACAGCTTTTATCTCTCCAACGTGGCGCAGTTGCGCCGCATCTTTCACATGGCGGGGCTGAACGTTCGCATCGGTTCCATCGATCCTGAGATCAAGCAGAACACCAGCATCCATCTGGCCAATGGCGAGAGCGTGACGCTGGAGCCGGTGCAGCGCGTCAACGGGCGCCTGATGCTCAAGCATTTCGACCCCTGCACCATTCTGCTCAACACCGACCTGGCCGCGGGCGTGCCCGGCATTCTGGAAGACCTGCACGAGCAATACCTGCTGCCGCCGCTGCACGCGAGCTGGCCGGTGCGGCGCAAGAGCCGGCATTTCCAGTGCTACGAGGAGGTGTCCAAGCGCTTCGGCAAGCTGCTGGGCGTGGATCACTGGCTCATCAACCCGATGTTCGGCCATTGCGGCGAGGTCGACTTTGCGCAGGACGAGGGCATGGAATGCCTGCGCAGCAACGTGGACGCGCTGCTCACCAAGATCCGGCGCAAGTACAAGGAATACGGCATCCCGGAAAAGCCCTTTGTCGTGGTCAAGGCCGACAACGTGGCCGCGGGCTCAGGCATCATCACCGTGCGCGACGTGAAAGCGCTGGACGTGCTGCAGGAGCAGGCGAAAAAGGATCCGCAGGCCACGCCGGCGAGCGAAGTCATCATCCAGGAGGGGGTGCTCACTTGCGAGCGCATGCACGACGCCGTGGCCGAGCCGGTGGTCTACATGATGGATCGCTATGTCGTGGGCGGCTTCTACCGCATCCACGCCGAGCGCGGCGTGGACGAGGACCTGAGCGCCCCGGGGTCGAGGTTTGTGCCATTGGCGTTCGAACACAGCACGCATCTGCCCCAGCCCGGCGTCAAGCCCGGCGCCAGCGCACCGAACCGGTTCTACATGTACGGTGTGGTGGCTCGTCTGGCGATGCTGGCGGCGAGCTACGAGCTGGAAGCGACGGATCCGGAGGCGCAAACCCTTTGAGCAGCAAGGGACCTCCAATATCTGACGATCAGTTGAGGACCGAGCAAAGTTCGCTTCGCGTAACTCTTGGTCCGTCCCGCAAGGTCTCAGGAAAGTTGCTGCGCTGCAACAACGCAAATATTTCGACGCTTTAGGCAGGCCAGTCGTATGCGCCTGAAGCCGCCCGGCGCAAAATAGCGCTCCCTAACGGAACGGAACCTCGAAACCATGGTGTCGGGGTCTTTTTGTGGCTAGTTCAAAATCGTCTCTCACGGTACTCACACTGGGTGCCATCGGTGTGGTCTACGGCGACATCGGCACCAGCGTTCTCTACGCCTTCAAGGAAGTTTTCGCCAGCGGTCACGTGCCCATCACGCACGACAACGTGCTGGGCGTGCTCTCGCTGTTTTTCTGGGCGTTGACGCTCATCGTCTCGCTCAAATACATCGTGCTCATCATGCGCGCCGACAACCACGGCGAAGGCGGCCTGATGGCCTTGCTGGCGCTGGCTTCGATCTCCATCAAGGGCAACCAGAAGCTGCGCCGCATCCTGCTCGTGGTGGGGGTGTTCGGCGTGGCGCTGTTCTTTGGCGACGGCGTCATCACGCCCGCGGTATCGGTGCTGTCGGCGCTCGAAGGCCTGGAAGTCGTCACGCCGGCGGCCAAACCCTATGTCGTTCCCCTGTCGCTGGCGGTGCTGTTCCTGCTGTTTGCCGTCCAGCGCCGCGGTACTGCCGACATCGGCAAGATGTTCGGGCCCGTGATGGTGCTGTGGTTCACGGTCATCGGCATCATGGGTGCGGTGCAGATCGCCTTGAACCCCTCCGTTCTGGCGGCCATTTCGCCGCTGCACGCGGCGCACTTTGCGATCGTGCACTATGAGCTGGCCTTTCTCACGCTGGGGGCGGTCTTTCTGTGCCTGACCGGGGCCGAAGCGCTGTACGCCGACATGAGCCATTTCGGCAAGAAGCCGATCCGCATCGCCTGGTTCAGCCTGGTCATGCCGGCCTTGATGCTGAACTATTTTGGTCAGGGTGCGCTCGTGCTGGCGAACCAGAAGGCGGCGAAAAGCCCGTTCTTCCTGATGGCGCCGGATTGGGCCCTGATCCCGCTGGTGGTACTCGCGACGCTGGCCACGGTGATCGCGTCGCAGGCGCTGATCTCGGGCGCATTCTCAGCCGCCAAGCAGACCATACAGCTGGGTTTCCTGCCACGCCTGTCCATACTGCACACCTCCATCCGTGACACCGGCCAGATCTATGTGCCGGTCGTGAACTGGACCCTGCTGGGGGGCGTGGTGGTGGCGATCAGCCTGTTCGGATCGTCCGACGCGCTGGCGGGTGCTTACGGCATCTCGGTCAGCCTGGTGATGCTCATCACCACGCTGCTGACCTTCTTTGTCGTGCGCTACGGCTGGGGATACCCGCTGCCGCTGTGCATTGCCTCGACCGGATTCTTCGGCATCATCGACGCCACCTTCATCGCGTCGAATTCGCTGAAGATCCCCCAGGGCGGCTGGTTTCCTCTGGTGATGGCGGTGGTGCTGTATGTCGTGATGTCCACCTGGAAGGACGGGCGCCGGCTGCTCAACGCCAAGCTGCGCGCCGACGCCATCGATCTCAGCAGCTTCCTGGAGGCCGTGTTCGTGAGCCCGCCCATGCGCGTGGCCGGCACCGCGGTGTTCCTGACGGCCGACCCAGGCACCGTGCCCAACGCCCTGCTGCACAACCTGAAGCACAACAAGGTGCTGCACGAGATCAACCTGTTCGTGACCGTGCGCAACCACGAAATTCCGTGGGTCGGGCTGAACAAGCGGGTCGAGATCGAGTCGCTGGGCCACGACTGCTGGCAGGTGATCGTGAACTACGGTTTCAAGAACGACACGGACCTGCCCAAGGCGCTGCAGCAGCTCAAGGGCCGTGGCTGCGAACTCGATGCCATGAGCACCAGTTACTTCCTGTCGCGCGACATCGTCATTCCGACGATCGGCAGCGGCATGGCGCAGTGGCGCGAGAAGCTGTTCGCCCAGATGCACCACAACGCCAGCGCGGCCGCAGAGTTCCTGCAACTGCCGAACAACGCGGTAGTGGAGCTGGGCAGCAAGATTGAAATTTGAACCCGAGACCGTACCCATGAAACTGTTGTTCGTCGCCGACCCGATCGAGTCCTTCAAGATCTACAAGGACACGACTTTTGCCATGATGCGCGAGGCGCACAAGCGCGGCCACCGCATCAGCGTGTGCGAGCAGCAGGACCTGCTGTGGCAGCGCGGCGCGCCGGTCACGGCCCATGTGCGCGACATCACGCTTACCGGCCAGGCCGATGCCTGGTTCGAGGTCACGCAATCGCGTTCCGTGGCGCTGAAAGAATTTGACGCCGTCCTCATGCGCAAGGACCCGCCCTTCGACAGCGAGTACTTCTATGCGACGCATTTGCTGGAGCAGGCCGAGCGCGACGGCGCCAGGGTCTTCAACAAGCCCAGCGCGCTGCGCGACCATCCGGAAAAGCTCGCCATCATGGAGTTCCCGCAGTACATCGGGCCCACGCTGGTGACGCGCGACGAGGCCGACATCAAGCGTTTCCACGCCGAGCACGGTAACATCATCCTCAAGCCGCTGGACGGCATGGGCGGCATGGGCATCTTCCGGGTCGGGCCCGACGGATTGAACCTGGGCTCGATCACCGAGACGCTGAACCGCCACGGCGCGCAAAGCCTGATGGTGCAGAAGTTCCTGCCGCAGATCGTGCTGGGCGACAAGCGCGTGCTCGTCATCGGCGGCAAGCCTGTCCCCTACTGCCTGGCGCGCATACCGCAGGGTAGCGAAGTGCGCGGCAATCTGGCCGCGGGTGGCAAGGGTGTGGCGCAAGCCTTGAGTGCACGCGATTTTGAGATTGCCAACGCGCTCGGTCCGCTGCTGGCTGCACGCGGCCTGCTGCTGGTGGGGCTGGACGTGATCGGCGACTGCCTGACGGAAATCAACGTCACCAGCCCGACCTGTTTTCAGGAAATCTTTGACCAGACCGGTTGCGACGTGGCAGCGCTGTTTGTGGACGCGCTGGAGCAGGCGCTGAACCCAGCCGCGTGAAGGTCAACGTGAAAGTCAACGCACCTCGTAACCGCAGGACCTGATCAGCGCCCTGGCTTTATCGCCCTTCAGGTATTGCATCAGCGCCTCGGCTGCCGGCTGGCCCCGGCCCTTGCTCAGGATCACGGCGTCCTGACGCAGCGGTTGATACAGCCGGGCCGGAACGAGCCAGGCCGAGCCTTCAATCGTTCCCTCCCGGCGCACCTGCGACAAGGCGACGAAGCCCAGGGCCGCGCTGCCGCTGTGGACGAACTGGTAGGTCTGGGCGATGTTCTCTCCGGTCACGAACTTGGGCTCCAGCGCGTCATGGACACCGAGCGCCTTGAGCGCCTGCACCGCAGCCGCGCCATACGGCGCGAGCCTGGGATTGGCCAGCGCGATGTGCCCGAAGCGGCCCTTCTTCAGCACCTCGCCTGCAGCATCCACGAGCCCCGGCTGCGCCGACCACAACACCAGTTTTCCGACCGCGTAGGTGAACTGGCTTGCCGCCACCGCCGAACCTTCTTTCACGAGTCGGGCGGGTGTCTCTGCGTCTGCCGCCAGAAGAACTTCATACGGCGCGCCATTCCTGATCTGCGCATAAAAGCTGCCGGTGGCGCCGCTGGAGATGAGCAGCTTGTGCCCGGTGTCGCGCTCGAAATCCGCAGCGATTCTGTGCATCGGCACGGAAAAATTGGCGGCGACGGCGACCGAAACGGAGGCGGCCTGTGCGGCACAGGCCGCCAGCGGCCACGCGGTCAGCAATGCAAACGATAGGACGGGTATTTTCACTGGATGACCCTGGGGGGGCCTCAGTTTAGCGCCAGAGTCCCGTGCACGGGACTCTGGCCTTCGCGCGCAGCCTGCTGTAGCCGCCCGCATAGGCGCTGTTCAGACGCGTCGGCTCTGCTGCGCCGATTCGAGCTGCAACTCGGCCATCTCGGATTCGTCGAACACCCGCGAGCGCGTGTGAAACGCCTTGCCCTCGGGCCCTTCGAGCGAGAAAGTGCCGCCGTGGCCTTCGATCACGTCGATGATGAGCTGCGTGTGTTTCCAGTATTGGTATTGCGCCTTGCCGATATAGAACGGGCAGCCGCCGATGTCGCCCAGATAGACGTCTCCTGCGCCCATGGTGATCTCGCCCGGCAGGTAGCAGTTGGCGGCGCTGTTGTCGCAGCAGCCGCCGGACTGGTGGAACATCATGGCTCCGTGCTTGGTCTTGAGGAACTCCACCAGTTCCAGCGCGGCTTGCGTGGCGATGACTTTCTCAACCATGGCTGTCTCCATTGGAAAAGGGGCGGTTGCCCGCCCCGCAGTTATTGGGGCTCTGACCCCAACAACCCCTGTCCCACAACTCTAATTGGTTGGGGACAGAGCAAAGTTCGCTGCGCGTAACTCTTGGTCTGTCCCGCAAGACTTCAAAAGATCAGAAGAACCCGAGCTTGCTTTCGCTGTAGCTTACGAGCAGGTTCTTGGTCTGCTGGTAGTGGTCGAGCATGACCTTGTGGGTCTCGCGGCCAATGCCCGATTCCTTGTAGCCGCCGAAGGCCGCGTGCGCGGGGTAGGCGTGGTAGCAGTTGGTCCAGACGCGACCGGCCTTGATGGCGCGGCCCATGCGGTAGGCGACGTTGCCGTTGCGGCTCCAGACGCCTGCACCCAGACCGTAGAGCGTGTCGTTGGCGATGGCCAGCGCTTCGGCTTCGTCCTTGAACGTGGTCACAGCCAGCACCGGGCCGAAGATCTCTTCCTGGAAGATGCGCATCTTGTTGTGGCCCTTGAACAGCGTGGGCTGCACGTAGTAGCCGCCTGCCAGATCGCCTTCCAGATGGGCCTGGGCGCCGCCGGCCAGGACTTGCGCACCTTCTTGCTTGCCCAGTTCGAGGTAGGACAGGATCTTGGTGAGCTGTTCCTTGGAGGCCTGTGCGCCCATCATGCAATCGGTGTCCAGCGGGTTGCCCTGCTTGATCGCGGCGACGCGCTTGAGCACGCGTTCCATGAACTCGTCGTAGATCGATTCCTGGATCAGTGCGCGCGACGGGCAGGTGCAGACCTCGCCCTGGTTGAAGGCGAACAGCACCAGGCCTTCGATCGCCTTGTCCAGGAAGCCGTCGTCCTGGTCCATGATGTCGGCGAAGAACACGTTGGGCGACTTGCCGCCGAGCTCCAGCGTGGCCGGAATCAGGTTGTTGGCTGCGGCCTGCGCGATCACGCGGCCCGTGGTGGTGGAGCCGGTGAAGGCGATCTTGGCGATGCGCTTGCTCGTGGCCAGCGGCAGGCCGGCTTCGCGGCCGTAGCCGTTGACGATGTTGAGCACGCCCGGGGGCAGCAGGTCGGCGATGAGTTCGGCCAGGATCAGGATGCTGATGGGCGTGGACTCTGCGGGCTTGAGCACCACGCAGTTGCCCGCGCCCAGTGCCGGCGCGAGCTTCCAGGCCGCCATCAGGATCGGGAAGTTCCAGGGAATGATCTGACCCACCACGCCCAGAGGTTCCTGAATATGGTAGGCCACGGTGTTCTCGTCGATGTTGCTCAGCGCGCCTTCCTGGGCGCGCACGCAACCGGCGAAATAGCGGAAGTGATCCACCGTGAGCGGGATGTCGGCGTTGAGCGTTTCGCGGATCGGCTTGCCGTTGTCCACGGTCTCGGCGTAGGCCAGCAGCTCCAGGTTGGCTTCCAGGCGGTCGGCGATCTTCAGCAGCACGTTGGCGCGCTCGGCGGCGCTGGTCTTGCCCCAGGCGTCGGCGGCAGCGTGGGCGGCGTCCAGCGCCAGTTCCACGTCCTCGGCGCTGGAGCGCGCGGCCTGGGTGAAGACCTTGCCGCTGATGGGCGTGATCACGTCGAAGTACTGGCCTTTCACGGGTGCGACGAACTTGCCGCCGATGAAGTTGTTGTACTGGGCTTTGAAAGCGATCTTGGCACCTGCGGTGCCGGGGGCTGCATAAATCATCGTGTGTCCTCGTTATTTGAAATCAATCGGAAATATTCCCTTGCGGGCCATACCTCATATCAAGTCCCGTGCCAATTGCTGCAGCTTGCGGGCGAGGTCGGGCTACGCTGGGGATTTCCACTTTTGCAGGTTGAGCTGTGGCCGCGCAGCGGCGCCGATGCAACGTTCCACACCGCGACAGCTGTCACAAAATGGAACACCCCTGGCTGTCATCATCTATGCAAGCCACTTCATATCGCCGGGACCGTGGCAGTTGGCTAACATGGCCTGCGTTTTGACATCACAGAACAGAGATCATCTGTCAAGGAGACAACGTGCATAGAACCCTGCCTGCTGTGGCGCTGCGCCAGGCGCGTCAGCAACTCATGGAGAACGGCAACTGCCCGCCCGGCGCGGTGGACGCGCGCCTGGCCCGCTCCTGGCAGCGCAGCGTCGCCGCCGGACTGCTGCCCATGGGCCGCTTCAACGACATCGGCACCAGCAGCCAGAGTGAGGTGCGCCACATCATGGCGAGCCAGCGCGAGCTGCTCGCCCATTCGCGTCCCGTGATGGAGTTCCTGTTCGAGCAGGTGCGGCACAGCCAGAGCATCGTGATCCTGGCCGATGAGACCGGAACCCTGATGCACACGCTGGGAGACGCGAACTTCCTGAGCAAGGCCGAACGCGTGGCGCTGTCCAACGGCGCTTCGTGGCATGAACAGCACCGCGGCACGAACGCGATCGGCACGGCCTTGGCTGAAGTCAGCGGCGTCGAAATCCACGGCTCCGAACACTTTCTGGACCGCAACGGTTTCCTCACCTGCGCGGCCGCACCCATCCTGTCGTCCACCGGAGCGCTGTTGGGCGTGCTCGACATATCGGGCGACCATCGCAGCGGGCACCCGCATTCGCTGGGGCTGGTCAGCACCGCCGCCTGCATGATAGAAAACCAGCTCATCGCATCCACCTGCCGGCGCAACCTGCGCCTGCATCTGCACGCGCAGGCGGAAGGTCTGGGGACCGTGGCCGAAGGCATCGTCGCGCTCTCGGACGACGGCTGGATCGTCGGCGCGAACCGCGCGGGGCTGGCGTTGCTGCGCATCACGGCGGCGAGTCTGGGCAGCACCGATCTGTTCAGCTGCATTGACCTGCGCCTGGACGACCTGTTGAACCGGCATCGACGCCGGCCGCAGCAGATCTTCCAGGCGCATCGGCATGACGGCACGGTGCTCTATGTGCAACTGCACGGCGAACAACTCACCCGGGCCGAGCCCGCAACCGCGGTCTACAGCGTGGCTGCGGCGCCGATCGACGCGCTCGCCTGCCTGGATACCGGCGACCTGCGCTGGCGCAGCGCGGCAGAGAAGACGCGGCGCATTCTGGACAAGCCGATCCCGATCCTGATCCAGGGCGAATCGGGCGTGGGCAAGGAGTTCTTTGCGCGCGCCGCACACGACAGCGGACCGCGCCGCGCCGCGCCCTTCGTCGCCATCAACTGTGCCGCCATCCCCGAGAACCTGATTGAGGCCGAGCTCTTTGGCTACGCCCCCGGAGCCTTCACCGGCGCCCGGCGCGAAGGCAGTCTGGGCCGTTTGCGCGAGGCGCATCGCGGCACGCTGTTCCTGGATGAGATCGGTGACATGCCGCTGGGCATGCAGACCCGACTGCTGCGCGTGCTGCAGGAGCGCAGCGTGACGCCGCTGGGCGGGCGCTCGGTCGATGTCGATTTCGCGCTGATTTGCGCCACCCACAGCAAGCTGCGCGAGGAGGCCGACAAAGGCAGGTTCCGCAGCGACCTCTACTACCGCATCAACGGCCTGACGGTGCAGCTGCCCGCCTTGCGCGAGCGCACCGATTTCCAGGCGCTCACGCAGCGCCTGCTGCGCAGCCTCAACGCCGAGCGCGACATCCATTTGGCGCCGGACGTGCTGGAGAAGATGCGTGCCCATCCCTGGCCGGGCAACCTGCGACAGTTTGCGAGCGTTCTGCGCACCGCCAGCGCGATGCTGGAGCCGGATGAAAACCGCATTGACTGGGAACACCTGGCCGACGACATCGTGGAGGAGCTGTGCAAGTCGGCCGCTGCGCCTGCCGTCGCAGCGACGAGCAGCGTGTCGCAAAATCTGCAGGACCTGTCGCGTTCGGCGATCCGCCAGGCCCTGGCTGGCAGCGGCGGCAACGTCACGCAGGCAGCACTCAGTCTGGGGATCAGCCGTCAGACGCTGTACCGCAAGATCCAGTCTGCCGCGCTGGGGCAGAGCTGAACTAGCCTAGGCAGCGACGGCAGTTGAGCGGTGTTGCGCGCGCCGGTCCGGAATCGGCGCGCCGTCGACAAACACCTTGAACTCGCCCGGCTCGAACGCAGTCCAGGTCTCGTTGGTCGTTAGCGGCTCGGTCACGACGATGGCAAGGCGGTCGTCCGGACCGTTGAGCTGGGCCAGATCGACGTGCACGTCGTCGTCCTTGAGCTGCACGTCGGCAAACGGATACTGGCGCACCAGATAGTGCAGCTTGGTGCTGGCGTGCGCCCACATCGCTTGGCCGTTGCTCAGCAGGAAGTTGAAGGTGCCGTGCTTGGCGATCTGCGGCACCAGTTCGTGCAGCGTCAGCGTGAGCTCCTCCACGCTGGGAACGCTGGCGTGCGACTTTGAGAGCTGCTGCAACAGCCAGCAAAAAGCCAGTTCGCTGTCGGTGTCGCCCACGGGGTGGAAATTGCCGTGCAGCGCCGGATGGAAATCCTTCAGGTCGCCGTTGTGCGCAAACACCCAGTAGCGGCCCCACAGTTCGCGCACAAAGGGGTGGCTGTTTTCCAGCGTGATCTCGCCCACCGTGGCCTTGCGCACATGGGCTACGACGTTGTGGCTCTTGATCGGATACGAGCACAGCATCTGCGCGATGGGTGAGTTCGAGGCGCTTTCGCTGTCGACGAAGCAGCGCACGCCTCGGCCGGGTTGGCCGCCATCGGCGCCGAAGAAGGCGATGCCCCAGCCGTCGGCGTGGTGGTCGGTGCAGCCGCCACGCTGCGAGAAACCGGTGAAGCTCAGCGTCAGGCTCGCCGGCAGGCGGCTGTTCATCGCAAGGAGTTGGCACATGCGTGAAGTTTAACTTGTCATCGGCGCGTCACTGAACCCGGTGCCAAAAACGCCTCGGCCTGCCGCGAGGTCGCCGCAGCACACTTCAGTGGAAGAGGCAACTCTGCGGTTCCGGATGGGTGAGCGGCTCACGCACCGGATCCGCATTCGGGACCACGCGGAACAGCTCGAAGCGGCAGACGCCGACATCCAGCGAAAACCTGATGATGTAGGCCTTGCCCGCAGCCGGAACGAAGGTGTAGTCGCCTTCGCAAGTCGTTGTGAACGAGGTGCTGTGGATCACCGACTTCATCTGGAACCACACCCGTTCGTCGCCGCGCACGAGGATGTTCTTCCATTCATTGCTCGGCACCTCGGTGCGCTTGCCGCAATAGCCGTTTTGACCGACGTTCACCGAATCGAAGTCTCCAACCGCAACGATGCGGGACTTTTGCTCGGCATGGGTCGCCTGGCAGGCGATGACAAGAGACACGAGGGTCAATAAACGTTTGAACAGTGGCATGGTGAAAACCTCGAGGACGTTGAGTGCAGGGCTCGATGCCCGGTGTTCTGCCTGCGACGCGAGCGCGGCACAAGCCGATCTGGCCGCCTGCGCTACGGGGATGGTCAGATCAGAAATCTTTTGATTATAGTTATGACATGTTTTGTGGGCGAGTCGCGCGCAAGCGCCATGAGGCCAGAGCCGCCAGGAAGCACACTGACGCCAGCAGCGCGAATGCTTCGTTGAACGCCGAGAGGCGCTGCACGCTGCTGGCCGCCAACTTGAGCGAATCCCCGTGCGCCGCAATGCGCCACTCCAGCGCGATGCCGCACAGGCTCACGCCCATGGCGCCGCCGAGGACGCGCATGAAGTTGGACACACTGGCGGCTTGCGCCACCAAGTCTGGCGCGACGCTGCGCATCGTGCCGAAATGCATCGCGGGCAGGATCAGCCCCAGACCGATGCGACCCAGCAGCACCCAGGCAGCGAGTGCGGTCCACAGGCTGTCCAGACCCACGCTGAAGGTCAATGCCATCGAGACCGTCAACAGGGCAAAACCCAGCGTGGCCAGAGGGTAGTGCGGCTTGCGGTCAAGCAGGCGTCCGACCATGGCGATCGTGAGCGCCAGCGCCACGCCTGCGGGCAACAGCATCCAGCCAGCCTGGGCCGCCGACATGCCCAGGCCCAACTGCATATAGACCGGCAGCAGGTAGGTCGAGCCAAACAAGACCACGCCGTAGAGAAAAGCCACGATGCAGCCCAGGGTAAAACGGTGGTTGTGAAACAGGCTCATGCGCATCAGCGGCTCGACATCGGCGTGCGCTTGCGAGCGCCCGATATGCTGTTGCCAGCCGACAAAGCCCGTCAGCGCGAGCGCGGCCGTGGTGATCAGCACGCCAGCTACGAGCGCACTGCCGGTGCGCCACTGCACCAGCGCGTTCAGCAGGCAGATGACACCCACCGACCCCAGCAGCAGACCGCGCCAGTCCAGGCGCGAAACCGGGTCCACGGCGCCCAGGGTCCTGGCGGGAACGAAGCGGCGCGCCATCCACAGCGCCGCCAGGCAAAACGGAACCACCATGAAGAAGACCGAACGCCAGCCAAAGGCATGGACCAACACGCCGCCCACCGTGGGCCCCATGGCCGACGCCAGCACCACGCCCATGCCGAACAGTCCGGTGGCGCGACCCTGTTCCTGCGAAGCAAAGCCATGAAGGATGATGATCGCCGGAATCGGCTGCATCACGCCGGCGGCCAGGCCTTGCGCCACACGCGCTGCCAGCACCGCATAGAACTCATCTGATGCGCCGCCGGCGAGGCCTCCCAGCAACAGCAGCCACAGCGTCAGGGTGTAGGTGCGGCGGTAGCCAAAACGGGCCAGCAGCCAGGGCGTGGTCAGCATCGACACCGTCATCGCCAGCATGAAGCCCGAGCCCACCCATTGCGCGCGCTCCTGCCCGAGGTTGAACTGCAGGCTCATGTCGGGGATGGCCACGTTGATGATGGTCGACGACATGATCGAGGCCATGGTGCCGAGCATCACCGAGGCCAGCAACAGCCAGCGGTAGCGCGAACCATGGCGCAGCTGAAGTGCCGCCAGATCAGTCATGGTGTGACGCAAGTTGGCGCGGGGACTGGAACGGGTTCATCTTGGTTCGGGTTTTGAATTTGTTGTCATTTTCCCGCATGATGTGAGGCTCACGCGAAAGGCGCTCCCATGCACAGCCAGTTTACCGAGCACGCAGGCCACAAGGCGCGACGCAACAAGGTCGTGAGCGCGGCCGAGGCGGTGCGTTTGATCCACGATGGCGATACGCTCGCTACCGGCGGCTTTGTCGGCATCGGTTTTGCCGAAAGCATTGCCGTCGCGCTCGAGCAGCGCTTCCTTGACGCGCAGCAGCAGACCGGTGTCGGCGCGCCGCGCCAACTGACGCTGGTGTATGCCGCGGGGCAGGGCGACGGCAAGAAGCGCGGGCTGAATCACCTGGGCCACGCCGGCATGGTCAAGCGCGTGATCGGCGGCCATTGGGGACTGGTGCCCGAACTGCAAAAGCTGGCCGTGAACAACGCGATCGAAGCCTACAACCTGCCGCAGGGCGTGATCTCGCACCTGTTTCGCGACATCGCCGCAGGCAAGCCCGGGACCCTGACGCACGTGGGTCTGGACACCTTCGTCGATCCGCGTTTTGGCGGCGGCAAGGTGAATGCGCGCACCACCGAGGAACTGGTGCGGCTGATGACGATAGACGGCAAGGAGTACCTGTTCTACAAGGCGTTCCCGATCTCGGTCGGCATCATTCGCGCCACCACCGCCGACGCCGACGGCAACCTCACGATGGAGCGCGAGGCGCTCACGCTCGAAGTCCTTGCCATCGCGATGGCGGCGCGCAACTCGGGCGGCATCGTGATCGCCCAGGTGGAGCGCATCGCCGAGCGCGGCACGCTGCATCCACGCCAGGTCAAGGTGCCGGGCGTGCTGGTGGACGCGGTGGTGGTCGCCACGGACCCGGCGCACCACATGCAGACCTTTTCCGAGCAGTACAACGCCGCTTACTCGGGCGAGATCCGCGTACCGTTGGATGGCCTGGGCGTGATGCCGCTGTGCGAGCGCAAGATCATGGCGCGGCGCGCGGCGCTGGAGCTGCGCGCCAATGACGTGGTGAACCTGGGTATCGGCATGCCCGAAGGCGTGGCCAGCGTGGCGGCAGAAGAAAAGATCATCGACCTGCTCACGCTCACGGCCGAGCCCGGCGTGATCGGCGGCATACCGGCCAGTGGCCTGAGCTTTGGCGCGGCCATCAACACCCAGGCCATCATCGACCAGCCGAGCCAGTTTGATTTCTACGACGGCGGCGGGCTCGACATCGCCGTGCTGGGTCTGGCGCAGGCCGACGCGCAGGGCAATCTGAATGTCAGCAAATTCGGCCCGCGCCTGGCAGGCGCCGGCGGCTTCATCAACATCAGCCAGAACGCCAAAGCGGTGGTGTTCCTCGGCAGCTTCACCGCCGACGGGCTGCAGTTGAAGATCGATGACGGAAGTCTCACCGTGCTGCGCGAGGGCCGACAGCGCAAGTTCGTGCAGGCGGTGGAGCACCGCACCTTCAGCGGACGCGAATCGCGCCGGCGCGGCCAGCGCGTGCTGTATGTGACCGAGCGCTGCGTGTTCGAGTTGACCGATGCAGGCCTTGAGCTGATCGAGATCGCGCCCGGCATCGATCTGCAGCGCGATCTGCTGGCGCAGATGGACTTCTCCCCCGTCGTCAGCCCGCACTTGAAGCTGATGGACGCGGCGCTGTTTCGCGCCGAGACCATGGGCTTGCGCTCGCGCCTGCTGGCCACGCCGCTGGCGCAGCGCTTCGAGCTGGCACGCGAACACCGGCTGTTGTTCATCAACTTCGAGGGCCTGAGCATCGATTCGGCCGCCGACATCGCGGCGATCGAATCGCATCTGCGCGAACTGCTGGAGCCGCTGGGCGAGCGCGTGGCCGTGGTCGTGAACTACGACAACTGCAGCGTGCTGCCCACGCTGATCGACGACTACGCCGCCATGGTGAAGCGCCTGGGCGACTGCTACTACAGCCGGGTCACGCGCTACGGCACGGTCGGTTTCCTGAAGGCCCGGTTGGAAGCCGTTCGCGCGCCCGGGCCGGGGTCTTAACAATTCGTTAACAACGCCCCGATATAAACGGGCGGGCGCTCAGCCCTCCGTTACCTGCCCCCAGGATCCCCGATGAAAAGAATGAAACGCCTGTGCGCCTTGCCGGCCCTGGTCCTGTCGCTGTGCCTGGCGGCTTTGCCGACGCAGGCGATCGAACTGGGCCAGTCGGCGCCCGAAGTCGAGCTGCCCGGCGCCAGCGTGGCCCACCTGTCCGACCTGCGCGGCAAGCTCGTCTATGTGGACTTTTGGGCCTCGTGGTGCGGACCGTGCAAGCAATCGTTCCCGTGGATGAACGAGATGCAGAAGAAATACGCAGCCAGGGGCTTTCAGGTGCTGGCGATCAACCTGGACGCCAAACGTGGCGACGCCGACGGATTCCTGGCTTGGAACCCGGCCTCGTTTGCGCTCGCGTTCGACCCGCGGGGCGAAAGCGCGCGCCGCTTTGGCGTCAAGGCCATGCCCACCTCGGTGCTGATCGGTGCTGACGGAAAGCTGCTCTACCTGCACCAGGGTTTTCGCAACGAAGAACGCGCGCAGCTTGAAGCGCAGATCGCGGCTGCGCTCAACTCGTCCAGCCCTCTCGTCTCGCAAAAGAACTGAAAGTACCGCATGACCGTGATCGCATCTCGAACGCCGCGCTCGCTGCTGTGGCCCTGCGCCGCCTGGGGCGCGCTGCTGCTGGGCGGCTGCTCGAGCTTCAACCCGCCCCAGGCCTGGGAGAAAGGCGCGCTGGCCAAACCGGCGATGACGATGAACCGGGATCCGCTGGAGCAGCGCCTGGATGAGCACATTTCCACCAGCAAGGAAGCCGCCTCCGGCGGCTCGGGCGTCGGTGGCGGCGGCTGCGGCTGCAACTGAAACGAACAGCGATGACGACAAAACAAGACAATTTGCCCGTGGCGCCCGTCACCGGCTGCCCGCGTCCAGCGGCTCTTCATCCCGGCATGGGCGCGGTGGTGCTGGCCGCCTTGGCGCTGCCCGGCGTGTGGAGCCAGGCCCACGCTGAAACTGCGCCCGAAGAGGGCGTGATCGGGCTCAAGTTCCTGCACTACCAGGACTCGCAGCCGGGGCTGCAGCGCGTGCGGGTGGATGCGCCGTCGATCTATGTGCTGGCGCCTTTGTCGCCGCGCTGGTCGCTGGAGGGTGCGGGCGTGATCGACGTGGTGTCGGGTGCCACGCCGCGCTGGCACAGCTCGGTTTCAAGCGCCTCGGTGATGCATGAAAGACGCCTCGCGGGCGACATCAAGATCACGCACTACGGCGAGCGCAGTTCCCTGGCGCTGGGCATCAGCCGCTCGACCGAGCACGACTACCACTCCAACGCCGCCTCGTTCGATGCCAGCCGCTCCAGCGAAGACAACAACACGACGCTGAACTTCGGACTGGGCCTGTCGCGCGACAGCATCAACCCGGCCAACCATCTGGTGACAACACAGCGCAAGCAGACGCAGCAACTGCTGCTGGGCGTGACGCAGGCCTGGTCGGCGCAGGATCTGCTGCAGTTCAATCTGAGCCTGAGCCATGGAACGGGCTACTACAACGACGCCTACAAGGCACTGGACCAGCGCCCTGATTTCCACAACGAGAGCGCGCTGCTGGCGCGCTGGAACCACCAGTTTGCCTTTGATTCCACGCTGCGCACCAGCTACCGCTGGTACCGCGACAGCGATGGCATCCGCGCCCACACGCTGCAGGCCGAGTGGGTGCAGCCGCTGGGCGTGAGTTACACCCTCACACCCATGCTGCGCTACTACACCCAGAGCGCCGCGAGCTTCTACCGTGGGCCGGTTTACGACCCGGTGCTGGGTGCACCCTACCCGTCGGGTTTCGACGCGGCACAGCCGCCGCACAACATTTCGCTCGACCCGAGACTGTCGGCGTTTGGCTCGTTCACGCTGGGCCTGAAGGTCGACTACCGCATCGACCGGTTGTGGAGCGCAGACGCCAAGGTCGAGGTCAGTTCGCAGCGCGGCAACTGGTGCCTGGGTGCGGGCTCGGCCGGACTGGCGCCCTTGAACTCGACCGTCCTGATGCTCGGGGTCAGCCGCAAGTTCTGAGAGCGAGTCGGCCATGTCTGCCTCTACGTTCTCCGGAGCCGATGGCGGCGCGACAGAAGATATCGGCTTCGAGTTCGGCGCCATGGCCTGCGTTTGCGAAGTGCGCATCAGCGGTCTGGCGGCGGCGCATGCAACCCGCCTCGCGCACCAGGCCATCGCCGAAGTGCGGCGCATCGAGACCGCTTATTCGCGCTACCGGGCCGATTCCGTGCTCTCGCGCATCAATGCCGCAGCCGGAACGGGCGCGGCGTTGGCCGTGGACGAAGAAACCGCTCACCTGCTCGACTTTGCCGCACAGCTGCACGCCGCCAGCGACGGCCTGTTCGACGTCACCTCGGGCGTGTTGCGCCGCGCCTGGGACTTCAAGGCCGCTCGCGCTCCCGCGGCCGGACAGCTTGAGGCGCTGCTACCGCTGGTGGGTTGGCATCAGGTGCACTGGGCCGGTGGCCAGGTGGCCCTGCCGCGCGCGGGCATGGAGCTCGATTTCGGTGGTATCGGCAAGGAGTACGCTGCCGACCGCGCTGCCACGCTGTTGCAGCGCCTGGGCGCGAGCTCGGCCATGGTGAATCTGGGCGGCGACATCCGGCTCGTCGGTCCCCGGCCCGACGGCGAACCCTGGGCGCTGGGCATCGCCCATCCTCGCCAGCCGGGCGCGCTGCTGGCGACCATGAGCCTGCACCAGGGCGCGCTGGCCACCAGCGGCGATTACGAGCGCTTCTTCGAAGTCGACGGCCGGCGCTATTGCCACGTGCTTGATCCGCGCAGCGGCTGGCCGGTGCACGGCTGGCAATCGGTGAGCGTCGTGGCGCCGGCCTGTCTGGCTGCCGGTGCGCTCACCACGATCGCCATGCTCAAGGGCGACGGGGCGCTGGCCTTCCTCGATGCGCAGCAGGTGGACTACCTCGCGGTCGACGAGCAGGGGTGCCTGCATCGACCGCCGATCCGGCCATCAGTCCAGGCGACGTGATGCCGCGCTGACATGCAAGTCCGCGCTCAGGGTGTGGCGTTCGCGGGAAGGGGTGGCGCGCAGGCATCCTGCACCGCCAGCAGGATCAAGGCGGTGTGGCGCGCACCGCCGACGATGCGCCGTGCGTTGAGCACCAGCTTGCGCCGACCGGTCCCGGGGAAGTCGCCCTCCAGCACAAATCCGCTGAAACTCTGGTCGTGCAGCAACACCTCCTGCAGCGCTTCGCGCAGGGACGGCGCGTCCCACTGCTGTGCCCCGAGTTCGAAGAGCAGGCGGCCCGCCGTGTCGCGCTCGTTCAGGCCAAAGCTGCTGTAGAAGGAGCGACTGGCGGCGACCACGCGCAGGTCGCCGTCGAGTACCACCAACGGCTCCAGCACCGCGTCCACCAGGCCTTCGGCGAGCTTGCGCGCTTCGCGCTCGGCGATGGCGGCAATGCGCTCGGTGATGTCGGTGAAGGTCAGCACCACGCCATCGATCACGTTGTCCACGGTGCGGTAGGCCTGGACGCGCGCGAGAAACCAGGTGCCGTCGGCGCTGCGCACTTCGCGCTCCACCGGCACCAGCGTGTCGAGCACGCTTTGCGATTCGCGCAGCAGGTCTTCGCCTTCAAGGTTGGACTTGATGTCGCTCAAGGGGCGGCCCACGTCCGAAGCGGCGAGCCGATAGACCTTGACCGCGTCGCGGGTGAAGCGCCGGATGGCCAGATGCTGGTCCAGAAAGATGGTGCCGACGTTGATGTTGTCGAGCAGGTTCTTCATGTCATTCTGCATGCTGGACAACTGCTCGATCTTGGACTGCAGCTCGGTGTTGACGGTGATCAGTTCCTCGTTCACCGACTGCAGCTCTTCCTTGGATGTCTCCAGCTCCTCGTTGGTCGACTGCATCTCCTCGTTGGTCGACTGCATCTCCTCGTTGGCCGACTTGAGCTCCTCGTTCGACGCTTGCTGCTCTTCGATCGTGGCCTGCAGGTTCTCCTTGGTGTAGCCCAGCTCGCGCTCCAGTTCCTCCACGCGCGTGCGCTCGGCCGAGGCGGCGGCACGCTTGCCTCCCTTGGACTTCGCCGTCGGCGCCCTGGGCGCCTTGTGCGTCACTTCCTCAAAGCTCAGCAGCAGCAGGTCCTCGCCCGCGTCGGGCTCGGACAGGGTGCGCACACTGAAGGCCACGCTGTGAAACTCGCCGTTGGTGCGCACCGACACTTCGCGCTCCAGCGTGGGTGTTCCCTGCGTTGCCGCCAGCACCGCCGCGCGCAGATCGAGCTGCAGGCCTTCGCGCGCCATCTCGACCACGTTGAGCGTGGCCTGTCCCGGCGGCGCGCGCAGGTAGCGGCCGGTGTCGCCGTGCACGAAGCGGATGTTGCCCTTGAGGTCCGTCACCACCGAGGCTGGTGCGTAGGACTGGAGCAGCACGCGGCGCGTGAGTTCGGCGAAGTTGACTTCCTTGGATTTCTGCATGGATTCCTCGGGTGCTTTGGTTGCGCCGCCGGCGGCCCAGGCCATGCCGCTGGACATGAGCGCGCGCACCGACGCGGCCGAAGGCGTGGCGCGGTAGAGCTTCCACTTGCGGTTCAGTGAGACGAACAATTCCGGATGGTTGCCTATGCTCTCCGAGGGCGAGAGGAAGAGCACGCCGCCGGTCTTGAGTGCGTAGTGGAAAGCCGGTATCAGGCGCGCCTGCAATGCCGGCTCCAGGTAGATCATCAGGTTGCGGCAACTCAGCAGGTCCAGCCGGGTGAAGGGCGGGTCCTTGATCACGTTCTGCACCGCAAACACCACCATCTCGCGGATATCCTTTCTCACCCGGAACCCGGCGTCATCCTTGCTGAAGAAGCGCCGCAACCGCTCGGGCGTGAGGTCCTGCGCAATGTTGGGCGGATAGACCCCGGCGCGCGCGCTGGCAATCGCGTCGTCGTCCAGATCCGTGGCGTAGAGCTGGACCTTGAACTCGCGCTGCGTCTCGTCCATGTATTCGCGCAGCAGCATGGCGATGGAGTAGGCCTCCTCCCCGCTGGCGCAACCGGGCACCCAGGCGCGAAACACATCGTCTTCGGGCTTGTCCTTGAACAGCATCGGCAGCACGTCAACCTTGAGTGCGACGAAGGCCTCCGGGTCGCGAAAGAACCGCGTCACGTTGATCAGCAACTCCTTGAACAGCACCACGAGTTCGGAGGGGTGCTCCTTCAGGTAGCGCACATAGACCTCGGTGTCGTCAATGTCGTGCTGCGACATGCGCCGCTCGATGCGCCGGCCAATGGTGCTCTTCTTGTACTGCGAGAAATCGTGCCCCGTGGCCGAGCGCAGCAGCGCCAGGATGCGGTTCATGCTGCCGCCGGAAGCGGTGGTCAGCGGCAGTTTTTGCAGCACAGCCAGCTTGCGCACGCCGGACAGCAGGGCCTGCGGCATCTGGTCCGCAGGCAGGACCTGCGTGACGTAGCCGGCCTGGATCGCGCTCGAGGGCATGCCGTCGAACTTGGCCTGGGTCGGCTCCTGCACCAGCGTGATGCCGCCGGCTCCGTGGATGGCGCGCGCCCCGAGCGTGCCGTCGGTGCCGGTGCCCGAGAGGATGATGCCCACGGCATTCTCGCCCTGGTCTTAGGCGAGCGAGCGCAGGAAGGCGTCGATCGGCATGCGCTGCCCGCGCGGCTGCTCGGGAACGCTCAGCTGCAGCCGGCCGTTGAAGATTCCCATGTCGCGATTCGGCGGGATGATGTAGACATGGTCCGGCTGCACCAGCACCTCGTCCACCGCTTCCAGTACCGGCATGGTGGTGCTGCGCTGCAGGATCTCCGTCAGGATGCTGGCGTGGCTGGGGTCCAGATGCGGCACCAGCACGAAGGCCATGCCGCTGTCGGTGGTCGCGTGCTGGAAGAACTGCTCGAACGCCTCCAGCCCGCCGGCCGAGGCGCCCAGGCCGACGATGGGAAAGGCCTTTGCTGGCGCCGCGCTCGGCGGATGCGGCGTTTCCTCAGCCGCGCCGTCGGGGGCGGCGTTCGGGGCCGACTTCGTGCTTTTCTTGTCAGGCATGGCGTGTATTCTCATGGCGTTCTTCGCCAGCGATGCTACTCCAGTCAAGAGGTCAGGTGCAGCAGGTTCGTGATTCGAGCGCCCGAATATGTTTCCATATTGAGAGCTAAGAGGATATTATTTGGTTCTGACCCGAGTTGCATGGATTCGGATCCCGCTGTCGCACCCATCAAGTCTTGACCGATGAAGAAGATGACGCCCATTTTGCAGGAGGCTCAGGCGGCCACGCCGGATGATTCCGTGCTGGCGGGTGATGGCGGCGCGCCAGCGCGGCCGAGTCGCACGGAGTTGCGCAGCTTGGCGCAGAGCGCGCTGCGCGATCGCACCGAGCACCCGTCGGGAAAGAGGGAAGTAGATTCGCCGGAGGTGTTGAAGCGGGCGCTGCACGAACTGCAGGTGCACCAGCTGGAACTGGAGCTGCAGAACGAGGAATTGCAGCGCACGCAGGCGGCGCTGGATGTGGAGCGCACGCGCTACGTCGAGCTCTACGACCGCGCGCCGGTGGGCTACGGCACGGTGAGCGAAGAGGGGCAGATTCTGCAGCTCAACCTGGCCGCAGCGGTGATGCTGGCGCTGCCGCGGGATGAGCTGCTGGGGCAGCCCCTGACCCGTTTCATTCACCCTGACGATCAGGACGGCTTCTACCTGCTGCATCGGCAGTTGCCGAGGAACGGCGATACCCATTCGGCCGACCTGCGCATCGTGCAGGCGGGTGGCAAGGCGCTGTGGGTCAACCTCACGGTGCGCAAGGTGCGCGACGCCGACGGCGCGGTGCAGTCCTGGATCGTGCTGTCCGATATTTCGAAGATCAGGGCGTTGGCGTTCTACGACCCCTTGACCGGATTGCCCAATCGCCGCCTCTTCATGGACCGGCTCGAGCAGGCGCTGGCACTGGGTCTGCGCCACCTGCGCAAGGGCGCACTGCTGTTCGTGGATCTGGACAATTTCAAGGCCGTCAACGACACGCTGGGCCATCACCATGGGGACCTGCTGCTGGAGGAGGTGGCCAGACGCCTGAGCACTTGTGTGCGCGAGGGCGACACCGTGGCGCGACTGGGCGGCGACGAGTTTCTGGTGATGCTGGAGAACCTCAGCGAAGACACGCTGGATGCGGCCAGCCAGGCCGAAGCGGCGGGTGAAAAGATCCGCGCGACGCTGGCTCAGCCGTACCGGCTCGACGACACCGAGCAGCACATCACGGCCAGCATCGGCATCACGCTGTTCGGCGGAGACCCGCAGGAACTTGCCGCCGGGCCCATGAAGCGCGCCGATATGGCGATGTACCAGGCCAAGCTGGCGGGCCGCAACACACTGCGCTTTTTCGACCCGGAGATGCAGGCGGTGGTGAGCGCCAGGGCGGCGCTGGAGTCGGGTTTGCGCGAGGCCTTGAAGCAATCGCAATTCGTCCTGCACTACCAGCCGCAGGTCGATGCAGACCATCGTCTCTATGGCGCCGAGGCGCTGGTGCGCTGGGTTCATCCGCAATTGGGCCTGGTCGAGCCAGCCGAGTTCATACCCATCGCCGAGGAGACCGGCCTGATTCAGCCACTGGGGCAGTGGGTGCTTGAAACAGCGTGCGCGCAACTGGCGCAGTGGGCCAGGCGACCCGAGACCGAGCGCTTGACCATTTCCGTGAACGTCAGCGCGCGCCAGTTCCGCCAGGAGGGTTTTGTCGCGCGCGTCCTTGAGGCGCTCAAGCGCTCGGGCGCGAACGCGCAAAGGCTCACGCTGGAGCTGACGGAAAGCCTGCTGGCGTCGAAGATCGACGACGTCGTGGTCGCGATGAAGGCCTTGAAGGCCGAAGGCGTGGGGCTCTCGCTGGACGACTTCGGCACCGGGCTTTCTTCGCTCGCGTACCTCAAGCGGCTGCCGCTGGATCAGTTGAAGATCGATCGCAGTTTCGTGCGCGACATGCTGAGCGACCCCGGCGATGCGGCGATTTCAAAGGTGGTCATCGCGCTGGCGGAAAACTTCGGCATGAGCATCCTGGCCGAGGGCGTGGAAACCCTGGCGCA
Source organism: uncultured beta proteobacterium (assembly GCA_903838565.1). GTDB lineage: Bacteria > Pseudomonadota > Gammaproteobacteria > Burkholderiales > Burkholderiaceae_C > CAIKVZ01. The sequence continues at coordinate 155,936 of CAILZB010000060.1, read as the reverse complement.
GGAACATCGGCTTGCCGCCATGGGTTGTCATCGCTTCCAGGGCCTGCTGTTCAGCCGGCCGCTGGGCATCGAGGAATTCGAGGTCTTTGCCACGCGCCAGTGAGCTGACCAGGCGCGCGTCAATCCGATCGATGGCAGGCCCTGGCGATCCAGTGATCCAGCGACAGCTTGCCGGGCCCGGTGGCAACCAGATAGAGCAGCACCGCAGCCCAGGTGCCGTGCGTGGGGTAGGCGCCGGGGTAGACGAAGAGCTGGATCACGGCCGTCATTCCCAGCAGCGCCAGCGCCGAGAAACGCGTCGCCAGCCCCAGCAGCAGCAGCGCCGAAAAAGCATGTTCGCCCAATGCCGCCAGGGGCGCGGCGACCTCGGGCGAGAGCAGGGGAACCCGGTATTCGTCGCGAAACAGCGCTGTCGCCGAGTCCGACAGATGCGGCCGGCCAAAATGAAACTGCCCGTCCAGCAGGTCGATGGCCAGGCCTTCGACCTTGGTCTGGCCGGACTTCCAGAACACCGCGGCGATGGAGAAGCGGCCGAGCAAGGCGATGAGGCTTTGCGGGATGGCCGATGCCAGCGTGATGATCCCATCCACCCGGCGCGCCAGGGCTAAGTAGATGCCGGCCGCGCCTGGCGCGGCGCTGTGGGTGGAGGGGTTCATCGATCAGGCCTTCTTGGGTGCGAACGCGGCGAGCTGACCCATGCCGGTGGGCGAAGTCTTGGAGGCGGTCTTCTCGCACGTGCCCTTGGGCACCAGCGACCACGAATTCGCCTGATGGTCCACCTTGGAGGTGCCGGCGCAGGTGGTGCCGGGACCGGCAGCGCAGTCGTTCTTGCCCTTGAGAGCGACGCCGAAGCATTTCTCCTTGTCCATGTTGGGCTTGCCCATGTCCTGCGCCGACGCCGGCAGTGACGCGGCGGCGATGGCGCCACCCAGTGCCAGGGCGAGGGTCAGGCTGGAGAGGGACTTGGAAGTTGTGCTCATGTGAAATCCTTTAAAGTTGAAACAAGTTGCAGAAGAATCGGAGCCGCATGGGGCCAACGCTGCGTTGGCACATGAGGTCTCCGCTGTTAGACGCGGGAGCGGGGATTTTCTTACACCCGGCGTCGAAAATAGTTTCGACTCGCATAATCCGCGCGGCATGCCCGCCCTTTAGGAAACCCTTCATGTTGAAATTCACCTGTTGCGATACCGTCAATCAGTTTTCCAGCGCAGATCAGGCGCAGGTGTTGCGCGGCATCACGCGCGGCTTCGAGAAGGAGTGTTTGCGCGTCGATTCGCAGGGCAAGCTCGCACTCACGCCGCACCCGCGCGCGCTCGGTTCCAAGCTCACGCACCCTTGCATCACCACCGACTACTCGGAGGCCCTGCTCGAATTCATTACGCCGCCGGTGCAGGACCCGGAGCTACCGCTGGAGCAGGTGCGCGACATCCACCGCTATACCGTGCGCCATCTGGGCAACGAGACCCTGTGGGCCGGCTCCATGCCCTGCATCCTCGCGCAGGACAAGGACATCCCGCTGGCCGACTACGGCAGCTCGAACGCGGCCAAGTTCAAATACGTGTACCGCGAGGGCTTGGGCCTGCGCTACGGGCGCCAGATGCAGACCATCGCCGGAGTGCACTACAACTGGTCGCTGCCGCAAGCCTTCTGGGAGGCGCTGGACGCAGCCGGCTGCTGCGGGCGCACGCAGAGCATGCAGGACTTCCAGAGCACGCGCTACTTCGGCCTGATCCGCAATTTCCTGCGCTACAGCTGGCTCATCCCCTACCTGTTCGGCGCGTCTCCGGCGATCTGCAAATCCTTCCTGCAGGGACGCAGCACCGACTTGCCCGAGCTCTTTCCCGGCACGCTCTACGGCCCCTATGCCACCAGTCTGCGCATGAGCGATCTGGGCTACCAGAACCGGGCCCAGGACAAATTGCAGGTGAGTTTCAATTCGCTCGCCGAGTACACCAGTGCGCTCGAAGCCGCGATCCGCACGCCCGACCCCTATTACCAGGAGCTCGGCGTGAAGGACGGCGAGCACTGGAAGCAGCTCAGCGCGAATCTGCTGCAGACCGAAAGCGAGTTCTACGCCGGCATCCGGCCCAAGCGCATCGGCAAGCTGGGCGAGCGTCCGGCGCTGGCGCTGCAGCGCTACGGCGTGGAATACCTGGAAGTGCGCCTGTTCGACCTGAACCCGATGGTGGACATTGCCATCACGCCGGATCAGGCCCGCTTTGCCGACGCCTTCTTGCTGATGTGCCTGTTTCGCGACAGTCCGCCGATCACTGCGCGCGAGCAGGCCGAGAACGACGAGAACAAGCAGCGCGTCGTGAATCGCGGCCGTCAGCCCGATCTGCAACTGCTGGTGCACAACCGCGAGCAGCCGTTTCGCGCGCTGGCGCACGAACTGTTCGACGACATGGCGCCCTTTGCCGCGATGCTCGACAGTGCCTGGGCCACGAACCGCTACGGCAGCGCGATGCAGGCGCTGCGCAAGCGCATCGACCACCCCGAGAGCACGCCCTCGGCCCAGGTGTTGGCTGCGTGCCGGGACCAGGGCGGCTACTTCCCGACGCTGATGCAATGGTCGCAACAGCACAAGCAGGACTTGCTGGCGCAACCGCTGGACGCGGCCACGCTGCAGCGCTTCGAGGCCAGCGCGCGTGACTCGCTGCGCGAGCAGCAGGCGCTCGAGGCCCAGCCGCAGGGGAATTTCGATGACTTTGTGGCGCGCTATTTCGCCTAACTTTCACATGAAGGCGGGCGTGATATTTCTGCCAGAATGTCAGCGTTTCCAATCGATGCAAGCCTGAACCATCCATGCCCTGCTCCCAAGTCCTGACGCATTGCACGCGCTGCGCTGCCAAGCTGCTGTGGGTCGTGCTCGGGCTGTGCGCTGGCAGTGCCTGGGCGCAGACGGCGCCAGCCTACAAGTTGCGCGTCGTCGGTGGCCTGGCGGGAATCCACCAATACACGCGCCAGGAAGAGCCGTTCTGGACCCAGACCTTGCCGCGTGTCAGTGGTGGAAAGTTCAGCGCCGACATCGTCCCCTTCGATCGTGCGGGCGTGGCGGCAGACGACATGCTGCGGCTGATCCAACTGGGCGTGGTCCCGCTTGGCACGGCGCTGATGAGTTCGCTCTCGGCGCAATACCCCGAGTACACCGCCCCGGATCTGGCCGGACTCAACCCCGATTTGACCAGTCTGAAAAAGTCGGTGGCGGCCTTTCGCCCCTATCTGGAGAGCTCGCTGCGAGCGCGCCAGGGCATCGAGGTGCTGGCGCTGTACATCTACCCGGCCCAGGTGCTGTTCTGCAAGAACCCCATCACCCGTCTGAGCGATCTGGCGGGCCGGCGCGTGCGCGTGGCGGCGGCGACGCAGGCCGATTTCGTGGCGGCACTCGGAGGCGTTCCGGTGCTCACCTCGTTTGCGCAGATCATGTCCAACATGGCCTCGGGCAATACCGAATGCGCCATCACCGGCTCCATGACGGGCAATACCATGGGGCTGCACCGGGTGACGTCGCATGTGTTCACGCTCCCGATCACCTGGGGTGTGGCGATCTTCGGCGCCAACCTGGCCGCGTGGGACGCGCTCGATCCCGAGTTGAAGTCCCTGTTGCGGCGCGAGCTTCCCAAGCTGGAGGCGGCGATCTGGGCCGAGAGCGAACAAGAGACGATGCAGGGTCTGGCTTGCAACACCGGCGCGCGCATCTGCGCCGGCGCCAGCACCGGCCACATGCTGGCCACGGGCGTGTCGGCGCAGGACGAACAGCGGCGCCAGGAGGTCTTGCGCTCGGCCGTGCTGCCGCGCTGGCTGCAGCGCTGTCATGGACGCTGCAACGAGGTCTGGAACCGCTCGATCGGACCGGCGGTCGGCGTTCTGGTGCCCGCCGCCCCATGAGGCGCATCCAGTTCAGCCGCTCGACGGCCTGGGTACTGGGTTTGATGGCGGTATTTCTGGCGGCCGTGGTTCTGGCCGCGACCAGCCTGGTCTGGAGCGCGCGCCAGACCGCGCTGGCCGAGGGTGAAACAGGCGCGACGCGCTTCATCAGCGGCGCCGAGGCCGCCGTCAATCGCAGTCTGCTCGGCATCGACGTGATGCTCGCCAGCATGGACGACCTGCTGGGCTTGTCGGCGCTGACCGCGGAGTGGATCGATCCGAAGACGGCAAGCCAGCTGATGCGCGCCACGGTGCGGCAAAACCTGATGGTGCGCAACGTGGCACTGATCAACGCCAAGGGTCACATCGTCGCCTCCTCCGACCCCCTTGGCGTCGAGTTGGAGCTGAACCTGCCGCCGGGGTTTCTGGACGAGGTTCTGGCGCAACCGGTCTCCAGCCTGAACGTCAGCGCGCCGGCCGTGAGCTTTGCCAGTTCCGAGCAGGTGATCTACCTGGCGCGCCACATCAAGCTGACCGACGGCTCCAGGGTGCTGGCCGTGGCCGAAGTGCAGATTCCGGTGCTGATGAACATCCTGATCCAGGGTGTGGAAATTGCCGGGCTCGAGGTGGCGCTGGAGCGCGGCGATGGGCGAGTGCTGGCCAGCGTTCCCACGCGCGAAGGCAGACCGGCCGGCGCCGATGCGATCGTCGTGACCCGGCCCGTGCTGGCGCGCGACCTGCGGATCTCCGCCAGCATCCCGATCGCGACCGCCTTGCATGACTGGACTCGGCAGAGCGCGGTCGTGGTTGCGGTGGCGCTGGTGTTTGCCCTGCTGCTTCTGGCCGCAGGCGGATTTTCCATCTGGTACTTAAGCCGACTGACGCAGGCGCGGCGCGCCATCGTTCAGTCCAAGGCGACGCTGGACCAGGCGCTGGAGGCCATGGTCAGCGGCTTCATGCTGCTCGACTCCGAGCACCGGGTGCTGCGCTGGAACCGCCGCTTCGAGGAGATTTTTCCCTGGCTGGCGGGTTCGATGAGCCACCTGATGCCGTTTCGCCGCGTGCTGGAGGTGACGGTGAAACACCATTTGCCCGCTGCCAGCGAGGCCGAGCAGCGTGACTGGGTTGAACGGCGCCTGGCGCTCCAGTGGCAGCAAAAGGACCCGCACGAACAGACCTTGCCCAACGGTCGCTTCATCCAGATCACCGAGCGCCCCACGCCCGAGGGCGGCCTGGTGATCGTGTATCACGACGTGACCGATCTGCACCTGGCCAGCGCCGAGATCGAAAACCTGGCGTTTTTCGACCCGCTCACGCACCTGCCGAATCGGCGCCTGCTGATGGACCGGCTGGAACAGGCCCTGGCTTCGAGCGCGCGCAGCGGACGCGAAGCGGCGTTGCTGTTCATCGACCTGGATCACTTCAAGACCTTGAACGACACCCTGGGCCACGACATCGGCGACCTGCTGCTGCAGCAGGTGGCTCAGCGCCTGAGCGCCTGCGTGCGCGAAGGCGACACCGTGGCGCGCCTAGGCGGCGACGAATTCGTGGTGATGCTGGCCGACTTGAGCGCACTGCCCGTCGGCGCGGGCGCACACGCCAAGGCCGTGGCGCAGAAGATACTCGAGTCGTTGAATCAACCCTACCGTTTGGCGTCGCACGAATACCGCAGCACGCCCAGCATCGGCGTGACGCTGTTCAGCGGCCACAATGCGTCGATCGATGAATTGCTCAAGCATGCCGACATCGCCATGTACCAGGCCAAGCGCGCGGGGCGCAACGCCGTGCGCATGTTCGACCCCGCCATGCAGGAAGCCATCACGGCGCGCGCCGCCATGGAACTTGACCTGCGCAAGGCCCTGCTGGAGCGCGAATTCGTGCTGTACTACCAGCCGCAGGTGGATGCGGCGGGCCATGTGATCGGTGGCGAAGCGCTGCTGCGCTGGCGTCACCCGGAGCGCGGCCTGGTGTCGCCGGCCGAGTTCATTCCGCTGGCCGAGGAAACCGGTCTCATCCTGGCGCTGGGGCAATGGGTTCTGGAGAGCGCGTGCACCCAGCTTGCGGCCTGGGCAAGTCAGTCTGAAACGGCGCAACTGAGCCTGGCGGTGAACGTCAGCGGCCACCAGTTCAACCTGCCCGACTTCGTGCAACAGGTGCTGGACGTGATCGAGCGGACGGGCGTCGCGCCCACGCAGCTCAAGCTCGAGCTGACGGAAAGCCTGTTGCTGGAGAACGCCGAGGACATCATCGAGAAGATGCTGGCATTGAAGGGTCACGGGGTGAGCTTCTCGCTGGACGACTTCGGCACGGGCTATTCATCGCTCTCCTACCTCAAGCGGCTGCCGCTGGACCAGCTGAAGATCGACCGCTCCTTTGTGCGCGACATCCTGATCGATCCCAACGACGCCGCCATCGCCCGCACGGTCGTGGCCCTGGGGCAAAGTCTGGGCCTGGCCGTCATCGCCGAGGGCGTCGAGACCGAAGCGCAGCGCGGCTTCCTGGCGGCCAATGGCTGCCTGACCTATCAGGGCTACCTGTTCAGCCCGCCCTTGCCCGCGCCGGAATTCGAAGCCTTCGTGCGCGCGCACGGTCAGCATGAAAGTTAGGCGCGCATTTTCTTTGCGGCCCCGTCCCCATCCTCCCCATCTTTTGGCATGATCCACCCATGAGCCCACGCCCCCAAGCCGCCCCGTCCATTTCCTGCGTCATGCCGGCCTTCAACGAGGCGGGCAGCCTGGACAGCTTTGTGCCGCAGGTGCTGGCCATGCTCAATTCCTTGGCCACGCAGGTCGAGCTGATCGTGGTCGATGACGGCAGCCGCGACGCCACGGTGCAGGTGGCGCGCGCGCTGTGTGCTGCGCACCCGCAGCTGGTGCTGCTGCAACTCTCGCGCAACTTCGGCAAGGAGGCGGCGCTGACCGCGGGCTTGGCCGCGGCGCGCGGCGACGTCGTCGTCTTGCTGGATGCCGATGGCCAGCACCCCGTGTCCTTGCTGCCCGAGATGCTGCAGAAATGGAAGCTCGGTGCGGACGTGGTGTACGCCGTGCGCAAGACGCGGGCCGACCAATCGGGCCTGCACGGCGGCCTGGCGGAGCTGTTTTACAAGCTGGTGAATTTTGGCAACCGGGTGCAGATACCACCGCATGCAGGCGACTTCCGGTTGATGGATCGCAAGGTGGTGGCGGCCTTGAACGCGCTGCCCGAGCGCAATCGTTTCATGAAGGGCCTGTACGCCTGGGTCGGCTTCCATGCCACCGCCATCGACTACGAACCGCTGCCGCGCCAGCAGGGGCAAAGCAGCTTCGGGCTGCGCGGCGCGTTCGCGCTGGCGCTCACCGGCATCCTGGCCTTTTCGATTGCGCCGCTGCGCCTGCTGGCGCTGGGCGGCTTGCTGCTGGCGCTGGGCGCCATGGGCTATGGCAGCTGGGTGGTGCTGGACTATTTTGTCTGGGGCATCGCCGTGCCGGGCTACGCCACGATCGTCGCGAGCATGATGTTTCTGAGCGGCATCCAGCTGCTGTCGATCGGCGTGCTGGCCGAGTACGTGGGCCGCATCTACGAGGAGGTGAAGCAGCGCCCGCTGTTCCTCGTGAGCGAGCGCACCGGCAGCGGTCTGGACAGCGGCGAGGCGTTCGCGGCCGAGCCGACGGCGCGGCGCGATTCCTCGCTGCTCTGAACCGGATCCATGTCGCGCGCGGGCTTCTGGTTCCTGGCGGTGGGTGGCGCTGCGGCGCTGACGCACATGCTGGTGTTTGCGGCAGTCGAGCACGCGATCTGGCCGGAGCTGGCCAACGCGCTGGGCTTCGCCGTGGCCTTCTGCGTGAGTTTTGCGGGCCACCGGCTGTTGAGCTTTCAGGATGCGGGGACGAGCGTGCGCCAGAGCCTGGGCCGCTTTGCAGTGACCGCGCTGCTCGGGTTTGGCTCGAACGAGCTGGTGTTCGTGGGCCTGCTGCGCGGCCTGCATTGGCCTTCGCTGCTGGCGCTGTTTGTCGCCATGCTCGTCGCGGCCGCACAGACCTATCTGCTGAGCCGCTACTGGGCGTTCAGGCGCTGAGGGGCGTCGTGTACAGCCCGGCACCGCGCACCAGCTGCACCTGCATGCGCCGCAGTGCTTCGGCAAATTCGGGGCTGGCCAGATAGTCGAACTCCCATTGCCGCGCCGCGCCAATCCCGTCTCCGGGTTCGCAGCGGATGGCAGGGTGGCACATGACGATGTCGCCCTCGGTCGCAAGCGCCAGCCAGTCGTTCATCAGCTTTGCGTAGCGCGTGCCGCCCCCCGTGAAGTCGTAGATTCCGCTCAAGGTCGCAGCGCAGGGAATGTTCGCTGACACGGCCAGCTCGCGCAGCGCCGACGCACCCATGGAAGAGATGATGCGGCCCTTGAGGCCCGCGTGCGAAGGTACTGCCTGCGAGATGCGCAGGTAGGGTTGAGCGTCGCCGTAGCGTGCGCTCATGGCCTGCACCAGGGCCTGGCGTATGCCGTCGAACTGCTGCACGTGCTGGTGCCCGTCGACGTAGTCGGGCGGCGCCTTCCAAAACAACTCAAAGGCGTCGAGCTGGCGATCGATCACGCGGCGCGCCGCGGCGACGTCGAAGCCACCCAGCAGCGCCTTGAGCATGGCGGCGTTGAGCGAACCGCCGTGTCCTGCGCGAAGAGCAAAGTCACTGGTCCAGTCCAGGTGCAGGCCCACGTCGATGCGGCCGCGCAGCTCGTGCAGCAGCGCCACGTCCTGACTCCAGCGCGGCGACAGCACCATCACGCTGGTGGCGCTCAGGCGCCCCAGGGAAGCCAGCTGCGCTATGCCGCGCGAGGCCGCTTCGTGCACGGCGAAATCGTCGGCGCACAGCACGATGCGCTTGCGTTCCGCGAAGCCATCGGTACGGCTCGCGCTGGCTTTCATGGTGCGTGCCAGAACTGGGGCTGGCTGTAGTGGTGTTTCAGGAAGTCGATCCACAGGCGCACGCGCAGCGGCAGGTGCTTGCGCTGCGGAAACACGGCGTAGATGCCGTTGGGCGGCGCCGCGTAGTCGGCCAGCAGTTCCACCAGCTGGCCGCTGGCGATCTCGGACTCCACCTCCCAGGTGCTGCGCCAGGCGATGCCGTAGCCCGCCAGGCACCAGGCGTGCAGCACCTGACCGTCGGAGCAGTCCAGCGGGCCGCCTGGCTTGAGGTAGCTGACCTGCGCCGGTTGGCCCGCGGCTTGCGGCAGGCAAAAGGCCCAGCCCCGCGTCTGTGAAGCGTCGCTGGAGAGCGTGAGGCAATCGAACCGGGCCAGGTCGCCGGGATGCTGGGGCGTGCCGTGCTGCTTCAGGTACTTCGGCGTGGCCACGCACAGACGCCGGTTGTCTGCCAGGCGCACGCTCACCAGCGTTGAGTCGGGCATGTCGCCCACGCGCACCGCGCAGTCGAAGCCTTCGCCGGCGAGGTCGACCACGCGATCGCCCAGATTGAGCGAGATCGTCACCTCGGGGTGCAGCTCGCGAAACCGCGGCACCAGAGGCGCCACATGGCGTCGGCCAAAGCCCGCGGGCGCGGTGACGCGCAAATGGCCGCTGGCCTTGACGCCGCCCGCGCTCACGCTGGCCTCGGCGTTGGCCATGTCGGCCAGCAGGCGCTGGCAGTCTTCCAGGAAGGCGCTGCCCTCGTGCGTGAGGCTGATGCGGCGCGTGGTGCGCACCAGCAGCTTCACCCCCAGGCGTTCCTCCAGCGCGTCCAGGCGCCGCCCCATCACGGCCGGCGTCAGCCCCGACGCCTTGGCCGCCGCCGTCAGGCTGGCGCGCAGCGCCACGGCCACGAAGGCTTCCATCTGCTTGAGTTTGTCCATAGCTTCGGAGATTACCTCCATTTTCGTCCGGGATAACCGGCATCTTCAGGAATTAATCGCTGGCCAAGCGTGGAATACATTTGAAGCCATGGAAAACCTCCCGCTTCTCCCCCTGCCCAAGGCGGTGCTGTTCGACGCCTACGGCACGCTGTTCGACGTGTACAGCGTGGGCTCGCTGGCGGAACAGTTGTTCCCTGGCAAGGGCCAGGCACTGGGTGTCATGTGGCGCGACAAGCAGATCGACTACACGCGGCTTGTGACCACCAGCAACGACGGCGCGCATTACCAGCCGTTCTGGGACCTGACCCGCGCTGCTCTTCGTTACGCCTGCAAGCGCCTGGGCCTGAACCTCACGACCGCGCGCGAAGGCCAGCTGATGAACCAGTACCGACACCTGAGCGCCTTTCCGGAAGTCCGTGAAGTGCTGCGTGCGTTGAAGGACCTGGGGCTTGCCACCGGCATCCTGTCCAACGGCGACCCGGCGATGCTGGAGGTGGCGGTGAAGTCCGCGGGTCTGGAAGACCTGCTGGACCACGTCATCAGCACCCACGTCATCCGAAAATACAAAACCCACCCACAGGCCTACGCGCTGGGCGAACAGGCCTGCGGCTGCAGCGCCAGCCAGATCGTCTTCGTCAGCAGCAACTCCTGGGACGCCTTGGCCGCCACCTGGTACGGCTACCGCACGCTGTGGGTGAACCGCTCGGGCCTGCCGTTCGAGGAACTCGGCACTCAGCCAACGCACACCGGCGCCAGCCTGCGCCACGTACTTGATCTCTTTCCCCACTGACCTTCGAGGACCTTCACCATGACCCAACGCACCACCCTCCATCGCCTGCAGGTTGCCACCGAGCTGCAGCAGTTCATCGACGCCGAGGTGCTGCCGGGCACCGGAGTCAACAGTGCTTCTTTCTGGCAGGGCTTTGACGGCATCGTGGCGGATCTGGCGCCGAAGAACATCGCGCTGCTGGCAGAGCGCGATCGCCTGCAGAGCGAGCTCGACGCCTGGCACAAGGCGCACCCCGGTCCGATCAAGAACATGAAGAGCTATCGCAAGTTCCTGGAGAAGATCGGCTATCTGGTGCCGGAGCCGGCGCAGGTGAAAACCACGACCAGGAACGTGGACGCCGAGCTCGCGCTGCAGGCCGGTCCGCAGCTGGTGGTGCCGATCCTGAACGCGCGCTACGCGCTGAATGCGGCGAATGCGCGCTGGGGTTCGCTCTACGACGCGCTTTATGGCACCGACGTCATCTCCGAAGCGGACGGCTGCGAAAAGGGCTCGGGCTACAACGCGAAACGGGGTGCCAAAGTGATCGAGTACGCGCGCCATGTGTTGGACCGCACCGCGCCACTCAAGGGCGGCTCGCACCTGGACTCCACCGGCTACGCGGTGGTGAACAGCAAGCTGGTGGTCACGCTCAAGAGCGGCAAGCGCGTGGAGCTGAAGAGCGCCAGGCAGTTCGTCGGCTACCAGGGCGATGCGGCTGCACCGTCGGGCGTGCTGCTGCTCAACAACGGTCTGCATCTGGACCTGCGCATCGACAGTGGTCACGTCATCGGCGCCACCGACCCGGCCGGCGTGGCCGACCTGGTGGTCGAAGCCGCGCTCTCCACCATCCTCGATCTGGAAGACTCGGTCGCGGCCGTGGACGCGCAGGACAAGGTGCTGGGCTACCGCAACTGGCTCGGCATCCTCAAGGGCACGCTCACCGAAGAGCTGAGCAAGGGCGGCAAGACCTTCACGCGCGGCCTCAATCCCGATCGCGTCTATACCGCTGCCGATGGCGGGAATGAAGTGCGCCTGCACGGTCGCGCCCTCATGTTCCTGCGCAATGTCGGTCACCTGATGACGAACCCCGCCATCCTCTACACCGACGCACAAGGCCAGACGCGCGAGATTCCCGAAGGCATCCTGGACGCGGTCGTCACCACCGCGATTGCGCTGCACGACCTGCAGGGCCACGGCAAGGACGGCATCCGCAACTCGCGCAAGGGGAGCGTCTACATCGTGAAACCCAAGATGCACGGCCCGGCAGAAGTGGGCTTTGCCGCCGAACTGTTCGCCCGCGTGGAAAAGCTGCTGGGTCTGCCTGACAGCACGGTCAAGCTGGGCATCATGGACGAGGAGCGCCGCACCAGCGTGAACCTGAAGGCTGCAATCGCCGCCGCGAGCAGCCGCGTGGCCTTCATCAACACCGGTTTCCTGGACCGCACCGGCGACGAGATGCACACCTGCATGCACGCCGGCCCGGTTTTCCGCAAGGGCGACATGAAGAGCAGCGCCTGGATCCAGGCCTACGAGAAGAACAACGTGCTGGTGGGCCTGGCCTGCGGGCTGCGCGGCAAGGCGCAGATCGGCAAGGGCATGTGGGCCATGCCGGACCTGATGGCGGCCATGATGCAGCAGAAGATTGCACACCCGCTGGCCGGCGCCAACACCGCCTGGGTGCCAAGCCCCACCGGCGCCACGCTGCACGCGCTGCACTACCACCAGGTGAAGGTGTCGCAGGTGCAAAAGGACATGGAACAGGCGCAGGTCTTCATCGATCCGCAGGAGCAGCGCGACGCGATCCTGAACGACCTGTTGCAGATCCCGGTGGTGAAGAAAGCCAAGTGGAGCGACGCGGAACGCCAGCAGGAAATCGACAACAACGCCCAGGGCATCCTGGGCTACGTGGTGCGCTGGATCGACCAGGGCGTGGGCTGCTCCAAGGTGCCCGACATCCACAACATCGGCCTCATGGAAGACCGCGCCACGCTGCGCATCTCCAGCCAGCACATCGCCAACTGGCTGCTGCACGGCGTCGTGACCAAGGCCCAGGTGCGCGCCAGCTTCAAGCGCATGGCCAAGGTGGTGGACAAGCAGAACGCGGGCGACCCGCTGTACAAGAACATGACCGGCAACTACGAAGGCGCCGCCTACCAGGCCGCCACCGACCTCGTGTTCAAGGGGCTGGTGCAGCCCAGCGGCTACACCGAGCCGCTGCTGCACGCCTGGCGCTTGAAGGTGAAGGCGGGGGCGGGGGCGTAGTCAGGCCAGCTTGTAGCGTCCCTTGGCGCCTTCAAGCACCCGGCCCATGCTGATCAGGCGGCGCAGCGCCAGACCGATCGATCCCAGTGGGATGCCGGCGCCTGCGGCCATGCCGGCCTGCGTCAGGCGGGTCCAGCTCCTGCGGTCCAGCACGGTCTGCAGATAGCTCAGCACCTGGGTGTCGTTGGCGCTGAGGGTCTTGGCGCCGGGCTTGCGGCTGGCAGGGGGCGCTGCGCGCCGGCTTTCCTTTTTCAGTGCCCGCGGCTTGATCTGGACGTCCTGCGCGATCGCGTTGTCGGCGTCCAAGCTGCGCGCAGACACCTTGTGGCGTGGGCTGTGCGACAGCGACATCAGCACCGCGGTTTCGGGCTGCACCAGGGCGGCGGCACTTTGATAGAGCGCCTTGAACTGTTCCTCGATCGCGTTCACTTCCTGCGCCATGCGCGAGAGGGTTTTCCAGGTGGCAAACAGCTTGTCGTTGTCCACGCTGAAAGGCTGCTCGGACACCGCAGCCATGACCTGTTGCGCGTGTTCATTCACTGCGGCAACGAGCGACTGCCGTGCCACGTCGATGGACTGACCTGCTTGTTGAATCGTGGCCAGGGTGGAAGGTGTGACGGACATGATCATCTCCTAATAAATGCGGGTATTGGGGTCTGAATGACGTGTGCTTGACTTCCCGACGAGCCCGCTAGTTTATTCCCAGCCCGTGGCGGACGTTGGCGTGCTTGGCTGGCTGCGTCCCGCCCGAGTATCATCCCCACCCATGCTAGAGCTGCGCATTCAACAACATTTCATCGACAGCGCCGACCTGAAGTACCAGTCGGCGCAGAGTTTGAGCAAACCCATTGCTGCGGCGGTGCAGGCCATGCTGGCCTGCGTCACCAGCGGCGGCAAGGTGCTGGCTTGCGGCAATGGCGGGTCTGCCGCCGATGCGCAGCACTTCGCCGCTGAGTTTGTCGGGCGCTTCGAGCGCGAGCGCCCGGAACTCGGCGCCATCGCCCTCACGACCGACTCGTCCATCCTCACCGCCGTGGCCAACGACTACGGCTACGACGTTGTCTTTTCCAGGCAGGTGCGCGCGCTGGGCCTGCCCGGTGACGTGCTGCTGGCGATCTCCACCAGTGGCAACTCGGCCAGCATCCTGGCCGCGGTGGAGGCGGCGCACGAGCGCGACATGACGGTGGTGGCGCTCACCGGCAAGGGCGGCGGGAAAATGGCGCAGGCCTTGCGCGAGACCGACGTGCACATCTGTGTGCCGCACGACCGCACCGCGCGCATCCAGGAGGTGCACCTGCTGGTCGTGCATTGCCTGTGCGACGGTGTGGACAACCAGCTACTGGGCGAACAGGAAACTTCAACATGAAATTGATCTCCAGGCAATCGATCCTTGGCGTCCTGGCAGCGGCCAGCCTGTGTTCCTCCCTCACGGCCTGTGCGCCGCTGCTGATGGGCGGCGCCATGGTGGGCGGGACGATGATGGCGATAGACCGGCGCACGTCGGGTGCGCAAGTGGAAGACGAAGGCATCGAGTTGCGCGGCACCATTCGCCTGCGCGAGGCGCTGGCCGAGCGCGGCCACGTCAACCTCACCAGCTACAACCGCCAGGTGTTGCTCACCGGCGAAGTGCCGACGGACAATGACCGGCAATTGGCCGAACAGGTCATAGGCAAGGTGGAAAATGTGCGCGGCATCGTGAACGAGCTGGCCGTGAGCGGAAACTCTTCGCTGACCCAGAGGTCATCCGACGCGATCATCACCGGGCGTGTCAAGGCAGCCTTCATTGATGCCAAGGACTTGAGCGCGAACAACTTCAAGGTGGTGACGGAACGGGGCACCCTGTTTCTCATGGGTCGGGTGACGCAGGCCGAAGCGACGCGGGCCACCGAGATCGCCCGCAGCACCAGTGGCGTGCAAAAAGTGGTGCGCATCTTTGAATACCTCAGCGACGAGGAACTGCGCAATCTGCTGGTGCAGCCGACAACGGCTCCCACCCCCGCGCCCAAGGCGCCGTGAGGTCTAGCGCAGGCGCTTGATCAGGCTGGACGTGTCCCAGCGCTGGCCGCCCATGCCCTGCACGTCGGCGTAGAACTGATCCACCAGCGCCGTCACCGGCAGGCGCGCGCCGTTGCGCCGGCCTTCCTCCAGCACCAGCCCCAGATCCTTGCGCATCCAGTCCACGGCGAAGCCGAAGTTGAACTGGTCCGCCACCATGGTCTTGCCGCGGTTGTCCAACTGCCAGCTCTGTGCCGCGCCCTTGCCGATCACGTCCAGCACCTGGTTCATGTCCAGTCCGGCCTTTTGTCCAAAGGCAATGGCTTCGCTCAAACCCTGCACCAGTCCGGCGATACAGATCTGATTCACCATCTTGGCGAGTTGCCCGGCGCCGCTTTCGCCCAGCAGGGCGAAAGCACGCGAGAACGCCAGCGCCACCGGCCGGGCGGCATCGAACGCCGCCTGCGCGCCGCCGCACATCACCGTGAGCAGGCCGTTTTGCGCCCCGGCCTGACCGCCCGAGACCGGCGCGTCGACAAAGTGAAGCCCCAGGGCCAGGGCCTGCGCGTGCAGTTCGCGCGCCACGTTGGCTGAAGCCGTGGTGTGGTCGACAAAGATGGCGCCGGTTTTCATGCCGGCAAAGGCGCCTTGCGCCCCCAGCGTGACCGATCGCAGGTCGTCGTCATTGCCAACGCAGCAAAAAACGATGTCTGCACCCTGCGCCGCCAGAAAGGGTGTGCCGGCCTGAGCTGGAGCCGCGCTGTCGGAGAACTCCGCGCACCAGGCGGCAGACTTCTCGGCGCTGCGGTTGTAGACGGTGACGCTGTGCCCGGCGCGAGCCAGATGTCCTGCCATGGGATAGCCCATGACGCCCAGTCCGAGGAAGGCGACGTTGCGCGGGCTGCTGGGTTCGTAGGTCTTGGCGTTGATGTTGGCCATGGTGATGGTTGTCGCTTGTGGTTGGAAGGTGAGAAGAAAGGATGGGTTCGTCGGGCCGGTCGAGGAACTCAGACGATGGTGTAGTGCTCGGTTCCGGCGGCCAGATCCTGGGTCTTGGCGCGACGGCTGGAGAGCTTGATCTGCAGACGCAGGTCGTTCACCGAATCGGCGTTTCGCAGCGCGTCTTCGTAGGTGATGAGGTTGTTCTCGTAGGCGTCAAACAGCGCCTGGTCGAAGGTCTGCATGCCCAGGTTGCGGCTCTTCTTCATGACCTCCTTGATCTCGGAGACCTCGCCCTTGAAGATCAGGTCGCTGACCAGCGGCGTGTTCAGCAGGATCTCCACCGCCGCAGTGCGGCCCTTGCTGTTCTGGCGCGGGATCAGGCGCTGCGACACCATGGCTTTGAGGTTCAGCGACAGGTCCATCAGCAGCTGGGTGCGGCGTTCCTCGGGGAAGAAATTGATGATGCGGTCCAGCGCCTGGTTCGCGCTGTTGGCGTGCAGCGTGGCCAGGCACAGGTGGCCGGTTTCCGAGAAGGCCACGGCGTGCTCCATGGTTTCGCGGTCGCGCAATTCACCCATCAGGATCACGTCCGGCGCCTGGCGCAGCGTGTTCTTGAGCGCGGCCGCCCAGTTCTCGGTATCGAGTCCGACTTCGCGCTGTGTCACCACGCAATTCTTGTGCGGATGCACGAACTCCACCGGGTCCTCGATCGTGATGATGTGACCAAAGGAGTTCTCGTTGCGCCAGTCCACCATCGCCGCCATCGAGGTGGACTTGCCCGAACCCGTTCCGCCCACCAGGATGCACAAGCCGCGCTTGGTCATGGCAATTTCCTTGAGGATCTGCGGCAGGCCCGTTCCGTCGATCGTGGGCGGCGTTCCGGGAATCACCCGCATCACCATGCCGACCTTGCCCTGCTGGATGAAGGCGTTGACGCGAAACCGTCCGATGCCCGGCGGCGAGATCGCGAAATTGCATTCCATGGTGCGCTCGAACTCGGCCGTCTGCCGGTCGTTCATGACCGAACGCGCCAGCGCCAGCGTGTGGCCGGCATTCAGCGGCTGCGGCGAGACCTTGGTGATCTTGCCGTCGACCTTGACCGCCGGGGGGAAGTCCGAGGTGATGAACAGGTCGCTGCCATTGCGGCTGATGAGCAGCTTGAGCAGATCGTTGATGAACACACTGGCCTGATCACGTTCCATGGCATCCGTCCTTTGGCGTTGGGCTTTTCGGTGGCGGGACTGTCATCAGCCCGGGAAATTTTCCGGTATCTTGGCCTTGCCGCGCGCTTCGGCCGCGCTGATCACGTTACGCCGCACCAGGTCCATCAGGTTCTGGTCCAGCGTCTGCATGCCCACGCTGGAGCCGGTCTGGATGGAGGAGTACATCTGCGCCACCTTGGCTTCGCGAATCAGATTCCGAATCGCGCTGGTGCCCAACATGATCTCGTGCGCAGCGACGCGACCCTGGCCGTCCTTGGTCTTGCACAGCGTCTGCGAAATCACCGCCTGCAGCGACTCCGACAGCATGGAGCGGATCATCTCCTTTTCCTCGGCCGGAAAGACGTCGATGATGCGGTCGATGGTCTTGGCGGCGCTGGACGTGTGCAGCGTGCCGAACACCAGGTGCCCGGTCTCGGCCGCGGTCATGGCCAGCCGGATGGTTTCCAGGTCGCGCATTTCGCCCACCAGGATCGCGTCCGGATCCTCGCGCAGCGCCGAGCGCAATGCGGCGGAAAAGCTCAGCGTGTGCGGACCGACTTCACGCTGGTTGATCAGGCACTTCTTGGACTCGTGCACAAACTCGATCGGGTCTTCCACCGTCAGGATGTGGCCGTACTCGGTCTCGTTCAGGTAGTTGACCATGGCCGCGAGCGTGGTCGACTTGCCTGAACCGGTGGGTCCGGTGACCAGCACCATGCCGCGGGGCTTGAGCGCCAGGTCGCCGAAGATCTTGGGGGCGTTCAACTGCTCCAGCGTCAGGATCTTGGAGGGAATGGTGCGCAGCACCGCGCCCGAGCCGCGGTTGTGGTTGAAAGCATTCACGCGAAAGCGCGCCAGGCCTTCGATTTCGAAGGAGAAATCCACTTCCAGAAACTCTTCGTAGTTCTTGCGCTGGGTGTCGTTCATGATGTCGTAGATCATGGACTGCACGGTCTTGTGGTCCAGCGGATCGACGTTGATGCGGCGCACGTCGCCGTGCACCCGGATCATGGGCGGCAGGCCCGCAGAGAGGTGCAGGTCCGAGGCCTTGTTCTTGACGCTGAATGCCAGCAGTTGAGTAATATCCACCCGTACTCCCCGTTTTGTTCGACTGAAGCAATTATGACCACCCTTGGCGAAAATTTGGAATTGGTGCGCAAACGCATCGCTGCGGCCTGCGCTGCGGCCGGGCGCGATCCGCGGCAGGTGACGTTACTTGCTGTTTCAAAAACAGTGGACGCGCAAACGCTGGCCCAGGCCGTGGCCGCGGGCCAGAGCGCCTTTGGCGAGAACTACATCCAGGAGGCGCTGAACAAGATGGCGTTGCTCAAGCAGCTGCCGATCCAGTGGCACTGCATCGGCCCGATCCAGAGCAACAAGACCCGACCCGTGGCCGAGCACTTTGCCTGGGTGCACAGCGTGGACCGACTGAAGATCGCGCAGCGCCTGAGCGAGCAGCGGCCGGCGCAGCTCGAGCCGCTGCAGGTCTGCATCCAGGTGAACGTGGACGCTGGCGCCAGCAAGGGCGGCGTGCTGCCCGATGAAGCCCTGGCCCTGGCCAGGGAAGTCGCGCGCCTGCCGCGGCTCAAGCTGCGCGGCCTGATGACGATCCCCGAGCCCGCCCCGGACTTCGACAGCGCCTGCGCGGTGCACCGGCAAACGCTGGCGCTGTTCAACGCGCTGCGCCGCGACGGGCTCGATCTGGACACGCTGTCCATGGGCATGTCGGGCGACCTTGAAGCGGCGATCCACTGCGGCAGCACGCTGGTGCGCGTGGGCAGCGCCATCTTCGGCGCACGTCAGTAAAGCGCCTGCCCAGGGGGCCTCGTGGCCGCACCGCCGCAGGGCGGCACTCTCGCCGATAATCCCAGAGATTTTTTCGAACGGAGCCACGCTTGAATTACACCGAGTCCAGAGAGCAGAGTGCGGAAATCCTGCGCACCGTGCTGAGTCACCTGGGGCAAAACGACGCCGCCTTCAACCCGGTCAGCTTCGCGCTCTGGTACGAGCACGTCGCCGGCATCAACCCGGACCTGACACAGGCCCTGGCGCCGCTGCTGCAGGCCGGAACCCGGCTCAACGACGCGACGGTCCTGCAGCTGTTTCGGGCCCACATTGCACCGGTCGACCAACAGGCGGTCGAGCAGATCAGCGGCCGGATTGCCCAGGCCATGGTCGGGTTGGCGGAGTCTGCGCTGCGCACCGGAGATGACGCGGGGCGCTTTGGCGACCAACTCTCGGGCCTGGCCGAGGCGCTCAAGGCTGGTGGGGTGGACGCGCTGTCGCCGCAGCTGAATCTGGCGCTGGAAAACACCGCCGGCATGCGCAGTTCGGCCCAGGCCCTGCAGCACCAGGTGGCCACCAGCCGGGCGGAAATTGATCAGCTGCAGGCGGAGCTGGGGCGCGTGCGGCACGAGGCCCTGCTGGATCCGCTGACGCGCGTGCTCAATCGGCGCGGCTTTGACCAGCGACTCGCCACGATGCTGCAGCAGCCGGTCGAACCCGGCCGCAGCCACTGCCTCATCATGCTGGACATTGACCACTTCAAGCGCGTCAACGACACCCATGGCCATGTCACCGGGGACCGGGTGATCCAGGCGTTGGGCGAAGTGCTGCGCGCCTGCGCGCCCGCTGACGCCTGCTCCGTGGCGCGCTACGGCGGCGAAGAGTTCGCGATCCTGGTGCCGCAGAGCACGCTGAGCCAAAGCGCGGCGCTGGCCGAGTCGGTGCGTCAACGCACCAAGGCCTTGAAGATCCGCAACCGCAAGACCCAGGACGTCCTGCTCACCGTCACCGTGTCCGCCGGTGTCGCGAGTCTGGATGCAGGTGACGATGCGGTCAGCCTGATCGCCCGGGCCGACGCGGCCCTGTACCAGAGCAAACAGACGGGACGAGACCGCGTCAGCTGCGCCTGAGTCGTGCCGCCGCCCCGGCGCCGACGGACCTGGCGCGCGGTCGTTTACGAAAACTTTACCGCGGGTAAGGCCCCGCGTCATCTCGCGGGTGCACGATCGCAGCACCCCATTCGAAGCGTTAGACTTTATCCATGAAACAACACCTGCTGATGATCGAAGACGACAGTCGACTGGCCGCGATGGTGGGCGACTACCTCGGCCAGTCCGGCTTTGAATTTTCACACGCGGTGAATGCACAGTCGGGCCTGAGCCAGCTGCAAGCGCAGGCCACGGCGGCGCCCGACCTCGTCATCCTGGACCTGATGCTGCCGGACATGGATGGGCTCGAAGTGTGCCGGCGCATCCGTGCCATGCCTGGCAGCCTGGCGCAGACGCCGGTGCTGATGTTGACCGCCAAGGGCGACCCGATGGACCGCATCGTGGGCCTGGAGATGGGCGCTGACGATTACCTGCCCAAACCGTTTGAGCCGCGCGAGTTGCTGGCGCGCATTCGCGCCATCCTGCGTCGGCGTGGTTCGCCAGTGGCGCCGTCAGACCAGACGCTGCGCTTTGGCTCGCTCGAAATCGACCGCGACGCGCGCAGCGTGAGCGTGGCCGGTGTCGCCTGCGACCTGACGGCCTACCAGTTCGACCTGTTGCTGGTGCTGGCCGAGCGCTCGGGCCGCGTTCTTTCGCGCGATCAGATCATGGAGGCCGTGCGCGGGCGCGAACTCGAAGCCTTTGATCGCTCGATCGACGTGCACATGGGGCGCATCCGCTCGGCGATCGAGGTCGACGCGAAGAGCCCCAAGCGCATTCTGACGGTGCGCGGCGTGGGCTATGTCTTTGCCAAGCAACAGGACTGACGGATTCTTGATGTCATCGGTCGGCCCAGGCTCCCCCCCCCCGTTGCTGGCGCGCCTGTGGAATCGGCTCTACGTCCGGATCTGGCTGGGCGTGGTGCTCACGGTGGCCGTGCTGACGCTGTTGGTGGGCTGGGTCTGGCGCATGACGGTGGAGCCGCCTTTGCGGGAGATGGTGGTGCGCGACGAGGTGGGGCAGGTCATTGGCCAGGGACTGCCGCGGCACGGCCATGGCGACGGCGCCAACCCGCACACCGAAACGCCGCGCAACGAAGCGGACGAGGCCTCGGCCAGCCAGAGTCCGAACGGCCCGGGGCCGGAATTCACCGTGATCATGGAGAACGGGCAGACGCTGCATGTGCACCTGCCGCGACCGCCGCGCTCGCCCTGGAGCCGCTTGCCTTTTGGTTTCTTCTGGTCGCTGGTGCTGGTGGGCGTGGCCGTCGCGCTGGCCACCTACCCGATCGTGCGCAAGCTCACGCGGCGCCTGGAACTGCTGCGCCAGGGTGTGGAGCAGTGGGGCGCGGGTGACTTGTCGGTGCGCGTTCCGGTGCGCGGGCAGGACGAGGTCGCGTTTCTGGCCGAACGATTCAATTTCGCAGCGCAACGCATCGAGACCCTGATGGCGCAGCAGCAGGCTTTGCTGCAGGCGCAAAAATCCCTGCTTGCCAACGCCTCGCACGAACTGCGCTCGCCGCTGGCGCGCATCCGCATGGGGCTGGAGTTGATCGGAGGCGGCGCATCGAACGCCTCCCGCGACGAGATTTCGCGCAACGTCACGGAACTCGATCAGCTGGTGGAAGAGATTCTGCTGGCCAGCCGGCTGGACGCGCGCGAGGCGGACCTGGGCACCGTGGAATCGGTGGACCTGACCGGACTCGTGGCCGAGGAATGTGCCCGCGTGGACGCGCTGCTGGAGGTCCAGGCGGAAGGTGCCGGCCAAGGGGCGGCGATCGCGGTCGACGGCGTCGCGCGATTGCTGCGCCGCCTGGTGCGCAACCTGCTGGAAAATGCGCGGCGTTACGGCGACGGCGAGATCACGGTGCTGCTGCGTCCTTCGGGTGCGTTTGCGCAGCTCAGCGTGTGCGACCGCGGTCCTGGCGTACCGGCGGCGCTGCGCGAGCGCATCTTCGAGCCGTTTTACCGGCTCCCCGGCGCCAGTGAACGCGAGGGCGGCGTGGGCTTGGGACTGGCGCTGGTGAAGGCCATCGCACAGCGGCACGCAGGAACGGTGCGCTGCGAAGACCGCGAGGGCGGCGGCGCCTGTTTTGTCGTCGAGCTGCCCTTGGCCCGGATGCAGCAGTGACCAGCCCCGGGACGAGTGGCCGCGAGGAACGCGTTGGGGCGCCGCCGCGCCGGGCCGCCCCAAGCCTGTCGCGTCGTCTCTGCAAGACTCGTGCGAGGGCACAACCCCCTCGGGGCTGAGTCCCGCGGCTACATTCCTGCCTGCGCAGGAATGGACGGGACGAAGGGATGATGCCTTGGGCACCATCTCGTCCAGCGTAGTACACGAAGTGACAAGCCTGGGGGCTATTGCTTTCGCTGCACGAACAGATTGCGCTTGGCGTCTTCCGGATAGGCAAAGGTGACGGCGGCGTTCTTCACCATGCCCATGACCAGCATGTTGGACGTGACGGCGTCCTTGTCCTGCAGGCTGAACGGCTTTTCGTAGGTTGCCACCACGCCGTAGTAGGTACGTGTCATGTTCTCCAGCGCGACCTTGACCGCCGGGCCGGTGAGCTTGCCATCGTGAATTCCGAACAGCGAATACATCAGCAGATAAGTGGCGTCATAGCCCTGGGCCGCGGCCATGGGGACCGGGATCTTCTTCACCTTGTACTTGCGCGCATAGGCTGTCAGGAACGCGGCGCGCCGCTCGTTGCTGGGCTCCGCGATGAAGGTTTGCGCCATCAGCGCGCCCTCTGCATCGGCCTTGGCGCCGTCGATGAAGAAGGGAAAGGACAGGGTCCACGCACCGACCTGCGGCACCTTCCAGCTCAGCTCCTTTCGCCCCTTGGCGATCACGGCATTCTCCGGTCCGACGGTGTAGCTGAACACGACGTTGGCGCCGGCTGCGCGCGCCGCCTGCAACTCGGCGCTCAGGTCTTTCACTCCCGTGGCAAAGCGCGCCACATACGCCGGTTTGAGTTTCTTCGCTGCCAGAGCCGCTTCGACATCCTTCAGGCCGGCTTCGCCGTAGCCGGTGGTGTCGGCAAAGATGGCGACCCGGGTCCAGCCCCGTTTCACGATGTCCTCCACCACGAACGGCGCCTGAATGCCGTCCTTGGCCGAGTTGCGGAAGATGTAGCTTTCCGGTCCCGGGTACTTGGACGTCAACGGGGTGCCGGTGGCGCAGGGGATGATGAGCGGAAGCTGGTTCTTCTGAAACACCTCCAGCGACTTGGCGGCCACGCCGGTGTTGCAAAAGCCGATGGTGGCCAGCACCTTGTCTGCCACCAATTCTTCGGAAGCTTTCAGTCCCACGTCCGGATTCGCCGTGTCGTCCTTGACCACGAGTTCGATCGGCCGGCCCAGATAGCCTCCGACGGCGTTGATCTCGTCCACCGCGTGCTTCACGCCATTGAGCATGGGAATGCCAAAGTCGGCCGACGGCCCGGTGAACGGACCGATGACGCCGATGCGTATCGGACTGGGCTGCGCACCCGCCCACGTCGACAATGCGAGCAGCAGAACCGGGATCAAATAGCGAAAACGAGGGGACATGGACAACTCCTTGGCCGACCATTAAGCGCGGAGCACGCTGGCGTCACCAGCGGGTTTCCCCTAGACCTTGCGAGGCCAGGCTACAGGTACATCAACACCCGTGCGGCGGTGATGTCATTCAGGCAACGCAGATGGAGCGGACCCGCGGGCAGCGGGCAAGCCCTTTCGAAGCAGGGCGCGCAGTCCAGCGGCGGTTGGTACCGGTCGTCGTTCTTGAGCCACAGCACCTGCGCCTTGTCGTTCAGCGGTGGCGTATGCAGCGGGCTGGAGGAGCCGAAGATCGCGACCTGCGCCACGCCCAGGCTGGCCGCCACGTGCATCAGCCCCGAGTCGTTGCTCACCATGTTGGCGGCCGCGGCGATCAGGCACAGGGCCTGGTCGAGCGAGGTCTTTCCGGCCAGATTCAGGCAGTGGCCGGCGCGTTCCACGTTGGCCACTGCCGCAATCTCTTCGCACAGCGCGGCTTCCTTGCCCGACCCCAGCAACACGACGCGCCGCTCAAGTCGCTGCGCCAGTTCGGCGTAGTGCGCTGTCGGCCAGCGCTTGGCGGGGCCGAACTCGGCGCCGGGCGCAAATACCGTGTAGGCGATTCCGTCCAGGCCCAGTATTTGCAGCGTGGCCGCGATGCGCTCGGCCGGCAACTGCAACTGCGGCCGGTCCGACAGCACGTCGGTGTCGCCGCTGAGTGCCGAATAGAAGGCGACCATGGGTGGGCGCCGGTCCTTGGGGGGATTCTTCAGTCGGTGCGTCAGCAGCCCGATGCGCGCCTCGCCCAGATAGCCCACGCGCTTAGGAATGCCCGCGAGCAGCGGCAGCAGCGCACTCTTCAGGGAATTGGGCAGCACATAGGCGGTGTCGAACCGGCCCTGCAACTGGGCCGCGAGCGCCCTCCTGGCCTTGAACTGCAGGCCGCCGTGGGCAAAGGGAAATTCGATCACCTCGGCGACCTGCGGCATGGCGCGGTACACCGGCGCCACCCAGGGCAGGGCGCCCACGGTGAGCCGCTCGCCGCGCGCCTGCAGTCGGCGCAGCAGTGGCTCGGTCATCACCGCGTCGCCGATCCACTGCGGCGCGACGACGAGCGAGTTAGTGATGGCCACCGAAATGTTCGCCGTCCTTGAGCTTGTACACCGTGCCGCAATAGGGGCACTTGGCCTCGCCGGTATGGGCCACGTCCAGGTACACCTTGGGGTGGCTGTTCCACAGCTTCATGTCGGCCTGGGCGCTGGGGCAGTACACGCCGCCCTGGACGTTGAGGTCTTTGGCCAGCAGTTCGATAGTGGAGTTTTTCATGGGTTAAACCTTGGTAAGCCAGTGAGCGTATTTGGGATTGCGGCCGTTGACGATGTCAAAGAACGCGCTCTGAATTTTCTCGGTGATGGGGCCGCGCGACCCGCTGCCCAGTTCGATCCGGTCGAGTTCGCGAATCGGTGTCACCTCGGCCGCGGTGCCGGTGAAGAAGGCCTCGTCGCAGATGTAGACCTCGTCGCGCGTGATGCGCTTTTGCACCACTTCCAGCCCCAGGTCCTTGCAGATGTGCAGCACGGTGTTGCGCGTGATGCCGTTGAGCGCGCCCGCGGACAAGTCGGGGGTATAGACCACGCCGTTCTTCACCACGAACACGTTCTCGCCTGCGCCTTCGGAGACAAAGCCCGACGAGTCCAGCAGCATGGCTTCGTCGTAGCCTTCGTCGGTGACTTCCATGTTCGCCAGGATCGAGTTGGTGTAGTTGCTCACCGCCTTGGCCTGCGTCATGGTGATGTTGACGTGATGGCGCGTGTAGCTGGAGATCTTCACGCGGATGCCGCGCTGCATGCCTTCTTCGCCCAGGTACGCGCCCCAGGGCCAGGCTGCGACCATCAGATGGATGGTGTTGCCCTTGGGTGACACGCCCAGCTTCTTGTCGCCGATCCATGTGAGCGGGCGCAGGTAGCAGGATTCGAGCTTGTTCTCGCGCACCACGGCCTTTTGCGCCTCGTTCACCTCTTCCTTGGTGAACGGCAGCTTCATGCGCAGGATCTTGGCGCTGTTGAACAGACGCTCGGTGTGCTCCTCCAGCCGGAAGATGGCCGTGCCGTTGACGGTGTTGTAGGCGCGCACGCCTTCAAAGGCGCCACAGCCATAGTGCAGCGTGTGCGTCAGCACATGGATCTTGGCGTCGCGCCACTCGACCATCTGGCCGTCCATCCAGATCTTGCCGTCGCGGTCGGACATTGAGGGAGGTGAAATGCTCATCGTGTTTCCTTGAGGTCATATCCCCTCTCATGCGCCAGAGGGGCTGGTGGGGCTGCGTGCAGCCGAAAGGTCGATTTTACGAGCGCCGCCGCGACCTCAACCGACAGCTTAAACTTTGCGCTCCCATGACGCTGCGCATTCATCCCTTCAGACGCTGGTGCCTGAGCGCAATTGCTCTGTGTGCGCTGGGCGGATGCGCCGACACCGGCTACCTGCTGCGGACCCTTCAGGGCCACCTGCAGGTGCTGCGGGCCGCCAGGCCGGTGGAGCAATGGCTGAGCGACGAGCACACGCCTGCGGCGCTGCGGCAACGCCTGCAATTGGCGCAGCGCATGCGCTCGTTTTCGGTGTCGGACCTGGGCCTGCCGGACAACGCCAGCTACACCAGCTACGCCGACCTGCAGCGCAGCGCCGTGGTCTGGAACGTGGTGGCAGCGCCCGCCTTTTCGCTCACGCTCAAGACCTGGTGTTTTCCGGTCGCCGGCTGCATTGGCTACAAGGGGTATTTCGAGGAGAAGCAGGCACAGGCTGAATCTCGACGCCTGCAGACGCAAGATCTGGAGACGAGCGTGTACGGCGTGCCGGCCTACTCCACGCTGGGCTGGATGAACTGGGCCGGCGGCGACCCCTTGCTCAATACCTTCATTCGTCATCCCGAGGGCGAACTCGCGCGCATGATCTTTCACGAGCTGGCGCATCAACTGCTGTACGTCCAGGACGACACCGTGTTCAACGAATCCTTCGCCACGGCCGTGGAGCGCCTGGGCGCGCAGCGCTGGCTCGCGGCCCAGGGCTCGCTCCAGGCGCAGCAGGAATACGCTGAACTGGATGCCCGCCGCCAGCAGTTTCGCGCGCTCACCCGCGCCACGCGCCGGGCGCTGGAAACGGTGTATTCCGGCGCTGCGGCCCTTGAGGCCGACCTTGCGCAGAGGTCCGAACGCAAGCAGCGCGCGATGCAGGAATTTCGCGAACGCTACGCGCAACTCAAGGCCAGCTGGGGCGGCTACGCGGGCTACGACGCCTGGGTGGCCAGGGCCAACAATGCCTCCTTTGGCGCGATCGCCGCGTATGACGAGCTTGTCCCCGGCTTTGAGGCGCTGTTCACGGCCAGCGGCCAGGATTGGCCCAGGTTTTATGATGCGGTGCGCCGGCTCGCGCGCCTGCCCAAGGAAGAGCGCACCCAAACCCTGAAACAACTCACCGCACCGGAGGTCCCACGTGGCTGATATCCAGATTCAACGCAAGCACGGCCTGGGCCTGCCCAAGGCCAGAAAAATCGCCTTTCGCTGGGCCGAACAGGTGGAAGAGGAGTTCGACATGGTGTGCACCTACGAAGAGGGTGTGACGGTGGACGAGGTCTCCTTCACGCGCTCTGGCGTCAACGGCACGCTCAAGGTCACGCACGAACATTTCGAGCTCGACGCCAAACTGGGCTTCCTGCTGGGCGCCTTCAAGGACCGCATCGAGGGCGAAATCGTGAAGAACCTGGACGACCTGCTGGCTGAAAAGCCGGCATCCAAGGTGAAGACGAAGAAGAAATGAACGCACCTTCTTCCGGGCCTCTGGCCGGACTCAAGGTGATCGAACTGGGCCAGCTCATCGCCGGCCCCTTCGCCGCCAAGACCCTGGCCGACTTTGGTGCCGAGGTCATCAAGATCGAGGCGCCTGGCGGCGGCGACCCGCTGCGCCAATGGCGCCTGATCAAGGATGGCACTTCGGTCTGGTGGCAGGTGCAGTCACGCAACAAGCGCTCGCTCGCGCTCGACTTGAAACAGCCCGAGGCGCAGCAGATCGTGCGGCAGCTTGTGGCCGAAGCGGACGTGCTGATAGAGAACTTTCGCCCCGGTGCGATGGAGGGCTGGGGCCTGGGCCCGGACGCGCTGGCGGCGCTGAACCCGGGCCTCATCATGCTGCGCATCAGTGGCTATGGCCAGACCGGGCCCTACCGCGATCGCCCCGGCTTTGGCGTGGTGGCCGAAGCCATGGGCGGCATGCGCCACCTCACCGGCGAACCGGGCCGCGTGCCGGTGCGCGTGGGCGTGAGCATTGGCGACACGCTGGCGGCGCTGCACGGCGTGATCGGCATCCTGCTGGCGCTGCAGCACCGGCACGCCAGCGTGAGCTCAGAAGCACCCAAGGGCCGGGGCCAGGTGATCGACGTGGCGCTGTACGAAGCGGTGTTCAACTGCATGGAGAGCCTGCTGCCCGAGTACAGCGCCTTCGGTGCCGTGCGCGGCCCCGCTGGTTCGGCTTTGCCCGGCATTGCGCCCACCAATGCCTACCTGTGCGCCGACGGCGGCTACGCGCTGATCGCGGGCAATGGCGACAGCATCTTCAAGCGCTTGATGCAGTGCATAGGCCGTTCCGACCTGGCAGAGGATCCCGCGCTGGCGGACAACGCCGGTCGCGTGGCGCGGGTGCAGGAACTCGATGCGGCCATTGGTCAATGGACGCAAACGCTGACGGTGCAGGAAGTGCTGCAGGCGCTGGAGCGTGCCAGCGTTCCCGCGGGGAAAATTTACACGGTGGCCGACATCGCCGCGGATCCGCACTACGCCGCGCGCGGCATGCTGCAGCAGGTGACGATGAGCCACGGCAGCACCATGGCAGTGCCTGGTTTTGTTCCCAAGCTCAGCCTCACACCTGCCAGCCACCGCCGCGATGCGCCCACGTTGGGGCAGGACACCGACGCGGTGCTGCGCGAAGTGGGTTTGTCGCAAGAGCAGATCGCCCAGCTGCACGCCCGCGGCGTGGCGGGCTGATCGGAGCTTGACAGCTCAGCTGAGCGACTCGACCAGATCGATGTACTGCTGCATCGCCTCGGCGCTGTGCGTGCCCTTGAGGCCGTTCCAGGCGTCCCATTTGGCGCGCCCCACCATGTCGCTGAAACCGGGTTTCTTCTCGCCGTTGTCGCCTGCGCTGCCCTGCTTGTAGAGCGCGTAGAGCTTGAGCAGCGTGGCGTTGTCCGGACGCTCGCTCAGCGTTTTGGATTGGGCTGCGGCAGCTTCGAATTTCGTTTTCAGGTCGGCCATGGAATTCTCCTGGGGTTGGGGTATGTGCCCATTATCGTAAGCGATGGCTTGCCTGCAAAATGGCGGTTATTGGGGTCAGACACCAATTTCGATGCGGTGCACCGCACCGCGGCCGACCGGCACAGGTCGAAGGCCTGGCGAATTTGGGCGCTGACCCCAAAAACCGAGGAATTTTATGGTCACCCGCATCCAGGCACAGCAAGTTGTTTCCCAGGCCGGCCGCGAGCTTGCCGCCCGCGTGGGACCGGTCGCGAGACGTGCCGGGAAAACCGCGCGCAACAGCGTGCAGCAGGCCTCGGCCGCCATGCCGCAGGGCGTGACCGATGCGGTTTCGGGCGCCCTGGGGCTGGGTGGCGAGCGCATGAGCAAGGTCGACACGGCCTGGCTGCGGATGGACTCCGAATCGAATCTGATGATGATCGTGGGCGTGTGGATCCTCAAGCCCGGCATCAAGATCAATCCGCTGCGCGAACGCTTGAGTGAGCGGCTGCTGAAGTACCGGCGCTTCACCCAGCGCACGGTGCAAGGTGCCGCCGGCGCCTCATGGGTGGATCACACCGAATTCGAGATCGACCGCCACATCGTGATCGAGAAACTGCCCAAGACGGCCAAGGGCCAGGAGCAGATCGCGCTGCAGGACCGCCTGGCCGAGCTGACCATGCAGCCGCTGGACGCCGCCCATCCGCTGTGGCAGTTCCATCTGGTGGAGGATTACCAGGGTGGCTCCGCCATGATCCTGCGCATTCACCATTGCATCGCCGACGGCATCGCTCTCATCTCGGTCGTGATGTCGCTGATGGACGGCGGCGCGCCGCCGCCCGAGCGCGCAAGCCCGAAGGCCAAGCGCTCCGGCATGGAGGGCGCCGAGGACTGGATCACCGACACGCTGCTGCGACCGCTGACCGACGTGGCGGTGCGTGCCATGGACATGGCCGGTGACGGCGCGGCCCAATCTCTGGGCCTGATCGGTGACCCGCAAAAGGGTGTGAGCGGCTCCATGGACATGGCCAAAATGGCGTATCAGGTGGTGAGCGACCTGGCCGCGCTGGCGCTCATGCCAGACGATTCGAAGACGCGGCTCAAGGGCCAGCCCGGTAGGCAAAAGCGCGTGGCCTGGTGCCAGCCGATCCCGCTGGAGGAGGTCAAAGCCGTGGGACGGGCGCTGCACTGCTCCATCAACGACGTGCTGCTGAGCTGCGTCGCGGGCGCCATCGGCGAATACCTCAAGGCCAAGGGCGACGACGTCGCGCATCAGGAGATTCGCGCCATGGTGCCGGTGAACCTGCGGCCCATGGATCAGGCCTACAAGCTTGGCAACCGCTTCGGTCTGGCGCCGCTGGTGCTGCCCATCGGCGTGGCCAATCCGGTGGAGCGCGTGTACGAAGTGCGCCGACGCATGGCCGAACTCAAGGGCTCGATGCAGCCCCTCTTGACCTTTGGACTGCTGGCGGTCGCGGGCCTGCTGATCAAGCCGGCGCAAGACGCGATGCTGAACCTGTTCTCGAAGAAGACCACGGCCGTGATGACCAATGTCCCGGGACCAGCCAAGAAGCTCACGCTGTGCGGCTCCACCCTTGAGCAAAGCCTGTTCTGGGTGCCGCAGTCGGGCTCGGTCGGCCTGGGCGTGTCGATCCTGAGCTACGGCGGCGGCGTGCAGTTCGGCGTCATCACCGACAGCACGCTGTGCCCCGATCCGCAGGCCATCATCGACGCCTTCGAACCCGAGTTCGCCAAGCTGGCGATGATCACGCTGATGCTGCCTTGGGGCGAATGATCACGCGACCCGGGGCTTGACCTTGGACGCCGCCAGCTTGGCGTTGACGCGCGCCACTTCCACGTCGGCGTCAAACGCCAGCGCCACGCCCATGCGGCGCTTGACGAAGCTCTCGGGTTTGCCGAACAGGCGGATGTCGGTGTTGGGCACGCGCAGCGCCTCGGCCACGCCGTCGAACACGATGCCCTTGGCCTCCACGCCGCCGTAGATCACGGCGCTGGCGCCGGGGCTCTTGAGCGCGGTGTTCACCGGCAGGCCCAGGATCGCGCGGGCGTGCAGTTCGAACTCGTTCTGCCACTGCGTGGTCATGGTCACCATGCCGGTGTCGTGCGGGCGCGGGCTGACCTCGCTGAACCAGACCTGCTCGCCCTGCACGAACAGCTCCACGCCGAACAGGCCCAGGCCCACGCTCGGACCCTGGGTCGAGTCGCCGTTCAGGCCCTGGCCCAGGTTGTCGGTCACGGCCTTGGCGATGTGCTGCGAGCGCTCCAGCGCCACGGTGTGCATGGGCTGCGGCTGCCAGGATTCAACGTAGTCGCCATTGACCTGCACGTGGCCAATGGGCTCGCAGAAATGCGTCTCCACCAGGCCGTCGGCGCCGATGGCGCGCACCGTGAGCAGGGTGATTTCGTAATCGAAGGCGATGAAGCCTTCGACGATCACGCGACCGTGGCTGACACGGCCTCCGGCCATGGCGTAGTCCCAGGCCTTCTTCACGTCGGTGGGTCCGTCGATCTTGCTCTGGCCCTTGCCCGAACTGCTCATCACCGGCTTCACGATGCAGGGGTAGCCGATGCCTCCGTCGATCGCGGCCTGCAACTCGGCCAGCGAGTCGCAGAATTGGTAGGGACTGGTGGGCAGCCCCAGGGTTTCAGCCGCGAGACGGCGTATGCCTTCGCGGTCCATGGTCAGGCGTGCAGCGCGCGCCGTGGGGATGACGCGCACCGTGCCCGCCGCCTCCAGCTCCTGCAGCATGGGCGTGGCGATGGCCTCAATCTCGGGCACCACCAGGTGCGGCCTTTCGGCCTCGATCAGTGCCTTGAGCTGGGCCGGGTCGCTCATGGTGATGGTGCGCGCATGGTGCGCCACCTGCTGCCCCGGCGCGTTCTCGTAGCGGTCCACGGCGATGGTCTCCACGCCCAGGCGCTGCAGCGCGATCAGGACTTCCTTGCCGAGTT
Organism: uncultured beta proteobacterium; assembly: GCA_903838565.1. Taxonomy (GTDB): domain Bacteria; phylum Pseudomonadota; class Gammaproteobacteria; order Burkholderiales; family Burkholderiaceae_C; genus CAIKVZ01. The sequence continues at coordinate 124,375 of CAILZB010000060.1, read as the reverse complement.
CGCCGCTGCCCAGCAGCATGACTTTGGTGGCCTGGGGTGAGAGCGGGGTACCGATGGTTTTCATGGTCGTGTGGTTGAATGTTTAGGAAGAAGAAAGTGCCGTTCCCATGGCCTGTCCGAGGCGCACGGCGTGGGCTGGGGCCCACGAGGGATTGAACTGCAGCGCGCCCTTGGGGAACAGCAGCACCACGGTCGAGCCCAGCAGAAAGCGGCCCATTTCCTGACCCTGGTTCAGCGCGATGCCCTGATCGTCGTAGCGCCATTCACGCAGCACACCGGGACGCGGCGCGTTCACCACGCCGTGCCAGACCGTGGCCATGCTGCCCACGATGGTTGCGCCCACGAGCGCCAGCACGAAGGGGCCGCGCTCGGAGTCAAAAACGCACACCACGCGCTCGTTGCGCGCGAACAGACCGGGGACGCCGCGCGCCGTGGTCGGGTTCACCGAAAACAGCGCGCCAGGAACGTAAATCATGCGCGTCAGGCGTGCGGCGAGGGGCATGTGGATGCGGTGGTAGTCGCGCGGGCTCAGGTAGATCGTGGCGAAGCTGCCGTCCTGAAAGAGCGCTGCGAGTTGCGCATCGCCGCCGACCAGCGCCGTGGTGCTGTACTGGTGGCCCTTGGCCTGAAAGATCTGATCGCGCTCGATTTGTCCGAACTGGCTGATGGCGCCGTCCACTGGGCAGATGAAGTCCGCCTGCGCCAACGGCCTGGCGCCTGCGCGCAATGGACGGGTGAAGAAGTCGTTGAAGCTGGAATAGCTGGCGATGTCGGAATTCTCGGCCTCGTCCATGTTCACGCCGTAGCGCGCGACGAATTTCCGGATCACGGCCGTGGTGATGCCCCCGGCCTGGGCATTGGCAAACCTTCCTGCCAGCGCGGTGAGGGCCTGCTTGGGCAACAGGTACTGCGGCAGCACTTTGAGACGATCGGACATGGACGCTACCGGATAGATGAACCGGCGATTATAAATTTCTATCCCTGCGCGTTGATGCGCTTGACGCCCGCGACGAAGCGCGACAGGGTTTGCGACAGCACGCCGCGCGGGATCGTGATGTCGATCAGCTGAAAGCGTCCGCGCGTGGCAAACGCCTTGGCCAGCGCCGCCTGCAACTCGGCCCGGGTGTTCACGCGCACGCCGTCGCCGTTCATGCCCGCGGCCATCTCGGCAAAACCCCAGCGGTCCAGGTTGTTGAAGGACGACTCGCTCTGGAATGTGCGCAGCATCTCCCAGCTGGCGTTGTTGAACACCAGCACGATCGGGTCCCAGCCGTAACGCAGGCAGTTGCCCAGTTCCCAGCCCGTCATCTGGAAGGCGCCGTCGCCCACCAGGATCAACGGCCGTTCACCCGTGGCCGCCTGCAGGCCCAGACCCGCGGGCACGCCGAAGCCCATGGTTGCGTAGTAGCCCGGCGCGACCAGCGCGGTCTGGCTCATGTCCATGGCGGTGAAGAAGCAGTCGCCCATGTCGCTGGCGATGGGCATTTTTCCGTGCAGCGCCATCAGGTCGTTCACGGCGGTGGCGATGTCGGTGGGTGTGATCGTGGCCTCGTCGGCCACCAGGCCGTGGGGGAACTGTTGCGGCGGCACGGTGAAGGTCTGGGTGCCGCTCGGCACGCGCTCCAGCAGCCTGTCCACCAGCGCGGCCAGCGGTATCTGGGCGTAGCTGTGGTAGCCCATGGTCACCTGGCCGTTGAGCGCCTGTATCGTCTTGCGCAGGTCGATCTTGTGCGCCGACACCCCGAAGTTGGTGTCGCACACGATCACGCCCAGCAGGAACAGTCCGTCCGAGTTCTCCACGCGCTCGGTGATCTCCGGCAGACCGGCCACGCCCATGTAGGTGCCCAGCAGGGTATCGGTCTGCGTGAGCAGTCCCCGCCCCATCAGGCTCGTGACCACCGGCAGGCTCAGGCGGCGCGAGAGTTCGGCCACCTTGTCTTCGAGGCCAAAGCGTCGCACTTCCACGCCGGCCATCAGCACCGGCGCCTTGGCCTGTTGCAGGCGCTGCAGGATTTCGCTGACGCAGGCGTCGAGCGCTTCGGGGTCCACCGCTTGCGCGGCCGCCGCCACGACCGGGGCACAGGGCACCGCCACCATGTCGCGCGGAATCTCGATGTAGACGGGCTGCGACAGGCGCAGGCAGCTCGCCAGCACGCGCGCGATTTCGGCTGGCGCCGTCTTCGCATCATCGAGGCGCGTCTGGTCGCAGGTGATTTCCTTGTAGATCTGGAACTGCGAATCCAGCGTCTTGGCCTGATGGTGCAGCAGCAAGCCTGAGTGCGACTCGCCTTGCCCCGGGCCGCCGGAGAGCACCACCAACGGCGACTTCTCGGCAAAGGCCGCGGCCACCGAATTCACCATGTTGAGGGCGCCCGCGCCATAGGTCACGGCCGCCACGCCCAACCCGCCGCCGATGCGTCCGGCCGCGTCGGCCGCAAAGCCCACGCCGGGTTCGTGCGATAGCGTGTACAGCGGCAGGATCTGCGACTCTTCGATGATGCGGAAGTAGGGCAGCGCAAAGTCGCCAGGGATGCCGAAGATCTGGCGCGCGCCATGCGCCTTCAAGGCGTGAAGGAGGGATTCGGTGAGGTTCATGGGCCCGAGTTTATGCCCGAGGCGTGAGGATGTGCGCGTGACCTGCGGGCTCTGGCGGGAAGCGCGCCCGACGGCGCACTCACTTTTACAGAAACCGGCTGCGATGGCTGGCGCACACGTAGCGGGAGCGCCATGGTTTCATTCCCGCAAAATCATCTGTCCTCGAATCTCACCGCGGGGGTGGGCTGCGGTTTCGATGTTGAGATACCATTTTCCGCCCAGAATGGCTGCGGCCTGAGCTGGAGTCAGCGTGGCCTGACCCTCCAATGGGCTCCTGACTGGCACTTTGAGCGCGAGCGTGCTATTTGCGTTGGCGCCAATCATGGCAGGGCCATGAAAGTGGCCTGCTGTGGCCGGCCCGCTCAAACCCGAAAACGACGCCTTCCAGCGCAGCAGCAGGGTGTTTTTATTCAGCACCGCGTAGGCAACACCCGTTGCCGGGGTGGCCACAGGCGGCACCTGATTCAATCCTGTCATCTGGGTGCTGAAGGCGGCCATGTAGGCGTCGGGCTGCAACGCGCCGCAGCCGGTCAGGGAGATGACAACAGTGACGATGCTGAGCCGATAGCGAACGCCAACAGAGCAGCACATTTTTTTCAGAAGACGGTCCACAGCGCGATAGACCCCGGTTCAAGGAAATTCAGAAAAGACGCGAGGAGGCGCAAACTTCGTGTCGATGGCTTGCACTTGACCGCCGCGCTCGACGATGCTTCCATCATTCAATTGCGCTTGGCGGTGCAGATGACCTGTTTCTGCTTATTGGCGCTGCTCATATGGGGGACAATATTCCCAAATTTCGCCAAGTCAAGTATCCGCCGGTAACAATCTCCAAAGCCTTTACCGGGCTTGGTTCTGAGCAATCGGAGGGTGGATGATGCCCCCCGGATGGGCGGGTGGTGAACGATGGGTATCGGGCAAGCCGTTTGAATGGCTGAGCACCTGCTTCCAGGGTCTTCTTCAGACATCCGCCGAAGCGTGAGAAGTGCACCGACTCGTGCGTCGGCACAAGACCCGACCGATCAACCGTTCGCTGCCTTGATCATGTCCGCCGCCTTCTCCGCGATCATGATCACCGGGGCGTTGGTGTTGCCGGCCACGACGCTGGGCATGATGGAGGCGTCGACCACGCGCAGTCCCTCGATGCCGTGCACGCGCAATTGGGCGTCGACCACGTCCATGGGACCGTTGCCCATGCGGCAACTGCCCACCGGGTGATAGACGGTGTCGGCGTGGTCGCGGATGAACTGTTCGATCTGCTCGTCGGTCTGCACGTTGGCAAAGGCCTTGGATTCGCGCCCGCCAAAGCTCGCCAACGCCGGCTGCGACAGGATCTGGCGCGCCGCCTTGAAGCCGCAGATCAATCGATCCATGTCGTCGCGGTGGCCCAGGAAGTTCGGGTCGATCAGCGGCGCGGCCACCGGGTCTTTGCTCGCCAGTTTCAGGCTGCCCCGGCTCAAGGGGCGCAGTATGCAGACGTGGCAGGAGTAGCCGTGGCCGAACACCGGCTTGCGGCCGTGGTCGACCAGTTTGCCGATGACGAAGTGAAACTGCAGATCCGGCAGCGTCTCATCGGGCGCGCTCTTGACGAAACCGCCGGCCTCGGCGAAGTTGGTGGTGAGCATGCCCGTGCGCCGGCTGGCCCACTCGAAGATTCCCTTGATCGCGCGCCAAGCGCCGGCCAGCGATACGCCGAACAGGTCGGTGGCCTGCGGCACGTTCACCACCAACACCACGTCCACGTGGTCGTGCAGGTTCTGCCCCACGCCGGGCAGGTCGTGCAGCGTGGCAATGCCGGTCTGCACCAGATGCGCGTGCGGCCCGATGCCCGAGAGCATGAGCAACTGCGGCGACTGAAAGGCGCCGGCGCTCAGCAGCACTTCACGCGTGCACTTGATCTGCTTGTGCTCGCCGTCATGCAGATATTCCACGCCGACCGCGCGCTTCTTGTCCATCAGGATGCGTGTGGCGTGGGCTCCGGTGATGACGTGCAGGTTGGGGCGGTTCAGGACCGGCGTGAGGTAGGCCTTGGCCGCGCTGTAGCGCTCGCCGTTCTTGTGCGTGACCTGGTACATGCCCACGCCTTCCTGCTGCGGTCCGTTGAAGTCCCGGTTTTCCACATAGCCTGCCTGCACCCCGGCCTTCACGAAGATCGGTCCGAAGCGGTTCGGACTGCGCAAGTCCATCACGTTCAGCGGGCCACCGGTGCCGTGCAAGGCGTCGGCGCCGCGCTCGTTGTGTTCGCTCTTCTTGAAATACGGCAGGACCTCGTCAAAGCTCCAGCCAGCGTTGCCCTCGGCGGCCCACTGGTCGTAGTCGTTCGCATGACCGCGGGTGTAGATCATGGCGTTGATCGAGCTGGAGCCGCCCAGCACCATGCCGCGCGGCTGATAGCCCTTGCGGCCGTTGAGTCCGGGTTGCGGCACGGTCTCAAAGGCCCAGTTCATCTGACCTGTCTGCGCCATCACGGCAAGACCGGCCGGGCAATGGATCAACACGCTTTTGTCGGCGGGACCCGCTTCCAGCAGCGCCACCTTGACCGAAGGATCCTCGCTCAGCCTTGCCGCCAGCACGCAGCCTGCCGAGCCGCCGCCGATGATGATGTAGTCCTGCATGATGTGCTCCTTGAGTCGCGCTTGATCCCAAATGACGAACCGGGGCTGACCTTACCTCAATCCCTGCAGCAACCCAATAGCTTTGGCGACGGCGCCGCCACTTTAAGGAGAGCACCCTATGCCGCGCCGCTCCGGCGGCACACGCCGCCTTGCCCGGCGACAATGGCCCCATGACCGCCCCCCAACTTTCCCAGCAGCATCCCTACGAACAACTCAGCCCGGATGTGGTGCTGGATGCGCTGGCCAGCTTGGGGCTGTTCGGCGACGGCAGGCTGCTGGCCCTGAGTTCGTATGAAAACCGCGTCTATCAAATCCCGCTGGAGGAGCCGGTCGGCGGCCACGACGTGGTGGTCGCCAAGTTTTACCGTCCCGGGCGCTGGAGCGACGCCCAGATCGCCGAAGAGCACGCGTTTTCGCAGGAGTTGATGGCGGCCGAAATCCCGGTGATCGGACCGCTCGTGCTGCAAGGTGCGACGTTGCATCACTTCGGCGGGTTTTCGTTTTCCGTGAGCCCGCGCCGTGGCGGCCGCCCGCCCGAACTCGAGGACTTCGAGGTGCTGGAGTGGATCGGCCGTTTTCTGGCGCGCATCCACAGCGTGGGCGCGGCGCGCCCGTTTGTGCAGCGCCCGGCATTGGACCTGCAAAGCTTTGGCACCGAATCGCATGACTGGCTGTTGCGCCACGACAAGGTTCCGCTGGACGTGCAGTCGACCTGGGACCGTGCCTGCCGCGAGGCGCTCGAGCTGATCGCCAAGGGCCCCCTGTGCATCGCGAATGAAGAGCGCGCGCTGTGCCAGATTCGCCTGCACGGCGACTGCCATCCGGGCAACATCCTGTGGACTCCGGTGGACGCCCCCGCCAGCGCCGGACCGGGCCCGCATTTCGTCGATCTGGACGATGCGCGCACGGGGCCCGCGGTGCAGGACCTGTGGATGCTGCTCAGCGGCGAGCGCGGGCAGCGCACACAACAGCTGTCCGCGCTGGTCGAAGGCTACGAGCAGTTTCGCCCCTTCGATCGGCGCGAGCTGGCGCTGATCGAGCCGCTGCGCACGCTGCGCCTGATCCACTACAGTGCCTGGCTGGCGCGCCGCTTTGACGACCCGATCTTTCCGATCAACTTCCCCTGGTTCGGCAGCTCGGACTACTGGAAGGGCCAGGTGCAGATGCTGCAGGACCAATGCGAGGCGATGCAGGAAGAACCGCTCTACGTCTGAGACATTGCGGGGCAGACCAAAGTGACACACAGTGCGCGTGCTCTGTCCCCAACAGATACTGAGTAGGCCGCTATCCCACCAGCAAGGCGATCCCCAGGCCCCACATGATGAACGCGATGAGCGAGTCCAGCACCCGCCACGCCATGGGCCGTGTGAAGATGGGACCGAGCAGACGTGCGCCATAGCCCAGGGCAAAGAACCAGACGAAGCTGGCAATGACTGCGCCACCGCCGAAGGTCCAGCGCCCGCCTTCGCCGCGCTGGCTGGCCAGCGCGCCCAGCAGGATCACCGTGTCCAGGTACACATGCGGATTGAGAAAGGTGAAAGCCAGGCAGGTCGCCATGGCTGCGTTAAGGGTGGTTGCCACGTTGGAATCGACCGTCATCCCCTGGGCTTGTAGGGCCCGGCGTGCGGCGACCCAGCCGTAGACCAACAGAAATGCCGCGCCCCCGTAGCGCGCCACGTCCAGGACCATGGGCATGGACTGAATCAGGGCGCCCAGACCCGCGATACCGGCCGCGATCAGCAGCGCGTCCGCGCTGGCACAGACCAGCACGACGGGCAGCACGTGCTCACGCCGCAGGCCTTGGCGCAGCACAAACGAGTTCTGCGCACCGATCGCGATGATCAGCGCGGCGCCGGACAGGAATCCGGCGATGAGGTCGGAGGTCATAGCCAGTTGAGGACAGAGCAAAGTTCGCTTCGCGTAACTCTTGGTCTGTCCCGCAAGGTCTTAAAACGGGATGTCGTCGTCCATGTCGTCAAAGCCACTGGACGGCTTTGATGCTGCGGCTGGCGCGGGGCGCGCTGCGGCAGCGGGACGGGCCGGTGCGGCGGGGCGCGAATAGCCGCCGCCTTCGTCGTCACCGCCGGAAGGTTCGCCCGCGCCTTCACGGCCGCCGAGCATTTGCATCTCGTTGGCGATGATGTCGGTGGCGTATTTTTCCACGCCGTCTTTGTCGGTGTACTTGCGCGTCTTGATGCGGCCCTCGACGTAGACGGATCGGCCCTTCTTCAGATACTGGCCCACGATCTCGGCCAGCTTGCCGAAGAACGTGACGCGGTGCCATTCGGTCTCTTCAACCATTTCACCGGTCTTGTTCTTGTACTTGCTGCTGGTGGCGAGCGTGATGTTGGCCACGGCGTCGCCGCTGGGCAGGTAGCGCACTTCCGGGTCCTTGCCCAGGTTGCCGACGAGAATGACTTTGTTGACGGATGCCATGGTGTGTTCCTTAACTGTTGGGAGCTTCTGCGATTATGGCGCCTTGCGCCCGGTTGCGGTCATGGGCCAGGCCAGCACCAGCCACACCAGCATGGCGCAGCCGCAGGCCGTGAAAAGGGCCTGCACGCCCTGGTTCTTCAGCAGCAGGCCGCCCACCAGACCGCCGACAAAGAAGCCCAGCGACTGCAAGGTGTTGTACACGCCCAGTGCGGTGCCGCGCGCATGGGCTGGCGCCAGGCGCGAGGCCATGCTGGGTTGGCTCGCTTCGAGCACGTTGAAGCCGCAAAAGAACAGGAACAGCAGCACGCTCAAGACCGACAGACTCGGCGCACCCGCGCCGGCCCACCAGAAGCCCAGTTGCACCAGCGCGATCAGTCCCACGGCGCTCAGGAAGGCGGCGCGCAGGTAGCCCCGCCGCTCCATCGGAAACAGCGTCCCACCCATCACCAGGAACGAGGCCAACACCGCGGGCAAATAGACCCACCAGTGGTGGTCCTTGGCGAGTCCGGCCTGCACCAGCAGCGCGGGCACAGCCAACCACATCGCCACCTGCACCGCGTGCAGCACGAACACGCCCAGGTTCAACCGCAGCAGCGCCGGATTGAGCAGCACCTCGGACCACGTGCCGCGCCCCGCGTCCTTGTGCTTTGCCGGTTCCGGCGGCGACACCCACAGCACCACGGCCACGCCGCTGAGCGCCAACACCGCCGTCACGACGAAGATGCCGCTCAGGCCCACAACGCTCACCAGCAGCGGCGCGAGCACCAGCGACAGCGCAAACATCAGCGCAATGCTGCCGCCCACCAGCGCCATGGCCTTGGTGCGCACTTCGTCGCGGGTCTGGTCCGCCAGCAGCGCGGTGACGGCGGCCGACACCGCGCCCATGCCCTGCAGCGCGCGGCCCAGCATCAAACCGTTCAGACTGCTGGCCGCCGCAGCGACACAGCTGCCCAGGGCGAAAATCAACAGGCCAAACACGATCACGCGCTTGCGCCCGAAGCGGTCCGAGGCCATGCCATAGGGCATCTGCAAAAACGCCTGGGTCAGGCCGTAGATACCCATGGCCAAGCCCACGGCCGCGGCATCCTCGCCACCCGGGTACTTGCGCGCTTCCAGCGCGAACACCGGCAGCACCAGAAACAGGCCCAGCATGCGCAGGGCAAAGATGAACGCCAGCGACAGACTGGCACGCCGCTCCGGCGCCGTCATGGCGGTGGAGGCAGCGGCGGAAACGGGGGAATGGGAAGTATCAGACACGCAATAAATCCGCGGGAGGCGGTCAACTGAAAGGTTGTCATTGTCACTGATCGGCAGCTTCCCGCCCTGAGACCCGCTGACTTCACTATGATGGCTGGTTTTGCCCTTGGCTGGCCTTACCTTGAATACACTCCCCGATGATCCGAGCACCGCTGCCACGAATGAAGGCAAATACCTGGGCCGCGCCGTGCACCAGCACATCAGCATCCGGGGTGCGCGCACGCACAACCTGAAGAACATCGACCTGGACATTCCGCGCAATCAACTGGTGGTCATCACCGGTCTGTCCGGGTCGGGGAAGTCGAGCCTGGCGTTTGACACGCTTTACGCTGAAGGCCAGAGGCGCTATGTGGAAAGCCTGAGCGCCTATGCGCGCCAGTTCCTGCAGCGCATGGACAAACCCGATGTGGACGTGATCGAGGGCCTGAGTCCAGCGATCTCGATCGAGCAAAAGGCCACCAGCCACAACCCGCGCTCGACCGTGGGCACGGTGACGGAAATTCACGACTACCTGCGGCTGCTGTTTGCCCGCGCCGGTACGCCCTACTGCCCGGAGCACGGCGTGCCGCTGCAGGCGCAGACCGTGAGCCAGATGGTGGACGCGGTGCTGGCCCTGCCCGAAGAGACGCGCATCATGATCCTGAGTCCGATCGCGCGCGAGCGCAAGGGCGAATACGCAGACGTGTTCGGGCAGATGCAGGCCCAGGGCTACGTGCGCTTTCGCGTCGAAGGCGAGTTGTTCGAATACGACAACCTGCCCAAGCTGAAGAAGACCGAAAAGCACAACATCGACGTCGTGATCGACCGCATCAAGGTGCGCTCGCAGGCGGATGCCGGACTGCGCCAACGCCTGGCCGAGAGCTTCGAGGCCGCGCTGCGTCTGGCCGACGGCCGCGCGATCGCGCTGGAGATGGATGCTCCGGATGCGGCCAGCGTGGGTGCGCCGGTCGCGCCGCGCGAGCATCTGTTCAACGCCAAGTTTGCCTGCCCCGTGTGCCACTACGCCATCAGCGAGTTGGAGCCCCGGCTTTTTTCCTTCAACTCGCCGGTGGGCGCCTGCCCGAGCTGCGACGGCCTGGGCAGCATGGATTTCTTTGATCCGGCGCGGGTGGTGGCGTTTCCCAGCTTGAGTCTGGCCAGCGGTGCGATCAAGGGCTGGGACCGGCGCAATGGCTACTACTTTGCGCTGCTGGAAAGCCTGGCCAGGCATTACAAGTTCGACGTGGAGGCGCCGTTTGAATCCCTGCCCATCGACATCCGCAACGCCGTGCTGCAGGGTTCGGGCGAGGAAGAGATCAAGTTCAGCTACATCATGGATTCGGGAGCTTCCCAGGGCAAGAAGCTGAACAAGAAGCACCCGTTCGAAGGCATCATTCCGAACATGCAGCGGCGCTACCACGAGACCGATTCGGTACTGGTGCGCGAAGACCTGGCGCGCTACCGCAGCACCCAGCCCTGCACCGATTGCGGCGGCACCCGGCTGCGCAGCGAAGCACGCCACGTCAGGCTGGGCGAGGGCGAACAGGCGCGCGCGATCTTCGAGATCAGCCACGCCACGCTGGGCGAATCCTGGCGTTACTTCAACAGCCTGCAGCTCAAGGGTTCCAAGGGCGAAATCGCGCGCAAGATCGTGCTGGAAATCGCCGCGCGGCTGAAGTTCCTGAACGACGTCGGCTTGAACTACCTGAGCCTGGATCGCAGCGCCGAAACACTCAGCGGCGGCGAGTCGCAGCGCATCCGCCTGGCCTCGCAGATCGGATCTGGTCTCACTGGCGTGATGTACGTGCTGGACGAGCCCAGCATCGGCTTGCACCAGCGCGACAACGACCGTCTCATCGGCACCCTCAAACACCTGCGCGACATCGGCAACTCGGTGCTGGTGGTGGAGCACGACGAAGACATGATTCGCGCTGCCGACTTCTGCGTCGACATGGGTCTGGGCGCGGGCATCCACGGTGGCCGCGTGATCGCGCAGGGCACGTTCGAGCAGATCAAGGCCAACCCCGAATCGCTCACCGGCCAGTATCTGGCCGGAACGCGCCAGATCGCCGTGCCCCGGCGGCGCACGCCCTGGCTGACGGACAAGGGCGCTCCACTGTCGATCCGGGTGCAGGGCGCGCACGGCAACAACCTGAAACACGTGACGGTGGACTTTCCGGTGGGATTGCTGACCTGCGTCACCGGGGTCTCGGGCTCGGGTAAATCCACGCTCGTCAACGACACGCTCTACACCGCCGTGGCGCAAGCCCTGTACCGCGCGCATGAAGAGCCCGCGCCGCACGAGGCGATCGTTGGCCTGGAGCATTTCGACAAGGTCATCAACGTCGATCAGTCGCCCATCGGGCGTACGCCGCGCTCCAACCCCGCGACCTACACCGGTCTGTTCACGCCGATCCGCGAACTGATGGCCGAAACCAACACCGCGCGCGAACGTGGCTACGGCCCGGGGCGTTTCAGTTTCAATGTGGCTGGCGGCCGCTGCGAGACCTGCCAGGGCGACGGCGTGATGCGGGTGGAGATGCACTTTCTGCCCGACGTGTATGTGCCCTGCGATACCTGCCACGGTCAGCGCTACAACCGCGAGACGCTGGAGGTGCTGTACAAGGGCAAGAACATCGCGCAACTTCTGGACATGACGGTGGAAGACGCCTACGCCTTCCTGCAGGCGGTGCCGACGATTGCGCGCAAGCTGCACACGCTGCTGGACGTGGGCCTGAGCTACATCAAGCTGGGCCAGGCCGCGACCACGCTCTCCGGCGGCGAGGCGCAGCGTGTCAAGCTCGCACTCGAGCTCTCCAAGCGCGACACCGGGCGCACGCTGTACATCCTGGACGAGCCTACCACCGGCTTGCACTTCGCGGACATCGACCTGCTGCTCAAGGTGTTGCACCAACTGCGCGACGCAGGCAACACCATCGTCGTGATCGAACACAACCTGGACGTGATCAAGACCGCCGACTGGCTTATCGACATGGGCCCGGAAGGTGGCGCGGGCGGGGGACAGGTCCTGGGCGTGGGCACGCCCGAGGCGCTGGCCGCGCATCCCGACAGCCACACGGGGCGCTATTTGAAAAGGTATTTGCCGCTCGTTGCGCCGTGAACGCCGCTGCGGTTCAGCGCAGCGCCGCGGCCTGCGCCGTGAGTGAGCTGAAACGCACGCTGAACAGCGCGCCCAGCCGGGCCTGTCCGGGGTGGGCATCTTCCAGAGTCACCTGGGCCTCATGCTGGTGCGCAATTTCCATGACGATGGGCAGACCCAGGCCCGAGCCGTCAGCCTCGGTGCCCAGCGCCCGATAAAAGGGCTGGAATACCAGGTCCTTCTCAGACGGAGGTATGCCGGGTCCGGAATCCTCCACCTGAAGTACCAGCACCTGACCAAAGGGGTCGGCCAGCACCCGCACCGTGACGATGCCAGGCTTGGCTTCACTCGAGGGGGTGTAGTTGATGGCGTTGTCCACCAGGTTGCGGATCAGCTCTTTGATCAGTGTCGGGTTGCCGTTGAGCATGGTGCCAGGCGAGTCGGGCTGCGCGCCCTCGTAACCCAGGTCGAGTCGCTTGTCCAGGGCGCGCGGCACCGAGTCCTGCACCACCTCCATCGTCAGCCGCGCCAGGTCGCAGGGCTGGCGCGTGATGTTGGCGCCGCTGCTTTCTGCACGGGCCAGCGCCAGCAGCTGGTTCACGGTGTGGGTGGCGCGAATGCTGGCGCGGCCGATCTGCTGCAGCGAGCGCTTCAGGTCCTCGGTGTTGGCACCCTCGCGCTGAGCCAGGTCAGCCTGCATGCGCAGGCCCGCCAGTGGCGTCTTGAGCTGATGCGCGGCATCGGCCAGGAAGCGCTTTTGCGTGGAGATGGAGTCCTTCAATCGCGTCAGCAGATCGTTCACCGACGACACCAGGGGCGCAACCTCCAGCGGCACGGCCCGGTCATCCAGCGGGCTCAAGTCGTCGGGCTTGCGCGCGCGGATGCGCTCTTCGAGCTGGTTCAGCGGCTTGAGGCCGCGCGTCAGCGCCAGCCAGACCAGCAACACTGTCAGCGGCAGGATCGCAAACTGCGGCAGCATCACGCCCTTGATGATTTCGGTCGCCAGCACCGAGCGTTTTTCCCGCGTTTCGGCCACCTGCACCAGCGCCGGCTTTCCGTCTGGCGTGTCCAGCGCCACCCAGAGGTAGGCCACGCGCACGTCCTGCCCGCGCATTTCCGCATCGCGCAGGCGCACTTCTCCCGGCAGGGCGGTATCGGCACTGGGGGGTGGCGGGAAGTCGCGCTCGCCGCTGAGGAACTCGCCCTCGGCGCCCAGCACCTGGTAGTAAACGAGGTCGGCGTCATCGGCGCGAAGAATCTCGCGCGCGGGTTGTGGCAGGAAGAATCGGGCGCGGTGGTTGTTGGCGACGACCAGCTGCGCCAGCGCCTGCACATTGAATTCCAGTGCCCGGTCAAAGGGCTTGGCGGCGATGCCTTGCGCCACCAGCCAGGTCAGCACCAGCGTGACGGGCCACACCAGCAGCAGCGGCGTGAGCATCCAGTCCAGGATCTCCCCGAACAGGCTTCGCTGCTCGCGCTGGAACAGTTTCACGATCGGGTCAGTGCCGGGCTTGGGAGTGGTTCCATTGCGGTTTAGTTGGGGATCTTTTCCAGGCAGTAACCCAGGCCCCGAACGGTGGCGATGCGGATCGGGCCTTTTTCAATTTTCTTGCGCAGGCGGTGAATGTAGACCTCGATCGCGTTGTTGCTCACTTCCTCGCCCCATTCGCACAGGCGCTCCACCAGCTGGTCCTTGCTCACCAGGCGCCCAGCGCGTTGCAGCAGCACTTCCAGCAGTCCGAGTTCGCGTGCTGACAACTCCACCATCTTGCCGTCGATGGTGGCGACGCGTCCCGACTGGTCGTACACCATGGGCCCGTGCTTGATGGTGCTGCTCGCGCCACCCATGCCGCGTCGCGTCAAGGCGCGCACGCGGGCTTCGAGTTCCTGCAGGGAAAACGGTTTCGCCATGTAGTCGTCGGCGCCGTAGTCCAGGCCTTTGACGCGCTCCTCCACGCTGTCGGCGGCGGTCAGAATCAGCACCGGCAAGGTGGAGCCACGTGCGCGCAGTTTTTTCAGAACTTCCAGGCCGTGCATCTTGGGCAAGCCAAGGTCAAGAATCAGCAGATCAAATTCGGTGTTGGTGAGCAGCGCAGCGTCGGCTTCGCTGCCGCTGGCCACGTGATCGACGGCTGCGCCCGAGGCGCGCAAGGTGCGCAGCAGCCCATCGGCCATCACCTGATCGTCTTCCGCAATGAGTATTCGCATGAACCTGTCTCCTACGATTTGTTTTGCCGGCAGCCGCCGTTGGGAACCCGGCGCCTTGCGCTATCTTGACATGAAAATTCCGCGCTGCGCCGCAAACCTGTGTTGAGCTGTGGCTTTCACTGCGCGTAGGACTCCAGCCCCAGCGCAATCACCGTGGCGACCTCGGCGCCAACCTCGGCGCGGAATTCCGCCTCGGCTTGCGCAATCGCGTCCTCAAAGGCTTGCAACCAGGCCAGGCCATCGTCCGTGAAAACCACTTGGCGTGCACGCGCGTCCCGGTCGTCAATGCGGCGCGTCACCAGCCCCCAGGCCTCGCATTGCGTCACCAGGTCACCCATGGCCTGCTTGCTCATGCCCGCGCTTTGCGCGAGGTCCGTCAGCCGCGAACCACCCCTTGCCAGATGGCGTGTGATGTGAATGTGCGCAGCGCTGATCTGGGCGCGCGCAGCCAGGTTGGACAGCGCCAGCGGAACGTGGACGTTGTTTGCCATCAGGTGCAGCACCCGTGCGTCAAAGCGGCGCAGCGCCTGACCCAGCAGATAACCCAAATGGGTTTGGCGCGAGTCGCGTTTCGGGAGCACAGTTGCCATCGGCAAATGATAAGGCAAACTGACTAAAAAAGGTGTTTACCATTTCAAAGCATGTCCGTTAAACTACTGTTCACGCATCCAGCCTGTTCATAACAACAAGCTGCCGAACGCAACCCACCGTTGATTTTTAAGGAGATATTCATGGAAGCACCGACCAAGACACAAACCGCCGCATCGGCCGAGAAAGCCAAAGCCCTGCAAGTGGCGCTGGCGCAGATTGAAAAGCAGTTCGGCAAGGGCACGATCATGCGTCTGGGCGAAGGCGAGGTGATCGAGGACATCCAGGTCGTCTCCACCGGCTCCCTGGGTCTGGACATTGCGCTGGGCGTGGGTGGCCTGCCGCGCGGGCGCGTGGTGGAAATCTATGGCCCGGAGTCTTCGGGCAAGACCACGCTCACGCTGCAGGTCATCGCCGAGATGCAGAAGATCGGCGGCCAGTGCGCCTTCGTGGATGCCGAGCACGCGCTGGACATCCAGTACGCGCAAAACCTGGGCGTGAATCTGCAGGACCTGCTCATCAGCCAGCCCGACACCGGCGAGCAGGCGCTGGAAATTGTCGACTCCCTGGTGCGCTCGGGCGCCGTGGATCTGATCGTGGTGGACTCGGTCGCGGCCCTCACCCCCAAGGCCGAACTGGAAGGCGAAATGGGTGACTCCCTGCCCGGCCTGCAGGCGCGCCTCATGAGCCAGGCGCTGCGCAAGCTCACGGCCCACATCAAGAAGACCAACTGCATGGTGATCTTCATCAACCAGATCCGCATGAAGATCGGCGTCATGTTCGGCAGTCCCGAAACTACAACGGGCGGCAACGCGCTCAAGTTCTACGCCTCCGTGCGTCTGGACATCCGTCGCACCGGCACCATCAAGAAGGGCGAGGAAGCGATCGGTAACGAGACCAAGGTCAAGGTGGTGAAGAACAAGGTCGCGTCGCCCTTCAAGACGGCCGAGTTCGACATCCTTTTTGGCGAAGGCATCAGCCGCCACGGCGAAATCATTGACATGGGCGTGAACGCCCGCATCATCGAGAAGTCGGGCGCCTGGTACGCCTACAACGGCGAGAAGATCGGCCAGGGTCGCGACAACGCGCGTGAATTCCTGCGCGAGAACCCGGGCCTGTCGCGCGAGATCGAGAACAAGGTGCGCGAGTCGCTGGGCATTCCGCTGCTGGCTGACGCGGTTGAGGGCGTGGAGGCGGCACCGCAGAAGGCGTCCGCGAAGTAATTCGCAGCGCGGGCCTGGCCTGCGCTTCCAAGCGATGTCAACATGTGCGCCACACCTCTATCCCTGAAAGGTCGAGCGCTGCGGCTGCTCGGCGGCCAAGAGCATTCGCGCGCCGAACTCGAGCGCAAGCTCGCGCGTTTCGAGGAGGAACCGGGCGCCCTGGAGCGGGCGCTGGACGAACTCCAGGCCAAGGGCTTCATCAACGAACAGCGGGTCGTGGAGTCGGTCCTGTACCGGCGTGCCGCCAAGCTGGGCGCCGCGCGCATCCAGCATGAACTGCAAGCCAAGGGGCTGGACCCGGACACGGTGCGCAGCGCCGTGTCCGCCTTGCACAGCAGCGAACTGGAGCGTGCGCGCATGGTCTGGCGCAAGAAGTTTCTCCATGCGCCACAAGACGCCGCCGAGCGCGCCAAACAGATGCGCTTTCTGGCAGCACGCGGCTTCAGCGGTGAAGTGGTGCGCCGTGTCGTGGGAGGCGACGACTCAAACCCGGACTCTGTGGACTAGATCCCGAGCATGAGCTTCAAGTTCTGCACCGCGGCGCCGCTGGCGCCCTTGCCCAGGTTGTCCAGTCGCGCGATCAACACGGCTTGGCCGTGCTCTTCATTGGCGAACACGCGAAGTTCCATCTTGTTGGTGTCGTTCAGCGCCAGCGCGTCGAGCTTGCCGTCATCAGTGGCGGGCTGCACGCTCACCCACTCCGCGCCGGCATAGTGACGCGCCAGCGCATCGTGCAGGTCGGCGGCCCCGGGCTTGCCGGGAAGCGTGTCCAGATGCAGGGGCAGTTGCACCAGCATCCCCTGGCGGAAGTTTCCCACGGAAGGGATGAAGATAGGGCGCCGCATGAGGCCCGTGTAGCGCATGATCTCGGGCAAATGCTTGTGCGTCTGACCCAGCGCATAGGCTTCAAACAGCGGCGCCGTACCGGCCTCGTAGGCCTCGATCATGCTGCGCCCACCGCCCGAATAACCACTCACCGCGGGCAGCGCCAGAGGCGCGTCGGGCGGGATCAAGCCGGCGTCAACCAAGGGTCGGATCAGGGCGATCACGCCCGTGGCGTAGCAGCCGGGATTGGCCACGCGCTGTGCGGCTCGCACCGCTTCGCCCTGGCCTGCGGCCAGTTCAGGGAAGCCGTAGACCCAACCCGGCGCGGTGCGGTGTGCGGTGGACGCATCGATGATCTTGGGCTGATGCCCTGGCAAGCTGGCGATCATCGCCACCGATTCGATGGCCGCAGCGTCATGCAGACACAGCACCACCAGATCAACCTGCGACATCAGCTCCCGCTTGGCCAAAGGGTCCTTGCGCAGTTCGCTGGAGATGCTGACGAGTTCAACCTCGGGCATCAAGGCCAGACGCTCGCGAATCTGCAAGCCGGTGGTCCCGGCTTCCCCGTCAATGAATATTTTGTGCATCGTCATGGTCTGCGCCGTTGGTCAAAATCTGAACTGTAAGCCAAGCAAAAGTTTGCTGCGTTGCAGCATGATACAGTTAGAAGCTGTTCTGTTCAGCGCCAGTCCCACATTGCCCGGCAATGCGTGGCTGGGGTCCAAAACCCCTCTATTCCCGAGAGAGACCTCATGAAAATTCACGAGTACCAGGGCAAGGAAATCTTGCGCAATTTTGGCGTTCCCGTGCCGCGTGGCATTGCAGCGTTCACGGTCCAGGAGGCGGTGGAAGCTGCACAGAAACTGGGCGGGCCGGTTTGGGTGGTGAAGGCCCAAATCCACGCCGGCGGACGTGGCAAGGGAGGCGGTGTGAAACTGGCGCGCTCCATCGACGAAGTGAAAAAGCTCGCCGGTGAAATCCTGGGCATGCAGCTTGTGACGCACCAGACCGGCCCCGAGGGACAAAAGGTCCGTCGTTTGCTGATCGAAGACGGCGCCGACATCAAAAAAGAATATTACGTTTCCGCCGTGACGGACCGCGCCACCCAGCGCGTGGCCTTCATCGTCTCCAGCGAAGGCGGCATGGACATTGAGGAAGTGGCCCATTCCACTCCCGAAAAGATCATCACCGAGATTGTCGACCCGGCTTTGGGTCTGACTGACGCGCAGGCTAAGAAGCTGTCTGACAGCATCGGCGTGCCCGCTGGCTCCACGGCCCAGTGCATGGACATCCTGCAAAAGCTGTACAAGGTGTACATGGACACCGACGCGTCGCTGGTCGAGATCAACCCGTTGATCCTCGAAGGCAATGGCGGCGTCAAGGCGATCGATGCAAAGTTCAACTTCGACGCCAATGCGCTGTTTCGGCACCCGGAGATCGTCGCCTACCGCGACTTGGATGAAGAAGATCCGGCCGAAGTCGAAGCCAGCAAGTTCGATCTGGCCTACATCAGCCTGGACGGCGACATCGGCTGTCTGGTGAACGGTGCCGGTCTGGCCATGGCGACCATGGACACGATCAAGCTGTTCGGTGCCGAGCCGGCGAACTTCCTGGACGTCGGCGGCGGCGCCACCCCGGAGAAGGTGACGGAAGCCTTCAAGATCATGCTGAAGAACCCCAAGGTCAAGGCCATTCTGGTCAACATCTTCGGCGGCATCATGAAGTGCGACACCATCGCCACCGGCGTCATCACCGCCTGCAAGGCCACCAACCTGAATGTGCCGCTGGTCGTGCGCATGAAGGGCACGAACGAAGAGCTGGGCAAGAAGATGCTGGCCGAATCCGGCCTGCCCATCATCAGCGCCGACACCATGGCCGACGCAGCGCAAAAAGTTGTGGCTGCCGTCAAGACCGCAGCCTAAGGAGCACCCATGTCCATCCTCATCAATAAAGACACCAAGGTCATCACCCAGGGCATCACCGGCAAGACCGGTCAGTTCCACACCGAGAAGTGCCAGGAATACGCCAACGGCAAGAACTGCTTTGTCGCCGGCGTGAACCCGAAGAAGGCCGGCGAGTCGATCTTCAACATCCCGATCTACGCCTCCGTCAAGGAAGCGGCCAGCGAAACCGGCGCCACCGTGTCCGTCATTTACGTGCCGCCCGCAGGCGCTGCTGCGGCGATCTGGGAAGCGGTCGAGGCCGATCTGGATCTGGCGATCTGCATCACCGAAGGCATCCCCGTGCGCGACATGCTGGAAGTGCGCAACCGCATGCGCGCCAAGGAAGCCGCCGGCGGCAAGAAGACCCTGTTGCTGGGCCCGAACTGCCCGGGACTGATCACCCCCGATGAAATCAAGATCGGCATCATGCCCGGTCACATCCACCGCAAGGGCCGCATCGGCGTGGTCAGCCGCTCCGGCACGCTGACGTACGAAGCCGTGGCTCAGCTTACCGAAATCGGTCTGGGTCAGTCCAGCGCCGTGGGCATTGGCGGCGACCCGATCAATGGCCTGAAGCACATCGACATCATGCGCCTCTTCAACGACGACCCCGATACCGACGCTGTCATCATGATCGGTGAAATCGGCGGTCCGGACGAGGCTGAAGCGGCACGCTGGTGCAAGCTCAACATGAAGAAACCCATCGTCGGTTTCATCGCGGGCGTGACGGCTCCTGCCGGCAAGCGCATGGGCCACGCTGGTGCGCTGATTTCCGGCGGCGCCGATACCGCCGACGCCAAACTGGCGGTGATGGAAGAGTGTGGTTTCACCATCACGCGCAACCCCTCGGAAATGGCCAAGTTGCTCAAGGCGCTCCTTTAATACGGGTGTCAAGCCAGCAGCTGAAAAGCCGCTAAACTTTGACAGACGGCGCGAGGCGCTCCGGACCTTTGGTCCCGAGCGCTTCTTGCTTTTTGCGGTAATGAAATTCAGATAGAGGAGGAGCCGTGGAACTGCTGCAGTCGGTGGATTTCTGGATCGGTCTGCTCAAGATCATCTGGATCAACATCATTCTTTCTGGCGACAACGCGGTCGTGATCGCATTGGCAGCGCGCTCGCTTGAGCCGCAACGGCAGAAACAGGCCATCTTGCTGGGCTCGGGCGCGGCCGTGGTGCTGCGCATCGCGTTGACCGTCGTCGCCGCCAGACTGCTGGCGCTGCCCTACCTGCAGATCGTGGGTGGCCTGATGTTGCTTTGGATCGGCGTGCAACTGTTGAGTGACGAAGAGGACGGCCACGACAAGACCCGTGAACAGGCCAACCTGATGGCCGCAGTGCGCACCATTTTGCTTGCCGACCTGGTGATGAGCCTGGACAACGTCATCGCCGTGGCGGCGGCGGCCAAGGGCAGCACCCTGTTGCTGATTCTGGGTCTGGCGATCAGCATCCCCCTGGTGGTTTTTGGCAGCACCCTGATGATCCGGGTGATGCAGCGCTTCCCCGTCATCGTGGTGCTGGGTGCGGGTCTGATTGGCTGGGTCGCTGGCGAAACCATCGTCGGCGATGTCGGCCTGCGCGCGGCGGCCGGCGACAGCGCCTGGCTGCATTACGCCGCGTCGGCTGCGGGCGCGGTGCTGGTGATCGGCATCGGCAAACTCCTGGCAGCGCGAGCACGCTGACTTTCAAGCTTCGCCCGCGGAGCGCCCCGCGGCATGAAAGTGGGTTCTTTCACGTTAACATGGAACCCGGTCGACGACGTCGTCGACCGCCCGGGGTGCCCTTTTTGATACGCCGTGTCACATGGTGCGACAAAGTTCCTTGCCGCAACGCGGGGGCTCTGGTAACGTGGGCGCGCAACCATGACACGCATGCTGAAATCACCCAATCACCGCGGACGATGAATTACGAATTCTTCTCGCAAACCGATCCCGGCCTGAGTCGCTCCAACAACGAAGACACGGTCGCGTTTGATGCCGAGACCCAGTTGTGCATCGTGGCCGATGGCATGGGCGGCTACAACGCGGGTGAAATTGCCAGCGGCATGGCGGTGGAGTTCATCAGGGCGGAGATGACGCGCTGGCTGGCACAGGCGATGCACTTGGCCGGGCCCAAGCAGGTGTGTCGGGCGCTGGAAATCTGCGTGGAAAACACCAACCTGGCCATCCTCAAGGCGGCCCACGCCAACTCGCAATACGCGGGAATGGGAACAACGCTGGTGGTCGGCGTTTTTCAGAAGGATCAGTTGGTGGTCGGACACATCGGTGACTCGCGCTGTTACCTGTTTCGTGGCGGCCACTTGACCCTCATCACGCGGGATCACTCGTTGCTGCAGGAGCAACTCGACGCCGGCCTGATTTCCCCTGAAGAGGCCGCCAGCTCCACCCAGAAGAATCTGGTGACGCGCGCCTTGGGTGTGGAGGAGGAGGTCGTGCTGGAAGTGGATCAGCGTGATGTGATGGCTGACGACATTTTTTTGATGTGCTCCGACGGCCTGACCGACATGGTCGGCGACGTGGCGATCGCGCAGAGCCTGGGCGCGGAGCCGACGCTGGCTGCGATGGCGCAGCGGCTGATCAATGCCGCCAACGCCAATGGGGGGAGAGACAACATCACTGTTTTACTGGCGCGTGCAACGGCCGACGTCAAGAAACCTACAATCATGGCGCGCTTGCTTGGTCGTTAGTATCTTCTTGCACCATCGCAATAGGTTAAGAAACTGGAGTGGGTAATGCCAAAAATGATCGTATCGCTTGACGGGATTGTCGTCAAAGACGTGGTGCTGACGAAAAATCGGACCACGTTGGGGCGCAGACCCTACAACGACATCGTGATCGACAACTTGGCTGTCAGCGGCGAGCACGCCGTCATCCAGATGAGTGGCGGCCAGGTCTACATCGAGGACCTGAACAGCACCAACGGGACCAACCTGAACGGCAAGACGATCAAGCGCGAACTTCTGCACAACAACGACACGGTCGAAATCGGCAAGTACAAGATCAAGTATTTCCAGGATGCGACCGGCGACGATTTCGAAAAAACCCTGGTGGTGCGTCCCGGATCGGCCAACGTGGCGCCACCTGCAAATGTTGCGCCGTCGTCCTACACGTCGATCCCGACAACGATGCAGGCCGAAGTTTCCGATTCAGTCGCCTTGTCCACGTTCGACGGCAATGCGGCGATCAGGGTGGTCTCCGGCGCCGCAGCCGGTCGTCAGGTTCCGCTGGTGAAGGTGGTCACCACCATCGGCAAGATCGGCGTATCGGTGGCGTCGATCACCAAGCGCAGGCACGGGTTCGTCGCCGCCCATGTGGAAGGTGCGAGCCGGCTCATGATCAATGGCACGCCCATCGGGAGCGAATCCGTGGCCTTGAAGGACCAGGATATTCTGGAACTCGCTGGAACGAAGATGCAGTTCTTTCACCTGTAGGTTCAGACGACGGACGCGCCTGCGCTGGCAACCCTTCCAGCCCGACAGGCGAACCCATGTTGACTTTCATGCTTCGCCCGCGAAACGCTGCCAGTCATGAAAGTTAGCTCGTTCGCGTCAAGCCTGCGCAAACACGGGCGGCGCATCGCGCTGCTGCTGGTTCCGCTGCTGTTTGCGCTGTTGCATGCCGGCGCAGGGTTGCGCGTCGACATGCTCGAGCGCCTGGACAACGCCATTTACGACCTGCGCCTGCGGGCTACGATGCCCGGGACCCTGGACCCGCGCATCGTGATCGTCGACATCGACGAGAAAAGCCTGTCCGAGCTGGGCCACTGGCCCTGGGGACGCGATCAGCTCGCTGCCTTGACCGACGAGTTGTTCGAGCGACAACAGGTGGCGCTGCTGGGTTTCGACGTGTTCTTCGCCGAGCCGGACGAAAGCTCGGGCTTGAAGCATCTGCAGCTGCTGGCGCACAACGAGTTTCAGGGTCAGGCCGCTTTCCAGGACATGCTGGCTCGTCTCCAGCCAGATCTGGACTACGACAGCCGGTTTGCCCGCTCGCTGAAAGACAGGCCGGTGGTGCTGAGCTACTACTTCAACCGCGACCGCGACGGTCGGACTTCGGGTGTATTGCCCGCCCCCGTCATGGAACTGCGCAGCGATGCGGGCTTCACCCGCTTCAGCGGTTATGGCTCGAACATCGAGCCGCTGGCACGGGCGGCACCGATGGCGGGGCACGCGAACCCGGTGCTGGACAGTGACGGCATCGTGCGCGCGATACCGCTGATAGCAGCATACCGAAACGGGGGCTACGAAGCGCTTTCGCTGGCGCTGTATCGAGTGGCTTCAGGCCTGCCCAAAGTCGCACCCGGTATCGCGCAAGGCGAGGTTTCGCCCCTGGGGAGCATTGCGCTTACGCTGGGCAATAAGACCCGAACCATCCCGCTCGACCAGCACGGCAGCAGCTTGATCCCCTTTCGCGGGGCCGGCGGGGTAGGGGCGGGTTCGTTTCGCTATGTGTCCGCGACCGACCTGCTGCACCGGCGGGTCGCTCCCAACAGTCTGAAGGGCCAGATCGTTCTGGTGGGCAGCACGGCGCCAGGGCTGCTGGATCTGCGCGCCACGCCGGTCGGTTCGGCTTATCCCGGGGTGGAAATGCACGCCAGCCTCTTGTCCGGCTTGCTCGACGATCGCGTTCTGGTCAAGCCCGACTACGCCCAGGGATTCGAGCTGGCGCAACTGCTGGCCAGCGGCCTGCTGATGATCATCGCGCTGCCCCTGCTCTCGGCCATGCGGGCGGTGGCGCTGGGGGCGCTCGTGGCCGCCGCGCTGGTGGGCATCAACCTTTGGGCCTATCTCGGGCTGGGACTGGCACTGCCACTGGCGTCGGCACTGGTGATGGCGGTGGCGGTTTTTAGCCTGAACATGAGTTACGGCTATCTGGTGGAAAGCCGTTCCAAACGCGAGCTGGCCCATCTGTTTGGCACCTACGTGCCGCCCGAGCTGGTGGATGAAATGCTCAAGGATCCCGACGCCTACAGCATGCAGGCCGTGAGCCGGGAATTGACCGTCATGTTTTGCGACCTGCGCGGCTTTACCCGGATGTCCGAAAGCATGGAGCCGACGCGCCTGCAGGCGCTGCTGAACACCCTCTTCAGCCGGCTGACACGATGCATTCGTGTCCACCGCGGCACCATCGACAAGTACATGGGTGACTGCGTGATGGCTTTCTGGGGCGCACCCGTGGCCGCCAAAGATCACGCTACGCTTGCCGTCGGGGCCGCACTTGACATGGTGCAGGCGGTGCGCACACTCAAGCTCGATGAGCCCGCGAATGGCGTGCCTGGCATGGGAATTGGTTTGAACACCGGCCTGATGTGCGTGGGCGACATGGGGTCGGACATCCGGCGCAGCTACACCGTCGTGGGCGACGCGGTGAACCTTGGGGCGCGCCTGGAGGGGTTGTCGACACTCTACGGCGTGGACATCATCGCCAGCGAGTCCACACGCGAGCAGGCCGCCGACTTTGCCTGGCAGGAGCTTGACCGGGTCCGGGTCAAGGGCAAGAGCCAGACGGTGAGAATCTTCACGCCGCTGTGTCGGACCGAGGAACTCTCGCCGCAGCAGGCTTCGGAACTGGAGCGATGGGCCCTGGCGCTGCAAGCCTATCGGATGCAGGATTGGGATGGGTGTGAGCTGCATCTGACCCAGTTGCAGCGCGAGAATGCCAACAAATGCCTTTACCCTCTGTACGCTTCGCGCGTAAGCTTGCGTCGATCGGCGCCGTTTGACCCGGAATGGGACGGCGCCACCCAATTCGACAACAAATAGGGGTTTGCATGAGAGTGCGCGTGCTGGGCTGTTCGGGCGCGATTGCAAGGGGTTGCCGCACGACCGCGTTTCTCATCGACTCCGACCTGCTGGTGGACGCCGGCACCGGCGTGGGGGACCTCTCGCTGGAGGAGATGCGCGCCATCGACCACGTGCTGCTGACGCACTCGCATCTGGACCACGTGCTGGCACTGCCGCTGATGGCGGACGCGATCGGCTCGCAGCGCAGCTCACCGCTGAGCGTCTACGCTCTCGCGGGTACCGTCGCCAGCCTGAAAGAGCACATTTTCAATGACGTCATCTGGCCGGACTTCACCCGCATTCCGACGCCGCAGGCGCCCCTGGTCGAATTTCATGAAATTGTGGTGGGTCAAACGCTGTCCATTGGCGGCAAATCGATCGAGGTCCTGCCCGCGGTCCACACCGTCCCGGCCGCAGGTTACGCGGTCTGCACCGACAGCGCCTGCTGGGTCTTCACGGGCGACACCGAACACAATCCGGCGCTGTGGGCAAGGCTGAACCAGATGCCGGTCGACATGCTGGTGATCGAAACCGCGTTCAGCAACGGCGAGCGCGATCTGGCGCGGCGCAGTCGACATTTTTCACCCCAGACACTGGCCTGCGAGTTGGATCAGATCGCGCCCGGGAGAAACTACCCGATCTACATCACGCACACCAAACCGGCAGAGACGCAGGTGATCATGGCCGAGGTTCAGGCATTTGACAGCACGCTCTCGGCAAGCGGTGGGGTCCACGATATCCGCTGGCTGAGTGCGGGTCAGACGTTCGATCTGTGAAGACCCGCGCTGCGGCCGGGGCCGAGCTTCGGCTCAGTGGATGAGCCGCTCCGGATTGGCTTCGAGCTTGGCCAGCGCGTCGCGCGTCGCACGCACCGTCAGCGCCTCGTCCTCCAGCGGAACCAGCAGTCCGGCCTGTAAATACGCTGACAAACGCCCAGCCTGGATCAGGTAACTCCGGCCATTGGACGCGGCGAACAGGTGCAACTTTTGTTTCTCGCTGCGCCACGCAAACTGGACCTGGGTGACCTTGCCGTTGTGATCCAGCGTGAACCAGGTTCCTACCGTCAATGCCCTGGCCCAATTGACCATGTCGGGGCTGGGTTGCGAGCCTCCGTCGGCGACCACGACGATGGATGAAGAGTCTATCCCCAGCATCATTTCAATGCTCTCGGCATCCAGCGGCAAGTCGCCCATGCCATCTGGCGGAACAACGTCCTCCAGGCGCGCCAGTTGGCGCGTCATGGCCTCGATCTGCGCATGGGGAACGGCTTCGGTCTTGGACATGAAGGCGTCGGCCAGGGTGTCGCTGATGACCTTGATATGGGCTTCCTGCTCGGTGCCTGGCAAGCCAAGGGCGCTCATGCCCTGGCGCAGGTTTTGCAGCAACAACGGCAAATTCTGGATGACGCGGGTGCGCGCGCTGCGGCTGGGTTTCGCGCTGGCCGACCAGACCAGATCCGTCGCGGTCCGCTTGTACGTCAGGAGCTGCTCGTCGTGCGCACTGTGCTTGAGCGTCGCCACGGCCAGAACGTCGGCCCACACCTTGAACAGGAACTGGCGGATCTCCTCGCGCACCGGCATGTCCTTGAGCATGTTGCGCATTTCGATCGTGTATTTGATGGCCAGCGTTTCCTTTTGCTCCACCTGCTGCACCACGCTCACCACGCGTTGCGTCACACCCTTGCCGGTGAGCAGGGTGGAGAGGAAATGCAGAAACTCCTCATAGACCTTTTGGAAAACCTGCCGACCGGTTTCCGGGAACTGCTCTATCACCTGCACCACGCGCTTGATCTCGGTTTCAAGCTCGCTGCCGTTGATCGTTGCCACGTCAAACCCGAGAACGCAGGCGCCGATGCGGTCGATCAGCAGACGCGCGGGGTGCTCCAGGTTCTCGAAAAACGTCGTGTCCTCGAGCGCAATCCGCAGCACCGGCATCTGCAGCCGCGCCACCCAGATGCGCACCGCCGAAGGGATCCGGTCCTCGGTCAGGATGCTTTGAAACATCAGTGCCACGACTTCGATCACGGCCCTTTCACTGTCGGTCTCGGCCTTGAGCTTCAATGCCGACGTGTTCTCGCGCAAGTGTCCGGCGACTTGCGCCACGTCAACCGGCACGGTCTGCCCAAGGTACTCGGTGGGCGCCCATTCGGTTTCGGCAACCGCGGGGCGCGGCGCGATGGCGCGGGCCAGGGCGCCGGAGCGGTGTTGTTGCGGCGCGGTATCAAATCCGGCGACGCGGTACTGCAGCAGGCTCTTGAGTTGACCGATGACGCCCTGGGCGCGTATCAGCGCCAGTTCAAGCGACGGGCCGGAGGGCTGTACCCGCACCATTTGAGTCAGGTCCGAGCCCGAGACCCAGCCGGGAACGACACGCGGGCGGTTGTCGCCCCGGCCCTGTGACAGGCCTTCACGGCCGTCCCCTGGCCCAACAGCCAGGTGCTCCGCACCCGAGGACAGGCTCACCACCGGGCGTGCTGTCATGCGCACCTGGTGGAAGCCTTTGGGAAGAATGCCGCGCTGCACCAGGAATTCGTTGCTCGCCTGGCAGGCCTTGATCAGCGCCTCCTGGAACGAGGTTGCGGCCGCCGTCTGAACGATCACCCAACTCCCTTCGGGCATGCCAATTGCAGCCCACTGCTCCAGCATCATCGAGACCAGCACGTCGGGTCTAAGCAGGTCGCGACTGGACAGGTCCACGATGCCCTCGAGTTCCTTCATGCGCATTCGCAGCAGGTTGAAATCCTGGGATATGGCGTCCATGAGCAACTCGACGAAGCGCGACACCACGATCTGGCCTTCAACCACTTCCTGGTCTTGAAGTTCCAGCTTGATGCGTTTGGATTGGTCGGCCTGCAGCGCCGACATCGGCCTGGCAAGGTACTGCTGCCAGGCCTTGATCGTGCCCTCGCGCCAGCGCTCGCCCGCAATCTGGAATTGGGTCCAGGCTTCGCGCCGCAACTGCATCTCGGCCGTGGTTCCGGACTGGCCCATCAAGGTCGTCAGGCACCCCTGAATCGTTCCCGTCACGCCCACCATGGCACGACACATCTGCAGCAAATAGCGCTCACGGGCCTCACGGCCCAGCTGTGCAGCGATCCTTTCAGCCTGTGTGTCCGCCATGCGTCAGGTCTCCGTCAAACCGTGGCCCCGGCGTTGGGGTCGTTCGGGTCTTCGATCTTTTTGGCGGGTCCGCCCTTGACCAGGTCTTCACGCTCGATGCCCAGCCACATCGCGATCGCGGCCGCAACGAACACCGACGAATAGATGCCAAACAGGATGCCGATGGTCAAGGCCAGCGCAAAGTAGTGCAGCGTCTCGCCGCCAAACAGCAGCATGGACAACACCATCATCTGGGTGCAACCGTGGGTGATGATGGTGCGGCTGATGGTCGAGGTGATGGCGCTGTCGATGATCTGCACCGTGTTCATCTTGCGAAAGCGCCGGAAGTTCTCGCGGATCCGGTCGAAAATCACCACTGATTCGTTCACCGAGTAACCCAGCACCGCGAGCACGGCAGCCAGCACCGTGAGCGAAAATTCCCACTGGAAAAAGGCAAAGAATCCCAGGATGATGATGACGTCGTGCAAGTTCGCGACGATCGCGGCCACGGCAAATTTCCACTCGAAACGCATCGCCAGATACAGCATGATGCCCGCGACCACGAAGGCCAGGGCCTTGAGTCCGTCGGCGGCGAGCTCATCGCCGACCTGGGGTCCGACAAACTCGTTGCGCTTCTTCTCAGCGCTCGGATCGGCCGCCTTGAGCGCGGCCATCACCTTGTCGCCCTGTTCCGATTTGGCCTTGCCGTCCTGCTCGGTCTTGCCCGTGTCTTTTTGCACCGGCAGACGAATCAGCACATCGCGCGCGGAGCCGAAGTTCTGCACCGTCACATCGCTGTAGCCCAGGCCACTCACCACGTTGCGCACCTGATTCAAGTCCGCGGGCTGGGAATAGCTCACTTCCAGCAGCGTTCCCCCCTTGAACTCGACGGACAGGTTCAGCCCGCGGCTGAACAGGAAGAACACCGCCAGCACGAAGGTGAGAAAGGACACCGCGTTGAAAAACAGCGCGTGCCGCATGAACGGAATGTCTTTATGTATCTTGAAAAATTCCATCTGATTCTTTTGAGTTGTACGTGTTGGCGCCGATTGGTCGAGTCTGCCTGGGTCAGTCCGTGCTGTCTACCGCGGTATTGCCCCCGGGCGGCTGCCACACCGTGCCGATGGACACGCTCTTGAGTTTCTTCTGCCGTCCGTACCACAGGTTGACCAGGCCGCGCGAGAAGAACACGCCCGAGAACATGCTGGTCAATATCCCCAGCACGTGCACCACGGCGAAGCCGCGCACCGGGCCCGAACCAAACGCCAGCAGCGCCAAGCCGGCGATCAGCGTGGTCACGTTGGAGTCCAGAATCGTTGCCCAGGCGCGGTCGTAGCCGGCGTGGATCGCCGCCTGCGCCGACGCACCGCCGCGCAATTCCTCGCGCACCCGCTCGTTGATCAGCACGTTGGCGTCGATCGCCATGCCCAGCACCAGCGCCATCGCGGCCATGCCCGGCAGCGTCAGCGTGGCGTGCAGCATGGACAGGACGGCGACCAGCAGCAGCAGGTTCACCGCCAGCGCGACGCTGGAAAACACGCCGAACAGCATGTAGTAGATGCACATGAACACCGTCACCACGACGAAGCCCCAGGTCACGCTGTTGAAGCCCTTGGCGATATTCTCCGCGCCCAGGCTTGGGCCGATGGTGCGCTCTTCGATGATCTCCATGGGAGCGGCGAGCGAGCCTGCGCGCAGCAGCAGCGCCAGATCGTTGGCCTCGACCACGGTCATGGATCCGGAGATCTGGAAGCGGTTGCCCAGTTCGCCCTGGATCACCGGCGCCGTCAGCACCTGCCCCTTGCTCTTTTCAAACAGCACGATCGCCATGCGTTTTTTCAGGTTTTCCCGGCTCACGTCGCGCATGATGCGACCGCCCTTGGCGTCCACCGTCAGGTCCACCTTGGGCTGCTGGGTTTGCGAATCGAAACCGGGCTGAGCGTCGGTCAGGCTGTCGCCCGAAATGATGACCTGCTTCTTCACGATGATGGGTCGGCCGTCGCGCTCCAGGAAGCGCTCGGAGCCAAACGGCACGGCGCCCACGCCCGTGAGGCCCGCGGCGGCTTCGCTGGATTCGTCCACCATGCGCAATTCCAGCGTCGCGGTGCGACCCAGAATGTCCTTGGCCTTGGCCGTGTCCTGCACGCCGGGCAGCTGCACCACGATGCGGTCCAGACCCTGCTGCTGAATCACCGGCTCGTTCACGCCGAGTTCGTTGATGCGGTTGTGCAGCGTGGTGATGTTTTGCTTGAGCGCCTGTTCCTGCACGCGCCGGGCAGCCTCGGGCTTGATGGTCGCGCCAAGCTTGATGTCGCTGCCGTCCTGCGTCGTGGCGACCTGCAACTCCGTGAACTGGTCCTGCAGCACGGCCTTGGCGGCGTCCGCACTGGCCGCATCGCGAAAGCGCAATTCAATCGTCTGGCCGTTGCGGCTGATGCCGCTGTGGCGCACATTCTTTTCGCGCAAGTTGGTGCGGATGTCGCCCGCGAGCGACTCCACCTTCTTGCTCAGGGCGGTCTGCATGTCCACCTGCAGCATGAAGTGCACGCCGCCGCGCAAATCCAGTCCCAGATACATGGGCGCTGCGCGCATCGCGCTCAGCCAGGCGGGCGAGCGCGACACCAGATTCAGCGCCACCACATAACCGGCGTCGGATGGGTCCGGCACCAGCGCCTTCTGGATCGCGTCCTTGGCCTTGAGCTGAATATCGGTGCTGGCAAAGCGGGCTTTGACCGAACTGCCTTCAAGTGCCACCAGGTCGGCGCTGATGCTGGCGGCGCCGAGCACTTCCTGCACCCGCGCCAGCGTGCTCGCATCCACCTTGATGCTCGATTTGATCGAAGACACCTGCACTGCGGGCGCTTCGGGGAAAAAATTCGGCAGGGCGTACAAAGCCCCCACCAGCAGCGCGATCACGATGATCGCGAACTTCCAGGCCGGGTATCGATTCATGAGGGTTCTTACTTGATCGTGCCCTTGGGCAATACCTGCACCACCGCCGTGCGCTGCATCTGCACTTCGACGCCAGCGGCCAATTCCACGCCCACGTAGCTGTCACCCAGCTTGGTCAGCTTGCCGATCAAGCCACCGGCCGTGACCACCTCGTCGCCCTTGGCCAGCGCGTCGATCATGCTGCGCTGTTCCTTTTGCTTCTTCATCTGGGGCCGGATCATCACAAAGTACAGCACCACGAACATCAGCACCAGCGGCAGCATTCCCATGAGCGAGGACTGGATGTCGGTCCCGCCAGCAGCAGCGGCAGGGGCGGTTTGGGCGTAAGCAGAAGAAATCAGCACGGGCAACTCCACAAAAAGAACCGGTCTCACGACCCCGCGACGCAGGGCATGGCTCCGGATGTTCAACCCGGCATTGTATTCGGCCCGACAGGCGTCGTCGCGACGCATGTCAGGCCGCCTGCCGATCACAAAAAAGTTTGTTTTATTGTCAAAATAATGACATTAACTGCAAAAAGGAATAGCATTTGCCATCAGGATATCGGAACAACTTCCACAGGGGCCAGGGCTTTGAGTTCTGCGGATGCACATTCTCCCGGGTGGGTCACCCCCTTGCTGACCATGGCCTGGACTGCCGGTTTGGCGTTGTCTGTTGCCGGATGTTCCAGCCCGCCGTTGCCGGCCGCCAGCATGCACTTGAATCCCGCTCCTCATGTCATTGATGCCGCGCCAGCATTTTCCGAAGTCTCACCTCTGCCGCCGCCGCCCCAGCCCAAACCGCGCCAGGAGCTGTACAGCGTCGTGATGCAAAACGTCGAAGTGCAGGAACTGCTGTTCGCGCTCGCGCGCGATGCCAAGTTGAACGTGGACATTCACCCCAGCATCGTGGGGATGGTGACGATGAACGTGCGTGACCAGACGCTAACCGAGATTCTGGACCGCGTTGCGCGCCAGGTGGACCTGCGCTACGAGATCAAGGGCAACAGCCTGTCGATCCTGGTCGATTCGCCCTACCTGGCGCATTACCGGGTCGACTATCCCAACCTCAGGCGCGACGCCAAGACCAGCATCAGCACCTCGACCGACGTGGCCAGCACCGGTGGCGCGCCCGGCAACCTGGCGGGCGCGGCGAACGCCAGCAACGGCTCGACTTCGTCCATCGAGAACCTGTCCAACAACCGGTTTTGGGACACACTGATCGCCAATCTCAAGGACCTGCTGCGGGAAACCGACAAGATCCTGCCGGACGGTACGAGCGAGACCCTCACCGAGCAATCGGGCGTGCAGTCCACCACGGGCGTGGCCGTCAGCGGGGCCGTCGGGTCTGCTACGCGCAGGGCCGCAGCGCGCACTGCCGCGACCCCGGCCGCAGTGCTCGCAGCCAGCGCCCGACCGGCGGTGCTGGCCAGCGGCGCCTCCACCGTGGTCAAGCGCAGCACCGTGCGCGAGGCCGCCTACGTCATCGCCAACCCCGAGACCGGCAATATCAGCGTTCGGGCGTCGCAAAGCCAGCATGAGAGGGTGCGCGAATTTCTGGACCGCGTCCTGAGTTCGGCCCGGCGTCAGGTGCTGATCGAGGCCACCATCGTCGAGGTCGACCTGTCCAGCAGCTATCAGCAGGGAATCAACTGGGCGTTGGTGCAGACTGCCGGCTCCCGAGCCGGCTCGCGCATCGATCTGGCTCCTGGCGGGCCGAGCACCGGCCTGCAGACCGGCGGTCTGGTGAGTTCGCTCGCTACGCTGACGCTGAAGAATGTCGGCCTGCTGGGTGGCAACACCGATCTTTCGGCCGTGCTCAGCCTGCTGGAATCCTTCGGCACGCTGCGCGTGCTGTCGAGCCCCAAGATTTCGGTGCTCAACAACCAGAACAGCGTACTCAAGGTGGTGGACAACAAGGTGTATTTCACGCTCAGCGTCACGCCTGCAACCTACTCGAACGGCGCACTCACCACGACACCGACCTACAACACGACGATCAACACCGTACCCATCGGCTTCCTGATGACGGTGGTGCCGCAGGTGAGCGAATCGAACGAGGTCACGCTGAACTTGCGGCCCACCATCAGTCGCATCACGGGCTACGCCACCGACCCGAACCCGGCGCTGGCGCAGTACAACATCGTGAACCGCATTCCGGAAGTGCAGACACGCGAAATGGAGTCCGTGCTGCGGGTTCAGTCGGGCGACATTGCCGTGCTGGGCGGTCTGATGCAGGACACGCGCAATGACGGCTCCGACGAGGTGCCGGGGCTGAACCGCCTGCCCGTGTTCGGCGACCTGTTCAAGTTCCGCAACGACAGCAGCCGCAAATCGGAGCTGGTCATCTTCCTGCGCCCCACGGTGCTGCGCGACGCCAGCCTGTCGGGCGATTTCCGGGAATTTCGCGCCGTCCTGCCCGACGCGCGACGCGGGCTTGAAGTCAGGCCGGAGTCGGCGCGACCGGCCACGTTGCGAGACTGAGATGAGCCTGCCGCGGGATGCACACGCTACGGGCCGCGGGGACGGACAGACGGCCTTGGGTGGGCCGGCCTTGGAGCTGACAGCGCAGTCCCATGAAGCTGACGCGGCGACCACAGCCTGGGAGCCCGGGGCCCGCATGGCCAACAGCGCGAGCGCACGGCATACGCCACGCCGCGCGTTGGCGCTCGTGGCCGTGCTCGCCGCAGGCTTGGGTTTTCTGGCGGCGCAACTGCCGGGCCTGAGCCGTGCCGTAACGCCTGTCCCGACCGCTGCTGCGCCGGCGGCGCTTGCGGCCACGGCGGCGCCGTTCTCGTCGGCTTCTCATGCCAGCGCAGCGGACGCGCCCAAGCCGTCGGCCCGCGAACCGGGCATGAAGGCTCCTGCGCCGGGGCCAAGGCCCGTTCAGAAAATCCCCGCTCGCCTTCCCGGCCTCGCGCCCATGAGCGCTGCCGCGCTCAACTCGGGACCGGAATTTGTGATCTCCAACAGCGCGCAGGAAACGCTTGCCTCCGCCTACGCGGCCCTCAAGCTCGGGCGCTGGGCCGAGGCCGAGAGCCTGTACAAGAAAGTGCTCAAGGCCAATGATGGCGAGCGCGACGCGCTGCTGGGACTGGCCTACATCGCCCACGCCACCGATCGGCCGCAGGAAGCGCTGAATTACTACCGCAGCGTGCTGCGCCAGGATCCCAGCCATGCCGCAGCCGGCGCCGCCTGCCTGCTGCTGAGCCGCGAACTCGATCTGGCGCTGACGGCGAGTCGGGCTCGGGAATGGGTCGACCGGCATCCCGAATCGGCCGCCGCCCAGAGCGCGCTGGGGAGCCTTCTGGTCCGGCAGGAACGGCTCGCCGAGGCGGCGCTCGCCTATGCCCTTGCGCAGGAACTCGAGCCAAACCATGCAAACCACAGCTACAACCTGGCCGTGGCGCTGGATCGCCTGCACCGATATGACCAGGCGCAAATCCACTACCGACGCGCGCTGGCGCAGGCGGAAGTGGAAACTGAAGGCATGCACGGGTTTTCGCGCACCGCAGCGCAGCAGCGCCTGGAACAACTGCGCCAGGCCGGGGAGGGCGCGCCGTGAACGTTTCGCGCCCGGCCACGCCGCATCGGCACCTCGGTGAGCAGCTCGTGGCCATGAAGCGCATCGGCCCGGACCAGTTGCGCATCGCATTGCAGGAGCAGGAGCGCAGCCACAAACCGCTGGGAGAGACGCTGCTCTCGCTGGGGTTCATGACCGAGGCCACGATGCGCGCCGCCCTCGCGCATACCCTGGGGCAGGAAGCGATCAGTCTGCACGGCATCGTCGCCGACACCGGCGCCCTGGCGCTGATACCCAAGGCGCTGGCCAAGCGTCATCGCGTCTTTCCCGTCAGCCTGGAGAACGGCGAACTGGTGCTCGCCAGCGCAGATCCGAACGACATCGTCGCCGCCGACCAGATCAGCGCCTTGTTGGCAGGCGGACCGCGACCGCGCTGGGCCCTGGCCGCAAGCGCGGAGATCCTGAACGCGATCGAAGTGTTCTATGGTCACGAGCTCTCGATCGACGGCATCCTGCGCGAGCTGGAAACGGGCACGCTGGACATCGCCAGTCTGGCCCAGGCGAACGAGGGCTACAGCCACCCGGTGGTGCGGCTGATGGACTCCCTGCTGGCAGACGCGACGCTGCGCGGTGCCTCCGACCTGCATTTCGAACCCGAGGCGCAGTTCCTGCGCATCCGCTACCGCCTGGACGGCGTGCTGCGCCAGGTTCGGGCGCTGCACTCGCGCTATTGGCCCGCCATGGTGGTGCGGCTCAAGGTCATGGCCGGCATGAACATTGCCGAAACGCGCGCGCCCCAGGACGGTCGCATCACGCTCACGATATCCGGGCGGCCGGTGGATTTTCGCGCCGCGATCCAGCCCACGCTGCACGGCGAAAACTTCGTTTTGCGCGTCCTGGATCGAAAGCGCCGGGTTCTGGCGCTGGACAGCCTGGGGCTGTCCTCGCAGCAACTGGCGTCGATGCAGTTGATGCTGTCGCGCCCCGAGGGCATTCTGCTGGTCACCGGTCCCACGGGCTCGGGCAAGACCACCACCCTTTATTCGATCCTGGCCCATCTGAACCAGGAACAGGTCAACATCATGACGCTGGAGGATCCGGTCGAATATCCTCTGCCCTGCGTGCGCCAGACGTCGCTGTCCGATGCCGTCAAGATGGATTTTGCGCAGGGCGTGCGCTCCATGCTGCGCCAGGATCCGGACATCATCCTGGTGGGCGAGATCCGCGACCGCGAAACGGCGGACATGGCGTTTCGTGCCGCGATGACGGGCCATCAGGTGTTCTCCACGCTGCACACCAACTCGGCGCTGCGCGCCATACCGCGCCTGTTCGACCTGGGCATCGCGCCCGGGGTGGCAGCAGGCAACGTCATCGGCATCATGGGTCAGCGCCTGGTGCGCCGCCTGTGCCCGAAGTGCAAAGCGCCGCACGCGCCCAGTGCGCTCCAGGCCCGACTGCTCGATCTGGGCGAGGGCGCAACGGGCCCCATTTTCCGGCCGGTGGGGTGTCCATCCTGCGATTTCCAGGGCTATCAGGGGCGCCTGGCGATTGTCGAGTTGCTCAAGTTCGACGCCGAGCTCGACGAGTTGATGGCGCAGCGTGCCAGCCTCAAGGTGCTGAACGAACTCGTGCGCGAACGCGGCTTTGACACCATGGCCGACGACGGACTGCGCCGTGTGCGCCAGGGCCACACCACAGTGGAAGAGGTTGCGCGCGTGATCGATCTCACGTCGAGGACCGGATGATGCTGTACCGCTACCGCGCCGCCAACCTGCAAGGTCAGGTGCACCAGGGACAGGCCGAGGCACTGCACGAGCTGGATCTGCAAACACAGCTGCAGCGCATGGGGCTGGTGCTGCTGCGGGCGCGGGCCGCGCAGCGGCATGGGCGCGGCTGCAAACGCCTGCCGCGGCGCCAACTCATCGACTTCCTGTTTCAGCTTGAAATGCTGTTGCGCGCCGGCGTTCCCGTCCTGTCGGCGCTGGAGGAGTTGCGCGCATCGTCCGGAACGGACGCGGGTCGGGAGCTGTCCGGTGGATTGCACGAGAAGGTCCGAAGCGGCGCCACGCTGGGCGAAGCCATGTCGGGCTATGTGCATGTCTTTCCCCAGACGCAGGTGCAGCTGATTCGGGCCGGTGAAGTTTCTGGCCAGCTGGGCGAGGTGCTCGACGGCATCGTGCGCTCGCTCAAGTGGCAGGACGAGCTCGCGGCGCAGACCCAGCGGGTGCTGATCTACCCCAGCTTCGTGCTCACTGTCATCGCAGCCGTGATCGTTTTCCTGATGGTCTATCTGGTGCCGCAGCTGGTGGGATTTCTCAACCAGATGGGACAGCAGTTGCCGCTTCAGACGCGCTTGCTGATGGGCCTGTCTGATCTGTTCGCCAACTACGGCTGGGCGCTGCTGCTGGTGGTGGCGTCGGGGATCGCGGTCGCGGGCGCGCTGGCCGCAGCGTTTGAGGGCGTGCGCTACCGTCTGCATCAGATCGAGCTGTCGCTTCCCTGGGTCGGTCCCATCCTCAAGAAGATGGCGCTGGCCCGCTTTGCCGACACCCTGGCACTGATGCATCGCACGGGCGTTGCACTGGCCGACAGCCTGGATCACTGCCAAAAGGTCTCGCGCAACCTGGTCGTTCAGCAGGCCATCCGCCAGGCCCGCGAGCGCGTGCTCAATGGCAGCACGCTGTCGGAGAGCTTCGGCGCCGAAGGGCTGTTTCCGCCGATGGTGATCCGCATGCTCAAGGTGGGAGAGTCCACCGGCGAGCTGGACCAAGCACCGGGAAACATCAGCTACTTCTATACCCGCGACATCGACGAGTCGGTGGGCAAGGTCCAGGCCCTGATCGAGCCCGTGCTCACGGTCGTCATGGGCTTGCTGCTGGCCTGGATCATGCTCGCCGTGCTCGGGCCGATCTACGACACTGTCGCCCACATCAAGCTCTGAGCGAGCATGAAAACCGTTCTGCACATCAGCACGACGGCCACGCAAGGCTGGCAAAAGGGCAAGAGCGGCTGGCAGATGCTGACCGGCCCCGCCACCGGGCCGGTCTGGGCCGTCACCGACCTGGCCGAAGAAGACTTTGCGCCGATTCGGGTTCCCCGCCTCTTTGGACGGGATCGAAGCGACTACATCCAGAGGCAACTTGCCAACCGCTTCCCCTCCACGCCGTTTCGCGCGGCCGTTGCAGGGCTGGCCGGCGCCGGCTTCATGGAGCGTGTGCTGCCGTCGCAGCAACTGCTGGTGGGCGTGGACGCGGCCGAGCGCATTCAGTCTGCCGTCGATTCGCAGCGCGGCGCGCTGGCGGGGCTGTGGACTCAGTCGATGTTGATGGCGTTGCTGGGGCGTCATCCCCAACTGCCGCCCGCACTGTTTGTGGTCATGCCCGGCAGGGGCAAGCTGCGCATTGTCTTCCTCAAGGACCGCGTGCCGGTGCTGACGCGCCTTGCGCCACTGACCGATCAGGCCAGCGAACAGGCGCAGGAGCTGGCGCGCACGCTGCGACATCTGGAAAACACCCGTGTCATCGCGCGTTCTGGGCAACGCTACGCCGTGCTGTTTCTGGGGGAATCGGTCGATCTGGGTCCCGACCTCGCAGCGCTTGGCCTGGACCTGCTGGCGCCGCCAGCGCCATGGAGCGACGTGGCGGCGCCGGACTGGCAAGGTGTCCTGTTCGATCTGGCCCTGCAGTCACCCGTTGGCCAATTGGCTCCGTTGCAGCAGCGCGGCGCCTTTCTGGGGCAGCGCCTGGGCCGCATCTGCTGGGCTGCGACGGCCTTGTGCCTGGGCCTGGCGGTCTGGGCCGCGGACCATCAGGCGCGAGCGGCCTGGGCGGCTCAAGAGGAGCGCGCCCAAGTGCTGGCCCAGGTCCGGCAGGTTCAGGCCGGACTGACGAAAACCGAGCAGGCGCTCAAGCATGCGGGTGTGCCGCCGCAGGCGCTGCGCCAAGCCGTGAGCGTGTACCAACGGGAACTGGCCGGGGATGCGTCGATGGCGCAGGCCATGCTGCGCGTCGCCCAGGTCGTCGGTTCCGCTGAGTCACTGCGCGCCCGCAGATTCGAGTGGCGTCATCTGCCCACGGGCGAAGCCGCCTGCGCTGGCGCTGCGGCCTTGCCCGGCGGCGCAGCGCGCCCTGCCGGGGTGAACGCGGAACCGCGGGCAGTCGAGCTCAAGCTGGAACTGGGGCTGGAGGGCGACTCCACGCCTCTGGCGCGCAGTCAGATCGTGGCAGAAATTTCCCGCAAACTCAGCCAGTTGCCGGGGAGCAAACTGCTGCTCGACCCGCAGCGAGAGCGCGCCCGGCAAGCCTTGAGCAGCGAGGGAGGGCGGGAAGCCCTGCACTGGTGCCTGGCGCTGGCGCGCACTCGCGACGCCGACCCTGACGCGTTGGCGCCAAGACCCCGAACCGAGGTGCTGCGGCGATGAAGGCTTGGCAGTCCATCGCTGTCCACGCACGCCGGGGCCTGATCGCGTTGGGCGCCGCGCTGGCGCTGGGCCTGGGCCTGGTGCTGTGCGCTCAGCAGTGGCAGACGCGCGCCCAGCGCGAGCTGCTCAGTGCCGCTGGCGAGTTGGCAGCGGTGCAGGCGCGCGCACGGGACAGGCAGGCCGAGTTGAGCGACGTCGAGCGCCAGTCGGAACTCTACTGGCAGCTGGTTCAGATCGGTTTCATCGCCATGCCCGAGCGCGAAGCCTGGGTGGAGCAACTCCTGGCCAGTGCCAGGCGAACGGGCCTGTCGTCGTCGCTGCGCTACACGTTGCTCGCACCCCAGCCGTTGGCGCCACCGGCGACGCCGGCCGCTGCGGGTCACGACGCCCAATTTCACGATCTCGAACTGACTTTGAGCCCGGTGCACGAGGAGGATCTGCTCGGTCTGCTGCGCGATCTCGAGCGCCGCCCGACCGGGCCATTTCGCGTCGACGCATGCCAGTTGTCGGAGCCGACCCCCCTGGGCTTGTCGGCACGGTGCGTGCTGCGGTTTTTCACGCTGGTGCCGACCGTTCCTCTGGCCGTGCCGATGAAGGCGGACGCGCCAGTGTCGTCGTCCCCTGAGGCATCGTGGCCCGGCCTGGACACCTTGTTCTATGCGCCTGCCGAACGCAGCGCCATGGTCCTGGAGCGCAGCGATGCGGGCGGCCAGGACGCCCGTCGGCCAGCGCGCCTGGACGGCATCGTGCAACGTGATCGCGGTCACGGTACGGCCTGGATCAATCACCGCGCCGTGGCCGAGCACCAACCGGCGGCGCCGGGCGCACCGACCCGCATTTCGGCGGATGCCATCGTGCTTGACGGGCGGCACTTGCGCGTGGGTGAAACGCTGGATCTGGCCACCGGCGTGCGCACCGACCTCGTGGCTCCCGGCGCCTTGATCAGGCAGGGCGCGAAATGAAGCGCGCATCGGGTTCGGCGCTGTTGCTGGTGCTGCTGCTGCTGGGGCTGGTGGCGGCCTTCCTTGCGCTCAGAACCTCCGGCGGAATTCAAACCGAGCGCGACCGCATCACCTCGGCGGCCCTGGGTCAGGCCAGGGAGGCGCTGATCGGTTTTGCGTCGGGCTACCGCTACCTGGTGAACGCCGACGAGGTCTTTGGGTACCTGCCCTGCCCCGACAGCAACAACGACGGCGTGGCCAACCCGCCCTGCGCTGCGAGCCAGGTGTCGGTGCTGGCGCGCCTGCCCTGGAGAACCCAGTCGATGGCGCTCGCGCCACTGCGCGACGGTGCCGGCGAGTGCCTCTGGTACGCGGTCTCCGGTGCGCTCAAGGACAACCCGAAAGCGAGCCCAGTGAACTGGGACACGGCAGGCCAGTTCGCGCTGCAGGACGCTGCAGGAGCGGCGTTGACGGGGCCGACGTCGCACGACCGGGCCTGGGCCGTTGTGCTTGCGCCGCTAGCGGCACTGCCGGGGCAAGCCCGGCTCGGCGCCGGCACGAGCACCGAATGCGGCGGCAACCTGGTCGCAGCCAATTACCTTGAGGGCAGCACGGTGCTTGCCGGCGCTGGCGCTGTCAGCACCCTGGTGCTCGGCACCGGGGCCAGCGGGCAAGCCGCGCTCAACAATGATCAAGGCACCTGGATCACGGCCAAGGAGGTGTTCGACCGCGTCAAGAAGCGCAGCGACTTCAAGGCTGACATCGACAAGCTGTTGGGCGACCTGGAGTTCTGCCTGAACAGCCTGCCGACGGGCGATCCGGCCTTGACGGCATCGGCCGGCAACAAGGGGGTGGACAACGCTGTCGCCGCCTGTGCGCCGACTACCGCGGCCAAAGCCAATGTCCTCAAGCACTGGAAGAACAACCTTCTCTATGCACGGCCCGCACTCGCGCCGACGGTCAACGGTCTTGGCGGCTGTGTCGGTGTGCTGCTGTTCGCAGGCGAGCGCACGCAGCGCAGCCTGGCGCCGCTGGGCGCACAGCTGCGCGACACGCCGGCACGAACCGGAAGCCTGGCGCTGTTCGGCGACCCAGCGATGTATCTGGAGGGTGTGAACACGATCTTCCCGGCCAGCGGCGCCTATGCGGGAGCAGGGTATTTCAATCCGGCCCAGGCCAGCGCCGACCTCGTGCGCTGCGTCAAGGGCTTGGGCGCCGGGGCCATGCAGGAGTCGTTTGACAAGAATCTTGCGAGCTTCCATCCCGTCGGCGCTGGCGCCACGGCGGATACCGCAAGCGCTTCAGTGGGCCTGGCGGATGCCGCAGGTTCGGGGGGTGCCTGCATCTGGTCGCCCAGTGTTGTTCCATTGGCGGGCAGGACGCTGCGCGCCTACTACGAGTTCAGGTTCTCCCTGGCCGACGCCTTTGCCTTGTCGGGCAGTGGTGTGGACCGGGGCAAGGGCTTCACGCTGCAACTGGTCAGCGCCGACGTCGGAGCCGCGCCCGGCCACTGCGGCAGCGAAGCGATGATGGGTGTGCTGGACTCGGCTGACCCCTGGGGTGCGCATTCCATCGTCGTCGAAACCGACGTGCATCGCGACGCCTCTACCGGCCTGGACCCGCTCGAGAACCACAGTGCGATCCTGCTCAATGGCCGCATTGACCACGCTCAAACCGGAGACAGCATGAGTCTGGCTTGCGACGGCAGCGCCGCGGGTTGTCGCCATGTGCCTTCGAACCGGTTCGAGGAGTCGCCACCGGCCACGCACCGGCAGCGCGTGGAGATTGTCTCGGGCTGCGATGCCGGCTGCAGCCTGTGCGATCCGGCTGCGCACGTGGCGCCCAACGACTTCCTTCGCGTCATGGCCTGGGTCGATTGCACCGACTGCAGCGACGTTGCCGTCGACCTGGAGCGGCTCGCCCAGACGCCCTCGATGCAACGCTGCGTCGCCCCGGACGCGGCGCTGAACCGGGTGTACTACGGCTTCACCGCAGGCTTTCTTTCGGGCAGCCACCGCCAGGGCGTTGCCCTGAGCCATTTCGTGTTGCGCACCGAATGACGAGGGCAGCGTCATGACCCATGCAGCAGCTCACGGCCGCGGTTTTACGCTGATAGAAATCGCCATGGCGCTGATCATCCTGGGCCTGATCTTCGGCCGCGGTCTGTCGCTGTTGAGCAGCCAGATGGAGCAGCAAAGGATCCGGGACACGCAAAGGGTCCTGGACGAAGCCAGGGAAGCGCTGCTCGGCTACGCTGCCAACCAGACGCCGCCGCATCTGCCCTGTCCCGACATGACCGTGGCCGCGGCGACGGGAACGGCCAACGATGGGCTGGAGGACGTGACTGCGGCGACCGGCCACTGCGTCACGCAGGAGGGCAATCTCCCCTGGGCCACGCTGGCTGTGGGAGGTGCCGATGCCTGGGGCAACCGCATCCGCTACAGCGTCAACGGCATCTTTTCGAGCCGCAGTCCGGCCGCCAGTTTCAGCCTTTCCTCGGTCGCCACGCTGCGCGTTTGCTCCAGCGCGTCGTGCGCCTCCGTGCTGGCCAGCGGGGTTCCTGCTGTGGTCCTTTCCCATGGGGTCAACGGGTTCGGTGCGGTCACTTCGAGCGGCGTGGTGCGAGCGGATCCGTCGAGCGCCGACGAAATCGACAACACCGACGGAAACGGCAATTTTGTCAGCCGCAGTCCCACGGCTGCCGGGTCTGCCATGGGTGAATTCGACGACATCGTGAGCTGGCTTCCCACCGGCTCGCTGTTCAACCGGATGCTCCAGGCGGGCACGCTGCCATGACCAGCAGCATCAGCGCATCGCGCCAACCGCATTTACTGCCGCCGTCGCTCAAGACAGTAAGAGCGCGAAAAAGAGGGGACAACTGAGCGACGTGTCAACGAAAGGAAAACCTATGAAACATCCGCTTCAGACCCGCGCGTCGGGCTTCACGCTGGTCGAGATCGCCATCGTCCTGGTCATCATCGGCTTGCTGCTCGGTGGCGTCCTCAAGGGGCAGGAATTGATCGACAGTGCCAGGATCAAGAGCGGCCTGAACGACATCAACAGCCTCGGTGTGGCATACAACGCCTATGTCGATCGCTTCCACAGCCTGCCGGGCGATGACGGCGGAGCGGCAGGATCGCTGGCCTCGCTCCAGTCCAGGGGCGGCAGCTGGGCCGGCGTGACCGAGTCCGGCAACAACGACGGCGTGATTGGCGTCACCCAGGCGCAGGTGTTCACGGCGGGCGGCGAGGCGCTGGCTTTCTGGCAGGCGCTCAAGGCAGGCGGGTTCATCGCGGGCAACCCCGCGGACACCGGCGTGGCTGCGTTGCCACGCAATGCCTTCAACGGATTGATCGGCGTTGGCCCGGGCGTCACTTCGGCGGCGGGCGCGGCCGCGTTGTCCGTCTGCCTGTCACAGGTGCCTGGCAAGGCAGCACGCGCCATCGACACCCAGTTTGACGACGGCCTGCCAGACCGTGGCAGCGTGCTGGCAACTCAGGCGACGGCTGGTGCCAACACCGCGCCAGGAACGGCCGCCACCAGTTACAGCGACGACAACCAGTACACGGTTTGCCGCAGCCTGTGAAAGCTGCAAGCGTCGGTCTCGCCCCGATTCCTGCAAGGCCGCAGCGCTTGACGTGAAACTCAGCGCCGCTGCAGTTTGAACACCGCCGTGCCGGCGCGTGCGTTGGGCCACAGGCGCACTTCGCGGCCTTCCTGCAGGCCAAAGGCATCCAGCACCTGGAGCTGGTTCTTGGCGGCGAGCGCGGCAAAGTCCTTGAAGGTGCCGACGCGAATGTTGGGCGTGTCGTACCACTGGTAGGGCAGTCGCTTGGTGACCGGCATGCGCCCGCGCAGCACGCTCAGGCGGTTTGGCCAGTGCCCGAAATTCGGGAAGGCCACTATGCCGGTGCGGCCCACGCGCGCGGTCTCGCGCAGCATCACTTCGGCGTTGCGCAGATGTTGCAGCGTGTCGATCTGCAGCACCACATCGAAGCTCTGGTCCTCGAACAGATTGAGGCCTTCGTCCAGGTTGAGCTGAATCACGTTCACGCCGCGCTGCACGCAGGCGTGCACGTTGGCATCGTCAATCTCGACGCCATAGCCGCTGCAACCGCGTGTGGCCTGCAGGTAGGCCAGCATGGCACCGTCGCCGCAGCCCAGATCGAGCACGCGCGAGCCCGTCGGCACCAGACTGGCGATGGATTCGATCGTGCTCTGGTCGCTCATGCCAGCTCCTTGGCGATGCCGTCGAAATAGGATCGCATCACGCCCAGGTAGCGCGCATCGTCGAGCAGGAAGGCGTCGTGCCCGTGGGGCGCATCGATTTCCGCGTAGCTCAAGCTTCTGCGGTTGTCCAGCAGCGCCTTGACGATTTCGCGGCTGCGCTGGGGCGAGAAGCGCCAGTCGGTGGTGAAGCTCACGAGCAGGAACTTCGCCGAGGCACGGGCCAGCGCCAGGCTCAGATTGCCGTCGAATGCGCGCGCCGGATCGAAGTAGTCCAAGGCGCGGGTGATCAGCAAATAGGTGTTGGCGTCGAAGTACTCGGCAAACTTGTCGCCCTGGTAGCGCAGGTAGCTCTCGATCTGAAACTCGACGTCCTGGGTGGAATACTTGTAAGCTCCCGGGCCTTCCTCGCCGACGAGCGTGTCGCGTAACTGCCGGCCGAATTTTTCATTCATCACGTCGTCGCTCAGATACGTGATGTGGCCGATCATGCGGGCGATGCGCAGGCCGCGCTTGGGGGTCACGCCGTGCTGGTAGAAATGTCCGCCGTGAAAATCCGGGTCGGTCACGATGGCGCGGCGCGCGACCTCGTTGAAGGCGATGTTCTCGGCCGTGAGGTTGGGCGCGCTGGCCACCACCACCGCGTGGCGCACGCGCTGCGGGTATTGCAGCGACCAGCCCAGCGCCTGCATCCCGCCCAGGCTGCCGCCGAGCACGGCCGCCAGCGTCTGAATGTCCAGCACATCGAGCAGTCGCGCCTGGGCATCGACCCAGTCCTCCACCGTGACCACCGGGAAGTCTGCGCCATAGACGCGGCCGGTGTCGGGGTTGGTGTGCATGGGACCGGTGGAGCCGAAACACGAACCCAGGTTGTTCACGCCGATGACGAAGAATTTGTCGGTGTCCACCGGCTTGCCGGGGCCGATCATGTTGTCCCACCAGCCCTCGGATTTTTCCTGCCCGGCGTAGACGCCAGCCACATGGTGCGAGGCGTTGAGAGCGTGGCACACGAGCACCGCATTGGAGTGGTCGGCGTTGAGCTCTCCATAGGTCTCGAAGCTCAGGTCGTAGCCGCGAATCGACGCGCCGCTTTGCAGTGGCA
Source organism: uncultured beta proteobacterium (assembly GCA_903838565.1). Taxonomy (GTDB): domain Bacteria; phylum Pseudomonadota; class Gammaproteobacteria; order Burkholderiales; family Burkholderiaceae_C; genus CAIKVZ01. Next base: position 79,586 of record CAILZB010000060.1, on the reverse strand, counting down.
AGGCGGCCGGGAAGTGCATCGATTGGGGTGTGGCGATGAGCATGGGCGAATTGAGTATATCGGCAGCCTGAGACGCTGGCCCCTTTTGCCGCCCGAAGCGACAGGTGCGCGGCGGGCGGCGGGCGGCGCCGGACACTCAAGCAAGGGAAACCCGTTTGTGGCCTTGATTGGCTGTTCAGCATCGTTGATTGCAACCGCCCAGCGTCGCTGACCTGGGTCCGTCAGATTGGCCAATCCAGACGATCGCGCAGTACCCACAGAAGTGGAGTTTGCGGCGAAGCTTCAACCTGTTGAATCGCCCTTTTGATATTCAGGGAATAGTGGCTCCGACTTGAACGATTTCCCGCACGGAAATTGATCCCCAAGACGGGAATTCGACGGATGAAATGATCACCTTGAAATCGTTGCGGCAATTGCACTGGCCGCGGTCAAATCATCGACCGTGTCTATATCGGCTACACAGCCGAGGTCATGCACTGTCAATTCGGTAGCAAGGTTCGCTTGCCTTGAAAAACTAGTACGACAACTGGGTGCTGATGCAATGCCTGCGCAATCCCGCGCAACGTCTCGCTTTGAATCAGGGGCAAATCACCGGGGAGGACAAGCCAGCCGTTTGCGTCAAAGCTCGCTCTCACTGCTGCGGCAATGGAGTCGCCCATGCCGGGGTGCGGCGCCGCTTCCAAGCGATAGGTCAGGCCGCTTGCACGCACCGCATCCAGTGTGTGCGGCAACACCGGCTTGCCGTGGAGCAGGGCGTCCAGCTTGGAGCCCTGCCCACCGAAGGCTTGAAAGCGCTTGCCGCGGCCACTGGCCAGGATCAGGACTGTGGCAGGGGCGTCGCGCACGGCGATGGCTCGATCAAGGTTTGTGAATCAAGCTTGGCATTTTTGAACTGGATGATTTGGGCCACCACCGACACGGCAATCTCGGCCGGTGTTTTGGCGCCAATGAACAAGCCTACCGGTCCGTGCAGGCGCGCCAATTCTGCTGCGGATAGATCAAAGTGCTCAGCCAGGCGCTGCTTGCGCGCAGCCTGGTTGCGCCGTGAGCCCAGCGCACCGACGTAAAACGCGTTGGTGCGCAAGGCCTCCATCAGGGCCATATCGTCAAGCTTTGGGTCGTGGGTCAGCGCCACGATGGCGGTGTGCGCATCGGGCACCAACTCGCGCACCACATCATCTGGCATGCCCAGGACACGACTCACACCGGCCAGGTTCATCATGGGCGCGTATTCCTCGCGCGGATCGCAAACCAGCACCTCAAAGTCCAGCATCAGCGCGATCTGCGCGACGGCTTGTGACAACTGACCCGCGCCAATCAACAACAGGCGCCACTTGGGGCCAAACACGGTGCTTAGCAGGATGCCGTCAAAGTGCATGCTCTGGCCGCGCGTCGCGGGAAGCAGGCTCACCGCGCCGCTCGACAAGGTCAGTTGACGGGCCACCAGTTCGTGGCGGGTGGTTCGTTCCAGTAGCTCCTGCACCCAGTGGGTATCGAGCAAAGGTTCACGAACCAAGCGCAACGTTCCGCCACAGGGCAATCCAAAGCGGGCGGCCTCTTCTTTGCTGACGCCATAAGCCATCATGGATGGTCGTTCGGGCGCCCGGGACGCAGCCACTGCATGCGCTTGCGACGCGGCCTTGGTCTGGGCAATCAGATCGTCTTCCACACAGCCACCGGAGACCGAACCGCTGACGACGCCATCGTCCCTCAAGGCCAAGAGCGCACCGGGCGGTCTGGGCGCACTGCCCCAGGTTTCCACCACGGTCATCAGCGTTACTCCGTGGCCCGCCAGACGCCATTGCAGCGCATCGGCCAATACCCGCAGGTCCAGGCTTTCCATGCCTCTGGCTCGCTTCAGGCCAGCTTGAACGGCAGGCTGCGCGGCGTTTTGCCGGTCAACCTGGCGATGGCATTGGCAAAGGCGGGCGCTAACGGGGGCAGACCAGGCTCTCCCATGCCGGTGGGGGGTTCTGCGCTGGGCACGATGTGTACCGCGATCTTGGGCATGTCGGAAATGCGAGCAACGACATAGTCGGAGAAATTGCTTTGCTCGACCTGGCCGTCCTTGAGCGTGATGGCGGCACCGGGCAGGCAGGTGCCCAGACCCATCAGCGCTGCGCCCTGCACCTGGGCTTCAATGGTCTTGGGATTGACCGCCAGGTTGCAGTGCACGGCGGCAGTCAACGCGTGCAACTTCGGCAACCCATGGTTGACCGAGGCCTCTGCCACGTAGGCCACCACCGTGTCAAACGATTCATGTACGGCAACACCCCAGGCCTGGCCCTTGGGCAGCTGGCGTTTGCCATAGCCTGACTTTTCCACCGCAAGCATCAGTGCCGCCTTGTGGCGGGGGTGCTTGTCGCCCATGAGCTTCAGACGGTAGGCCACCGGGTCCTGGTGGGTGGCACGGGCGATCTCATCGACCAAGGTTTCCATGACATAGGCGGTGTGGGTGGAGCCCACGCTGCGCCACCACAGCACCGGCACATTGACCCTGGGATGGTGCACCGACAGGCGCATGGGCACGTCGTACGGATCGCGCATGCCTTCGACGATGGTGGCGTCTATGCCGTCCTTGATCATCATGCCTTCAAACGGCGTGCCTTGGACGATGGACTGGCCCACGATGACATGGTCCCAGGCCAGCACCTTGCCACTGGCATCAAAGCCAATGTCGGCGCGGTGCACGTGCATGGGGCGGTAGTAGCCACCTTTGATGTCGTCCTCGCGGCTCCACAGCACGCGAATGGGGGCGTTCACCCCAGCCGCCATGGCCAGCCTGGCAACCGTACAGGCTTCCGCCACGTAATCGGCCGTGGGCACGGCGCGCCGGCCAAATCCGCCACCCGCCATTTGCACATGGACCTTGACCTGTTGCGGAGCCAGACCCAGCACCTTGGCCGCCGCCATGCCGTCCAAACCTGGCATTTGGGTGCCCAGATAGAGGTCGGCCTTGGCGTCTGCTCCGTCGCCGCTGAGGTGCACGGTGCAGTTCAGCGGTTCCATGGGCGCGTGAGCCAGGTAGGGGAAAGTGAACTCGGCGCTGATCTTCTTGGGTGCTTTGGCCAGCGGCCCCACATCAGCATTGAACTTCACAAAGCCGGTCGTCTTGGCCAGGGCCTGGTAGCTGGCCAGTTGGGCGGCGCTATCCACCTTCTGGACGCCAGAGGTATCCCACTCCAGTTTGAGCTGGTCGCGACCTTGCTTGGCAGCCCAATAGCCCAGGGCGATCACAGCCACCCCCTCACCACCCCGGTCGGTTGGCATGCGCAGCACGGCCTTGACGCCCGGGACCGCTTTGGCAGCGGTATCGTCCAGCGACTTGATCTTGGCACCAAACACCGCTGGGTGAGCCACCACTGCGGTCAGCATGCCGGGCAATTGCACATCGATGCCAAAGTTCTGCTTGCCGCTGGACTTGTCCCGACCATCCAAACGCGGGGTCGCCTTGCCGATGATGCGGAAGTCCTTCGCTTCTTTCAGTGCCACCGTTTGCGGCACCGGCATCTTCATGGCACTGTCAGCCAGTTCCCCGTATCCGATGGACTGGCCACCCGCGCCCAAAACCCTGCCGTTCGCTGTGCGCAGGGTGCTGACGTCAACGCCCCAACGCGAAGCGGCCGCAGCCACCAGCATGGCGCGGGCCCTGGCCCCCAGTTCACGGTACTGCATGAAAGAGCGCTTGATGGAGCCCGAACCGCCGGTGATGTGCATGCCATAGGCCGGATCCACGTAAGCCGGATCGGCATCGCCATGCTCCGCGCGCACCTTGCTCCAGTCGGCATCCAACTCCTCTGCCAGGCACATGGGCAAAGCGGTCAGCACACCCTGTCCAAACTCCAGCCGGTTGATGGTCACAGTGACGCTGCCATCCGATTCGATGTGGACAAAGGCAGCGGGCTGCTCAAAGGGCTTGAGCCCGGATGGGGCAGCGTCGGAAACCGTTCCTTGCGCGGCGGCTACCAGCGGATAGGCGCCCAGTGCAAACCCCGAGACCACGCCCATCTTCAGGAAACTTCGCCGTATCAGACCGTCGCTGGCCGTGGCCTTGGACGCGACCTGCGCACGTTGCACGAGGGCGAGAAGCCCTTTGGGCATTTGGCCTTTGGCCATATCCAGGGTTGCAGCATCGAAATGCATGGTGACTTCCTCGCGTAGGTGGTTCAGACCAAGGATGCGCTGGCGGCGTGGATGGCGCTGCGCACGCGGGCATAGGTGCCGCAGCGGCAGATGTTGCCGAGCATGGCGGCGTCGATATCGGCATCGCTGGGCTTCTTATTGTTCTTCAGCAGCGCGGTGGCGCTCATGATCTGGCCGCTCTGGCAATAGCCGCACTGCGCGACGTCGTGGGCGATCCAGGCGTTTTGAACGGCCAGGCCTACGCTGTCGCTGCCGACGGCCTCGATCGTGGTGACCTTCTTGCCTGCAACTGCCGAGATGGGGGTAACGCAGGAACGGATGGCCTCGCCGTCAACGTGAACTGTGCAAGCACCGCAGAGCCCCGTTCCGCAGCCAAACTTGGTTCCGGTCATACCCAGCGTATCGCGCAGGGCCCACAGAAGTGGTGTGCCGGGATCAGCCTCCACTGCGGTAACTTTTCCGTTGATGTTGAGTGTTGTCATGGCCGTTCCTATTCAATCTCGGCAACGTGATGGTTCGGGGAAATCTGACGCTGAAAATCAGAATTGTGCATCGACACGGGCGGACGCGCTGAAGTCTTGGTTCTTGGCCGGAAAACGGGCGTCGGCTTTGGGCATGCTGTCGGTGCCAGCGAGCGACCGGTACCCGCCAATCCCTGTTTCGAAGGTGTGTTGAATACGCGGGTTTTCCGGGTAAAAGTATCTGGTTATCCGGTGGATTTGGTGGCACGTGCATGGGCACAGGCCTGGAGAAATGTAGGGGAAAAGGGATCGATCTGAAGCGCACGTGAGGGGTCAAGCCGGCTGGCATCCACAAAAGGAGTTTCACCGCAAATCAGCTCGGTGATCAGCCGCCCCACTCCCGCCGAATAGGTAATGCCCGATCCGTTGCAACCGGTCGCTACCAGCAGACCTGCGATCGCGGCGCTGGCTCCCACAATCGGTTGACCGTCCGGCGTGTAGTTGCTTGGGCCCGTGATGTAGTGTGCAATGCCGAGCCGCTCAATGGCAGGGAAATAGCGGCTCAGGGGTTCAAATGCCTGCGCCAGGTTGCCCCAGCCGTCCGGGTCCGCGGCATCAAAGACGAAGCCTTGCAGGTTCTCAGGCAATTCCCGGGGTGCTGCCACTGCCGGTGCGCTTTCACGGATGCCGAACAAAAGTGCACCGACTTCAGGTCTGGCGTAGGCACGAATATCGGTCATGAAAACGATAGGCGTGCCGGGGGAAAATTCCGGCAAGCGCTCGGTGATCCAATATTGGCTGCGCACCGGTGCCATGGGCAAGGGCAACCCCAGTTCGACACTGAGCAAATTGCTCCATGCCCCCGCCGCGTTCACCACAATACGAGCGGGCAGCGCAGTGCCGTCCTCAAGCACGACACCCGTTACCGCGCCCGCTTGATGCGCAATCTGCGCCACGCGGGTATCGAGTCGCAGCTTGGCACCCATCTGCTGGGCGCCGCGCAAATAGGCGCTGGCCAGCAAGTAGGGATCAACAAAACACTCGTCCGGGAAGAATGCGGCAACGTCAAAGGCATCGGGGTTGAGCCAGGGTGACTGGGCCAGCACCTGCGCCTTGTCCTGCCACTGACCTCGAATGCCGGCCTCCGTGCAAACCGTCAGCATGGCTGCCAAAGCCGCTTGCTGGGCTAGCGGGCCGACGTGCAACGCACCGACGCGGTGGCAGCCCACATCCTCCCCAAAGCGCGCCTGGAGTACATCAATGGCCGCCAGCGTTTCACCCGCCAGAGCTTGCAGGGCCGGGTCGGATCGCACCTGTGTGACCAAGCCGGCCGCTCGACTGGTCGCACCACTGGCTGGGGGCTGACGATCCACGATCAGCACCCGATGCCCCAGGCCTCGACGCCCCAAGTTCCAGGCAATGGCCGCGCCAAAGATGCCGCAGCCAACAATCAAAATGTCGCGTTGCATGGTAAAGCCTTCTCAACCGCTATCGCCGCTCAAGAGTCCGTCGGGTCATCGTAAACGAATCCGCAGCCTGGGAGTCGGCCTCGGTTTTCCGGATCGGCGCCGCGAATCGCTGGTCCTGACTGGAAAAGGTAGCGGGAACATAGTTCATCGTCACGACAGGCCGATTCGGAGCATGCCGATTCGACCTCAATTCCAACGTCGGGTATCTGGCAATCAATTTCAGATCGCCGCTGGCTTCTTGAGGCGACCAGAGCCGGTGCTTGCGAGCGGCAGCTTTCGGGCAGCAGAAGCGTTTTCAACACGGTCGATGTTGCATAGAGCGGTCGCTCCATGGGTTGCGCTCCATGCACATGCTCGAACATTGACGGGTCCGTGATTCAGATGTGCCTATGGAAATCGTCAAGACAGGACGAATTTGAGATTGACGGTTTTCCTTATGGGGCGATCTCGATCACGATAGCGCGAAAGTCGTTCACATTGGTCAGCGTCGGTCCGGTGATGACGGAGTCGCCCAGCGCCTGAAAGAAGCCGTGGCCGTCGTTGTTGTCCAGACTCGCGCGAGGATTCATGCCCAGGGCCCAGGCGCGCGCCAGGGTGTCGGGCATGAGACAGGCGCCGGCGATCTCTTCCATGCCGTCAACGCCGTCGGTGTCGCCTGCGATCGCGTGCACGCCCGCCAAACCGTCCAGCGCCACGGCCAGCGACAGCAGGAACTCGACGTTGCGCCCGCCGCGACCCTTGCCCCGGATCGTCACGGTAGTCTCCCCGCCGGAGAGCAGCACACAAGGCGTCTGAAATGGCTGGCCCTGTGTCGCCACCTGGCGCACGACGGCCGCGTGCGCCTTGCCGATGTCGCGCGCTTCGCCTTCCATGCTGTCGCTCAGGATGTAGGGGGTGAATCCTGCGGCGCGCGCCACCTGCGCTGCGGCTTCCAGCGCCATCTGCGGCGCGGTGACGATGCGGGTCTCGACGCCGCTCAAGCGCGGGTCACCGGGTTTGACGCTCTCGCCTTGGCCGCTGGTCAGCAGCGCGCGCGCCGCTGCAGGAACATCGATGCCGTAGCGCTCGATGATGGCAAGTGCGTCGGCACAGGTGCTGGGGTCGGCCACGGTGGGACCGGAGGCGATGTCGATCGGATTGTCTCCCGGCACATCGGAGATAAGCAGGGTGAGCAGCCGGGCCGGATGGCAGGCTGCGGCCAGTCGGCCGCCCTTGATGCCGGAGAGGTGACGGCGCACGCAGTTCATCTCCGAAATGCTGGCGCCGCTCTTGAGCAGAGCCGCGTTCACCGCCTGCTTGTCGGCCAGCGTGAGTCCGGCGCCGGGCGCCACCAGCAGCGACGAGCCGCCGCCGGAGATGAGCGCGATCACCAGATCGTCGCTCGTGAGGCCGCTCACCAACTGGCGGATGCGCTCGGCGGCCAGTAGCCCCGCCGCGTCGGGCACCGGATGCGCTGCCTGCACGATCTCGATGCGCTGGCACGGCACTTCATAGCCGTAGCGCGTGACGACGATGCCTTCGAGCGGACCCGCCCAATGGTCTTCCAGCGCACGCGCCATCGCGGCCGACGCCTTGCCCGCACCGATGACAATGGTGCGGCCCTTGGGTGGTGGCGGCAGATGCGGCGGCAGGCACAGCGCGGGCTGAGCCGCGGCAACAGCGGCGTCAAACATGGCGCGCAACAGGGGAAGGCGATCGATCTCGGTCATGGATCTTCTGGTAAACGGTGGCGTGTTGGAGTTTAGACCCTGGCCACTTCGTGCGCCGCCATCAGCTCCAGCGCCTTCACCAAGGCGGAGTGATCCAGGTCGGCCATGCCGTTGGCCGCGCACACCTGCATCAGTTGCGCAGCGCCGGCGGTTTGCGGCAGCGCCACGCCGAGCGCGCGTGCACCGGCCAAGGCCAGCCCGAGATCCTTTTGGTGCAGAGCGATGCGAAAGCCCGGGTTGAAGGTTCGCTTGATCATGCGTTCGCCGTGCACTTCCAGGATGCGGCTGGAGGCGAAGCCGCCCATCAGCGCCTGTCGTACCTTGGCCGGATCCGCACCGGCCTTGCTTGCGAACAGCAGCGCTTCGCCCACCGCCGCGATGTTGAGCGCGACGATGATTTGGTTTGCCACTTTGGTGGTCTGACCGTCGCCGTTGCCGCCGACGAGCGTGATGTTCTTGCCCATCAGTTCGAACAGCGGTTGCACGCGCTCAAAGGCGGCCTGCGGTCCGCCGACCATGATGGTCAGAGAAGCGGCCTTGGCACCGACCTCGCCGCCGGACACGGGCGCATCCAGATAGTCGCAGCCGAGCGCGTTGATCTTCTGCGCGAACACCTTGGTCTCGATGGGAGAGATCGAGCTCATGTCGACCACGGTCTTGCCGGATGTGAGCCCGGCTGCAACGCCGGCAGCGCCGAACAGCACCGAAGCCACGTCGGAGGTGTCGGGCAGCATCATGAAGATGATGTCCGCGTGTTGAGCCACTTCCTGGGCCGACGCGCAGGCCAAACCGCCCGCGCTGATCAGTTCGCCAGGCACAGCGCTTCGCGTGTGCAAAAACATCTCATGACCCGCCTTGATCAGGTGCAGGGCCATCGGTGCGCCCATGATGCCCAGTCCCACAAATCCAACTCTCGCCATCGTCTTCTCCAAGTTTAATGAATATATCCGCAGCTCACTTGAGCACGTCGGGGTTGATGCAGGTCAGAGGGGCTTCGCCCTTGAGCACACTGATCACGTTGTCGGTGGCAATCTTTCCCATCGCCAGTCGGGTCGCAATCGTGGCAGACGCGATATGCGGCACGATGACGACGTTGTCGAGCTCGGCCAGGCCGGCGGCGAGTTTCGGTTCGTCTTCGAACACGTCCAGACCGGCACCCCAGATGACCTTGTTGCGCAGGGCCACGACCAGAGCCTGTTCGTCCACCAGCGGTCCCCGCGCCGCATTGATCAGGATCGCGCTCGGCTTCATCAGCGCAAGTTCCTTGGCACCGATGTAGTGATGGGTTTCGGGCAGCAGCGGCAGATGCAGCGACAAGTAGTCCGACTCGCGCAGCAGCGTTTCCTTGTCGACGAAAGTCGCGCTAAATTGACGTTCGAATTCGGGTTCGCGCTGAGCGTTGGTGTAGATCACCTTCATGTCGAAAGCCGCCGCCTTGCGCGCGAATTTCGAACCGATCCGGCCCAGCCCGGCGATGCCCAGCGTCTTGTGGTCCACGTCTTGGCCGATGAAGGCCATCGGCGCCCAGCCGTGCCACTGGCCAGCGCGCACATAGCGCTCAGACTCCGAGATCCGGCGCGCGGTCGCCAGCAGCAGCGCCCAGGCATGGGTGGCGGTGGCTTCGTCCAGCACGCCGGGCGTATTGCTCATGATCACGCCGCGCTGTGTCGCCGCCTGCAGGTCGAAGTTGTTGAAACCGACGGCATAGTTCGCAAAGATCTTGCATTGCGGTCCGGCGGCGTCGAGCACCTCGCCGTCCACCTTGTCGGTGAGCAGGGTAATGACCGCATCGCGCCCACGCACCTGCTGCAAGAGTTCGTCACGCGTGAGCGCGCGGTCGTGCGGATTCACCTCGACATCGTGGAACTGGCGCAGGGTGTCGATGGTCTCCTGCGGAATCATGCGGGTAACGTAGACATTGGATCGTGACATGGTGAAATTCCTGGAGAGAAAGAGAAATGCCTGCGCCCAAGCGGCGCAGGCGAAAGATGGAAGCGCCGACCTCAGCGCCCCGTCCCGTGCTATGGGGTGATGAAGCCTGCGCCGGCGTCGGCGATCTCCTGGTCTTGGGCCGGTGACAGGCCGCTGACGCCGATACCGCCGATGACGCGACCGGCGGCATCGACCAGCAATGCGCCGCCAGGCAAGGCCGTCAGCAAGGGATCGCAGAAGTAGCCGATGGGAATATCTTCGCTGCGCAGTCGCGCCAGAAATGCCGTGGTACTCGAGCCCATGCGGGTCGAGGTGTAGGCCTTTTGCTGCGCCAGGGCAATGCTGCGCACCGGCGCGCCGTCGGCGCGAAAAAAGCCGAGCAAAAATCCGTGTGCGTCGCATACCGCGACGCACGCGGGCTTGTCGAACTTCTGCCGCGCCTGCCCGATCGCGTGATCGAGCAGGCCCTGCGTCAACTTCAAATCCAGTGACAAGACTTGAGCCACTTTATGGCCGCACAAGCGCTTGCGACTGATCCAGAGGGTTCGCGCTAGGCGCTGCCGCCAGCGCCTCCTTCTTGGTGCGACGGTACATGTAGGCCGTGAGTAGGGGCGTGAGCAGCGCGGTCACGATCACCGACGCGGCAACCTGCACCGTCGCCATCGGTGCAATCGCAGCGAAGGAAGGATCGGCCAGCGCCACGGCCTGCGGCGTGCCGGCCGCGTTGCCGGCAGTGCTCGAAGCCGCTGCACCGGCCACGCCCGAACCGCCCAGCAGCCGGTCGGCCACGATGCAGACCAGGCCGGTGATCACGAGCACCGAAAGGCCCAGCGCAATGCCGGGCAGACCTGCGGTCGTGACCGCCTTCAGGTTGATGCCCTGACCCAGCGTGAACGCCATGAAAGGCACGATGATGGGTTCATGCTTGCCGAAGAACTCGCGCAAGTCTTCATCCAGATTGCCCAGCAGGGCGCCGGCAAAAATGGGGGCAATCACCGACACCATCGTGAGCCAGGGGATCACCGCCAACCCTGCGCCAACCAGCACCAGCATGGTCAGGAACGGACCGGTCTCGATGCTCTGCGGCACATACGTTCCGGCGTCTTCCTTGCTGCCGAAGGTGCTGGTCAGGGCCATGAACATGCCGCCGTTGGTGTCGTTCATCGCGGCCAGCACGGCCAGCGTGGTCAGACCGAAAAGATCGCCGTTGAAGAAGTGGGCAACAGCCAGTGCCAGCAGCACGGCGACGCCGACCTTCGCACCCATGATGCCGAAGCCGCGCGTGAGCATCGCCGGCGCCGCACGCAAGGTCATCTTGGTGCCGACCGTGAACAGGTACATCGCCAGAAATGTCGGGTAACCGGCGTTGGTGAGCGCCTGCGTGAAACCGCCGATCTTGAGTGCGTTGGGAGCGAAGGTGTTGAGCAGCATGCCGATGAACAGCGGCACGACCATCAGGCCTCCGGGAACCTTGTTGATTGATTGCAAAATTTTCACTGTATGTCTCCTGGATTCAATGTTGTCTGCGACCGCGTCACGCCAGCGTGCGGGTCAATGGAGGTGTGACACCGGGTGTCACGTATTTATGGGGGTATGCGCTGGCTTGAATGCGATGCCGCTCTCCTTCTATGCAGTGAGTGAATGACGATGCCATTCATGCGCCGTGGCGGGCCGCAGCGCCCTCGAACTTCGCTTCGGGTCGCATGCGAAACGCCAGCAACACGCCCGCGGCCATCAGGATCATGCTGCCGTAGAAGGGCAACTCCCAACTGCCGAAGCGGTCGATCAACATGCCCGACACCACGGGCGAGAGGATCGCCGCCAGCGCGGAGCCGGTGTTCATCATGCCGCTGGCCGTGCCCGAGTATTCAGGCGCAATGTCCATGGGAATGGCCCACATCGGACCGATCGTCATCTCGGCAAAAAAGAAACCAGCTGAGAGGCAGGCCAGCGAGACATACAGGTCATGCGTGAAGGTCAGCGGTATCAGCGACAGCAGCGTGAGACCCATGCACACCGCCACCATCAGGCTGCGCGCCGTTTTCAGACTTCCCGTGCGCTCGAAAATCTTGTCGGTGACGATACCGCCCAGGGTGTCGCCCACGACGCCGGCAAAGAACACGCTGGCGGCGAAGATCGCCGACTTCTTCAGGTCCAGGTCGTAGCTGTGCAGGAAGTATTGCGGGATCCAGCTCAGAAACAGCCACAGCGTCCAGCCGTAGCAGAAATAGACGATCGTCACCGGCGCCATGCGCTTGAACAGCGGCCCCCAGGGCACCTGGACGCTCTTGCGGTTCGGCGCCGGCAGCACAGCGGTTTCCTCGGGCGTGATGCGCGGATGGTCTTCCGGATGCTCGGTGAAGGTCAGCGCCCAAAGACCGACCCAGACGAAGCTGATCGCCGCACACACATAGAACGAGGCGCGCCAGCCCTGCGTGGCCATCACGAGCACGATGACTGGCGGCGCTACGGCGTTGCCGATGCGCGCCGCAGCGTGGGTGATGCCCTGCGCAAAGCCGCGCTTCTCTTTTGCCACCCAGCGCGCCATGGCCGAGGTCGCCGCCGGAAACGTGGCGCCCTCGCCCAGACCCAGCAGCACGCGCGCCACCAACATGGAAATCAACCCGCCCGCCATGCCCGTGAGCACCGTGGCAGCTGCCCACAGCAGGCCGCAGGCGATCAACGTGCGCCTGGCGCCAAAGCGGTCGCTGACCCAGCCGCCGATGATCTGGAACACCAGATACGGATAGGCGAAGGCGGAAAAGACCAGGCCGATCTGGGTCTTGGACAAGCCAAATTCCGGACCGAATCCGGCCGCCGCCGTGCTGACATTCACGCGGTCCAGGTAGGTGATGAAGTACATCAGGCACAGCAGGATCAGAACCACGTTGGTGGCGCCAAATATTCTTTTCATGGTCTGGTCTCCAAAGCACCTAGGGCTGCAAAAAATAGAGTGGCGCGGTGCCGCTCAGCTCGACTGCTTCAAACTTGCCGCCGGGTGGCTGGAAAAGTAATCCATCGCCGCCGGCAGGCCGCTACCGGCCAGCTTCACGCCCGAGAGCTTCAGGCCCATCTCGACCCCGGCCAGCGTGGCGAGCAGGGTCAGGTCGTTGCTGTCGCCCAAGTGGCCGATGCGGAACATGCGGCCCTTGAGCTTGCCCAGTCCCGTGCCCAGCGACATGTCAAAGCGCTGGTGGATGAGTCGGCGCACGGCGTCGGCGTCCACACCGACAGGCGTGATGACGCCGGTCAGCACCGGTGAATAGAGCTTTGGATCCGCGCACTGGATCGGCAAGCCCCAGGCCGTGACGGCGGCGCGCACGCCCGCGGCCCAGCGTTGATGGCGCGCGAACACCTGTGGCAGTCCTTCGGCCTGGATCATCTCCAGCGCTTCGGACAAGCCATAGAGCAGATTGGTGTTGGGCGTATAGGGCCAATAACCGGTCTTGTTCATCTCTATGATCTCGTCCCAGGCCCAGAAAGCGCGCGGCAGCTTGGCGCTCTTCATGGCGTCGATGGCACGCGGCGAGAGCGCGTTGAAGCTGATGCCCGGCGGCAGCATCAAACCTTTTTGCGATCCGCTGATGGTCACGTCCACGCCCCACTCGTCGTGCCGATAGTCGGCGCAGGCCAGGCCCGAGATCGAGTCCACCATCAGCAGCGCGGGATGCTTGGCCGCGTCGATGGCCCGGCGCACGGCCAGGATGTCGGAGGTGACGCCGGTGGAGGTTTCGTTGTGCACCACGCACACGGCCTTGATCCTGTGCTGGCTGTCCTGGCGCAGCCGTGCCTCGATCAGATCGGCCTGCACGCCATGGCGCCAGCTTGGCGCATGGGGCAGTTGCTCGTCGCTCTCAGCTCCGGCCAGGAACTCGGTGCTCAGTCCCAAGCGCGCGGCCATCTTGGCCCACAGTGAAGCGAAATGCCCGGTCTCGAACATCACGATGTGGTCACCGGGGCTGAGCGTGTTCACCAGCGCCGCTTCCCAGGCGCCGGTGCCGGAGGCCGGATAGATCATGACCGGATGCTGGGTCTTGAAGATGGTCTGGATGCCGGACAGGAGCTTCAGCCCGAGCGCGCCGAACTCGGGTCCGCGGTGGTCGATGGTGGGCAGGCTCATGGCGCGCAGCACGCGCTCGGGCACGGGGCTGGGGCCGGGGATTTGCAGGAAGTGCCTGCCGGTGGGGTGAAAGTCGAGGTTCAGCATGAGGTCGTCCTTTTCTGGCACGGATTTTTGCATTCAAAAGACATTATTCGATACTCGTTTACCCTAATCATCAAGACTCGCGAAACCCCAGTTGGCAACTAGAATTCAACAGTGCGAAGCAAGTCCGATGGGTCGGCTTGAAGTCGCGCAAGCACTTTTGCATTCAAAAAGTTAGCCCGAGAGAGCGATGACCGACCTTCCTGAGATTTCGCGCCTGTCCCTGCATGACCAGGTGGCCGTGCGCCTGCGAACCTTGCTGATCGAGGGCCGGATTGCGCCGGGCGCCAAGCTCAACGAGCGCGAGCTGACGGCCCTGCTGCAGGTCTCGCGCACGCCCTTGCGTGAGGCGATCAAGCTGATAGCAGCCGAAGGTCTGGTGGATCTGCTGCCGAACCGCGGCGCCGTTGCGGTCAAGCTGACCGAGGCCGACATCCTCAATACCTTTGAAGTGCTGGCCGGACTGGAAGCGATGTCGGGCGAGCTCGCAGCGCAGCGCATCACCGATGCCGAGTTGGCCGAAATCAGCGCCATGCACTTCGAAATGCTCGCCGCTTTCACCCGGCGCGACCTGTCCAACTACTACCGACTGAACTCCGCTGTCCACGCCGCCATCAATCAGGCCGCCAAGAACCCGGTGCTGACGCGCACCTATCAGAGCATCAACGCCCGCGTGCAGTCGCTGCGCTTTCGCACCAACCTGAACGAGGCCAAGTGGAAGCACGCGATGCAGGAGCACGAGCAGATGGTGCAGGCACTGGGCAGGCACGATGGCGCCGCCATGCGCAAACTGCTGGTGCAACACCTGGTGAACAAACGCACGGCGGTGATGGAACAACTGCATGCCGGCGAGCTTCAGGTGCAAAGCGCACCCGAATGAAAAGAGACCCGCATGGAGCCGGCACCCAAGCCACTGCACAACGACACCAGCCAGGCGCTTGAACGCCGGCTGCGAGGCGAGACCGAAGGCGAGGTGCTGTTCGACGCAGGCTCGCGCGGGCGCTATGCGACCGATGCGTCGATTTACCAGATCATGCCGGTGGGTGTACTGGTGCCGACCTGTGAACGCGACATCACAACCGCCCTTGCAATCGCCCGTGAATTGAAGGTGCCGGTGCTGCCCCGTGGTGGCGGTACCAGCCAGTGCGGCCAGACCACGGGCGCCTCTCTCGTGATCGACGGCTCCAAGCACATGCGCAAAGTGCTCGATCTCAATGTCGAAGCCCGCACGGCCACGGTCGAACCGGGCCTGGTGCTCGATCACCTCAACGCCCGACTCAAGCCCCACGGCCTGTGGTATCCGGTGGACGTTTCCACCGCCGCGCAGGCCACGCTGGGCGGCATGGCGGGCAACAACTCCTGCGGTTCGCGCTCCATCGCCTATGGCAACATGGTGCACAACGTGCTCGGCGCCAGCGCCTGGCTCTCGGACGGCGCCATGGTCGATTTCGGCCCCGTGGCCACGCTCACTGGGCGCGGCGCCGACATCGCGCAGCATGTGCGCGAGCTGGCCTGGCAGCACCGCGCCGAGATCGTGGAGCGATGGCCCAAGGTGATGCGGCGCGTGGCCGGCTACAACCTGGACATCTTCGACAACCAGAGCGAGAAATCCTACACCACAGACGGCAGCGTGAATCTGGCGCACCTGCTGATCGGCTCGGAGGGCACGCTGGCCTACACACGCAGCCTGACGCTGCAACTCGCCGAACTGCCGCGCGCCAAGCTGCTGGGCGTGGTGAACTTCACCAGCTTCGCTGCCGCCATGGACGCGGCCCAATACATCGTCAAGCTCGGGCCCACGGCGGTGGAACTGGTCGATCGCACCATGGTCGAATTGGCGCTGGCCAATCCGGCTTTCCGCCCCACCATGGAGACGGCGCTGATCGGCCGCCCCGCAGCCATCCTGTTGGTGGAGTTTTCTGGCGCCGACAAGGGCGACCTGCTGCCCAAGCTAAAAAGCCTGGACGAACTCATGGGCGACCTGGGCCTGCCCGGCAGCGTGGTGCAGCTGCGCGAGGACGCGGCGCAAAAGGCGCTGTGGGAAGTACGCAAGGCGGGCCTCAACATCATGATGAGCCTGAAGGGCGACGGCAAACCCGTGAGCTTCATCGAAGACTGCGCCGTGCCGCTGGACCGGCTGGCCGAGTACACCGCTGCGCTGACCGAGGTGTTCGCGCGCCACGGCACGCGCGGCACCTGGTACGCCCACGCCTCGGTGGGCACGCTGCACGTGCGCCCCATCCTGGACCTGCGGCTGGATGGCGCCGCGAAGATGCGCGCCATCGCCGAGGAAGCCTCGGCCCTGGTGCGCCAATTCAAGGGCGCCTACAGCGGCGAACACGGCGACGGCCTGTGCCGCGGCGAATGGATTGAATGGCAGTTCGGCCCCACGATCAACCAGGCACTGCGCTCCATCAAGCACAAGCTCGACCCGATCGGCCTGTTCAACCCGGGCCGCATCATCGACCCGCCGAAGATGGATGACGTCAGCCTGTTGCGCTTCGCTCCGGCCAACGCGCCCCAACCCTACCGGCGCATTGCGTTGACGCCCGTGCTCGACTGGTCTGCCTGGAATGTGCAGGCCGATGCGGTGACCGAGGTCACGAGCGTGCCCGGCAGTGGTGGCGACACCACGGGCGGCCTGGCGATGGCGGTGGAGATGTGCAACAACAACGGGCACTGCCGCCAATTCGATGCCGGCACCATGTGCCCGAGCTACCGCGTGACGCGCGACGAACAGCACCTGACGCGGGGACGGGCCAACACGCTGCGCCTGGCGCTCTCCGGCCAGCTCGGTCCCGACGCGTTCACCAGTGACGCCATGGCGCAGACCATGGACCTGTGCGTGAGCTGCAAGGGCTGCAAGCGCGACTGCCCGACCGGCGTGGACATGGCGAAGATGAAGATCGAGTTCCTGGCGCACTACAAGGCCAGGCACGGTCACAGCCTGAAGGACCGCATCGTCGGCTGCCTGCCGGCCTACGCGCACGCCGCGAGCCATTTTTCCTGGCTGCTGAACCTGCGCGACCGCCTGCCCGCAGCCGCCTGGTTGAGCGAAAAATTGCTGGGCTTTTCGGCGCGGCGCTCGCTGCCGAAATGGCGCGCCGACACCTTCTGGCGCGCACCTCAGGTGACGGCGCTGGCGACGGCGCTGGCGACACGCGAAGAAGCCATCGCGGCGGCCGCGGCAACGGGCAAGGCCGCCGTACTTTTTGTTGACACCTTCAACGGCACATTCGAGACCGAGAACGCCCGCGCTGCTGCGCGGGTGCTGCAGGCTGCTGGCTACGCCGTGCACTGCGTGAGCAAGCCAGGCGGTGGCCACCACTGCTGTGGTCGCAGCTATCTGGCCGCGGGCATGGTGGGTGAAGCCAAGGCGCGCGCCAGCGCCCTGATCGACGCTTTGTTGCCGCTGGCCCAGGCCGGGGTGGCGATCGTCGGCCTGGAACCCTCGTGCCTGTTGACGCTGCGCGACGAGACGCTGGTCATGGGACTGGGCGAGAAGGCCGTGGTCGTGTCGCGCCAGGCGCTGATGTTCGAAGAGTTCATCGCACGCGAAGTCAAGGTCGGCCGCTTCGCACTCCAGCTCAAGCCAGCCGGCAAACCGATCCTGCTGCATGGCCACTGCCACCAGAAAGCCTTCGGCGCGGTCAGTCCCATCCTGGATGTACTCAAGCTGATTCCAGAGGCCAGGCCCGAGCTGATCGAAAGCTCGTGCTGCGGCATGGCCGGCAGCTTTGGCTATGAGGCAGCCCACTACGATGTCTCGATGCGCATGGCCGAGGCCAGCCTCCTGCCCGCCGTGCGCCAGCAGCCCGATGCCATCATCGTCGCCGACGGCACGAGTTGCCGCCATCAGATCGCCGACGGCGCGCAGCGTGAAGCGCTGCACGTGGCGCGATTGCTGGAGCTGCTGCTGGTCTCAGCCTGAGACGCCAGGCTTGCGCTGGAAGATCCAGTGTCGGTCTCACCGGTGCGAGTCACGAATTTCTGTCGAGTTCGCCATAGCGGTCAGGGGTGGTGCGCCTTCTATGCAGATAGAGCCTTTTCGCAGCGCTCGGCCCCGGCAATCTTGATAATTTCCTGCGCGATATCGACCGGAGACAGGACGAAATCAATGCAGCCACTGTCAATGGCGCTCTGCGGCATATCGGGCTGACCCGCAGTCACCGGCTTTTGCGCAATCGTGATGCCGCCAACCTCCTTGATGCCGCACAGCGCAGCGGCGCCATCGCCGTCGAGGCCCGAGACAATCACGGCAATCAACTTGCCGTCCCAGAAGGTCGTCAGGGAGCGCAGAAACACAGTGATCACATCAGGCCAACCGCGCGGTTTGGATATCGGCATCAGGTGGAAACAGCCGTCGTCGTCAACGTGCAAGTCCCGGTTCGCCGGGATGATGAAGACGCGGTTGGGTTCCAGCAACAAATTCTCCGTGATAAGTTCCACCGGCATCTTGGTGAAACGGTGAAGAACTTCATGGAGTTTCGTGGGCATGAGTTTGATGTGGTTCACGATAACGATCGCCACACCCATGTCGGCCGGAAGATTCTTCAATAGCTGGACATAGGCATCCAAACCGCCGGCAGAGCCACCGACACAAACCACGGGAAATTTCCTCATCGAGCTGTGCCCTCCTATTTGCAAATTGGTCAGGTCGTCCTTGCCACGTCCAGCGCCCGCCCAAGCGTCGCTACGAAGGTGTCCAACCTGCTGGCTCAGGAGTGGTCAGGTAACGGGATTTTCCGCGGCCACTTTGACATCACGGGCACGATAGCGCCATCTGCGTTTGCATGGCGCGCGATGCCCTCACCTGCAGGACGAAGCATGGCGGGCAAGGACAGGGCGAAATTCTGATTCATGGTTTGATGATCCATTCCGACCCGAATCTATTCTGTCTGCTGGCGCACGTTCGGCGCGTTGTCCGGGGAACGGTCATTCGCGGCGCGTCCCAGCCTGAGCTGCGCACTCTGCGCTCACGCTACCCGCGCAGTGAAGGCTAGGTCAGCAAAACCCCATCCGCCGAAAACGCCAGCGCGCCGTTCACATCGAACGTCACGCCCACGTTCTGCCCGGCCACGACGCGGCCCTCCAGCGCCGAGACCTTGGCCGTCAGGAGTTCATCTACGCCATCGACCCGCAGGTGGATGATGGAGGCGTCGCCCAGGTGTTCGGCCAGCATGACCTCGGCCACCACGCCCTGTTGCACCGGCCCCAGATGCAGGTGCTCGGGGCGTATGCCCACCTTGTGCGCTGCCGCGCTCATGCGCGCTGCGGCAGCATTCCACAAGGCCTGGTGTCCGGCAGGCGCACCTTCGCCCGGACGCGTCACGAGGTTGATGCGCGGCGCACCGAGGAAGGTGGCGACGAACTCGTTCGCCGGCCGCGCGTACAAGTCCATGGGCGCGCCCAGTTGCTCGACGCGGCCCTTGTTGAAGACGGCGATGCGGTCGCCCATGGTCATGGCTTCGACCTGGTCGTGCGTCACATAGATCATGGTCGTGCCCAACTCCTTGTGCAGGCGCGAGAGCTCGATGCGCATGGTCACGCGCAGCGCGGCGTCCAGATTGGACAGGGGCTCGTCGAACAGGAATACCTTGGGCTTGCGCACGATCGCGCGGCCGATCGCCACGCGCTGGCGCTCGCCGCCCGACAGCGCCTTGGGCAGGCGCGGCAACAGGTGCGAAATGCGCAGCACTTCGGCCGTGCGGCCCACCACCGCGTCGCGCTCGGCCTTGTTCACCCCGGCCATGCGCAGCGAGAAACCCATGTTCTCGGCCACGGTCATGTGCGGGTACAGCGCGTAGCTCTGGAACACCATGGCCGCGCCGCGGTCGGCGGGACGCAAGTCGTTGGCGCGCGCACCGTCGATCAGCAGCTCGCCCTCGCTGATGCTCTCCAGCCCCGCGATCATGCGCAGCATGGTCGACTTGCCGCAGCCCGAAGGCCCGACGAAGACCAGGAACTCGCCGTCGTTCACCTCCAGATCGACGCCGTGCACCACGGCCGTGTCGCCGTAGCTCTTGCGGATGCCCTTGAGCGCCAGATGTCCCATGCTATTTCCCTTCGCTCTTGAGGAAGCTGCGGTACCACAGAGCGCTGTCCTTGAGTGTGCGCCGCTGCGTGTCGTAGTCCACGCGCACGATGCCGAACCGCTTCTCGTAACCCGAGGCCCACTCGAAGTTGTCCAGCAAGCTCCAGACAAAGTAGCCGTGCACGACCACGCCCTGGTGCATGGCGTCGCGCACGGCGGCGATGTGATTCGCGATGTAGCTCTGGCGCTGCACGTCGTGCACCTGGCCGTCCACCACCTCGTCCTTGAACGCGGCGCCGTTTTCGGTGATGAGGATAGGCGGCAGCGCATAGTCGCGGTGCAGGCGCACCAGCAGGGCGGTGAGTCCCTCGGGGTATACCTCCCAGCCCATGTCGGTGATGTCGTTCCCGCTGCTCTTGATGTCCCAGGGCTCGCCCGCACTGGCCATGCAGCGAAAGTAGTAGTTGATGCCCAGGAAATCCAGCGGCACGCGGATGCGCTCCATGTCGCCGGGCAGGACCCTGGGCGCGTCGGCGCCGAAATGCTTGAGCACATCGGCTGGGTACGCGCCCTTGAGCAGCGGATCCATGTACCAGCGCAATCCCTTGCCGTCGTCCAGCTGTGCCTGAGCAATGTCCGCTTCAGAGTCGGTCGCAGGCTGTGTGTGCGACATGTTGAGCACGATGCCCAAGCTGCTCTTGCAGCCCTGCGCGCGCAAGGCGGTGAGCGCCATGCCGTGACTGAGCAGCAGATGGTGCGCCACCTGCAGCATCACCGCTCGGCTCTTGATGCCGGGCGCGAAGTTGCCCACGTCGTGGCCCAGCACCGCCACCACCCAGGGTTCGTTGTGCGTGCAGATGGATGTGACGCGATCCCCCAGGCGGCGCGCGACTTCGCAGGCGTAGTCCACAAAGTGCTGCACCGTGTCGCGGTTCGCCCAGCCGCCGTTGGCCTGCAGCGCAGAAGGCAAGTCCCAGTGATTCAGCGTCAGATACGGCTTGAGGCCGCGCGCCAGCATGCCGTCCACGAGCCGCTCGTAAAACGCAAAGCCGGCCTGATTGAACGCGCCTGATCCCAGCGGCTGCACCCGCGGCCACGAGATGGAAAAGCGGTACGCATCCACGCCCAGATCGGCGATCAGCTCCAGGTCGGATTCCCAGAGGTGGTAGTGGTCGCAGGCGCCATTGCCGTCGCTGGCGTCGGCAATGGCGCCGGGGACGCGGCAGAAATCGTCCCAGATCGAAGGGCCCTTGCCGTCGGCGTCGGCTGCGCCCTCGATCTGGAACGCGCTCGTGGCCACGCCCCAGGTGAAGTTTCTTGGGAAGTCGGATTTGGAGATCAATGCGGTCATGGAGATGAAAATGGTTAGCCGCGCACAGCGCCGGCGGTGAGGCCGTCGATGAGACGGCGCGAAGAAATGGCAAACAGCACCAGCAGCGGCAAGGTGGCGATGGCCGCACCCGCAATGAGCGCGCCCCACTCGGTGTTGACCGGGCTTTGCAGGCTGCGCAGCGCCAGCGGCAAGGTGTACATCTCGGGCGAGCGCATCAGGATCAGCGGGCCGATGAAGTTGTTCCAGGAGCCGATGAAGGTGATGAGTCCCAGCGTGCCTAGAGCCGGCTGCAGCAGCGGCAGCACGACGCTCCAGTAGATGCGCAGCTCGCCGCAGCCGTCCATGCGCGCGGCCTCGATCAGGTCGCGCGGGATGCTGGAGGCGACGAACTGGCGCATCATGAAGATGCCGAAGGCGCTGGCCGCGCCGGGGATGTACAGCGCGCGCGGCTGGTCGATCCAGCCGAAGGCGTCCATGATCATGAAGCTGGGGATCATTCCCAGGAACGACGGCAGCAGCATCGTGCCCATCACGAGCGTGAACAGCGGCTTCTTGAAGCGGAACTCGAACATCGCAAACGCGTAGCCGCCCATGCTGCAAAACAGCAGTGTGAGCGCGGTGGCGGCCAGCGCCACGTACAGGCTCCAGCCCAGGCTGCGCCAGAACGCAATGCGCTCGGTCAGCACGGCGAAGTTGAGCATGAAGTCCTGGCCAAACCACATCGGCGGGGGCAGGCTGAAGATGTCGCTGCGCGAATGCGTGGCGAACACGAACATGAAGTAGAACGGCGCCAGCATGATGAGTGTGCCCACGCCCACCAGCAGGTAAGCGGCCCAGGGGGCAAGACGATCGCGTGCCATCATGCGGCTGCCTTTCGCTCGGCAAAGGCCTTGTTCGTGACCCAGGTCAGCACGGCGACAAACACGAACAGCAACCAGGAGAGCGCGCTGGCCGTGCCGAAGTCGTTGAACTCGAAGGCCGTGCGGTACATGTACATGGCCGTGGTCATGCCGGCCTGATCGGTGCCGCCGCGTCCGCCGGTCAGGATGAAGGGCTCCTCGAACAGCTGCAGGCCGCCGATCACCGACAGCGTCACGCCGAAATAGATCATGGGTTTCAAGCTGGGCAGCGTGATGAACCAGAACTGCTGCCAGCGCCCGGCGCCGTCCATGGTGGCGGCCTCGTAGATGTCGGCGGGAATGGTCTGCAGCGCGGCCAGATAGAGCACCGTGTTGAAGCCCAGGTAGCGCCAGAACACCACCAGCGCCACGGCGGGCTTGACGTTCTCGGCGTGGTTCAGCCAGTCAATCGGCTGCGCCGGCATGAGCCAGCTAAAGCCCGGGATTTGACCCAGGGCATTCAGCCCAACGTTGATCATGCCGTAGTCGGTGGAGAACAGCGTGTTGAACATCATGGCAATGGCCACGGTGGAGGTGATGTAGGGCAGAAAATAAAAACCCACGACCGCGTTGCGCCAGCGCTTGAAGGAGGAGTGAATGAAGAACGCCAGCGGAATCGCCACCAGATGCTGGGGCACGCCCGCCGCCGTGGCGAGCCAGAACGTGTTCTTCAGCGACTTCCAGAACCACTCGTCCGTCAGCGCGAACACAAAGTTCTCCAAGCCCACGAACTTCATCGCCGACAGGCCCGCGGTCGGCTCCCAGGACTGGAACGCCAGATAGAACGAGAACACGAGCGGGAAGATGCCGAACACCGCGAACAGCAGCAGGAACGGGCTCAGGAAAACATAGGGCGCCCACTCGGGCGACAGGCGCGGCAAGCGCTTCATGGCCATCATGTTTATCGGCGCACGCGCCGTTCGATCAGCGACTTGGCATCGGCCAGCGCTGCCGGGATGTCCTTGCCCTGGTCCAGCACCTTGTCCAGCTCGGTGTTGATGATCTCGTCGGCAATCGGATCGAGCTTGTTCACGTCGATGGCGTTGATCTTGAGCGCCGCCTCGCGCCACAGCAGGCGCGCCTTTTGCCCGCCCAGGAACTCGATCGGCTGGTCAAAGAACGGGTCGGTCTGCGCTTCCAGCAGCGCCGGGAAAGCGTCCTGCACCTTGAAGGCGCTGAGCTGCGCTTCACGGCTGAGCGTCATGAGCTGGATGAACTCCCAGGCCAGGGCCTTGTTCTTCGCGGCCTTGGGGATGGCATAGAAGGTGCCGCCCCAGGCGCTCCAGGATTTTTCGGGGAGTTGGGATGCGCGCCACAGACCCTTGGTGGTCGGTGCGATCCAGCTGGCCATCTGCGCGGCCAGCCAGGCGCCCGACATCTGCGTGGCGATGGTGCCGTTCTTGAAGCCCTGCGACCATTCGGTGGACCAGCCGCCGATCTTGCCGTCGAGCTTTTGTTGGCGCACCTTGCGCGAGAGCTCAAAGGCGCGCACGAAGCGCGGCGAGTCCACCAGCACCTTGCCGGTCGCATCGAAGTACAGGCCCTCGCCCGGCTTGACGTTGGAGCGGATCATGATCTCCTTGATGTCGCGCGCGTGCGCCACCAGGTAGGCGCCGGTGGCGGCCTTGATCTTCACGCCCGAGGCCACAAAGGAATCCCAGGACTGCGTCAGCTCGGCTTCGGTGACGCCGGCCTTCTTCAGCACGTCAACGCGGTACAGCAAGGTGCCCGGACCGATGTCCGTGGGTGCGGCGACGATGGCGCCCGCGGCGGTCGTGGCCTGCTTGAAGGCAAAGGGAACGAAGCGCGATTTCACATCCCCTATGCGGTACGGCGGCTGCGCCAGGTCTTCAAAGCCGCCGCCTGCGGCAAAGCGCCCGAGGTAGCCGAACTCCAGCGCCATCACATCCGGCAGATTGCTGGATGTGGACAGGGCCGTGGACATGGCCTTGTGGTGGTCCTCCATGGAGCGGCTCACCAATTTGATCTCCACGTCGGGATGCTTCTTCTTCCACAGCGGAATCGCGGCCTCGATGATCTTGTCCACCGCCGGATAGGCCGTCACCGACAGGCTCTGAGTCTGCGCCACACTGGAGACCAGAAACAGGGCTGTCAAGGCAAGAATTTTGCCCGCGATACGGGTCACAGTTGAATGCATTTTTGTCTCCGGCCGCGGAAAATGGGAAGGTTTCCACTTTACCGCGAAAGTGCGCCAGAATGGCTTGATTGAGACCTGTCAAGGCAAGGGGAAACCCTAGGTCTGGATCACTGCTCGGCAGGCGTGGACCGTGCACCTGTGCGAAGATTTGCTCTCCGACACTCGTTTCCAAACCCGCCTGCGCCGCATGACAGACCCCACTCAGCCCTCCTGCCTGTTCCCTCCGATCGAGCCCTACCGCAGCGGCATGCTGCCGGTGGACGACTTGCACACGCTGTATTGGGAGGAGTGCGGCAACCCTCAGGGCGAGCCGGTGCTGTTCCTGCACGGCGGGCCGGGTGCCGGTCTGTCGCCCCTGCACCGGCGCTTCTTTGATCCGGCCTACTACCGCATCGTTCTCTTTGAGCAGCGCGGCGCCGGGCGCTCGACGCCGTTGGGCGAGGTGCGCAACAACAGCACGCCCTTGCTGGTGGAGGACATCGAACGCCTGCGTGACATGCTGGGGATAGCGCGCTGGCTGGTGTTTGGCGGCTCCTGGGGCTCGACCCTGGCGTTGGCCTACGGACAGGAACACCCTGAATGTTGCACCGGCTTTGTATTGCGCGGCATCTTCCTGTGCACGCCGGCCGAGATCGACTGGTTCATGCATGGCATGGGATGGTTCTTTCCCCAAGCCCGAGACCAGTTTGTCGCGCCCATTCCCGAACAGGAACGCAGCGATTTGTTGGCGGCCTACGCCGCTCGCCTGTTCAGTGACGACCCGGCGCAGAACGCACGGGCCGCGCGCGCCTGGAGCCGCTACGAGGGCGCCTGTCTGCACCTGCTGCCGCATCCCCAGACCGTCGAGGAATTTGGCTCTGACGCCGTCAGCCTGGCGGTGGGTCGGCTCGAGGCACACTACTTTGTGCACCGCGGGTTCTTTTCGGACGATCAGCTGCTGCGCGGCGTGCAGCGCATCCGCCATCTGCCGGCCGTGATCGTGCAGGGACGCTACGATGTGGTGTGCCCGCCCGCCACCGCGTATCGCCTTCATCAAGCCTGGCCCGAAGCCCGACTGACCATCGTCGAAGACGCGGGCCACGCGGCGCTGGAGCCCGGCACCGCCGCCGCGCTGGTGGCTGCGACGGAACAGTTCAAAACGAATCACCTATTTGATTGACCCCATGACCACACTGCACATCTCCACGGCTTTCGACTCCGGCGCCATTGAAGTCGTGAGCCTGGCTGACCCGGCGAACATCGAACTCCACATCCGGCGCGACAGCGCGTCCGAATTCGCCCAGTGGTTTCACTTCTGCCTGCACGGTGCGGCAGGCGTCAGCGTGAACCTGCGCTTCCTGAATGCCGGTACCAGCGCCTATCCCAAGGGCTGGGCAGGCTACCGCGTGCTCGCCAGTGAAGACCGCCAGCATTGGTTTCGCATCCCCACGCAGTACGACGCTCAGGTGATGAGCGCGCAGATCACACCGGGCGCGAACGCGATCTATTTCGCCTACTTCGAACCCTATTCCTGGGAACGGCATCTGGACTTGATCGGCTCCGCCGCGCAGTCCGAGCTGGTCCGGCTCGAGCGCCTGGGCGCCACGCTGGACGGCCGCGACATGACGCTGCTGTGCGTCAGCGACGCTCGCAGCGCCACGTTGCTGGAGCAAAGAAAGAAGGTCTGGCTGATCGCGCGCCAGCACCCGGGCGAGAGCATGGCCGAGTGGTTTGTCGAGGGCTTTCTGGAGCGTCTCCTGGACGCGGACGACCCGGTAAGCCGGCTGCTGCTGCAGCGCTGCGTCTTCTACATCGTGCCGAACATGAACCCTGACGGCGCGGTGCGCGGCAACCTGCGCACCAACGCCAGCGGCGCAAATCTGAACCGCGAGTGGGAGGCGCCGAGCATGGAGGAATCGCCCGAGGTGTTTCTGGTGCGCCAGCGGATGTTGGAAATCGGCGCGGACCTGTTCCTGGATGCGCACGGCGACGAGTCGCTGCCCTACAACTTTGTCGCAGGCACCGAAGGCAACCCCGGCTACACGCCGCGCATTGCCGCTCTGGAAGACGCCTTCAAGGCGTCCTGGCTCGCGACCTGCCCGGACTTTCAGACCGGCCACGGCTACGGCCGCTGCGCGCCCGGCCAAGCGAATCTGACGCTGGCCACGAACTGGGTCGGGCAGAACTTCGACTGCCTCGCCTACACCATCGAGATGCCGTTCAAGGACAACGCCGACCTGCCCGACGAGGCCTGCGGCTGGAGCGGCGAGCGCTCGAAGAAGCTGGGCGCCAGCGTGCTGCTGCCGGTGCTGGCGGTGCGGGATCGATTGCGCTGATTCGGTGGCCGCACCGGCCTCGCCGGGACGAGGCTCAAGCCATCAGTCAAAGAAGTATTTGGCCTGGAGTCCCACCATGCGGGGCTCCATCCGTTTGACGATGTAGGTGCCCAGGAAGTCCTGGCCGCGCAGCGTGACGGTGTCCTTGTTGAACACGTTGTGCGCCCACAGGTTGAAGTCCCAATGCGAATCGTTCGGGCTGAACGCGAGACGCGCGTTCACCAGCTCGCGGCTGGGCAGTCTTTGCGTGACCGGGTCGTTGACGGGATCCGAGTAGGACTTGCCGCGGTAGCTGTACTCACCGTAGAGGTTCAGCTTGCCACCGAGGCTGGCCACCGGCACGCCGTAATTCGCCGTCAGGGCCGAGGTGAACTGGGGCGCGTAGGGCAGCTGGTTGCCGGTGCAACTCTGGGTTGCGGTACAGCCGGAAAAGCTGCTGAACGTGGCGTGCACCACGCCGAAGTTCGCGCCCAGGTCCAGTTGTTTGCTTGCGCGCCAGGTCAGGCTGCCGTCCAGTCCTTTCGATTTCGCACCGGCGGCATTCGTGAGTTGGAGCACGCTGGTGGCACCCAGGTTGACGAACTGGAAGACCTGGAAATTCTTGAACGAGCTGTCGTAGACGGACAGGTCGTAGCGCAGGCGACCGCCGAGCATTTGTCCCTTGGTGCCGACTTCATAGGTGTCCACCGACTCGGCATTGAACGACGGATTGACGGCCGCGGCCGCGCTGATGAAATCGACATTCCAGCCACCGCTCTTGAAGCCGCGCGAGAACTTGGCGTAAAGGTTTTGCTCCTTGCTCACCGCGTAAGTTGCGCCCACGCTGGGCGAGAGGTTGTTCTCATCCCTGGAGTGGGTGTAGCCGTTGAGCGTGCCGATGCCGAAGGCGGCGGCGAGTCCGGGCGCAGCACTGCCCAGGCTGAACAGCACGTTCTTGGTTTCATGGGTGTAGCGCGCACCCAGGTTCAACGTCAGTGCGGGCAGCAGGTCGTAATCGAGAGCGCCGTACAAGGCCGAAGTGTCGGTTTTCACGGTTCCGCTGTTCGTCACTGACAGGCCTGCAGCCGGGCCGAACGCGGCGCCCAGGTTGGCGGCGCGGGCGGTGTCGGCGCTCTCGTTCAGGTGAAACACGCCCACGACATAGCGCGCAACGCCCTGGTTCGCAGAGGCGATGCGGACTTCCTCGGAGGTCTGCTTGAAGTCGTCCGAGTAATGGACCGACAACTGGTCAACCGCGCTGTAGTCGGTGTCGTTGGTCTTGATCTGGCGGGTGCTGCGCTGGCCGACGATGGCCGTGAGCGTATCGCCGCCGTCAAGCGCGTAGTTGGCTGTCACGCTGGCACCCGAGAGGTGCGTAGTTTCCTTGGGTGTGACATTGAAGTCGACCGAGCCGATCGATGTTCCGCCCGGCAACTGCTGGCCACTGGCCGCCACAGGCTCGCCCAAGACCAGGCGTTGATTCGTATACGAGGAATCGGCAGCGACGTTTATCTTGAGCTTGTCGCTGGCCTGGAACAGCAACTGGCCGCGCACCGTCTCGCGCTTCAGGTCGTCGAGTTTCTGTCCGTCGTTCACGTTGGTGATGAAGCCGGTGTGCGACTCCGAAGACAGCGAGAGTTTGCCCGACACTTTGTCGGCAATCGGTCCGGAGACTGACGCGGAAACATTTTGCGTGCCGTAGCTGCCAAGGTCGGCGCTGACGTACCCTTGCAGCGTCCTGGCAGGCGCGGCGGTCGTGATGTTGACGGCACCGGCCACGGTATTGCGACCAAACAGATAGCCTTGCGGGCCGCGCAATATTTCCACCTGCTCGACATCGAACAGCGGCTGGTCCAGTGCCTGGGACTGGCCCATGTAGATGCCGTCCACATAGACGCCTACGCGCGGGTCAAACCCGATATTGCGGCCGCCGCCGCCCACGCCACGCACCGTCACCGTGTGGTAGCCCGACTGGTCGTCCATGGAGAAGCTCGGCACCAGTTGCTGCAGGTCTTCCAGGCTGGCGGCGCGGGTCTTTTCCAGCGCATCGGCACCCAGAACGGTCATCGCAATCGGTACCTCCTGCGTGGACTGCTGGCGCTTTTGCGCGGTCACGACCACCGGCGCCAGCGCCGTGGGCGCGTCGTCCGTGGCCGCTGCCTGCTGGGCGCCAACGGGCAGCAAGGCGGCCACCGCCGCCAGCGCAATCACTGATTTCGAAAACGCGCGCAAGCGCAGGGTGGCGGTGCGGCTAAGGTGTACTGATTTCATGGGCTTGTCTCCTCGTTTTAAATATATCTTCACTGAATGCAAGATCGTGTTGTGGCAATGCCACGGATTGTTGAAAAGATGGTCTGCGTCAATTGTTCCGGGCCGCAGCGGCCCGGCGCTGGCAATGGTGCGCAAACACGTCCAGCAGCGCATTGAACTTGAAGCGTTGCTCCCAGTGCAGGGCGTGCCCGGCATCAGCCACCGTTTGCACCTCTGATCGCCAAAGCGTGGGCGCGACCAAGGCATTCAGATAGGCGCCGCTGACCAACTGCTCCTGCTCTCCGTGCAGAATGGCCAGCGGCACAGTCAGGCCCGCCAGGATGGAAAGTTCATCTTCGTAACCGCCCGATTGAATGCTCGCCGCCAGAGCCAGGCGCGCGTTGCCGTCAGCGCGCCGAACATCGGCCTTGAAGGCTTCAGCCGACGCGGGCGAACCCGGTTTGAAGAAGGCCGCCACAAAAGCTTCGATTTCCGCTTCGCTCAAGTTCGGTTTGAAGGCCGCGGCCATGGCGGGATGCGGGAAGAAGGCGCCCGCCATGTCGGGGGGGAAGCCGATCGGCGGCGTTCCAAAAATCATGAAACCCGCAGCCCGGGGCAGCAGGGCACTGGCTTCCAGCACCACGTGCCCGCCCAGGCTCCAGCCGACAAAGACGGCGTCGTTCAAGCCCAGTTGTTCGCACACCGCCACCAGGGTTTTCGCGTAGCCCGGCACACTGTATCCCGTGCCGGGCTCTTGCGCTCGATCGGACTCTCCATGGCCCGGCAAATCGATCGCGACCAGATGATGGTCGCTCCCCAGTGGACTGAACAATTGACGGCTGAAGGTGAGCCCGGATGAGGAATTGCCGTGCACCAACACGATCGGGGGGCCACTGCCTTCGCTTTCATGCACGGCGATGGCTTGGTTATTGACCTGCACAATGTGAGTTCTCAAGAAAATACGCTCCTGTGCCAAGGTCTTTGACGCATGAAAAAACGGACATAAAGAAGTGTTCATTCTAGGAATCGCACTGAAACGACACCATCGTCCATATGGAGGAGATACATCCCGGATTTTCTTGACCGCGCGCTGCGTATCTGATCGAATGAAGAATTGAATTCCTCCGCGAACCTGGTCGCGATAGCCTGTGTCAACGACCGATCCTGACCTGACTGCAGCCTGGTGGCCCTTTTGCCGCATCGCGCCGGGCCTGCCCCGCGCGGACGCTTCGCTCCAGGCGGCGCCCGTTTTCGGTTCGGCGATGCAGGCCTTGAGTGCGGTGGTGCTGGACCTGTATCCGCTGGCCCTGGGCGCGACGATCAGCGAGTTCGAACCCGCCGTGTTCGAGTTGCTGCAGAAGGGCATTGCCTTCGACTCCGGTTGGATGGGCCGTGGCTCAATCGGGAATGGCGGGGCCATGATGCACAACAGTTGCCTCTACCGCCTTCCGCTGGAGTGCGCGCTTGAATGGGAGCGACTCAAGCACGAAGACCCTTCGTTGAAATACCACCGTGCGCGCCCGAGCGCCGCCCTGACCCTTGTCGCGGCCGATGCCGAGATGACACCGGCGTTCAGGGCCTATTTGGAGAAATACGATCTGACGCAGGGCCTGATGTGCATCATCGATGACCCGGTGCTGGGACTGAATGCCTTTGTGTCCCTTTACCGAAACGATCCGCAGTGCCCCTTTTCCCAGGGAGATGCTGATCTTCTGGAGGCATCGCTGCCTCATATCGCCTCGGCCACCAACATCAACCGCATCCAACAGATTGCCAAGCTCAAGGCCGGCACCGGTGATTCGCGCTTCGCCGTGGCGATCTGCGACGGTTTTGGCACGCTGCAATTCGCCGACAGCGGCTTTGCCGACCTGATGTTGCTGCAATGGCCCGACTGGAAGGGCCCTGCCTTGCCCGCGGCCGTAGCGCTCGATCCGAGCGCACGTGGGAAGTCGGGATTCGTCGGCAGCCGCATCATGGTCGAGACCCGGCACGTCGCCGAGCTCGTCGTGGTGCGCGTCAGAAAGCGTTCGGTCGCAGCGTCGCTGACGCCAAGGGAACGCGAAGTCACGCGTTTGTTCGCCGGCGGCCTGACCTACAAGGAAGTGGCGCGCCGGCTCGAACTTGCTCCCTCCACCGTCAAACACCACCTGCGCAACGCCTACAGCAAGCTCGGCGTCCAGGACAAGGGAAAGATTGCTTCGCTGCTGAGCCAGGAGAGTGGGTCCGAACCCTCTTAGCCTTTGATGCACGGTGAGGGGAAGGCGGGAACGCAGCGGGAGCCGTCGTTCGGGGACGCCGCCCAGTTTGATACGATGCTGGCGTCGAATCCAGTCAACCAGCGCCAGGTGACCATGCAAACATTCGAGGCCAATGAATATGCGGTTAGACGTTAATCGTTATAGGGCAAAGCCATGAATAGTGAAAGTCGGGTATATCGCACGCAACCCAAGTTGCCTATCGCAGCAATCGTCCTTGGGTCGATAGCAACCTTCGTCACAGCTGGGGTGGTGTCGTCGTTAACGCCAGATGGGAACCTCGTTGTGACGTTGGTGCCAGCGTTTGCAGTTGGTCTGGCTGCGTTCGGCCTCGCTTTGTGGCGCATTCGTCGTGGGAAATCGGATTGACAGGTCTGGCAGTCGGCTAAACCGATGTAGCATGCGTTCAATCGGTCTGCCCCCCAACCATCGACTCAAGCCGGGGCGTTAAAGTACCAAATCGGATGATTTGGATGACTGCTGTCTGGAAGTTTGGCGGTCGGCTTCCAGCCCCTAACGATCGTTGCCAAACCCCGCCCTAAATCGCGCACTACCCGCCACGCCGCGATCCGCGGGTAGCCACGGGTTCGATAGCCTTCGCAAACACCTTCCAGAACGCCGCGTCCTGCGTGGTCGCAAAGTTGATGCGCATGAGGGTGCTGGGCGCGCGTTCGGCGTGAAACAGCGAGCCAGGCGCCAGCAGATAGCCGTGGTCCAGCATGCGCTGCGACAACGCGTCGGTGTCCACACCCGTGTCCACCCAGCCGAACAGGCCGGCAGGTTCTGCGGCAAAAGTGCAGCCGTGTGCCAGGGCCAGTTTCACGCTGCGCGCGCGTGCCAGGTCCAGGCGTGAGCGGATGCGCTGCGCGTGACGGCGCAACTGCCCCTGGTCGATGCACCAGGCCAGCGCTTTTTCCAGCAGCGCGGGCGTGGTCAGCGTGGTCAGCATCTTGGTGTCCAGCAGGCGCTCCACCAGCGCGCTGGGAGCGGCCACGAAACCCACGCGCCAGTTGGGCGCCAGGATCTTGGCAAAGCCGCTGACGTAGATGCTGCGCTGCAGCCCATCGAGCGCTGCCAGTCGCGTCTCGTGCTCCGAGGCGAGGTGGCTGTAGGTGTCGTCTTCGAGCACGTAAAAGTTGTGCCGGTTCGCCAGTTGCAGCACGCGGTGCGCGCTGCCGGGCGTGATGCAGTAGCCGGTGGGGTTGTGCAGCACGCTCACACTCACGAACAGCTTGGGCGCCTGGGTTGTGCCAGCATGCGCCTCGCAGTAGCGCGCCATCACCTCCAGATCAGGGCCGTCGGCGCGGCGCGGCACCGGCAGGATGCGCATGCCCAAGGCGTCGAGCCGCGCGAACTCGATCGCCCAGCCGGGCTCTTCCACCATCACGGTGTCGCCGGGGCGCAGCAGCGTGCGGCTCACGATGTCCAGAGCGTGCGTGGCGCCAACGGTGGTGATGATCTGCTCGGGCGCAGCGGGCACATTGATCGTTGCCAGCTTGCGTGACAAGGCCTCGCGCAAGCCGACGTCTCCGGCCGGTTCGCCGTAGCGCAACGAGAACGACTGCAGGGCCTTGCTGCTGCTGAACTTGCGCACCGCCGTCGGCATGAACGTGCTCTCCATCCAGTCCGGCGGAAATGCGCCCATGCCGGGCTGGGGCTTGTCGCTGGGGCGATGGAACATGCTGCGGATCAGCGCCGCGGCATTCACCGGCGCCCGCATGGCGGCGGTCTCGGTTTTTCCTGCCAGCGACGTGGGCGCCGCGCTGACGCTGGCGGGCTCGCGCACATAGAAGCCGCGGTTGCGGCGCGACAGCACCAGTCCCTGGGCCAGCAGCCGGTCGTACGCGGCGACCACCGTGGACGGGCTGAGCCCATGCAGCTGCGCGCACTGGCGCACCGAAGGCAGCTTGGCGCCGCTCGCCAACAGGCGCGTGCGGATGCGCTGGGCAAAGAGTTCGGCCAGCTGTTCGGTGAGGGTCTGTGCGGCGGCGGGCGTCAACATGGAGAGTCGCTTTCGTGGGGACGGTGAGCCGGCGGGTGTGCTGGCTATGGCAGCCATACAGATTGAGTATTTGTCCGTGAAACTGTACTGCTGCTGTGCTGGCGTCAACTATAAAGTCAGGCCCCACACTCTGGCAAGTTCCCGCCGCTTTTCTTTTTCATGACCGCTTCCGAATTCACCGCACTGCTGCTGCTCTGCACCGCCGCCAGTTTCTCGCCCGGCCCCAACACCACCTTGTCCACGGCACTGGCGGCCAACGGGGGCTTGAAGCGCGCGCTGGGCTTCGTGCTGGCGGTGCCGGTGGGCTGGGCGCTGTTGTTCAGTCTGTGCGCCGCCGGCGTCGGTGCCTTGGTGCTGGCGCTGCCCGTGCTGCGCCTGGGCATCACGGTCGTGGGCGTGTTCTACCTGCTGTGGCTGGCCTACAAACTGGTTGGCGTCACATCCCCCTTTTCCATCGCCAGCGCGCGCCTGAATGTCACGTTCGGCCAGGGCGTACTGCTGCAGTTCCTGAACATCAAGGCCTGGATGCTGGCGCTTACCGTGGTGGCGGGTTGGCTTGCCGGGCGCACCGATCAGTGGCAGCGTTTTGCCGTGGTGCTTCCGGTGCTGCTGGTGTTCGCGCTCGCCAGCAACCTGAGCTACGCGCTCATGGGATCGCTGCTGCGCGAGTGGCTGGCGCAAGGGAAGCGGTTGCGCTGGTTCAACCGCGGCATGGCGGCCGTGCTGGTGCTCACTGCTGCGTGGATGGCGACGCTGTGAAGTCAAGCCAGCAGATCAAACTGGGCCTGTGGTTGGGCGTCGTCGGCGTGGTGATCTTCGCGTTGACGCTGCCCTTGACGCGCATTGCCGTGGGCACGCCCGAGGCGCCGCAGATGTCGGGCGTGTTTGTGGCGACGGGTCGCGCTGTCGTTGCGGCGCTGCTGTCGGCGCTGTTTCTGCTGTTCACGCGCGCGCCGCGGCCCCGGCGTGAGGACCTGCTGCCGCTGGCGGTGGTGGCGCTGGGCGTGGTGTTTGGTTTTCCGCTGTTCACGTCGATTGCCATGCGCCATGTGCAGGCAGTGCATGCGAGCGTGATGCTGGGCGTGCTGCCGCTGGCCACGGCCGTGGTGGGCGCCTACCTGCACCGGCAGCGTCCCTCCGCCGCTTTCTGGTGCTGCGCGTTTTTCGGCACGGCGCTGGTGGTGAGCTTTGCCGTGTTGCGCTCGGGTGGGTCCGGCCTCTTTCTGCAAGGCGCAGACCTGCTGTTGCTGGCGGCCATGGCGTGCGCTGCCATCGGCTACGCCTGGGGCGCGCGACTGTCGGGCTCGATGCGGGCCGAGCACGTGATCTCCTGGGCGCTGCTGCTGACGCTGCCGATCAACCTGCCGCTGGCCTACGCTCAGTGGCCCCAGGTGACAATCCAGCCGGTTTCCTGGTGGGCCTTTGCCTACGTCGCCGTGTTCTCCATGTGGCTGGGTTTTTTTGCCTGGTACCGTGCGCTCTCTCTGGGCGGCACGGTGCGCGTGAGCCAGGTGCAGTTGATCCAGCCATTCCTGTCGATGCTGTTCGCCGTGCCCCTGCTGGGCGAACAACTCGACGCCGTCACGGTGGGCTTCGGCCTGGCCGTGATGGTGACCGTTTTCGTGGGCAGAAAAATGCCGGTCGCTACCGTTTCTGAAAGCCAATCATGACAACTTCGCAAAACTCTTCCTCGTCCTGGGTGCTGGCCGAACGCGCCGCGTTGATGAACCCTTCGGTGATCCGCGAGATCCTCAAGGTCACTGAGCGTCCCGGCATCATCAGCTTTGCCGGCGGACTGCCTTCGCCCAAGACTTTTCCGGTGGCCGAGTTTGCCGCGGCCTGCGCCAAGGTGTTGCGCGACGACGCCAGCGCGGCGCTGCAATACGCCGCGAGCGAGGGCTTGGGCCCGCTGCGCGAGCTGGTGGCGCAGATGCTGCCCTGGAAGGTGGACGCAGCGCAGGTGCTGATCACCACCGGCTCGCAGCAGGGCCTGGATCTGTTCGGCAAGATCCTGATCGACAAGGACAGTCGCGTGCTGGTGGAGACGCCCACCTACCTGGGCGCACTGCAAGCCTTCGCGCCGATGCAGCCAAAGATTCAAGGCGTGGCTTGTGACGACAACGGCGTGGACGTGGCGGCGCTGCGCGACGCGGTGCGAGGCGCGCCGGCGCGCTTTCTCTACGTGCTGCCCAACTTCCAGAACCCCACGGGTCGCACCATGCCCGAGGCCAGCCGCGTGCGCTTGAGCCAGACCGCGGGCGAGATCGGCTTGCCCTTGCTGGAAGACAACCCCTACGGCGACCTGTGGTTTGACGCGCCGCCGCCGCTGCCGCTGGCCGCGCGCAACCCCGAGGGCTGCGTCTACCTGGGATCTTTCTCCAAGGTGCTGGCCCCCGGTCTGCGCCTGGGCTTCATGGTCGCGCCCAAGGCGATCTACCCCAAGCTGCTGCAGGCCAAGCAGGCCGCCGATCTGCATACGCCGGGATTCAACCAGCGGGTCGTGGTCGAGGTCATGAAGGACGGTTTTCTGGAGCGCCACGTGCCCACCATCCGCGCGCTGTACAAGAGCCAGCGCGACGCCATGCTCGCGGCGATGCAGCAGCACATGCCCGCGGGCGTCGAATGGAACACGCCCAGCGGCGGCATGTTCCTGTGGGCACGTCTGCCGCAGGGCATGAACGCCGCGGAGCTGCTGCCCAAGGCAGTGGACAAAGGTGTGGCCTTCGTTCCCGGCGCTGCGTTCTACGCCGATCATGCCGACACGCGCAGCCTGCGCCTGTCTTTCGTCACCGCCAGCGCGCAGGAGATCCAGACCGGCATTGCTGCGCTGGCAAGAGTCATCGCGGAAAACAAGGCATGAAGCGGGCATTCAAGCAGGTCGACGTCTTCACGTCGACCCCCTATCGGGGCAACCCTCTGGCCGTGGTGCTCGATGGAGCCGGCCTGTCCGGCGAAGAAATGCAGCACTTCACGAACTGGACCCATCTGTCCGAGGCGACCTTCGTTCTGCCAGCCACGAGCGCCGAAGCGGACTACCGTGTGCGCATCTTCTGCCCGGGCCGGGAGCTGCCTTTCGCCGGCCACCCGACGCTGGGCACCTGCCATGCGTGGCTGGAGGCCGGGGGGCAGCCCAAGGGCGAGCGGGTGGTGCAGGAATGCGGCGTCGGTCTGGTGCAGATTCGCCGCGACGGCGCAAGGTTGGCGTTCGCCGCGCCACCCTTGATCAAAAGCGGCCCGCTGCCGGAGTCGGACGTTGCCTTGATCGCGCGCGGCCTGGGCATTGCGCGCGACGACATCGTGCGCCACGCCTGGTGCGACAACGGACCGAACTGGCGCGGCGTGATGCTGCGCTCGGCCGAACAGGTGCTGCAGCTGAAACCGAACGCTGAGATTCTTGCCGGCCTCGATGTCGGGGTCGTGGGGCCGAGGGGCAAGGTCGGCGTCATCGGTGCGCACGATGCCGATGACGACACCGCGTTCGAGGTGCGTGCTTTCTTCCCCGGCAATAACGGCATGACAGAAGACCCCGTGACCGGCAGTCTGAACGCGGCGCTGGCGCAATGGCTCATGGGGGCCGGATTGGCACCCGAGCGCTACGTCGCCGCCCAAGGGACGGCATTGCAGCGCGCGGGACGGGTTTACATCGAACGCGACGGCGAGCGCATCTGGGTCGGCGGCGACGTCGTGACCTGCGTCGATGGATCGGTGCAGCTATGAACATCCCCAGCCTGCAGGAGATTGAGGCCGCGGCCACACTGGTGTACCGCGAATTCCAGGCCACGCCGCAATACCGCTGGGCGATCTTGAGCGAGCGCCTGGGCACACACTGCTGGGTCAAGCACGAGAACCACACGCCCGTGGGCGCCTTCAAGATTCGCGGCGGCCTGACCTATCTCGAGGCGCTGCGCCAGCGCGGCGCGCTGCCGCGTGAGGTGATCAGCGCCACCCGCGGCAACCACGGACAAAGCATAGGCTGGGCGGCAAGGGCGCACGGCTTGGCCTGCAGCATCGTGGTGCCGCGCGGCAACTCGGCGGAGAAGAACGCCGCCATGCGCTCGCTGGGCGTGACGCTGATCGAGCATGGCGAGGACTTTCAGGAAAGCCGTGAATACGCTGCGCGGCTGGCCGCGCAGCGCGGCGCGCACATGGTGCCCAGCTTCCACCGCGACCTGCTCAGCGGCGTTGCCACCTACTGGTGGGAATTCTTTCGCGCTGTGCCGCAGCTCGACGTGGTGTACGTGCCCATCGGCCAGGGTTCGGGCGCCTGTTCCGCCGTGGCCGCCAAGATCGCGCTGGGACACAAGGTGCGCATCGTGGGCGTCGTCAGCGCGCACGCCACGACCTATGCGGACTCGATCGCCGCCGGGCGCGTGGTCGAGTCGCCGGTGAGCACGCAGTTGGCCGACGGCATGGCCTGCCGTGTGGCGGACCAGGCGGCGCTGGAGATATTGATACCGCACCTGGACCACGTCGTAAAGGTGAGCGACCTTGAGGTGGCGCAGGCCATGCGCTGGATCTTCAGCGACACGCACAACGTGGCCGAGGGCGCCGGTGCGGCCGGGTTTGCCGCGGCGATGCAGGAACGCGCTTTGCTCCAGGGCCTCGTGGTCGGCACCACGCTGTCCGGCGGCAACGTTGATGCGGCGGTGCTGGCGCCGGTGTTGACACCCTAGCGTGCGCTGGCGTCATGCCGCATGTCGGGCGTGGCCCCCCGCTCACGGCCGCCGCGTGTGTCCAAGAATCCGCGCTGGCAGGAAGAGGATCGCTCGCAACAAGGCAAACAGTGCATCCAACGTGATGCCCACCAATCGCAAGGGCAGAGAGACCAGCCAGAGCAGCGGCCACAGCAAAAGCGCCAGCAGTGCCAGCGGCCAGCACAGCACGAACAGCAGCAACCAGCCGAGCAACGCGAGCAGGGTTCTCACCAGGACCCTTGCGGCCGGCCCTGCCCGGATCGCACCTCAGCCTTGCGCATGAACCACGCCACCTGGGGTGCGGTCGGCCGCGATCTGACTGCTGTCGGCGCTGGCCTGGGATTCCCTGGCCATCTGGTCAAAACCTGCGAACAGCAAACCCTGGACGCAAAAAGTGATGGCAACGGCGGCCACCATGGAAGCCATTTTCGGCAAGTGCCTGGCGATGTACGACATGTGAATTCTCCTGTGAAACCAGACCGGGAGGTCTGTGGAGGGGAATGTAGATTCGCCGCGCCAGCATTGCACGTGGTTTGCGATGAAGCGCGCATTCGCGCGAAGAACTGCGGCCTAGCGTGACGGGCGCATCGGTCAAGAGATCGGAGGCTGTGCCGCCTCAAATGCGAATGATTCGCATCGAACTACAATAGCCCCAGCGCCCGAGCATCCGCTGCCGCGGCGCCTACCCCAAGGAGTCTGTTTTGCGTCCTCATGCTGCGCCCCCCGCTGCGAGCCCCGATCTGTGCTTGCTGCCGATCCCGCTCGATCAGGCCGAGCTCGCCACCGCCTACGCCGTGCACGAGGTGACAGGCCAAGCGGGAAGCGGCGCCGACTGGCCGCAGCGTCTGGAAGAGATCGGTTTCCTGCCCGGCGAGCGGGTCAGCGTGATGGCGCGCGGTCAGCCCGGGGACGACCCGCTGGCGGTGCGCGTGGGCCACTCGACCTTTGCGCTGCGCCGGGCTGAGGCCGCGTGCATCCAGGTTCTTCCGTGGATCCAGGGCGAGGCAGCGCGATGAACGAATCCGTGATCCACATCCATCCGGCCGGTCCGCTGCTGGCGCTGGTGGGCAATCCCAACTGCGGCAAGACGGCGCTGTTCAACCTGCTCACCGGCAGCCGCCAGAAGGTGGCCAATTACGCCGGCGTCACGGTCGAGCGCAAGGAGGGCAAGCTCGTCACCCACGCCGGGAAGATGCTGCGCGTGCTCGACCTGCCGGGTGCCTACTCGCTGTATCCGCGCTCGCCCGACGAGCGCGTCACCTGCGACGTGCTCGCCGGCCGCGCGCGCGGCGAGAAGCGCCCGGACCTGGTGGTGTGCGTGGTCGACGCCACCAATCTGCGGCGCAACCTGCGCCTGGTGCTGGCGGTCAGGCGCCTGGGCCTGCCGTGCGTGCTGGTGCTCAACATGACCGATGTGGCCGAGCGCCGCGGCATCCGCATCGACGCCGAGCGGCTGTCCCAAGTGCTGGGACTGCCGGTGGTGCGCAGTGTGGGCGTCACACGCAACGGCGACGCCGCGCTGCGCGTGCTGCTCGATGACCCGGTCATCTGGCGTCGCACCGAGCACGCGGCCGACGCGACCGAGGTCACGGCGCACGCCGATCACCAGTCGGTGCGCGCGATCCTGCAGCAGCTGCAGCTGGACGAAGCGGTGCCGCAAACCCTGGGCGACCGCATCGACGCCGTGGTGCTGCATCCGGTGCTGGGGCCGCTGCTGCTGACGGTCTTGTTGTTCCTGATGTTCCAGGCGGTTTTTTCCTGGTCGGAAGCGCCACGCAACATCATCCAGGCGGCGTCGGACTGGCTCGGCTCCAGCATCGGTGCGCTGCTGCCCGCTGGCTGGGTCCGAAGCCTGATTGTCGACGGCGTGATCGCCGGCGCCGGCGGCGTGCTGGTGTTCCTGCCGCAGATCCTGATCCTGTTCTTCTTCATCCTGGTGCTGGAGGAGTCCGGCTACCTGCCGCGCGCCGCGTTCCTGCTGGACCGGCTCATGGGCAGCGTGGGGTTGTCGGGCCGCTCCTTCATTCCGCTGCTGTCCAGCTTTGCCTGCGCCATCCCCGGCATCATGGCCACGCGCACCATCGCCGACCCGCGCGACCGTCTCGTGACGATCATGATTGCGCCGCTGATGACCTGCTCGGCGCGCCTGCCGGTCTATGCGCTGCTGATCGGCGCCTTCATACCGCAGCGCCAGCTCTGGGGCATGGTGCAGCAGCAGGGCCTGGTGCTGTTCGCGCTCTACCTGGCGGGAATCGTCGGCGCCATGGCCGTGGCCTGGCTCCTCAAGCGCTTCACGCGCTCGGGCCAGCAGGTGCGCCCGCTGATGATGGAGCTGCCGCAATACCACTGGCCGACGCCGCGCAACGTGGCGCTGGGCCTGTGGCAGCGCGTGGAAATCTTCCTGCGCCGCGTGGGCGGAATCATCCTCACGCTCACCATCCTGTTGTGGTTTCTCGCAAGCTTCCCCGGCCCGCCCCCGGGTGCGACCGGCGCCGCCATCGAATACAGCCTGGCCGGCATGGCAGGTCATGCGTTGGCCGTGGTGTTCGCGCCCATCGGCTTCAACTGGCAGATCAGCATCGCGCTGGTGCCGGGTCTGGCTGCGCGCGAAGTCGCCGTGAGTGCGCTGGCCACCGTGTACGCGCTGTCCGCCACCGGCGCCGGCGCGGCGCAAACGCTCGCGCCCATGATCGCCCAGAGCTGGAGCTTGGCCACGGCGCTGTCGCTGCTGGCCTGGTTCGTTTTTGCGCCGCAATGCATGGCCACGCTGGCCGCGGTGAAGCGCGAAACCGGCGGCTGGAAGATGCCACTGATCATGGCTGCCTACCTGTTCGGACTGGCCTACCTGGCGGCCTTCATCACTTATCGGCTTGCAGTGGCAATGGGAGGCTGATGGGTCCGGGCTGAGGTAACATGTCCGGGCAACCCGAAAGGCTTTCATGAGCGATTTGACGACTGCCCAAAAAGACAAGTTGATGAGCGACCTGAAGCTCGTCATCGCCGACGCCGAACAGCTTCTGCGCATGAGCGCCAGCGACGCCAGCGAAGGCGTGGCTGACATGCGCAGCCGCTTGCTGGAGCGCATGAACGAGGCCACGGCCGACCTGGCGCAACTGCAGGACCTTGCGGTTGAGAAGGCCCGCGAACTCGGAGATGCCGCCGACGCCTATGTGCACAAGAATCCCTGGCAATCGGTGGGTATCGCGGCGGGCCTTGGCTTGCTCGCGGGCTTGCTGATGAGCCGCCGCTGAGTCCCGGACCAAGGTCATGAGCCACTCCGCTCCTGCCACCGGCCTGCTGGCGTCGCTGCGCCGCCTGCTGGGGACGGTGCTTGAAATGGCCCAGGTCAAGCTGGAGATTTTT
Organism: uncultured beta proteobacterium; assembly: GCA_903838565.1. Classification (GTDB taxonomy): domain Bacteria; phylum Pseudomonadota; class Gammaproteobacteria; order Burkholderiales; family Burkholderiaceae_C; genus CAIKVZ01. Next base: position 38,386 of record CAILZB010000060.1, on the reverse strand, counting down.
GGCAACGAGCTGGAGCTTGAAAAGCGTCGGCTGGCTGACGGTCTGCTGTGGGGCGCTGCGGCACTTGTCATGCTGTCGCTGGGCCTGGTGCTGCTGTGCGGCTTTGTCGTGCTGCTGTTTTGGGATGGTTATCGACTGGCCGCCGTGGGCGTGATGACGCTGCTGTTTCTGGGTGGCGGGTGGCTGCTGCTGCAGCACGCAAGGCGGCGCCTGCGCAGCCCGGGCGGCATGTTTGCCTCCAGCCTGGCGGAACTGCAACACGATCAGGCCGCTGTGTCGGCGACGGGCCAAAATGAACAGGGATGAACTGCTGCTGCGCCAGCAGGTGCTGCTGGCGCGAGGCCGTCAGCTGAGATTGAAGCTGGCGCTCGAGACCGAGGCCCTGAAGTCGCCATTGGCGCGTGTCGATGGCGTGCAACGCGGCTTGGCATGGCTTTACCGCCACCCGCTGGTGCCCCTGGGCGCAGTAGTGGCGGTGGTTCTGTGGCGTCCCTCGATCGCCATTCGATTTGGGGCAAGTGCCTTGTCGGCGTGGCAGACCTATCAACGCTTGCAACGGCTGTTGCGCTCCTGAAGACCCAACATCATGTACCGCGCCATGGATCCCAAAACAGGAAGCCACAAGGCTTACTTCTTGTTTGTCGCTTTTTTCATCATCGCCGCGGTCTACATCGTTCAGGCGTTCCTGTTCGGACTGCTTTGGGGCGTGGTGATGGCGGTGTCCATCTGGCCCCTGTATGAGCACGTGGCCAAAGGGTCGGGTCGCTTGAGCCGCTTGTCCGACGGCGTGCGTGCCGGCCTGATGTCGCTGTTGGTGGCCGTGGTTTTTGTCGGTCCAACCGCCTACGGCATCTACGAATTGGCCAATGCCTACGCTGCCGGGTCGAACTACCTGGCGCAGAACTCGGCTCAAGGTGCCGGGGTGGCGCCGGCTTTTTTTCAATACCTTCCGTTTGGCGAAAAGATGGCGGCTTTTTGGCTGGAAAACATCAGCAACAGCTCGGGCATCGTTGATGTTTTGAACAAGTTGAGCAACGGCAAGTTGATGTCTTTCGTGCCACTGCTGTGGAGCCAGGCCATGGACAAGATCCTGACCATGACGGTGATGCTGGTGTCGCTGTATTTCATGCTCAAGCACGGGAAGTCGGTTCAGGCCCGGTACGCGGGTGTGCTGGCTCACTGGGTGGAAGAGCGCAGCGTGCGCTATGTCGATTCGGCCATTGAAGCGCTGCGGGGAACGATCAACGGCGTCGTCCTGGTGGGCGCTTTTGAAGGCGTCCTGCTGGCGCTGCCGCTGGTTCTCGGCGGCGTGCAGGCGGGGTTGTTGATCGGTCTGGGTGCCGGTCTGCTGGGGGTGATCCCGATGCTGATGCCGGTGCTGGTGCTGCCCTGTCTGGCCTATCTGTACCTCTCGGGGCAAACCACCTGGGCCCTCGTTGGCGCCATTGACCTGGCCGTGGTCTGGTTTGTGTTCGAGAACGTGGTCAAGCCCCAGGTCATCGGGAAAAGGGTGCGCCTCAATTCCCTGCTCATTCTGATGGCCATGGTCGGCGGGCTGCAGACCCTGGGTCTGGTCGGGTTGTTTCTCGGGCCCGCGTTTGTGGCGGTGGCGATGGAACTGGCACGTGACCTTTTTTGGACCGATGCGGTCGATTCGTCGTAGCGCCTTTGCGCCATCCACAGCACTTCAACCAAGGAGTTCAACACCATGAAACAGCGCCTCATCCAATACCTCTTGTCGCTGGCCATCGGCAGCTCGCTGCTGGTCCTGGGCGGCTGCGCCAGTGTTCCCGACGTGCGGGTGAATTGGGATCGGACCGCTGACTTCACGCAGTACCGGACCTTTGGCTTTGTCAGTCCGCTGGGCACGGACCGCGGCGACATCCAGAGCCTGGTGTCGCAATCCCTGATCGCTGCCACACAGCGCGAACTGGAGGCGCGCGGCCTGCGCCTGGACGCCAGCGCGCCGCAGCTGCTGATCAACTTCAATGCGGCCCTGGCCGACAAGCTCCGGGTCTCGAGCACGCCGGCGCCCTTGGGCTTTGGCGGACGCGGCTACTATGGCTATCGCACCTATTCAGCCTGGCCGCTGTACGCGGATCAGACGATCGTGTCGCAGTACACCGAGGGCACGCTCAACGTCGATGTGATCGATGCCGCACGCAAGCAACTGGTGTGGGAAGGCGTGGTGACGAACAGCGTGACGCAAAAAGATCTGAATGACGTTCCCGCGGCGATCAACACGGCCGTGACAGCAGCCTTCGCCAGGTTCCCGGTCGCGCCCAAGGCGAAGTGATCACTGCATGGAGCTTGGCGCCCGGCGTCTGCATGAGCGCGGTGCATCAGAAGGGTCGGCCAAGATAGATGTAGAAGCTGCTGGCGCCGCTGCGGGCGCGACCGTAGCCCACATAGAGCGGACCGATCGGAGTGTCGGCGGCCGCAAAGGCGGCGGTCGACACCATCAGACCCTCGTTGTTGCCGGGAACCAGCTGGTTGCCCACCTTGCCGGCTTCGAGCGACAGCCCGCCATAGGCCCCATCGAGCATGCTGCCACGCATGATGCGACGGTAATAGAGGACACGGGCAAATCGCAGATCCTCACCAAAGAACTGACCCGTTGCATAGCCTGACTGGCGCAGAAAGCCACCCCACAGAAACTGGTCATAGGTGGGCAGCGGATGGGAGCCAGCGCGGCCACCCAACGAGGCATTGAAGTTGAAGGTGTTCTCCCCAAAGGAATAGACGGAGGTGCCGCTGGCGGACCACTTGACGTAGTTGTCCTGGGCGCCCATCTGCCGCGCGGAGTCCAGCAGATTGACCTCGCCATAGCTGCCGGAGCGCGCGAAGTTGACGCTGTCCAGGCGATCCAGCAGCCATCGAGTGCGCAGGCCTCCTTGCTGAATACGGGGTGAAGCCGGTGCCAGCGTTGGCGGGCCGATTTGGAGCTCCGGCAACATGGCGCCACGCACCAGACCCAGCCGCAACTCACTGGAGCGACCCAACTGGGCACCCAGGTCCAGGCCCGCCAGGCGCGATCCCACCTGAAACCGCGCATAGCGCTGGTCGCCCTGATAGAGGTTGAAGCTGCTGTTGCCAAAGACCAGCCTGGGTGCGACGAAGAAGATTCCCTCGGCGTTGAGCGGCTGGTAAAACTCGCTGCTCAATACGGGATCCTGCCCCACCTGCAGATCGGTTCGCCACTCGGCACCCAGCGAGTTGATCCAGGTCTGGCGGTAGCTGGCGAGCAGGTTGAAGTAGGCGTCGCCCTTGAAGTCACTCGACATCCCCAAGCCGAAGCGGATGAAGTTGGGTCCCCAGGACTTCTCGACGGCTTCCACGGCCAGCACGCGCTTGCCCGGTTCCTCCAGCAGCCGGTAGTTCACGTGCTCAAAGTAGCCCGTGCCGTAAAGCCGGCGCATGTCGCGGTCCAAGGTCGGCTGGTCTATGGTCTCACCGGTCCGGGTCTCCATCGCCGAGCGCACCGCCTGCGGGTTGACTCGCTGCAGCGGGTCGAACCGGATTTCATCCACGGACTTCACGTCCGGCGCCAGCGCAAGCAACTGACGCTGGCGCAGCTGGGCGTATTCGGCCTCGGGCAGCGAGAGCTGCGCCAGACGGCTGGCCAGCTTGCGTGCCCCCGCTTCCCCGGCCGGCGTGATTTCCGCAAGGTGGTCAAAATCCCCGGTCGAGAAATCGCCCAGTTCGGGTGAAATCAGGATGTCGGCGGGCGTCAGCGTGGCGATCGATGCCTGAACGTTCTGCTCCGTCAGGATGCTCAGCATCTGTGAGCTCACGGCGACGATCGAATTCAAGGCGTCGCGCTTGAGCAGCGGCGTGCCCACGTTGACCGCGATGATGATGTCGGCGCCCATGGCGCGCCCGGTCTGGATCGGCAGGTTGCTCGTGAGCATGCCATCCACCAGCATCATTCCGGCAAACTCGGCCGGCGCCACCGCGCCCGGCACCGACATGCTGGCGCGCATCACGTTGGCCAACTCGCCCTCGCTGAAGACCACGGCCTTGCCGCTCACCAAGTCGGTCGCCACCGCGCGAAACGGAATCTGCAGTTGATCAAATTGGTGGTAGCCCCTGGCCTTGGCCAGCTGCCTCAGAAAGGATTCAAGCTGAACCCCCGTGACCACGCCTTTGGGCAGCTTCAGTCCATCGCGCCCAATCCCCAGCTCGGGGCCGAACAGCAGCGTGTTGTCGTCCAGCTTGCGCCGCATGTCGACTTCCGTGCGCGGCGGATTTTCCTTGTACAGCGTCTCGGTGGTGATCTGCCCCACGATGGCCTGCATCTCCGCCACGGTGGTGCCGGTGGCGTAGGCCGCGCCCACCAGCGCACCCATGCTGGTGGCGGCGATGCAATCGATCGGCACGCGGTATTCTTCGAGCACCTTGAGCACGCCCACGTGCGCGGCGCCGCGGGCTCCGCCACCGGAGAGCACCAGGCAGATCTTGGGACGCCTGGCCTGCGAGTGCGCCGGCTCGGCGCTTTGCGCGCTGGCGGGCAAGGAGCCGGCGGCAAGCCAGAATGCCAACGCAGCGCACAGGGCTAGGGTGGCGCGGTGGGAAGATGGGCGCTGCACCGGCAAGAGCTCGGGCCGATCAGTCATAGCGCAGCGTCAGAATCAGATCCACCTTGCTCTGTTCTCCGGTCTGCGCGCGCAGCGTGAAGTTGCGCGAGAGCTCGTAGAAAATCGAAAACGTTCCCATGGCGCTGCTCACGCCGTGCTCGTATGCGACGTAAAAATTGCCCGATAGATGCTTGCCCAGCGTGACCGTGGTGTCGGAGGCGTTGCTGCCGATGGCATTGCTTCCCGTCGACGTGCTGTTGGCGCTGCTGCCCAGGCTCAATTCATCGAAGCCCAGGCTTTGCGCCACCCCCCCCGACGCGGCCATGCCGCGGTCACCTAGCAACGAAAAGGCAGCCTGTTGCAACACCGCCGCTTCACTACCGCCGCCCGCGGACGAGCGGCCCAGCACCAGCCACGCCAGTTTCTCTGCATCGGGCAAGTCCGGGTCGGCGTACAGCTGCACGATCGGCGCCAAGGCGGTCCCCATGATGCGCACGCCCACCCTTTGCTGCAAGTTCGGGCGAATCGCCAGAATGTCCAGCGTCGGGTTGTCGTAGGGCCCGTCAAAGCGCAGCACGCCTTTTTCGAGCTTGAGATTTTGGCCGTGCGCCTTGTAGCTGCCGCCCACCGTGTGCAGCTCGCCGCTCAGTCGTGGCAAGCGCTCGTGCTCGACGCTGCGCAGTTCAAGCGTGCCGCCCAGTCGGGTCGTCAGGCCGTGGCCGCGCAACTGGAAGTTCTCGCCCAGGTCCAGACTCAGAAGAATGTCTGGTGTCACGCCGACCCGTGTGGACACGGGCGTGGAAGCCGCGACGCTGCGAGGCGTGGGCGTGCCCTTGGCGCGCACGATCACGTCGTCATCCAAGGTCGGAGCGCTGTCCTCCGGCAGCACAAACAGCGCCTGATCGGCCTTGAGGCTGCCGCGCAAGCTCAGGCGCGCATCGATCAACTTCGCGCTCAACTGCCCCGACAGCACCAGTCGCCGGTCGGCGGCAGCGCTCACGCGCAGGGCGTCGGCCCGAACGTCGAGTGCCATGCGCAAGCGCGAGCCCAGCGGGGTCGATGGGTTGGACGCCGGCAGCCAGTCGACGTAGCCCTTGGCCGAGAGCCGGCCGGCGTCGCTGGCTCCGGCACCGCCGATCTTGAATTCGAGTATTTCCAGACGCTGGCCGTCAATGCTGGCGCGCAGCGTCCCTTTGCGGAAATCGATGCCGTCGGCCACCGAGCTCAGCGTCAAGTCGCGGGCGAGCAGCGTTCCGTGCCACTGCGGCGTGGCGCGCGTGCCCGTGAGCTCGGCCTGCCCGTCCATCGTGCCGCGCAGCCGCCAGCCCGGTGGCGCCAGACGCGACCAGCTTGCCAGCGGTGGCAGTTTGGCTTGAATTGAACCCGCAAGCGGCGCATCCTGCGGCCAGGTCCATTGGCCACTCTGGTGCAGCAGGCGGGTGCTGAAGTTGGCCTGCGCCTGGCCCGCGTTCTGGCTGTCCCAGCGCAGACTCGCCGCCACCTTTTCGCCCTCGACGTTGAGCTCCAGCCGAGCCTGCGTCAGGCCGGCCTGCAGGCTTCCCAGCGAGGCGTCATCGGTCTGCAGCAGCAGGTCGCCGCTGCTGCGCTCCAGGCTGGCTTTGATGTGCAGCGACTCATCCGCTGCGGCCTGCCACTGGCCGTCGAACACGGCGTCGCCTTTGAATCCGACCTGGTTCATGCTGCTGTTGCCCAGCAGGTCGATCCAGGCCAGCGGCAGGCCCTGCAGATGGCCCTGGGTTTGCCAGCGGCTGCGTTCGCCCTGCTGCGACCAGGTTGCAGGCTGCCAGCTCAGCAGCACGGCTCCGCTCAGGGGCGCGCTCACCTGCACGCTGCCAGGCGCGATCTCGAGCGAGCGTGAACTGCCACTGTTGCGCCAGCGCAGGGCGACGCTCTGGTCGAGCTGCAGCACCCAGTTGCCGGGGCGTTGGCTGTCCTGCGCGCTCAGGCGCGCCGTCTCCAGCTTCGCCTGCCAGATACCGTTGCTCAACTGTCCACCCTGTGCCTGAGCCGTCAGCTCGACATGGCGGCCGGCATTGTCCAGCTGCGCCTGAGCCTTGAGCTTCAACGCGGCCAGCGTTCCGGAGAGCTCGGCCTGCAGCGCATGCAGGCGCCAAAGCGGATCTGCGCCCTCGGCCGCGCGCAGCTGCAGCTGCGCCGCGTGCGCACTGGCCTCGATGCGCAGCTCCCGTCCCTGCCCCTGCCAGCCTCCATGCCAATGGGCGCTGAGCTCCGCGCCACCTTCAAGGTTGGCGCCATGCAAGACGGCAGGGCTGCCCGGCCAGCGCGCCAGCCAGTGCGTCAGCAGCGCCGCATCCTTCACTTGCAGGCTGAGTTCGCCCTGGCCATTGGCGCTGGCGATCTGGCCTTCCAGGCTGGCCTGAGCTCCGGGCAGGGTCAGTGTGGCCCGGCCCTGTGCCGCCAGGCTGTCGCTGCGCAAGCTCAACTGGCCCTGAAGCTGGGCCCCATCGGTCTGCAACTGCAGGGTGTCGATTTTCAAGGTGGGCGCCAGCCACAGGCCTTTCGCGTTCAGCGACTTCAGGCGCATGCCGTCAAGGACGCCGCCAGCCCGGGGTGCCGCGGCGCCGCTGGTTGCGGCGGCCTGCAGATGGGCGTCGAAGGCGACGCCTGCGGCCGTTTGCTGCGCGTCCAGGTGGCCGTCGACACGCGTGCCTGCCAGTCTGGAGTCGATGGCAGCGGGGTTGATGGCTTGCAGCGTCGCCTGGCCTTGCCAGTTCAACGCCTTGGGGTCGCTGGAACTGCCACCGGCAAGACTGCCCAGTGCCTGCACGCGGCCCTCGGCCGCTCGGGCTTGCAGCGATTGCAGCGTCCACTGTCCCTGGCTGAAATCAAGCTCGCCCTGCAGGCTGTCCAGCGGCAGGCGCTGCAGGTTCCACGGGCCCGAGAGTGCATTGCTGAGCTCGATCCGCGCGCGCCAGCCGGCTGCGGCGGGGGTGACGCTGGCCTCGCCGTCGAGCCGGGTCTGAGGCGCCTGGGGCCACAGCGCCGCCAGATCCAGGCCCTGCCAATGCAGCTGCGCGCGCGTGATCGGCTGCGCGTGCCAGGGCTGGATCTGCGCCGAGGCGCTGGCCTGCATCGCACTTCGTGGCGCGCTCGCACCGTCGGGTGCCAGCTGTGCCAGCAGTTCCAGCGCGGCGTCGCTGCCGCCAAGTTGACCCTTGAGCTCCGCCTGGGCGGTGGCCTTCAGGGTCTGGCCGCCCTTGGGCAGCGTCGTTTGAACCGAGCCCTTGAGTTGCGCCGACAGGCCCATCGGTGCGCGCGCCTGCAACCGGGCGTTGACGCTGTACTGGCCCAGCGCCAGGCGTGCCCGGCCCGCATCGAGCATGTGCTGCTGGCCGTCAAAACGGTAATGGCCGCCGATCTCGCTCAGCGCCAGTCCGCTTGGGCCGACCCACTCCAGCGCCGCGATCGCGAAGCTCAGGTCGACCCGAAACGGCAGCAGCAGCTGGGTCGGCGCCGTGGGCGGGGTGGCGGCGCGCCGGTCGTCGATGCGAAGATGGCCGACCTCCAGTCGCCCGATCCTGAGCTCAGACTCCAGCAAAGCCTGCGCCGACCACGCCGTGACCACGTCGCTGGCTTCGATGCTGAGCTCGCCCTGCTGCCAGCGCAGCCAGGCGATGCTTCCGCCGGAGCGCAGCGAGCCCCTGACGTCCCTGGCTTCCAGGGTCTGACCCGCAGGCAGAAAACGCGACACCTGCTTCAGCGTCGCGGCCAGCGAGCTGTCGGTATCGCTCCAGAGCCACAGCGCCGCCGTCGCGCCCAGCAGCGCCGTCAGCACACCGAGTCCGGCGATCAGCAGGATGCGCAGCGCCTTCATCAGAAAGTGAACCCCAGGTTCATGTGCAGACGAAATTGCCTGACCGCCACGCCATAGGCCAGGTCCAGCTGCAGCGGTCCGATCGGGCTTCTCCAGCGCGCGCCGGCACCGACGCCGACCTGGGAGCGCAGTGCGGCCGGGGTGTTCGCGACGGCAGCTGCGTCAACGAACATGGCAGCCTCCCACTCGGTCAGTTTGTCGTTCATGACGATCGGGTGCTGCCACTCCAGACTGCCCATGGCCAGGTAGCGGCCGGCCGTTGTCTGCCCGTCGGGCAGCTTGACGCCGATGCTCTGGTAGGCGTAGCCGCGCACCGTGGTCGAGCCGCCGCTGAGGAACATCTGGGTGCTGGGCAGCGTGGCGTTGGCGCGTGCGACCACGGCCGCGCCTTGCGCGCGCAGCGCCACCCGCCCAGAGCGAGCGGATGTCTGCGGATCGAGCAGGTCCAGCGGCAGGAAGTTCAGCCATCGGGCGACGAAGCGGCCGTACGGGTCGGCCGGGCCGTTGACCGTGCTGCCGCCACCGAACTCCAGACCCAGCCCCCAGCCGTTCGACGGAAAGATCAGGTTGTCGAACCTGCGCCAGGTGTGGGTGTAGTTGGCGCTGACGGATTCGGCCGTCACCTCGGGCGTGCTGGCGCTGGCGGCTGTGATGGAGCGGTCGTATTGCAGGTAGTAGTAGCGCTCCAGGCGCACGTTGTCCTGGTCGTGACCCACGCGCACCTGCTCGCTGCTGACCTCGAAACTTCCCATGGGCTCGATCTGATACTTGAGCGCGGTGATCCAGCGCCAGTTGTTTTCGTCGGGTGGTGAGGTGAGCTCGCTGCCGATGGCGCGCGTGTTGCGCGCGATCGAGAGCTTGGTGATGGCGCGCCAGTCGATGCCGGGCACCTGGTTGTGCGTGTGTTCGGCCGTCACGCGCATCCCGGTGTCGGTGCTGGCGCCAATGCCGAGCACGAGCTTTTGCAGCTTGGCCTCGCGCACCTGAATCTGCACCGTCGCCGCCGTGGGGTCGCTCGCGAGATCCAGCGCAAGCGAGGCCGAGTCAAAGTAGCCGCTGGCGATGAGGCGCTGCTGCGCCAGCGCCAGGTCGGCCTGGGCGTAGTCTGTCCCCGCCGGCACATGCGCCAGGCGTCTGACGATATCCGCGTCGTGGTGCTGGGTGCCGCTGACGGCGATGCGGCCGATCTTGTACGCGGGCCCGGACTCGAGCGTGAACGTGATGTGCACGCTGTGGCTGTCGGGATCGACGTCGGCCAGCGTGGTCCCCAGCGTGGCCCCGGCGTAGCGCTGTGCCATGAGCTGGCGCAACGCCTGGCGCTTGGCGCTGTCCCAGGCGTCCTGGGTGAAGCGCGCGCCGGGGCGCAGCGACCAACTGCTCTCGATCAACCGGCGCTGCTGCTGCGCTTGCGCGTCCGATTGGATCGGTCCGTGGAACTCGATCTTCACCTCAGCGACCCGGGCTGGCTCGCCCGGCACCACGCTCAGTTGCAGCACGCGCACCGCTGGCTTGGAGCTCTCCGGCAGCGTTTCGAGCCGGATCTCGGGCGAGAAGTAACCCAGCGTGGCCAGCAGTTCACGGGTGTTCTGTTGCGCTGCCACGCTGAGGCGCTGGAGCTCGATCTCGCTCAGGTCCTGGAGCTCACGGTAGCGCAGCAGCTCCAGGTGCTTTTCCAGCAGGCTGCGAACCTCGTCGGGCGCCTGGATTTCAAGTTTGAAAGCGGGCTGGGATACGATGACTGCAGGGGCGTCAAGTTCGGTGCTCTGAGCCAGCAGCGGTCCGGCGTTGCTCAAAAGGAGCATCCCGGACAGGAGCCATTTCCACCCTGAGCGCTTCCTTTGTGTCGTCATGCGGGCATTTTGCCAGTGCTCGACGAAATTGAACAAACGCTCGCTCAATCGCGCCACATTCGAAGCCGCCCATGCTGCACGGCAGCCACCGGTGCGGCGGTTCTCCAGGCAGGGATCCTCAAGACCTCGCCTTTGGCTGTGTCTCAAGTCCCGATTACGCGGCAGTCAGGCGCTGCCACGCCTCCTGGTACTTGGCGGCGGTTTTCGCGATCACCTCGGCCGGCAGGCGCGGCGCCGGCGGGGTCTTGTCCCAGGCTTGGGTCTCCAGCCAATCGCGCACGAACTGCTTGTCAAAGCTGGGCGGGTTGCTGCCTTCGACGTAGCTCTCGGCCGGCCAGAAGCGCGAAGAGTCGGGAGTCAGCACCTCGTCCATCAGGGTCAGCGTGCCGTTCTCATCCAGACCGAATTCGAACTTGGTGTCGGCGATGATGATGCCCTTGATCAACGCGATCTCGGCCGCGGCCTGGTAGATGGCGATGCTTAAAGTCCGGATCTGCGCGGCCAACTCGGGGCCGACGATCTTCACCACCTGGTCGAAGTCGATGTTCTCGTCGTGCTCGCCCATCTCGGCCTTGGCCGCGGGCGTGAAGATGGGCTCTGGCAGCTTGCTCGCGTTCTTCAGTCCTGCAGGCAGTTGCACGCCGCACACCGACTGACTTTCCTGGTACTCCTTCCAGCCGCTGCCCGCCAGATAACCGCGCACCACGGCTTCCACGGGAATGGGCTTGAGGCGTTTCACCAGCATGGAGCGGCCCCGCACCTGCGGCAGGTCGGCCGCGCTCACCACGCTCTCGGGCGCCTCGCCGGTGAGGTGGTTCGGGCACAGGCTTCCCAGTTTGTCAAACCAGAACAGCGCCATCTGCGTGAGCAAGGCGCCCTTGCCCGGAATGGGCTCGCCCATGATCACGTCAAAGGCGCTGAGGCGATCGCTGGCGACCATCAAGAGCCGATCCTCGCCCACGGCGTAGTTGTCGCGCACCTTGCCGCGCGCCAGCAGCGGAAGGGAAGTGAGGGTGGAGGTGTGCAGGGCAGAGGTCATGATCGTGGGCATTCTGAAAGGTGCGCCGGGTCCGGCGCACCAGGAAAAAGGGCCCGCTGAAAATTCAGCGGGCCCCCGATTATCGCAACAGGCCCAGCCACCTTGCCGGCGGCGGACCTGAAGATCTTTACTGCACCACCTGGGCCAGCTCGCCACGGGCGTAGCGCTGGGCCACGACCAGCAGGCTGTTGGTCTTGATCTTGGCGCCCTGGCCCTCGCAGCCGAACTCGATGTAGCGCTGCTTGCACAGCGCCTTGGCGGCTTCGCGCGCGGGCTTGAGCCAGTCGCGGGCGTCGAACTTGTCCGGATTCTCGAACATGTACTTGCGCACGGCGGCTGTCATGGCCAGGCGGATGTCGGTGTCGATGTTGATCTTGCGCACGCCGAACTGGATCGCCTTCTGGATTTCCTCCACTGGCACGCCGTAGGTCTCCTTCATGTTGCCGCCGAACTGGCGGATGATGGCCAGCGACTCCTGCGGCACGCTGCTGGATCCGTGCATCACCAGATGCGTGTTCGGGATGCGGCGGTTGATTTCCTTGACGCGGTCGATTGCGAGTATGTCGCCTGTGGGCTTGCGTGTGAATTTGTAGGCGCCGTGACTCGTGCCGATGGCGATTGCCAGCGCGTCCAGCTGCGTGCGCTTGACGAAGTCGGCCGCCTGTTCGGGGTTGGTGAGCAACTGCTCGCGCGTCATGGTGGCGTCCGTGCCGTGGCCGTCTTCCTTGTCGCCCTTCATGGTTTCGAGCGAACCCAGGCAGCCCAGTTCGCCTTCGACGGTGACGCCGGTGGCGTGCGCCATCTCCACCACCTTGCGCGTGACTTCCACGTTGTATTCGTAGCTGGCGATGGTCTTGCCGTCGGCCTCCAAGCTGCCGTCCATCATCACCGAAGAGAAGCCCAGGTTGATGGCGCCGCGGCACACGTCCGGGTTCTGCCCGTGGTCCTGGTGCATCACCAGCGGGATGTGCGGATAGGTCTCGATCGCCGCCTGAATCAGGTGCTTGATGAAGGCTTCGCCTGCGTACTTGCGCGCGCCAGCGCTGGCTTGCAGGATGACCGGAGCACCCACTTCGTCGGCCGCAGCCATGACGGCCTGGACCTGCTCCAGGTTGTTGACGTTGAAGGCCGGAATGCCGTAGCCGTTGACAGCGGCGTGATCCAGCAGTTCGCGCATAGAGACGAGAGCCATGGTGAAACCTTTAGAAAAAGTTGAAGTGAGAGCCTGAGAAAAACGGTGAATTTTACGGCGCCGGGCTGTCCCTTCGAATCAGCCGCGGCGCGAGAAGGTCTATCCCTGCCTCAATGCACGCGGCAGATCTTCAGCATGTTGGTGCCGCCAGGCGCGCCCATGGGTTCGCCGCAGGTGATGGCGTAGACGTCGCCGGCCTGCACCACGCCCAGGTTCTTGATGTGGCGTTCGGCCTGCGTCAGCGCCGTATCGCGCACCGCGCTCGTGTCCATCAGCAGCGCGTGCACATTGCGGTACAGCGTCATGCGCCGCTGCGTCGCCAGATTGGATGTCAGTGCGTAGATCGGCACGTGGATCAGATAGCGGCTCATCCACAAGGCGGTCGAACCGCTGTCGGTGAGTGCGACGATGGCCTTGGCGCCCAGGTGGTGCGCGGTGAACAAGGCGCCCAGCGCGATCGCCTGGTCGATGCGACTGAAGGTGCGGCCGCTGAAGTCCGCGTCCAGCGTCAACTCTTCCGCAGCTTCTGCGGCCTCGCAGATCTTGGCCATTTCCAGCACCGTCTCCAGCGGGTACTTGCCGGCGGCGGTTTCGGCGGAAAGCATCACCGCGTCTGTGCCGTCCAACACCGCGTTGGCCACGTCGCTGACCTCGGCGCGCGTGGGCACGGGGTTGGCGATCATCGACTCCATCATCTGTGTGGCCGTGATCACGAAGCGGTCATGCTCACGCGCCAGCTTGATCATGCGTTTTTGCAGCGCGGGCACGACGGCATTGCCCACTTCCACGGCCAGGTCGCCGCGCGCGACCATGATGCCGTCGCTGGCCAGCAGGATCTCTTCCAGCTTGGGGATCGCTTCAGCGCGTTCGATCTTGGCGATCAGGCCCGGCTTGTGATTGAATTCGGCGCCGGCCACATTGCACAACTGGCGCGCCATTTCCATGTCGGTGGAATTCTTGGGAAAGCTCACGGCCACATAGTCGGCCTGGAACGACATCGCGGTCTTGATGTCGTCCATGTCCTTGGCCGTGAGCGCCGGTGCCGTCAGGCCGCCGCCCTGTTTGTTGATGCCCTTGTTGTTGGACAGCACGCCGCCGACCTTGACCGTGGTGAACACCGCGGCGCCCTTGACCGAATCGACCGTGATCACGATCAGACCGTCGTTGAGCAGCAGCACGTCACCGGCCTTGACTTCGCTCGGCAGCGTCTTGTAGTCCAGGCCCACGGCGTCGATATCGCCGAGTTCGGTGCGCGCCGCGTCGAGCACGAATTTCTGTCCGGGCTCAAGCATGACCTTGCCGTCGGCAAACTTGCCCACGCGGATCTTGGGCCCCTGCAGATCGGCCATGATGGCCACTTCGCGCCCGGCGCGCGTCGCCGCAGCACGCACCAGCGTGGCGCGGTCGATGTGGTCCTGCGCTGTGCCGTGGCTGAAATTCATGCGCACCACGTCCACGCCGGCGCGGATCAACTGCTCCAGCATGGCGGGGTCACTGGAGGCGGGGCCAAGGGTGGCGACGATCTTGGTGGCGCGACGGGTCATGTTTTGTGTCTCCTGGTTATTTTGTTTCGCTTAATCGGCGATTTTCACACGGAACCGGTTACATGACAGCAACAAGCCGCTTCGAACACGCTACCAGGCCAGCGCCAGATGCAGCGGCAGATAAACCGCCATGCCCACCAGAATGGTTCCGAGCACGGCCTGGCCCGCGCCCTTGCGCCAGAAGTAATACGCCACGCCTGCTGCCGCTGCGAACAGGCGTGCGTCCTGCCAGGTGCTGATGAAGGCGCCTTGCGTCATGACGATTTCCGGCACGATGACGGCAGACAGCGCGGCAATCGGTGCGTATTGCAGACCGCGCTGGGCCCAGCGCGGCAGCGACCAGTCGCTGCTGGACATGAAGAAGAAGGAGCGCGTCAGCACCGTGACCAGCGCCATGCCGACGATCACACCCAGGGTCCAGAAATCGGAGCCGCTCATGGTTTGCTGCGTGCGGCGTTGAGCGTGGTTTCCGCCAGCATGCACAGCGTCACGGCCGCCGCGATCGAGACCACGATGTTCAGGTGAAACGGCAGCGCGAAGGCCGCCACCGCGGCCGCACCGGCCACGCCGGCCGACACCATGCGCAGGCGGCTGGATGCGAGCGAGCTGGCCACGCCCAGCAGCGCCAGAATGCCGGCGAAGCCCAGGCCCCAGCGGGTGGGAACCGAATGCGCCAGCGCGATACCCAGCAGACTGGCCGCTTGCCAGCTGAACCAGTTGAGCGCCATGCCGCCGCTCAGATAGGCCACTTGCGCGCTGCGCCCTTGCGCCTCCGTCGCCGGGTGCGGGTAACGCCGCGTGAACATCACATAGCTCAGGTCGGCCGTGAGGTAGCCCGTGAACAGCCGGCGCCACAGATTGAGGTGCATCAGGTAGGGCCGCATGTGGGCGCTGAAGACGACAAAGCGCAGGTTCACGCAAAAGGCCGTGGCCAGGATCACGATCGCCGGAGCGCCTGCCGCCAGAAGGGGAATGGCTGCGAGTTGCGAGCTGCCGGCAAACACCAGCAGCGTCATGGCCACGGATTCGAGCACACTCATGCCGGAGTTGACCATGGCCACGCCGGTCATGAGTCCCCAGGCCGCCAGACCGGGCGACACCGCCGCCATCTCCCTCGCGCCCAGGGCAAACTGTGGATGCCGCACGAGCCGAAGCAGGCCGCTCATGCCAGCCCCCAAGCGTCCCGCGCCGCCGCGCGTGCCGGGGCTCGGCACGGGGTGTCCTCGCTGGACGGGCCGATGCCGCAGGCAATATCTCTTCGTTCCGTCCCGTCCTGCGCAGGCAGGCCGGGAGCCGCGGAACTCAGCCCCGAGGGGGAGCGAGTTTGCTTGGGGCGGCCCGGCGCGGCGCTCATGGCCCACCCAACACCGTGCCGGGCGGCAGCGCAAAGCCGCGCAGAAATTCGGCGGCGCTCAGGCGTTTGCCGCCAGGTCGCTGCAACTCGGTGAGGTTGACGCAGCCGTCGCGCGTGCCAACCAGCACGCCATTGGCGTCCGCCCGCAGCACCGTGCCGCTTGCCGTCGCACCCGCCGAGGGCAGGGCTGTCGCGCCCCAGATCTTCACGGTTTCGCCCAGCATCGTGGTCGACGCACCCGGGAAGGGATTGAAGGCGTGGATGCGGCGCGCGATGACGTCCGCAGGCTGGGTCCAGTCCAGCAGCGCCTCGTGTTTTTCAATCTTGTGTGCGTAGGTCACGCCTTCGCCAGGCTGGGGCAGCGCGGGCAGGCGTTCGCCGCTTTCCATCCGGGCCAGTGCCTGCACGATCATCGTCGCGCCCAAGGCCGCCAGCGTGTCGTGCAGGCTGCCGGTCGTGTCTGTCGGCGCAATCGAAACGGCCTCTACGGACAGCATGTCACCCGTGTCCAGTCCGGCGTCCATCTGCATCAGCGTGATGCCGGTCTGCGAGTCGCCCGCTTCGATCGCTCGGTGGATGGGCGCTGCGCCGCGCCAGCGCGGCAGCAGCGAGGCGTGGATGTTCAGGCAGCCCCGAGGCGGCAAGTCGAGCACCCACTGCGGCAGGATCAGACCGTAGGCCGCGACCACCATTACGTCTGGCTGCGCGGCCAGCAGCGCCTGTTGCGCCGCCGCGGCATCGCCCGGGTACTTGCCCTCGAGTCTGAGGCTGCGCGGTTGGGCCAGGGAAAGGGCGTGGTCCTGCGCAAACTGTTTCACCGCAGACACATTCAACTTCATGCCGCGCCCCGCGGGCCGATCCGGCTGCGTCAAGACCAGCACCAGCTCGTGCCCAGCAGCATGCAGTGCCGCCAACGCGGCAGCGGCAAATTCCGGTGTTCCTGCGAAGGCGACCCTCAACGCGACTCCTCGCGCAGCGCTTTGAGCATCTTGGTCTTGATCCGGTTGCGCTTGAGCGGCGACAGGTATTGCACGAACACCTTGCCCAGCAGGTGGTCCATCTCGTGCTGAATGCAAACGGCCAGCAGCCCTTCTGCCTCAATCGCACGCCTCTGTCCGCTGCGGTCCAGCGCGGTGGCCTTGATGGCCGAAGAGCGTTCCACGCCGTCGTAGATTCCGGGAACGGACAGGCAGCCTTCCTCGTTCAGGTGCATCTCCTCGCTGGCCCAGACGATCTCGGGGTTGATCAGCACCAGCGGCTGATCGCGCTCCTGCGAGATGTCAATCACCACCAGCCGCTCGTGCACGTCCACCTGGCTGGCAGCCAGGCCGATGCCATTCGCGTCATACATGGTTTCAAGCATGTCATCGATCAACTGGTGAATGCGGGCGTCCACCGCCTGCACCGGTTTGGCGACCTTGTGCAGCCGAGGGTCGGGGTAGAGAAGAATGGGTATGAGGGCCATGGGATTGCGAGCTGAGTTGTCGCTATTTTCGCGACTTTCGATTATTTCGTTACAGACCAAAGTCAATTATCGTTGCTCAATCAAGGGCTTGAGTGCAGAATCGCACGTGATTTATCAAGTTCCCCGACCGGTTTTTGGCTCTGCAACAGGCTGACCGGCAACTGGCCCAGGGAGGCTTTTCGCAATGCAGCAAGACATGCCCGATTTCACGTTTTCCAAAATTTGCCGTCCCTTGGTCACCATGGCTGCGGCCAGTCTGGCGCTGATGGGCGTGGCGCACGCCCAGAATTTCCCGATCACTGAAAGTCAAAAAGCGACTGCTTCGCAGGTCGCGCAAAGCGGTGTGCCACTGAGCGAACTCGCGCCGAATGCGCCAGACAGCTACACGGTCAAGGCCGGCGACACGCTTTGGGCCATTTCGGGCTTGTTCCTCAAGTCGCCTTGGCGCTGGCCCGAACTTTGGGGCATGAATTACAAGGATATCGTCAATCCGCACCTGATCTACCCTGGCCAGCAATTGTTCCTGGAAAAAAAGAATGGCGTTGCCACGCTGACGACGCGCTCGCCGACGGCGACGGAAGATGGCGCGGCTCCCACGGAAACGGTGCGCCTGTCCCCGCGCAACCGCTATGAAAGCTTGAGTGCAGGGGCGCTGCCAACGCTGCAGCCGCACCTGATTGAACCTTTTTTGGTGGAGCCCAACATCGTCGGCGAAGACGAACTCCAACTGGCGCCGCGTATCGTCGCCGCACAAGAAGGCCGGGTGCTGCTCAGCCGAGGGGATCGCGCCTACATTCGTGGTCCTGCGGGCGCTCCCGTGACCGAGCCTGCCAGCGGAGCGCTGCCCCGCTTGCGGGTGTTTCGCAACGCAACGCCGCTGCTGGATCCGGACACGCGTGCGGTGCTCGGCTATGAGGCCACTTACGTTGGCAAGGCGCAACTCGTGCGCGGCGAAATCGCGCCGGTGGCCGACAGGGAGGTCGAGGGTTCAACTTGGCTGGCCCGGCTGTTGGGTGGGGGTGCGAGCAAGACGGAGCAGCAGGGCGAGAGCGCCGGGCTGCCAACCGCTGCCTCGGTTGATATCATCGAAACCAAGGAAGAAATGCGCGTGGGCGACCGTCTTCTGCCGGAGCCCGAGCGCCAAATTCGTAATTTCGTGCCGCGTGCGCCCGAGGGCAAGGTCGACGGGCGCATCATTTCGGTCTATGGCAGCAGCGTCACCAACGCCGCGCAGAATCAGGTGGTGGTGCTCAATCGCGGCAGCAGCGACGGTCTGAAGACCGGGGATGTGCTGGCCATCCTCAAGGAAGGGCCGACACTGAAAGACCGGACCGACCCCCGGCTGTCGGAGGTCAAGATTCCGAATGAACGCAATGGCTTGCTGATGGTGTTCCGTCCCTTCGACAAGTTGTCGTATGCGCTGATCCTTGAAATCACCGACGGCGTGAAGGTGGGTGACCGGGTCACGAACCCCAGGTAAAGCGGATCCACTGCCAAGGGATTGGCCAAAATGAGGATTGTTCCGAGGGCAAGACCATGGAACGCGACGAACTCGGTGCCTGGCTAAGGCTGACCCACACCCCTGGCGTCGGCAACCAGGCCGCGCGCAAGTTGCTGGCGGCTTTCGGTCTGCCTCAGTCCATTTTTTTCCAGACGCGAGTGGCCTTGCAGCAGGTGGTGAGCGCCGCGCAGGCGGATGCCTTGCTGTGCGAGCCGCCAGACAGCGCCCGTCAGCTCGCCTCAACCTGGGACTGGCTGCATGGCCAGAACCTGCCGGGCGTGCAGCACCGGGTTGCTGTTTTGGGGGGTGCCCTGTATCCGCCGAGTCTGCTGGCGATCGAGGATCCGCCGCTGCTGCTGTACCTGATGGGGCAGTTGTCGGCGCCCGCTGTTGAACCCTTTGCGCCCTGCATCGCCATCGTCGGCAGCCGCAATCCCACGCCCCAGGGGCTGGCCAACGCCAGAAATTTCGCGCTTGCCTGTGCCGACGCCGGGCTTGGCGTGGTTTCCGGATTGGCGCTGGGCGTTGATGGTGCGGCGCACGAAGGCGCGCTGGCCGCAGAGCCTGGCGCCGTTCCCTGGGCCACCACCGCCGTGGTCGGGACCGGGCTGGACCGGGTCTATCCGAGCCAGCATCGGCAACTCGCACACCGCATCGCTCAGCGGGGAGTTCTCGTCAGCGAGTATCCGTTGGGGACGCCGCCGCTGGCTGCCAACTTTCCCAAGCGCAACCGGATCATTGCCGGACTGTCCCTGGGCACGCTGGTGGTGGAGGCGGCGCTGAAGTCGGGCTCGCTCATCACGGCGCGGCTCGCGGCCGAGCAGGGCAAGGAGGTGTTTGCCATACCCGGCTCCATCCACGCCATGCAATCCCACGGCTGTCACGCCTTGATACGGCAGGGAGCGAAATTGGTGGAAACAGCGCAGGACATTCTGGAGGAACTGGCGCTACCGATGGCGGCAAGTGCTGCTGTCGTGTCTCATCAGGCAAGAGCGGCAACGGATCCCGAACCCGCAGCCAGCCCGCTGTTACAGGCGCTGGGCCACGACCCGGTGAGCCTGGACGCGCTGGTGGCGCGCACCGGCATCGATGCGGCGGCGCTGCAGGTTCAATTGCTTGAATTGGAACTCGGCGGTGAGGTGTCACGCCTGCCCGGTGGATTGTTCCAGCGCTTGCATGCCGCTTGAGTTGGCGTGCACTCGTTGGCGTGCATCAAGCCTTGAGTTCCTGGCCCCTGGTTTCAGGCAGGGCCAGCATCGCCAGTGCGCTGACGATGCCCGTACCGACCAGATACCAGGCAGGTGCGACGGGGTTGCCCGTGACGCCGATGAGCCAGGTGATGACGAGTTGGGTCGAGCCTCCGAACACCGCCACGCCCACGGCATAGGCGATCGACAGGCCGGTGGAGCGAATGCGGATGGGCAGCAGTTCGGGTATGGTCACCAGCGAGGCCGCTGCGCTGATGAAGGTCAACCCGGCCAGCAGGACCGTGACGCCGATCAGCGCGGTCGTGGTCCGGGTTTCGATCAGCAGCATGAAAGCCGGGTAAGCCAAAAGCACCGCGAGCACGCGCGGAATCAGCATCACCGGCTTGCGCCCGAAGCGGTCCGAGAGCCAGCCTCCCAGCAGCGAAAAGATCACGGTCGAGACGCCAAGCGCCACGGTCGCGGCCAGCGCCGTCGCCGGCGGAAACTTCAAGGTGTTGATGGCATAGGTCGTCATGTACATGCAGACGTAGGTGGGTACGGTTCCGCCCAGCACCACCAGCACGGCGAGTACGATGACGCGTGCGCTCTGACGCAACTGGCGCATCAACCCCGGCGCCGCGCCGACATCGTGATGTTCCCTTGGCGCTATCGTTTCGGGCATGCGACGGCGCAGATAGAACGCTATCGGTATCAACAGCAGACTCGCCGCGAACGGGATGCGCCAGCCCCAGGCCTGCAAATCGGCCGGTGCCATCAGTTTGCTCAGGAGCACGCCCACCAGACCCGCCAGCAAGACCGCGATCCCTTGGCTGGCAAACTGCCAGCTGGCGTAAAAACCTCGTTTTGCTGGCGGCGAAATCTCGATCAGGAAGGCCGTGGAAGGCCCCACTTCGCCCCCCAGCGCCAAGCCCTGCACCAGTCGGCACAGCACCACCAGCACGGGTGCGGCCATGCCTATGCTTTCGTAGCTTGGCGTCAGCGCCAGCCCGAGGGTGCCGAGCGTGATCAACAGGATGGTCAGCATCATCGCCGGCTTGCGCCCGGCCCGGTCCCCATAGGCGCCAATCAGGATGCCCCCCAGCGGGCGCGTCACAAAGCCGACGCCAAACACGGCAACGGACAGCAACAGGCTGGTGAAGTCGGACGCGGCCGGGAAGAAGGCCTTGCCGATGTAGACGGCAAAGAAGGCATAGGTGCCAAAGTCGTAGAACTCAAGCGCGTTGCCCGCCACCGCGGCCACCACCACGTTGCGGGTGACGGCAGTGGGAGCAGCGGCAGGCGCCATGGCTTGCGGGTCAGGCTGATTTGGATAGGTCATGTTTGATGTCTCTCCTTTATAGGGCCGAAACTCGGCCGGTGAACGCTTGCAGCATCGCCTCTCGCGCCTGGCTGACGACCTTTTCTTTCCAGTCTGCTGTGTCGACGTAGAAAGCGTCGCGCAAAGCCTTTTTGGCCTGAGCTGCCTGTATCGCCCCTGTCTGCGGATGCAGGTTCAGCCACTGCTCGGCGCGCAGGGCCTGCACGACTTTCAGCGCCGGTTGCGTGCCGAACTCTATCGCAATCGCCGTGATTTCGCTCTGCGGGCACTCGTCATAGGGCGCAAACCACATCAGTCCGCGCAGTGGCGCCGACACCGACGAGCCGTCGTCAAGCGAAGTCACCGGCGTCGCGCCGCGACCCCACCAGGCGCGCGCACGCGCCAGTGCCGCGTGGTCCCCTGACTTGCCGGCAAATCCTCGCTCGCCATGTCCGCAAGGTCCCAAACCCGTGTGCAGGTCGATCCACGCCAACTGGCGCACGCCGGCGGCGTGTTCGCGCAAAGCGCGGCGCAGCGCCAGGTTGCTCCAGGTGGGCGCAGATCCGCCATAGAAGAGTCCATCCGCAAACTCGTATTGGCCGCTCGTCATCGCCGTTTGAAAGGCCCTCATGCCATGCCCTGCCACATACCAGGCCAGTGCCGCTGCGTTCAGCGCACCGGGCGGCCACTTGTCGGGCAGTAGCAGCGGATGCAGCTTGCGATAGGCCTCATTCACGGGCAGGGTCTGCGAAAAGTCCTGAAAGTTGCGGTTCAGGTCCACGTTCTCGTGTGTCACGCGGCGCGTGTGCGAAAAGCCGTAGGGGTTGATGGCGTGCAGATACAGCAGCGCCACGCCCGCGGCGGCGCATTGCGCCCGAAATGCCTCATCGTGCAGCGCAAACACCTGCACCCCGGAGCCGCAATAACCCTCGACCCCGTGACAAGCGCTGCTGACGATGAGCAACTTGTCGGCGTCGGCAGCGCCGTCACGCACCACGTCCAGCGCCAAGGCCTCACCATCGCGTCCCGGCAAGGGGTGCGGATAGGATGTGACGGTGAGCCCTGCGTTGGCCGCGGCATTCAGAAATTTTTCGCGCGCTTGCCTGTAGCTGGAGGAGAAGGCGTCAACCACTTGCATCAAAAATTCAACTCCTGAGTTATCTCGGTGGTCGGCTCATCACGGGTGGCTTGCTCGGCGTTGCTCCGGCTCATTCTAGGGAGGGGAACGCCTTGGTACCATCGACCAGATGGTGGATGCGCGTGCCGTTTTTCCGGCACTGCCGCAAGCTACGCGGCCAAGTGCTGCTTGAAGAATGCGAGGCTGCGTTCCCAAGCCAGATCGGCGCAGGCGGCGTCATAGACCTCGGGGCGGGTCCGGTTGAAGAAGGCATGTTCGGCGTCGTAACGATAAATCTCTGGTGCGGCACCCGCAGCCTGCATCGCTTGTTCCAGGGCATTCACCTGCTCGGGATCCCAGTGCTTGTCACGGTTCGCAAAGTGTCCCTGAAACGGGATCTTGATCAGCGCCGGATCGGCAAACTGGGCTGGTGGAATACCGTAAAAGCACACCGCGGCGGACAGCGCGGGAACGTGCACCGCGGCGGCAATGGTCAAGGCGCCGCCCATGCAAAAGCCCGTGACACCCACTTGGGTGCAGCGTTCCCGCAGGAATTTCACGGCGCCTGCAAGGTCCTGATGCGTCGCGTCGGCGAAGTCCAGGCCGGTCATCATGTGACTGGCTTCGTCCGCCGTGCTGGCCACACGGCCCCGGTACAGGTCCGGCGCCAGAGCCGAAAAGCCGGCCTGTGCAAACCGGTCGGCGATGCTGCAGACGTGGTCGTTCAACCCCCACCACTCCTGTATCACCACCACGCCGGGTCGTCCCTTGCCCGCGTCGGCGAAATAGCCGCGCGTGGATGCCCCGTCGGAGCGCGTGAATTCGAGAATCTGACCCATGCTTGGCTCCTGTTCACTGGTGAGGCGCACTGTACTACTGCGCCCTCCAACATGGGACGCAGACGGACATTTATTTATTCCCGAGCTTGCTGCGTGAACTTCTCAGCGGTCAAAATGCAGGCATACAAAACCCGGTGCCAATCTTCACGATAGAGGAGTCGTCTATGCCCGCCATCATTGAACGCAGAACCAGCCATCTCCAGGTGCACCAGTTGGTGCGCCGCACCGTCGCCCTGGTGCTGGCCGGAGGTCGGGGTTCGCGCCTGAAGCAGTTGACCGATCAGCGCGCCAAGCCGGCCGTGTACTTTGGCGGCAAGTTCCGCATCATCGACTTTGCGCTGTCCAACTGCCTGAACTCGGGCATCCGGCGCATGGCCGTGGTGACGCAGTACAAGTCGCATTCGCTGATGCGCCACATGCAGCGCGGCTGGAGTTTCCTGCGCGCCGAACTCAACGAGATGGTGGACCTTCTTCCCGCGCAGCAGCGCACCGGTGAGGAGCACTGGTACCGCGGCACGGCCGACGCGATCTTCCAGAACCTGGACATCATCCGCTCCAGCCGACCCGAGTACATCGTGATACTTGCGGGCGACCACATCTACAAGATGGATTACTCGCTGATGATCAAGGACCACGTCGAAAACGGCGCGGGCTGCACCGTGGGCTGTATCGAAGTGCCGCGCGCAGAAGCCAGCGCCTTTGGCGTGATGGCTTTGGGAGCCGAGCGCAAGATCACCGCTTTTCTGGAAAAGCCCGCCGATCCGCCGCCCATGCCGGGCCAGACCGAGGTCTCGCTGGCGAGCATGGGGATCTATGTCTTCGATGCAGAGTACCTCTACCAACTGCTGGAAGAGGATTTGGCAAACCCGCAATCCAGCCACGACTTCGGCAAGGATGTGATCCCGCGCTGCGTTTCTGAAGGACGTGCGCTGGCGCACCCGTTTGGAATGAGCTGCGTGTCGCGCGTGAAGACCAAGCAGCCCTATTGGCGCGATGTCGGAACCATCGACGCCTTTTGGGCCGCGAATCTGGATCTGGCGTCGACCTCGCCCGAACTCGACATCTACGACACCGACTGGCCGATCTGGACCTATCAGCGCCAGTTGCCACCGGCCAAGTTCGTGCCCGACAAGAGCGGTGCCACGGGCGTGGCGGTGAACACGTTGATCTCGGGCGGCTGCATCGTTTCGGGCTCCCACGTGGCGCAGTCGGTGCTGTTCTCCGAAGTGCGCGTGCATTCCTTCTGCCATGTGGAGCAGGCCGTGCTGTTGCCCAACGTGACCGTGAATCGGCATTGCCGATTGCGCCGGGTCGTGGTGGATCGCAACTGCGTTTTGCCCGAGGGCCTGGTGGTGGGTGAGGACGCGGCGCTGGACGCGCAGCGCTTTGAACGCACCGAGTCGGGCGTCGTGCTCATCACCAAATGCATGCTGAAAAAACTGTGATGCATGAAAAAGCCATGAAAGTGCTGCAAGTCAGTGCCGAGATTTTTCCGCTGCTCAAGACCGGTGGGCTGGCCGATATTGCCGGCGCTTTGCCCGCCGCGCTGCAGCAGGCGGGCTGCGATGTGCGCGTGCTGTTGCCGGGCTTTGCGCCGATCCTGCAGGACCTTCAGGACGCGAGCTTGGTGGCGCAGGTGGTCACACCTTGGGGCGAGTCGGTCACGCTGCGGCAGGGGCGCCTCGCAAGTCTGGACCTGCTCGCGTATGTGATCGATGCGCCTGCGCTGTACCTGCGCAGCGGCGGTCCGTATGAGGACGCGCAACGCCAGCCCTACGCCGACAATTGCCGTCGCTTTGCGTTGCTGGGATGGATGGCCGGTCAGTTGGGACAAGGCCTGGACGCGCATTGGACGCCTCAGGTGGTGCACGCCCACGACTGGCACGCCGCCCTGGCTCCGGCCTATCTGGCGTTTTCGCGCGAGCACCAGGCGCAGCGCGTGGCCAGCGTCTACACCGTGCACAACCTGGCTTACCAGGGCGTGTTTGCGCCACAGCACTTCCATGACCTCGGCCTGCCCGACGCGGCTTTCTCCATTCATGGCGTGGAGTTTTATGGCCAGCTTTCATTCATGAAGGCGGGGCTGTTCTATGCCGACAGGATCACCACCGTCAGCCCCACCTACGCGCAGGAGATCCAGACGCCCGAGCAGGGCTGTGGCCTGGACGGATTGCTGCGCGCACGCCGCGATGTGCTCACAGGAATTCTGAACGCCGTGGACGAGTCGGCCTGGAACCCGGCGACAGACAAACTGATTCCTTTCTCCTATGACGCGAACAACATCGTGGGCAAGGGGCAATGCAAAGCCGCGCTGCAGGCCGAAATGGGTCTGGCCGGGCAGGCGCGCGCTCCGCTGTTTGGGGTGGTGAGCCGGCTCACGGAGCAAAAGGGCCTGCACCTGGTGCTGGGTGCGATCGATGAGGTCCTTGAGCGCGGAGGCCAGCTGGTGGTGCTGGGCAGTGGCGAGGCGTGGCTCGAAGCCGCGTTGCGCGAGCAGGCCCGGCGTCACCCGTTGGCTGTGGCCGTGCGCCTGGGGTATGACGAGGCCTTGGCGCACCGCATCTTTGCCGCGACCGATGTGACGCTCGTGCCCTCGCGCTTCGAACCCTGCGGCCTGACGCAGATGTACGGACTCAAATACGCCAGCCTGCCGCTGGTGCGCCGTGTCGGCGGTCTGGCGGACACAGTAGTGGACAGCACGCTGGAAGACTTGGCCGAGCAGCGAGCCAACGGTTTTGTTTTCGACGACTTCTCGGTCGGCGGTTTCGTCCGTGCCCTGAGCCGCGCCTTCGCGCTGTACGCCCGCCCCGAAGAATGGGCCGAAGTGGCGCGGCGCGCCATGCAGCAGGACTTTGGCTGGAAGGCTGGCGCGGAAAAATACCTCGTCCTGTACCGGCAGGTCGCAGGCCCCAACAGACTGATGTAAGAAAGAACTGGAGGACAGTTCTGGCGCCGCCCGTTGGTTGGGGCACAATTTGCGCTGTTCCCGAACCCCTTTGCAACGACAAAAAAATGACTGACTCCATCCCCATTGCCCCGCGCGACAAGGCCGAGATTCTGGCGCAAGCCCTGCCCTATATCCGCAAGTTCCATGGCAAGACCATGGTCATCAAGTACGGCGGCAATGCCATGACAGACCCGGCGCTGCAGGCCGATTTCGCCGAAGATGTGGTGCTGCTCAAACTGGTCGGAATCAACCCGGTGGTGGTGCACGGCGGTGGGCCGCAAATCGAAACGGCGCTGAACCGGTTGGGGAAAAAGGGCAGCTTCGTGCAGGGCATGCGCGTCACCGACGCCGAGACCATGGAGGTAGTGGAGTGGGTGCTCGCTGGCGAGGTGCAGCAGGACATCGTGGGACTCATCAACCAGGCGGGCGGCAAGGCTGTGGGCTTGACGGGGCGCGACGGGGGGCTGATCCGGGCGCAAAAACTCAAGCTGCGGGACCTGGACGATCCGGCGGTCGAGCACGACGTGGGCCAGGTGGGAGATATCGTGGCGATCGACCCGAGCGTGGTCAAGGCCTTGCAGGACGACGCCTTCATCCCGGTCATCAGTCCGATCGGTTTTGGCGAAAACAACGAAAGCTACAACATCAATGCGGATGTGGTTGCGGGCAGACTGGCCACGGTGTTGAAGGCGGAAAAGCTCCTGTTGCTGACCAATACCCCCGGCGTCCTGGACAAGTCGGGCAAGCTTTTGACCGATCTGACGGCGCGCGAAATCGACGCCATGTTTGCCGACGGCAGCATCCACGGCGGCATGCTGCCGAAGATTTCCTCGGCGTTGGACGCGGCCAAGGGCGGGGTCAATTCAGTGCACATCATCGACGGGCGCGTGCCCCACGCGCTGCTGCTGGAAATCCTGACGGAGCAGGCCTACGGGACCATGATTCGCTCCCACTGAGGGCACGGCCGATCGACCCAAGGACGAAAATTTCCCCTTTCGCCTGAATTTTCATATAATCCAAAGCTTCGCAGCGTTTTTGGCCCCGCGGCGAAGCTGCGCCAAAGCGAGAGCCGGACGCGCAAAACCCACCTAAGAGATTCCCATAAGAGGAACACCGACCGTGGAAAAGGGCTGAACCAAGTGGCCTCCGTGTTGGGGGCTGCGCAAACCCTCTAGAAAAGAGAAAACTCATGAAAACCTTCAGCGCAAAACCCGCTGACGTGGTGCACGAGTGGTTTGTGGTTGACGCGACCGATAAGGTCCTCGGACGAGTAGCCAGCGAAGTTGCTCTCCGTTTGCGCGGCAAACACAAGGCCATTTACACGCCTCACGTCGATACCGGCGACTTCATCGTCGTCGTCAACGCAGCCCAACTTCGCGTCACCGGCGCCAAGTCGCTCGACAAGATTTACTACAGCCACTCCGGCTATCCCGGCGGCATTTCTGCCACCAACTTCAAGGACATGCAAGCCAAGCATCCTGGTCGCGCTTTGGAAAAAGCCGTCAAGGGCATGCTGCCCAAGGGACCCCTGGGCTACGCCATGATCAAGAAGCTCAAGGTGTACGGTGGTGCAGAGCACCCGCATACCGCCCAGCAACCCAAAGTGTTGGAAATCTAAGGAGCCTTGAAATGATTGGTGAATGGAATAATGGAACCGGCCGTCGCAAATCCAGCGTCGCCCGCGTTTTCCTGAAAAAAGGCAGCGGCAAGATCACGGTCAACGGCAAGGACATCGAAAACTTCTTCGGTCGCCAAACTTCGATCATGATCTGCAAGCAACCCCTGGTCTTGACGAATCACACCGAAACCTTTGACGTCATGGTCAATGTGCATGGTGGCGGCGAGTCCGGCCAGGCCGGCGCAGTGCGCCACGGCATCACGCGCGCCCTGATCGACTACGACGCGGTGCTCAAGCCCGAGTTGAGCAAGGCCGGCTTCGTCACGCGCGATGCGCGCGAAGTGGAACGTAAGAAGGTCGGTTTGCACGGTGCTCGCCGTCGCAAGCAGTTCAGCAAGCGCTAAACCGCGCCGTCGAATTGGCGAGCCGGTTTATCCGGACCCAGTCCATCCCGCACAGACTCCGGTCTTGGCGGGATTTTTTTTACCCATCAAACTGGCAGGCTCCTGTCGATGGGCCCCAATCCGGCAGCAGGGGGTGCCAAACCTCAACCGGGGCACGTCCGTTTTCGATCTATCATGGGTGCGGAGTTTGACTCCGGCGGCAGTTCAAGGCGGCCTGCGCGCCCATTCCCCACGCGGTGTGGCAACTAACGGCGCAGCAGCGCACACAAGCTATGGACGCAGCCCAAAAGATCAGAGAAGCGGTGGACCAGGTATCGGCGCGGCGCCAGCGCTGCATGGCCGACCCCCTGCTTGCTCGCGCTGTGGCCCAGGTCAAACGATTCCAGGCCCGCCGTTTCGCCGCGACCTACGCTGATCTTTTGGCAACTGGGCCCTTTCGGGCCGCGGCACAGTTCTTCCTGGATGAACTGTATGGTGACCAGGATTTTTCGCAACGCGATCAGCAGTTTGCACGAATCGCGGGCGCGCTGCAGCGCATCTTCCCGAAAGAGGCCGCGGTGACCGCGGTCGCGCTGGCCGAACTGCACGCGCTGACCGAGCAGCTGGACTTCGAGATGGCTCAGGCCTGGCTGGGCGCCGCTTTTCCCGAAGGCTCGAGCGAGGCCAGCCGATACGCGTCTTGCTGGCGCAGCGTGGCCCGCAGAGATGACCGCACAGCGCAGCTCGAGTGGGTGCTGAAATTAGGAAGGGAGCTGGAAAAACTCACGCGTGCGCCAGGGCTGCGGCTGCTGCTGAGGATGATGCGCGGTCCTGCGGCAGCGGCGGGCCTTGGGGATCTGCAACGCTTTCTGGAATCCGGCTTTGAGACGTTCTCTGCGCTGGCCAGCGAGAAAGGTCTGACGGCCGAATTTCTTGGCATCATCGAACAGCGCGAGTCGCACTGGATGCAGCAACTTTTTGACGCAGATCCTTTGGTCTGTGCAGCGGAATTGGAAAGCGCATTGGGACAAGCCCGATAGCGGCGGCTGCCCATCCGGCGGCACAATCATCGTTCCATCAAGGACAGGGAACATGGAAAAATACTGGCTCAAGAGCTACCCCCCAGGCGTGCCGCACGACATTGACCCCGGTTCATGTCAATCGCTCACACACCTTCTGGAAGAATCGTTCAAACGCAATGCGGACAAGCCGTTTTCGGTTTGCATGAACCAGTGGATGTCTTATCGCCAGCTTGATGCCTATTCGGCCGCCTTGGGTGCGTGGCTGCAGGGACTGGGGCTGGAGCCGGGGGCACGGGTCGCCATCATGTTGCCCAATGTGCCGCAGTTCGCGGTCACCATGGCGGGCGTGCTGCGCGCCGGCTACACCTGCGTCAACGTCAACCCGCTGTACACACCCCGGGAACTTGAACACCAGCTACGTGACTCCGAAGCCAGCGCCATCGTCATCCTGGAAAACTTTGCGCATACGCTGGAGGAGGTGATCGAGCGCACGTCCGTGAAGCACGTGGTGATGGCGTCCATGGGCGAGTTGCTGGGCTTCTGGTATGGCCGGTGGATCACTTTTGCGGTGCGCCACCTGGCCAAGATGGTCCCTGCCTACAAGCTGCCCGTGGGTGAGGGTCGCAGCGTGACGCCGTTTGCGCGCGTTTTGGCAGAAGGCAAGAGCATGACGCTCAAGTCCGGAGCGAGCACACTGGATTCGATCGCATTTCTTCAATACACCGGGGGAACCACCGGTTTGTCCAAAGGTGCGGTGCTGACCCACCGCAATATTGTGGCAGCGGTGCTCCAGGCAGAGGCCTGGTTCACCCCGGCGATGGGCCGTGTGGGAGACGTCAGCAAGATCAACAGCATCGCGGCACTGCCCCTGTATCACATCTTTGCACTGACCCTGTGCCTGCTGGCCATCCGCCAGGGCTCACATCTGACGCTCATCCCCAATCCGCGCGACTTCGGCAAGTTCGTCGAAGTCCTGAAGCAGCGCCCGTTTCACATGCTGCCGGCGGTCAACACGCTGTTCAACGCACTGTTGCAGCACCCCCAATTCAAGTCGGTCGATTTCTCCAGCCTGTGCGTGTCCCAGGCGGGAGGCATGGCCGCGTCCGAAGGGACGGCTCAGCAATGGCTGAAAACCACAGGCAGCCCGATGATCGAGGGTTGGGGCATGAGCGAAACCTGCGCCATCGGCACCAACAATCCCGTCACCAATTCGCAGTTCACCGGCAGCATCGGCCTGCCTCTGCCCAGCATCGACATCGCCATCAAGGACGACGACGGAAATTCCCTGCCGCAGGGGGAATCCGGTGAGATCTGCATCCGGGGCCCGAATGTGATGACAGGCTACTACAAGCAGGTGGAGGAGACGCGCAAGGCCTTCACCGCGGACGGCTTCATGCGCACCGGCGACATCGGCATCATGGATGAGAACGGTTACACGAAGATCGTGGACCGCAAGAAGGACATGATCAATGTCAGCGGCTTCAACGTCTACCCCAACGAGCTCGAAAACATCATTTCCCTGTGCCCTGGCGTGGTGGAATGCGCCGCGGTTGGCGTACCGGATGACAAGCAGGGCGAGGCGATCAAGGTCTTCCTGGTGAAGAACGACCCCACGCTCACCGAGGACGACGTGGCGAAATACTGCCGGCAGAACCTGACCGGCTACAAGCACCCAAAATACATCGAGTTTCGGGACGAGCTGCCCAAGACCAATGTCGGAAAAATCCTGCGGCGCGAACTGCGCAGCGGCAAATGAAGGCCGTGTGGCCGACCTTTTTCTGCCGTCAGCAGCGCCGCGTCTGATGGAGGCTGAGGCCAGCTTGCCGCCCGGGATCACGGTGTTCGAGCGCGGCTGGCTGTCGTCCAACAGCATCCTGCTCCGGGGCAAAGAGCAGTCCGTGCTGGTGGACAGCGGCTACTGCACACACGCAGCGCAAACGCTGATGCTGCTTGGGCAGCGCCTGGGGGACCGAGCCCTGGACCAGCTGATCAACACCCACCTGCACAGCGACCACTGCGGTGGCAATGCTGGGCTGCAACAGCGCTATCCGCGCATGACCACAAGGATTCCGTCGGGGCAATCGACCTACGTCGTGCCCTGGGATGACGAAGCGCTGAGCTACAAGTCGACCGGACAGCAGTGCCCGCAATTTTCTTTCAGCGCTGTGCTCGAACCGGGACAGGAACTGGAACTGGCCGATGCCCTGTGGCAGATTCATGCGGCACCCGGGCATGACCCGCACGCGGTCATGTTGTTTGAACCCCGATCGCGCACCCTGATTTCAGGTGACGCCCTGTGGGAAAAGGGGTTCGGCGTGGTGTTCCCGGAGTTGGAGGGCGCAAGTGCGTTCGACGAAGTCGGCGCCACGCTGGATGTGATCGAGGCGCTCGAACCGCGCATCGTCATTCCGGGGCACGGCAGGGCCTTTCCCGCTGTTGCCAAGTCGCTCGCTTGGGCTCGAAAACGTCTGGAAGGCTTCGCCAGCGACCCGACCAAGCACGCCCAGTACGCGGCCAAGGTGCTGCTCAAATTCAAGCTGCTGGAAGTTCAGCGAATCAGCATGGACCTGATGGTCGCCTGGTGCCAATCGACGCCGTACCTGGGACTGGTGCAGCGGCGCTATTTTTCCGAAATGGCCTTGGAGCAATGGATAGACGCATTGATCGTGGACCTGGTGCGGGCCGGGGCTGCCACGCGCGTCGCGGGCGTTGTCTTCAACGCCTGATTCAGTCCAAGGTCACGCGCACAAACTTGCGTTTCCCGACCTGCAGCACGTAAGCGCCGCGCCCCAGCTTGAGGCCCTTGTCGCTCACGACGCTCGAATCCACACGCACACCACCGCCGTCGATCAATCGATTGCCTTCGCTGCTGGAGGCCACCAGGCCGGCCATCTTCAGCAGCGCAGCGACGCCGATCGAAGAAATGCCTTCACCCAGTGGCAGGGACAGTTCGGGGATCTGGTCCGGGACGCCGCCCTTGCTGCGATTCACGAAATCCTGCTCCGCAGCGTCTGCGGCCGCCGATGAATGAAAGCGCGCCGTGATCTCCTTGGCCAGCGCCACCTTGGCATCTTTGGGGTTGCGGCCGCCTTGAACCTCGGCCCTGAGGAGCGCGATTTCAGCTTCGCTCCTGAAGCTGAGCAGCGTGAACCAGCGCCACATCAACTCATCCGAGATGCTCAACACCTTGGCGAACATGGTGTTGGCGTCCTCCGAAATGCCGACGTAGTTGTTCTTGCTCTTGCTCATCTTTTCGATGCCGTCCAGCCCCTCTAGCAACGGCATCGTCAAGATGCACTGCGGCTCCTGACCGTACTCTGCCTGTAAGTGACGGCCCACCAACAGGTTGAACTTCTGATCGGTTCCGCCCAGTTCCAGATCGCTTTTCAGCGCCACCGAGTCGTAACCCTGCATCAGCGGATACAGAAATTCGTGCACGGAGATGGTGCGGCCTTCCTTGAAGCGCTTGTTGAAGTCGTCGCGCTCCATCATGCGCGCCACGTTGTATTTGGCCGCAAGTTGAATCATGCCGCGGGCTCCCAAAGGGTCACTCCATTCGCTGTTGTAGCGAATTTCGGTCCGGCTTGGGTCCAGTACCATGCTCGCCTGACGGTAATAGGTTTCGGCGTTGACCTTGATTTGCTCGGCCGTTAGCGGTGGCCGCGTCGTGTTGCGCCCCGATGGGTCGCCAATCAGGCTGGTGAAGTCGCCGATCAGGAAGATCACCTGGTGCCCCAGGTTCTGCAACTGGCGCATCTTGTTCAGCACCACGGTATGGCCCAGATGGATGTCGGGCGCCGTCGGGTCCAGCCCCAGCTTGATGCGCAGTGGCTTGCCGGTCGCCTCGGATCGGGCCAATTTCTTCAACCAATCGTCCTGTGGGATCAGTTCTTCGCTGCCGCGCAAGCTCACGGCCATCGCTTCCAGGACACGGTCAGTTACAGAAAAAGGAGGATGAGTTGCTTGATTCATAAGGGTTTCTTCAGATGTGCGGGGGCTTGACACCGCTATACTGGGCGCAGCCGCAGCGTCAGATTTTAGTTGGCGCTTCCTTGGCTGTGCCGGCACCGTTCCCTGAGTCCGTCGGACTCCAGTTGAAACCGCTCCCGGCAACAGCCTCAATGCATCAGGAATTCTTGCTTTGAATGAAATTTTCCAGGCCCTCATAACGGGCCTCGTTTCCGTATTGAAACGCCATCCCAAGCGGATGACGGCCGCGGTTGCGGTGGTGCTGCTGGGCGCCGCAAGCGGCGCGTTTGCGGTCGCTTCCTTTGCGCCGGACGCGGCCAATCTGCCGGTGCATCAGGTGTTGGAAGAGGTTTCTGCCTTGCCGCTCCAGACCCAGGAAGAGCAACTGGCGATTCAGTCGGTCAACCTGTTTCGCTCGGAGACGACGCGCGCCACCGACACCGCAGAAAGCCTGCTCAAACGGCTTGGCATCGACGACGCGCAGGCGGCAGACTTCCTGCGTCACGACGCGCTCACGCGCAAGAACGTCCTGGGGCGCTCGGGTAGAACGGTCACCGCTGAAGCCAGCGGTTCGGCAACGCTGCTTCGGTTGACGGCAAGATGGAACGCCGAGGACGAGGGGCAGTTCAATCGATTGGTGATCGACCGCTCGGGCAACAGCTTTGCGGCACACGTTGAAACCGCTGCCTTGTCGGCTTCCACTCGCCTTGCCAGTGGCGTCATTCGTTCTTCGTTGTTTGCCGCCACGGACGATGCCCGCATTCCCGACTCAGTCGCCACGCAACTGGCGGAAATTTTTTCCGGCGATATCGATTTCCATCGGGCCCTGCGCAAGGGTGATCGCTTCTCGCTGGTTTATGAAGCCCTGGAAGCAGACGGCGAACCCATGCGCTCCGGGCGTGTGCTGGCGGCCGAGTTTGTCAACAACGGCAAGACTTTGCAGGCGATGTGGTTCCAGGAGCCCGGTCAAAAGGGCGGCTACTACACGCTGGATGGGCAATCATTGCGCCGCGCCTACCTCGCGTCGCCAGTGCAGTTCTCGCGCATCACCAGCGGCTTCAAGATGCGCTTCCACCCGATCCTGCAAAAGTGGCTGGCGCATCAGGGTGTGGATTACGCAGCGCCCACGGGAACACCGGTGCGTAGCGTGGGTGACGGTGTGGTGGATTTTGCCGGGGTTCAAAACGGCTTCGGGAATGTCGTCATCGTGAAGCACCGCAACAACCAAACCACGGTTTACGCGCACCTGAGCAAGATCAGCGTCCAGCGCGGACAAAGCATTGCCCAGGGGCAGAACCTCGGCGCAGTCGGTGCGACGGGCTGGGCCACGGGGCCGCATTTGCACTTTGAATTTCGCGTCAACGGCAAATACCAGGACCCGCTGACGGTTGCGCGCCAAAGTGAAACCATCCCGGTCTCGGCTACGGCCCGGCCGGCGTTCGCCGCGCTGGCCGCCTCCACGCGGATGCAATTGGCGACGACGGCGACGATGCAGGTCGCCAGCGCCCAGTAGGGCGGCACTTTCGGGCGCCCTATCGCGATTGACGTCGCAAACCACGCATCCATGTCCGAGCTATACGTTGGCCTGATGTCGGGCACGTCGATGGACGGCGTGGACGCCGTACTGGTGGATTTCGCCGCAGACAAACCCCGTGTCGTCCAGCACGCCAGTGCGGCGCTGGATGACTCGCTGCGCTCGGAATTCCTGTCCCTGAATACATCGGGAACAGACGAGTTGCATCGAGCGGCTCTGGCGGCCAACGCCCTGGCCCGACTCTATGCTGGCTTGGTGCACGAACTTCTGTCAGGCAGCGGCACGCCCCGGACAGAAGTGCTGGCGATCGGCGCCCACGGCCAGACCGTCAGGCATCGCCCTCAGTGTTTTGACGGCTGCGGCTATACCCTCCAGTTGAACAACCCGGCGCTTTTGGCCGAGTTGACGGGTGTCGATGTGATTGCAGACTTTCGCAGCCGCGATGTCGCCGCCGGCGGTCAGGGAGCACCGCTGGTGCCGGCGTTTCACCTCGAAATGTTCGGTCAGCTCGGTCAAACCGTCGCCGTCTTGAATGTCGGTGGGATATCGAATGTGAGCGTATTGGATGCGCGAGAGCCGGGACCGACCACGGTCACGGGTTTTGACTGTGGCCCCGGAAACGCCTTGATGGACTTTTGGTGCCATCTTCACACCGGAGAAAGATTTGACGCTGGCGGGCAGTGGGCAGCAGGCGGTCAGGTCGTGCCCCTGTTGCTGGAGCGTTTGGCCAGTGACCCTTTCTTCGCTGCGCCTCCACCCAAAAGTACCGGTCGGGACTTGTTCAATCCCCGGTGGCTTCAGGACAAGCTGGACCAACTTCTCCTGGAGCGAGCGCAGGACGTTCAGGCCACGTTGACCGAACTCACCGCCATGACCTGCGCCGCCGCAGTCGAGCGCTGTGCACCCGAATGCAGGACGCTGATCGTTTGTGGTGGCGGAGCCATGAATGCACAACTGATGCACCGGCTTGGCGGCTGGCTTCCCTCGGTGCGAGTGGAGTCTTCGGGACTGCACGGCCTGCCGCCGCAACAGGTCGAAGCGGCGGCATTCGCCTGGCTCGCCAGAAAGACGATGCGCCGTGAAACCGGCAGTTTGCGCGGCGTGACCGGCGCAAGGGCTGAGCGAATCCTGGGGGCGGTCTACCCGGCCTGACCAGGTAGATCCAGTTCGAAATCAGCCAGAAAAGCTGGAGCCGCAGCCGCAGGTCGTGGTCGCGTTCGGGTTCTTGATGACGAACTGCGCACCCTGCAGGTCTTCCTTGTAGTCGATCTCGGCACCGACCAGATATTGATAGCTCATGGCATCGATCAGCAGCGACACGCCGTTCTTGGTCATGGTCGTATCGTCTTCGTTCGTCACTTCATCGAAGGTGAAACCGTACTGGAAGCCAGAGCAGCCACCACCCTGAACGAACACACGCAGCTTCAGATCCGGATTTCCTTCTTCGGCGATCAAGTCAGCCACCTTCGCGGCCGCACTGTCCGTGAAAAGGATGGGGGCGGGCATCTCGGTCTGAAGGTTCTCAGCGACTGCATTCATGGGTGACTCCTAATGGGATATGGCAAATGGTACTGTAAATCACTGAAAACTTTGTCTAAGCATTGTTTGCCGCCAATTTCAGTGTGGGCTTTTCCTCGCTCGCCAAATGCGCCACCAGACGTCCATGGATGACAGCGCCCAAGTGCATCTCCAACCCCGTGTAGTACACATCGCCTTCGATTCGCGCCTTTGGTTGAACCTCCAGCAAGCTGCGCACGTGCATTGGCCCGGTCACGCGTCCGTTCACGATGACGTGGTCCGCATGGATCTCGCCGGTCACGCTTGCCGTTTCAGAAATCACCAAAATGCTGGGGCGCTCGGTGGCCGCGACAACGTCGCCGACGACGGCGCCATCAATGCGCAAGCCATCGGTGAATTTGAGGCTGCCATGGATTTCACTTCCATGGGCAATCAGACTTTTGATCGGCGGCTGTTTCTTCTTTGCAAACATGAGAACTCCTTTGTTGCTTGGCTTAGAGTTTGACGGTCTGGGCCGCCCGCACGGTCGAGCCATCCATGATTCGTGCTGATGCCATTTTGAGCAGTACATCGGCGGGGAGTTCCAGCACGCCCTCCAGCCTGCGATATTGCTTGAACGTCAGACCTTGCTCGGACTCGGGCAGCGCCATCGACCATGGCTTCCCATTTCGCAGACCGGAGAAGGTCAAGTCGAGTTTTCCTGAGAACTCCGCCGGATTCTTCACCGCCTGAAAAACCAGTACCTGCCATTTGAGTTGTGCGCCGGCGAGAACCTCCACCTGCAAACCCCTGATGGCGATGCCGCCCGTTCCGGATACCGGAAGCAGCTTCTCAAAAAATCCCAGATCGTCGCGCAATGCATGGTTGTTCGCTTCCAATTGCCGGTTTTGGGCCGCCAACTGGTCCTGCGTCGCCTGCCCCGCTGCCAGCAGACTTCCGGCCGTATTGGCGATGGATTGCGCCTTGTCACGCTCCAGCGTCAACCGGGCAACTTCAGATCGCAAGCGCGGCAATTCTTCCTTGGAAGTCCTGTCCAGGCCGGCAATATCCCGGCCGAACTCGAACGCCCACATACTGATCGCGCCACAAAAGCCCAGAACGATGGCCACGACAACCCAGCGCAGCGGCCACGGCAGCGTGCTTCTGATCGCCATCTTTGGCGCACTGACGGTCAGGCGGCGGCGGAGCAGTCGAAATCGCATGGGAACGTGAGTCTAGCAGTCCCGAGGACACGTCGTTTGGGGAACCTGTAAGCTCAAGTCACCGTCGCGATCTGCAGCGGGGAAGTGCTGCCGACGCCGCATATTGCTGGACAATGAGAGCGAACTTGGATACGCCTCACGGATCGGATAGCTCAACCACACACTGGAACGGCCATGATAGCCCGACTACAGCAGCTCATCACCTTGTCTCTTTCTTCCGCGGCAGTCGGCAGGCTGTGTTTTTGGTGGACGAGTTCTCCGGCTGTCGCCCTGTCGGGTTTCTTCTTGGTCTTGACCGCCTATTCACTGGTGTTGGCTGCGGAGTTTTGCATGCTCCGCAGCGCGAATCGATACGATCCTGTCGGCCCAGCGCGTTGGCGTGAATTGGTTGGAGCCTGGTGGGGCGAGACACGATCCGCTCCCCAAGTCTGCTTCTGGCGCCAACCCTTTCGTTCGCGGGCAATGGCCGACTATCTTCGCGGAAATGGACGGCGTGGCGTCGTGTTCATTCATGGTTTCGCGTGCAACCGTGGCTTATGGACGCCTTGGCTTGAAAACCTGCGCGCTCGGGAGCACACGTTTGTGGCGGTGAGCCTGAGCCCGTGCTGGCTTCGATCGACGAATACGCACCCCTCATTGATGCGGCAGTAGATCGCGTGACCGCCGCGACCGGTCGGGCCCCTGTGCTGGTGTGCCACAGCATGGGTGGGCTCGCCGCGCTGGCGTGGCTTCGACGCACGGGCGACGAGACGAGGGTGCACCAGGTTGTGACTACCGGTACGCCCCATCGCGGCACTTGGCTGGCGCAGTTCAGCCCAGCCTCAACGCGGCTCAGATGCGGCAGGGCAGCCTCTGGCTGCGGCAACTCATTCGCGACGAGCCGGTAGGGCGTTACGCCAAGTTCACCTGCTGGTACTCCAATTGCGACAACATCGTTTTCCCGGTTTCCACTGCGACCCTGCCAAGAGCACAAAATCGATGCGTGCCGGGATCCCTCATACATGTCTGGCATTCACGTCGCTGGTCATGGCAAGCACGTTGAGCATGATCTATGCAGGGAGTGACCTACCCTTGGGCGGAGATGAACAAAAATAGCTGGCAAGCTGCGCAGATGGTGCTACAATCAAAGGCTTCGCTGCTGAAACGGCCTCGCAAGAGGCGGTAAACAGAAGATGCAGCGGAGTTAGTTGGATGAGGGGGTTAATAACCCCTTGATTTGCTAGGTGATTTATTTCAGTGCTATAATTCAAGGCTTCGCTGATCGCAGTGAAGCAGGCAGCAGGAAGGAGTTGAAAGACTCTGAACTGTTGAAGATCTTTAAAAATATACAGCCGATAAGCGTGGGCGTTTGAAG